>NZ_CP060034.1:0-646293 GCF_023208195.1 Nocardioides sp. InS609-2 | reverse complement strand
CCGTGCGGCAGTGAGTCCCCGGCGGTGGTGCTGACGGCACAGCACCTCGTACGCCACCTCAGCAGGCTGCCCGTCCGCCTCCCGGTCTTCTACGTCTCCAACGACGATCACTTCGCCCTCGGTGACCATCACGCCGTCCTCGGTCCGAGCGTTGTGGGTCGCGCGCTTCCCGCACCAGCACAGGGCCTCGACCTGCAAGACCTCGGTCCTGTCGGCCAACTCGACCAGGCGCGCCGAGCCGGGGAACAACTGCGTCCTGAAGTCGGTCAGGATGCCGAAGCAGAACACGTCGATCTGCAACTCGTCCACGATCTTCGCTAGCGCCTCGATCTGCCTCGGCGTGTAGAACTGCGCCTCGTCGCAGATGAAGTAGTCCACCCGACCGCCCTGCGTCAGCGTGTCCACTGTGTACCGCCAGAAGTCGAACTCGGGCATGACTTCAAGCGCGTCATGGGTCAGGCCCAATCGCGAGGAGATGTGCGCCTCGCCCGCGCGGTCGTGCGAGGTGAAGATCCGACCGACGCGGCCACGGGCGGCGTGGTTGTGGTTGGTCTGCAACGCGAGGGTGGACTTTCCAGCGTCCATCGTGCCCGTCCAAAACGTCAGTTCCGCCACGACGCGCATCCTCTCACCTCGACGGTGCTTGACCGATGTGGCTCCCACCCCGCACACTCGTTTCGCAACACAACTCAATGGCCCAGAACGGGCCGAGACAACCTGGTCCGAACACGTCGTCCATCACGCAAGTGGTGGCTGCTGTGTTCGGGCCTTCTGCGTTGGTGGGCGACGTGTTCGGCCAACGAACGGAAGGCTCCGCATGAATCAGGAATCTAAGCGCATGACATGGACTCGCTGGGCGGTCACGATCGCGTCTCAGTACCCACCCAGCACTCACGCGATGCTCATGACCAGTCTGACCGAGAACAGTCGCTTCAAGGTCAACGCAATGGGCTTCACGGAAACGCAAGTCCGCCTCGTGGTCGAGTACACCGCCGCTGGAGCGAACTCCGACGACATCAAGCGCAAGTTCACGACGCTGGGCATCGACCGCAGTGCGATCGGAACGGCCAAAACCGCCAGCATCGAAACGGCGTGGGCCTTCAATTCAGACCTGGTTCGTTCGATCGATCCCGCCGCCGATGAAGTCGCCAGTCGGATCGTTCGCGACGTCGCCTCTGCGCTTCAACAGGCGGCGCCCGACGAGCCGATGCAGGTCTCATGGGTGGTTCACTCGATTGACGAGTACAACGCCCCGATCCGCGAGGGCACCCACCTCATCAACGCCCAGGAGTACTCCGCGACTGTTGCTGTCGCCTGAACCGCCAGCCTGCGGAACGCCCCGCGTCTGAATATCTTCGGACGCGGGGCGTACGGCGTTCGGGGGAGGATCCAGGGGCCGTCCAGCCCACCTGATCATGCCTTCGAGGCGACCAGTTCCTCCGCCGAGGTCACTCCCGGGGGCAGAAGCCGGACGGTGCGCTTCTCGGTGTCGTACTCGATCTGGCGCGCTCGGTGCAGCGGCTTGAGCACGTCCTTCCGAAGGCTGGCCATGCTGGGGTGTTCCAGCCACCGGAACAGGTCCGCCTCAGGGACGTCACCCGCCTGGGTCAGCATCAGGACGAGCGTCTGCTGCTTCCACGTCATGCCAGTCCGGAGGACGCGCTTCTTGTCGCCATGCGTCCATACCCAGGCGACCTCCCGCTCGATGAGGCCGTCCACGATCGCCGTAGCCTCGTCGATGTGGAGCGTGTGCAGGAGGCGCACCAGCTCGGCCATGAGCCACTTGGCCGTGTAGAGGACCACGGTCGCGTCCATGTGGTTCGGGTCTACCTCGGCACCCGCATGCCCGACCCCGCGGTTGTTGCGAATGTCGTACAGCCCGATCATCATGCGCGGGATCAAGATCCTCGGTGAGCGACTGTCCGGGATAGTCGCGTATTTCTGCTCCATGGCCCAGCAGGTCTGCGGGAAGCGGTTGGGCTTCTTCGCCCGTGCTGGGTACGTCCCACCCTCCAGCCAGCCCACGGTGATGGTGTAGGCCGCCTCGCACAACTTGCCGCCGTTCAGTTCCGACGGCTCCCACTTGTGCTCGCGGTAGTTCTTCACGATGTCGTTGAAGGCCGACAGCAGGTCGTCTCGAAGGGTCGAGGGCAGGACTGAGAACGCGTCCTCTGGCGCCAGCCCCACGTCAGTCGTCGCTTCGGCTGAGCATGCCTTGTACGTACACCAACCCCTCATGGGTGACCTTGTAAGTCTTGGTCGCCTGTTGGCTGCTGCCCGACTTTCGCAACTGGATGACCCGCTGAGGCTTCTTCCGCATGTTGCTGCTCAGAGCCTCGGTAATGTTGGCGATCGGGTGGCCGAGATTCTTCAGTTCCACGTTCAGCAGGCGAGACGCCCACTGGTCCTTTCCCTCGATCGCCTGCACCCAGTAGGCCGCCACCAGCGCCTTGTCCTCGTTCGTCTTGGGCTGTGCCGCCGAAAAGAGCTCGGCGAAGTGCTCGTAGACGGGAGCCTCCGCCTTGATCTCGTCGTCGGTGACGTCTTCGCCGTCCTCGTTGTCAGCCCCGCCACCACCAGCGCCTCCACGCCGTCCGCTGCCCTTGGCGAGCGTGACGCCGTAGCGCTCAGCCGCCCAGCGCAGCACGCGGTCCTGCTGGTCCTCCTCGAGGTTGGTCAGCGCGGTCGCGACTGCCGACATGGCGTCAATCTCTGGGTCTCCCATGATGCCTCCACATTGGTTATGTCCTCAAGATGATACCTCATGCGAAGAGATCATGCAGTTCATGTCTGCCCTCATGTCAAGCGATCGGCTTAATAGTCCGCAGGCATGTCGAGCACGGCGTAGAGCCGATTGGGTTTGAACCAGCGCGCAGTGGAGCGAGCGCTTAAGCTCGCCGCATGTCTGACCACGAAGTCGAGATCCCCTCGGCGTTCTCGTTTGCCTGGGACACCGTGCAGGTACTGCGCGACCTTGGTGGCTCAGGAAGTATCGAGGAGATGAACGAAGCCGTTGTGCAACTGCGAGGACTCTCGGAGGAGCAGCAGGCGGTTCCTCATCCACGCGGCAACCGCTCTGAGATCGAGTACCGCCTCGCGTGGGCGAGGACGCTCGTCAAGGACCTCGGGCTGATCACGAACAGTCAGCGGGGCGTTTGGGCTCTAACGCCCGCTGGGCAAACGGCCACGAAAGCCGACGTCGACCAGCTAAAGAAGGAGCGCAGTCGCCGTAGGGCAGCCGAGCGCAAGAAGGCGAAGCAGGCCGCCGTCGATGCCGGCCTTGAGGCCGGCGACGTTACCGAGGTCGTCGAGCCAGATGACGATGAGGAGGTCGAGGAGACTGACTGGCAGACCGAATTGCTCGACGTCTTGAAGGCCATGGACCCGTATGCGTTTGAGCGTCTCACCAAGCGGTTGCTCCGCGAGGCCGGTTTCGTGAACGTGACGGTCACCGGGGGCTCCGGCGATCAGGGGATCGACGGCACCGGCGTCTACCGCGTTTCACCGCTCCTCTCGTTCCCCGTCTACTTCCAGTGCAAGCGCTACGCGGGGACGGTCGGCTCCAGCAAAGTGCGGGACTTTCGTGGCGCCATGATTGGTCGCGGGGATAAGGGTCTGCTGATTACCACCGGCACCTACACCCCAGACGCCAAGGCCGAGGCCACCCGAGACGGCGCTCCACCGCTCGATCTGATCGACGGCGAAACGCTGGTCGAGCTGCTCCGTGAGCACGGAGTCGGCGTGACCTCGACGGCCCGAACCGTGTTCGACGTAGAGATCGATCGGGAGTTCTTCAAGGGCCTCTGAGCGTGGGTATGGGTAGACCCTTCGCCCCGTTAGTCAGAAGCTCTGGAGGCGCTTCCGGATCCCTGTGGCGGCTACCTCTGGTCTGCTCAGGTGCCTCACAGGCCATCGACGAGACGTCGGATCACGGCGTCGTGGACGAAGTCGTGCTTCATCACGGAGTCGGCCAACTCGAAGGCGGCACCGATCCGAAAGCCCTTCGGCCACTCCCACATGTTGTAGCCGGTGCGGACGTCCCAGCGCGAGGGGCCGCACAATGTGCGGGCGAGAACGACCGTCGCCTCGATCACGACCTCCGGCAGGTCACCGCCGTGCTCGGCACGGGCGCGGTCCACCAGCATCTTCAGGGCGTCGAGCCGGGGCTCCAACTGGTGGATCAGCCGGTCCACGTCGCCGGACTGGATCGCGCGGGTCAGGCGGACCTGCGTCTCGGTGGTGTTCTGGTGAGCGCGAACGATGCGGCCCTGTGAGAGGTGCCGCATGGTCACGGTCAGCGGGTGGGCCGACGTGTCGTCGCAGCGGCAGCGGATGTCGTTCGGGTTGCCAAGGCCGCAGGCGTCGATGATCAGGCCGTCCACTACTCGCTGGCTTCGCAGGCTCCCGCCCTGAGAGCGAAGCGAGGACCAGTCGGGATGACCCTCGGGTGGGACCGCAGCCACAGGGCCACGGATGTGATTTGCCGTGGGGCCTGTTTCATGGAGTGGGCAGGCAGCGCCGCCCGTCGCAGAGACGATGACTTTCAGCCCGTCCGGCTCAGACAGGCGCTCGGGCTCGTCCTCTACCGCGTGCAGCGGCGTGCGGAGGAGGTACTTCTGTGCGGTGCTCATGCTGTCTCCTTGTCGATATTGTCGATGCGGGTTCGCCCGCGGTGGTGGTCTTTGGCTCGTTGGTGACGGGCAACGCCCATCGCGTGCGAGACGAACGTGCAGTCGTTGCACTTCCAGCGCTGGGCCGTGGAGACGAGACCGGCGTTGTGGTTCGCCTCGGCGGCTTTGTCGGGGTTGGCCGCTCGCCACGCCGACCAGTTGTCGGCGGCAACAGCGGCAGCCTGCGCGTGAGTCTCAGGGTCTTCGCGGCGGCGACGGTTGGCTTCACCGCGAGCACGCGCCCACGTTGGTGACTGAGCGGCGCGCGCCTTGCGCATGTTCTCGGCGGACGCGGCCCTGGCCTCCGGCGTGCGGTCGTACTGGCCCTTGGGCATCAGCGGTTCCGCGTCCCGAGCGCCTGCTTCATCTTGTTGTCGAGAGCGGCCTGGCGCTGCTGCTGCGCCATCTGCTGGCGCTGCTGGTCTTCGGTCTGCTGGCGCTGCTCGCGCTCGCGGCGTGCCCGGCGCTTGACGTTGCCCGACCTGCCTTTCGCCCTCCGCCGTTCCGACTCTCGGTGCTCGGGGTGACCTGACTGTCGCGTGTGCTCAGCCATGCGCTCGGGACTGGTAGTCGTGAAGTCACAGAAGGTGCACTCGTAGTGCGTTCGGTAGCCCATCAGGCCGCGTCCTCTGCGAAGCGGAACGTCTGTGCGGTGATCAGCGCGTAGCCGTTGCCCAGGTCCAGACGGTCGACCTCGTAGAACGCGAACTCACCCGGGCGACCGAACTCGGGATACTTCGCGATCATCGCGGCGAGGCCGTCGATCGTCAGGACAGGCTCGGTGTCGGGAACGACGTAGGTCAGCTGCTTGGGCGACGACGACTTGCGAGGCTCGGGGTCCTCCATCAACTCGCGCCAGGTCTTGAGTGGCAAGGCATTGGCCTTTCACGTCCGGGAGTGGGGTCTCGACCTGGGACGTGTCTTGGCTTGACGGGTGGGTCCAAAGGACCTGAGCGGCCCAAGAATGGACTGGCCTGAAACAACCCTAATAAGGGTCAAGCCAGTAGGTACAAGCACTCGTCGGTTGTTATACCCTGTACCTACCGGGGCGACCCGGTTCGCTTACAGGCAGTGGGCTCTTCGCGGAGAAGGAAATCCGAAGTACCGCGCAAACCCTCATCGGCCCAGCCGACAGCCGCTCGCGGACATAGCGCTAGGAGCGCTGGATGTCTGCCACTGAATCGCCGTCGTTGACGGCACAAGACCGCATGGCCAAGGCCAGAGCGGTGAGCCACACCCCGCTCGGCAACGCTCGCCGTCGGCTCGCATGGGCAAACAAGCGGATCGACCGGATCGAGACGCGGTACCAGCAGGACCTCACCGCCGCGAAGGCCCATCTCGCGAGGTGTGAGGCGGCCGTGCGCTACTACGAGGAGCTCGCCAACGTCGAGGCTGCTGAGGCGGCGGGCTGATATGGGCGCCGACACGACACCAGCCGGGCGGACAACCCGGCTGGCATCAGAGGAGCAGAAGAACCCTCGGACGGTTCCAATTTATCTCACCCGGTTCGGTGGAGTAACCCACCGAGCGCACGAGGTTGCCCGCTGGATCAGTGCAGCGATGCTGGCAATGGGATACCTCGTGCTCGCGCTGGCGATGGTCCTGGCGCTCACGGGTGGTGCCGGATGAGCGACGAGACCCCGCCGATCCCGCCCGACGCTGACTGGGCTGACCTGACGCAGGAGCAGACCGACTTCCTACTCGGCGGACTGACGACGATCGAGGCGACGGCCGAGGTGAGCAAGACGCCCGTCGCCACGCGAAGCGGCGTCGTGGTGCCCGTGGGTCAGTGGCGCAACGCGGTTCGCGCCGAGGCTGCGCGTGATGACGCGCGTGAGGTCGTGCGCGAGGGCAACAAGGCCGAGGAGCGGGCGACCGTCACCGAGGCGTTCGCAGATCTGGCCGCCACGATGCCGCGCGGCGTGCAGGATCTGATCGAGCGTGCCAAGGACGAGCCGTTTCGCTGGCACGTCGACCATGTGATCGCCCATGAGGCCAAGGTGCTGCTCGTATCGCAGGCGGGTGCGGGCAAGACGACCCTCATCCGTGACACGGCGGGGGCGCTCGTCTCGGGTGAGAAGTGGCTCGGTCACTTCGAGGTGACGGAGCCGATCACGGGCTCGGTCGTCGTGATCGACGCCGAGATGCACCCCGCGATGCTGGCCGGCTGGTACGAGCGGGCGGCATGGACCGACGAGGTCATGTCGCGGGTGATCCCGATCCCGCTGGTGAACGACGAGCGTCGGCGCACGCTTCTCAACCTCATGGACAAAAATGTGCAGGACGCGTGGGCGTCGCTGCTGCGGGAGGTGGGCGCGGGGGCTCTGGTGCTCGACCCGGCTGCGGACTTCTTCGAGGCGTGCGGCCTGGACGAGGACAAGAAGGGTTCGTGGTCGGCGTTTCAGGAGGCGGTCGACTCGATCTGCATCGCGGCCGGGGTGGGCGTGCGCGTGATCACCCACCACACGGGCTGGGACACGGATCGTGAGCGCGGGTCCTCACGTGCGCGTGACTGGGCCACGACGGTCATCCACCTCACGAAGCAGGACGCGACGGACAACAGCAAGCCGCGTGTCCTCACCTCACCCAAGGGACGAGACGTGGTGCTTCCCAAGGGCTCGTTGGAGCTCTCGGAGGACGGCTCCCACCTCACCTACCTCCCCGTGGTGGGAGGGCGTCTGACGGCGTCGGTGGGGATCGACGAGGGATCGTTGGAGTGGAAGATCAAGGTGCTCGACGTGCTGACCAAGGCCTATCCCAAGGGACTGTCGGTCTCAGACACCAAGGCCGCGCTCGGCTCGAAGTCGTCGCACGTAAGCGGCACGCTCGCGCTGATCGAGGCCAACGGCTGGGCATCGGTGGAGAAGGTCGGCAAGTCGTCGGTCTACACCATCACCACCTCGGGGCTGGCGTTCTTGGACTCGGTCAGAGGAGGCGACGGCAAGTGATGGTCGCTTCACGTTCAGGTCAAAACCCATTCAGGAGCGCCGTACACGTTCAGGGCCATATAGGCCCTGAACATGAACGTGTTCTGGTGAACGCGTTCATCACGTTCACGAGCCTGAACGTGAAGCAGCCGGAGGACTGCGGGGAGGCGGTCGGGACCGAGTCGGGTCCGCCATCTCTCACACGTGCGCGGGTGTACACGCGTTGTACCTGGCTACACGACGACTCGCGGGGAGACCGTCATGCCCGTTGACCGCCACCGAAGCCCGCCCGTGACGCCGTACCAGAAGTCGCGCCGCGTCTGGCTCGACACGGTGACCGCGCTGACAGCCAGAGCCACCGTCGAGGCGAGCGAACACGTGCAGCGGGCATGGCTGCCGCTGTCCATCATCCTGACCGCCGCCTGCCCGAGGAAGGGCCACATCGGCAAGAGCACGGCCATCCTCAAGCCCGCTGCCGTCGAGGTGAAGGCGCTGGACCTCGTGCGCGAGCACATCGCGCGATGCACATGCCGAGACGACGACTGGAAGTGGATCACCAACCCGAAGGAGACAACATGACCAACGAAGACGACCCCACCGCCGTCCGGCAGGAGGCGCAGACGCTCGCGATGCACGTCGGAGCGCAGCGATCCGTGCTCGCGGCGACCGGCCAGCGAAGCGAAGTGCTCGACGAGGCCGCCGAGCGCCTCACCGACGTGTTGATGCGAGCGGGCGAGACCGAGGCCAAGGCCCTCACGGCTGCCATGGAGACGCTCGACCCGACCGAGTTCTCCCGCAAGCGCCGAGCCCGTCTGCGCATGGCCGCTCTGCGCGGCAAGACCAGCAAGTACGGCGAGCGGTCATGAGCGCCGCCGACCAGCACCAGCGCGGCTGCCGCTGCGCTGGCCTCGACCGTCTGTGCCCGGTCCAGTACCGCCGCTCGGAGGTGGAGCACCGACGCGAGCAGGTCGAGGCCCGCCGTCGCAAGGCCGAGGAGGGTACGCAGGAGCCCGCCAGATAGTCCGTGGTGGTCTGCCGCCGTCTGTCCGATGGGTTCTGTACCCGAGGCGGCAGCTGCCCTCACGGACCGCCGACCGGGCGGACCGCCGAGGGGTGGCAGACCGGACTACCGCGTTCCACGATCCAATGATGATGGAACACGGGCGGTGCCGGGACCGCTGGGAACCGCTCGCCACGGTGGTGGTGTGAGCAGTGGAGTGACCGGTCGAAACGGAGTCCCAGCGGCGCAGGGGCCTGCTCTACTGCCTCCATCCAGAAGTCAGTCCACACCAAGTTTTCCGGCGTTCACGTACTTGACCCGGACACCGTTTTCTAGTCCCGACTCTGTACGGAGTTGACTCTGCACGGAGTTCGCCTCGTACGTGTCTGGCGTCCTCCCACCGCTCGCATGACTGAGTTATCCACAGGCGGTGCGCGTCCTCCGCACTCGGGACGAGAACCGGCGTATCGTGAGAACACACGTTCGAGGGGATCGCCCATGATGACCGTTCAGGAAGTCGCCGACCGGTACCAGTGCACGACCACGCTCGTGATGACGCTGCTCGCGAAGATCGGCTTCAATGCCAGCGGGCCTGACACGCCGCTGTCGGCTGCCACGGTCCACCGGTTCGACAAGGAGTGGGGCGACAAGATCCGCGCCAAGCGACCGGCTCCCGAGCCTGAGTTCACCGTCGAGTCGGACGCCGCGCCGCCGCCGAGCACGGCTCGCGACCGCTTCAAGCCCAAGCCGCAGGTCATGCGAGTCGCCCACGACCGGGTCGGTGCCGGACGGGACGCGCAAGGCAACCGCGAGAAGCGGCTGCTGCCGAACCCCGGCCTCATCCACGCGATCGACCTGGTCGGGACTTGGGACGGCGATCCGTGGCGCGGCGAGGCCGTCCCCGGCGCTGTCCACTTCTTCGGCGGGGCCATGAACAGCGGGCCTCCCGCCGCGTGCGGTAGGTCGCACATGCGAGCCGTTCTCGGAGACGAGTTCGTGCCTGACGAGAACGACCCGGCCAAAGCGGGCCAGTGCCCGAGGTGCGCCCAAGTCGTCGCGGACGGCAGGGGCTTCCGGAACCCGCCCGGCTCCTACGACCCGTTCTGCCACGCGTTCTTGCACGTCAAGATCAACGGCCAGGTCGAGGTCCAGAACTGCAAGCTGAGCGGCCAGCACCGGGGCCTGCACCGCACTCGCGACGGGGCGACCTGGGACATCGGCTTTGACGACTTCGTCCCTGCTCCGCTCGACGCGGGCTGCCGCATCACGAAAGCCTCCTGAACGCTTCACCACCCCGAGCCATATAACCCTTCGGACCCGGGGTGAAGAAGCACCAGAAGCGATCTGGCGAGTCCAGCGGCGCTACGCGGCTCCCACGTCGGACTTACGCGGACGACCGGGCTTGCGCTTCAACTTGGCCCGCGCGACCTCTGAGGGGTCACCGTCCTTGGGTACGAACTTGATGGTGTCTCGCGAGACCTCCACCCTCGTGATGACTCGCCGGAGGATCTGCGCCCACTCGGCGTGGCTGACGGTCTCGCCGCCGTTGATGAGGGCGTCCAGCGTGTCTTCGTCCGAGACATGAGTCACGGCGACGGCCTCGGCTGCTTCCAGCACCTCGCGGTGGCTCTCGGCTTGGGCTTCGAGGTCGGCCAGTCCGGCGCGGTACTCCGCGTCCCCGAGGTCGCTCATCGCCCAAGCGGTCGCCAGACGAGTCCGCGCCGTTGAGATCTTCTCCAGCGCCTCGCGAGCGACGGCGGAGCGGGTGTCAGCCTCCATCTGCTCGCTGGCAGCAGTCTTGTTCGCGCCGCGCTTGATGCGGTCGGCCAGCACGTCGAGATGACCGGCCAGGAAGTACGTGAACTGGTTCTCCAGCGTCAGGCGGTTCACGAACACCCCGCCCGCCTCCGCGTCATCCGAGCCGTACTCGATCTGCCAGTCCGGCGCGACGGGAGGAGCAGCCAGCACCGGGACACCTCGGACGTTCCTGCACTCGGCCTTGCCGCGCGTGCGGTACGTCGAGCACGCGGCCATGCCTTTCGGGTCCACCAGCGAGGTCACGGTCAGGCGCGACCCGCAGTAGGCGCACACGGCGATCCCGGCCAGCGTCCACTTCGGGGCCTGCGAGCGGTTCGGGATCTTCCGGCGGCGCTTGCGCTCGACCTCGAAGGCGCGCCACTGGGTCTGGGAGATGAGCGAGTCCCACCCGCCCTTCGTCAGTTCCCCTCGAAAGCGCAGCAGCCCGGCAGCGGCACCGTTCTCCAGCAGGCGCTTGATCGTGGACACGGCCCACGTCGAGCCGCCCGGTGACGGAACGCCCTCCGAGTTCAGCGTCTCCGCGATGGCGCGCAGGCCTTCGCCCGACAGGTATAGGGCGTACATCCGCCGCATGACTGGGGCCGTCTCGGGGTCCTCGACCAGCGCCCCGGTGGGCTTGCCGTCTTTGCCGATCACCGCCGCGTAGCCGTACGGGACTTTGCCGGTCGGGGACTTCCCCACTGTGGCGCGCTTGTTGAGGACTTTGGTCCACTTGGTCCCGATGTCACGGGAAGTCCGCTCGGCGAACATCCCCGCGAAGTGCAGTCGGTCTTGCCAATTCTCTTCGTCGGTGTCGATCCCGTCGCCCGCGACAATCACACGCCCACCCGCCGGAACGATTTTGTGCTGCACGTCGCCCAGCAACTTCCAGAGGTTCCTCGACAGGCGGGAGGTGTCGTATGCGACGATCATCCGCTCGCGTGGGCTCTCCATCACCCAGTCGACGCATTCCTCCCAGCCAGGACGGTAGATACCTGAGTAGCCAGACTTGTCCGGGTCGTAGCGGTAGCCGACAAACACGCCGCCTGCCGCCTCCGCAGAGGCCTTGACTGTGT
Source organism: Nocardioides sp. InS609-2 (assembly GCF_023208195.1). NCBI lineage: Bacteria > Bacillati > Actinomycetota > Actinomycetes > Propionibacteriales > Nocardioidaceae > Nocardioides > Nocardioides sp. InS609-2. Next base: position 634,823 of record NZ_CP060034.1, on the reverse strand, counting down.
CGAGCTGCATCTCTGGGGAGTGGAATCGCGATGCGCTTTCGTCTTTGTCGCGTCCGGCGACCTTCGAGACGCGGATGTAGCCCATGGCCTCGCGCGGTTTGGCGGTCTTGGACTTCATCGCACCCTCCTGTCGTTCACGTCACCGAACACGGTAGGCGTCCAGTGCAGGTCCCGCTCGACCACGACCGAGAAGCCGTGCCGCGTGTCGACCACGATCTGCCTCAACTCCACGAGGTCGATGTAGCCCCACTCGGCGTTCTGCGGGTCGCCCATGTTGACGTAGCCGAAGGCGATGCGGCGGTCTTCGCCCAACTCCGCGATGTACCAGTCGCACGCTCCGACGAAGTAGTGGAGGTGAACGGTCTTCTCCCACAGCGACGTGTCCTCCGTGGCGTACAGCCTCGGGATGGTGTCCAGCACGTCCTCGCTCGGGTAGAAGTCGTGGCCTCGGAGGTCGTCGGCGTTCATCGGACGACGTCCCAAGCAGCGCGGGGCGCGTACGGCTGGTCGTAGTGCTGGCTGCCCTCCACGAGGTAAACGATCGAGCCGTCGTCTTGCAGCCGCCCCTCCGCGCAGTCCTCGCAGTTGTAGAAGTCGTGGTCCTCGCAGCGGCGGTCCATCGCGATGTCCTCGGTAGTGGCGATGCCCGCGAGGTGGTACTGCAACGGCCAGTTCGGCTGTGTCGCGAGGCGAACCTCGGCGTCCGGGTCGCAGTCCTGCAACCGCTCGATCAACTCAGTGACGGTGATACCGTTCATCTGTCGAACTCCAATCCAGTTCGGCTGCCCCGGCGGTGTTAGCGCACCGACCGGGGCGTTTTCATTTGTCGCCGGGGAACCCCGGCAATGTCTACTATATCACAATAGATTACCTATTGGAACCGTATCCATCGTGCCGGTGAAGAAATGCAGTTCAGCCACGAGGTGGGATCCTTCCACACCACCCGGGCCGTCGAGTCGTCCGCCTGAGGGCGTGCCGGGACCCGCTCTCAGGCGGACGACCCGAAGGACACTGACAAGATGACCGCCATGACCGGACCCCTCATCTCCGCCGACGAGCTCCGCGCGGTGCTGGCCGACGTGACCGTCTTGGACGTCCGCTACCGGACCGGCGCTCCCGCCGGCCCGGAGGCGTTCGCAGAGGGTCACGTGCCGGGCGCGGCGTACGTCGACATGGACACCGACCTGGCCGCCCCTCCGGGCGATGGCGGCCGTCATCCGCTGCCCGAGTCGGCTGACTTCGTCGCCGCGATGCGCCGCGCCGGCGTCTCGAACACTCGCCCCGTCATCGTGTACGACGACTGGTCGGGGCACGCGGCCGGCCGCGCGTGGTGGCTGCTGCGCCACCACGGCCACCCGGACGTGCGGGTCCTCGACGGCGCCTGGCCGGCGTGGCGGGCGGCCGGGGGAGAGGTCGAGACCGATGTGCCGGCGATCGAGCCGGGCGACTTCGCGGGCGGCGGGAGCAGGGCCGGTCTGGTCGATTCAGACGACGTGCTCTATGTCGGCGTCCTAGTCGATGCCCGAGCAGCCGAGCGCTACCGGGGAGAGACTGAGCCGATCGACCCGGTTGCCGGCCACATCCCGGGCGCGGTCAACGTCCCGACCTCGCGCAACCTGACCGACGACGGCCGCTTCCGCAGCCCCGACGAGCTGAGAGCGATATATGCCGAGGTGGGTGCGGTGCCGGGCGCGGATGTGGCGGCGTACTGCGGCTCTGGCGTCACCGCCACGCACGACCTGCTCGCCATGGAGGTCGCGGGCATCGCGGCCAGGCTCTACCCGGGCAGCTGGAGCGGCTGGATCACCGACCCGTCACGGCCGGTCGCCACGGGTGCGTGAGCGATGGGCGAGGTCCGGATCGGCATCTCGGGGTGGACCTACCCGGCCTGGCGAGGGGACTTCTACCCGCCCGGCCTGGTGCAGCGCCGTGAGCTGGAGTACGCCTCGTCCAGGCTGACGTCGATCGAGATCAACGGCTCGTTCTACTCGCTCCAGCGCCCGTCGTCGTACGCCAAGTGGCGCGACGAGACACCGGACGACTTCGTCTTCGCGGTCAAGGGTGGCCGGTTCATCACGCACCTCAAGCGGCTGCGTGAGGTCGAGGCGCCCCTTGCCAACTTCTTCGCCTCCGGCGTGCTCGCGCTGGGGCCGAAGCTCGGGCCGGTGCTGTGGCAGCTACCCGAGGCGCTCGAGTACGACGCGGGCGTGCTGGACGCCTTCGCGCGACTGCTGCCACGCACCACCCTTGAGGCCGCAGCGTTGGCGAGGCGTCATGACGACCGGCTCTCCGGCGACCGGGTGCACGCCGAGACCGACGCCGACCGTCCTGTCCGGCACGCCCTGGAGTTCCGCAGCCCCTCGTTCGCCTCCGAGGAGGCTCTGGCCCAGCTGGCCGCACACGACATCGCGGTCGTGCTGGCCGACACCGCAGGACGGTGGCCGAAGGTGGATCGCGACACCTCGGACTACCGATACGTCCGGCTGCACGGGGACCGCGAGCTGTACGCCAGCGGCTACGGCCCGGCGGCCCTCGACCAGTGGGCCGAGCGTCTCCGTGCGTGGTCGGTGAGCCAGGACGCGTTCGTCTACTTCGACAACGACGTCAAGGGATTCGCGCCCCATGACGCCGAGGCGCTGATGGAGCGAGTCGGTCGGTCAGCCGACTGAGAGCTCGTCCCCGACCCGGATCGTGCCGGTGCCCTCGGGGATCAGGTTGACGGCGAACAGAGTGTCGCTGCCCGACCGGCGGTGCCTGGCCAGCGTGCGGATCGGCTCCTTGCCCGTGCGCAGCGAACCGATGTCGAGGGTCGTCACCACGCACCTCCCGGTGGGCATGGCCATCCGGAAGCGGACTCCCGCGATGTCGACGTACGACCAGTGGTCCTCGACGAACGGCTCCTCACCGTCGATGACCAGACTGGGTCGGAAGCGCTGCACGGGCAGTGGTTCGGGTGGCTCCTCACCGCGTTCGAGGGCGCCCTCGAGGATCCAGTCGTTCAGCTGCCTCAGCGACGCCTCGGACGCCAGGGTGACCGGGTAGCCGTCGGCGTAGGCCGTGTGGTCGCCGGGGGAGGAGTACGCCGGATTGAGCCGCCGCCGGGACGGGTCGTCGCACCACAGGAGCCGCAGGCCGGGGCGCCCGAGGGTCGTGCTCAGCCACTCCCCGACAGACGCGTCGGTGGCGATGCCGTAGAGATCCTGGCTGAACAGTCGCACCGGGACGAGCGGCCCCGAGGGCTGGTCCAGCGACAGGGTGGGCATGCCGGGCGCCGTCAGCCGCAGCGCGCCCGACACCGAGGGATCGGTGGCAGGAGTGTCGGCGACGATGGCGAAGAGGTCGTGCACCTGCCGTGCCGAGACCATGACGCCGTCGGGGTCGACGACGATCCACGAGCGGTCGTCGGCCAGACCACGTAGCAGCACCTCGGCCGACTCGACCGGGCGGATCGCGGTGCTCTTGACGGGGTGGACGTTGAGGCCGGTGAGCTTCAAGGTCACCAGTGCACTCCCTTGAACACCTTGGCCAGCATGACCTGCTCCGACTCCCTGGTCCCCGACTCTGACGTCTGGCCCTTGGCCGCCGCCGAGTCCGGGAACACGTGGTAGGCCATGTTCAGCAGCCGGAACGTCGTCTTCGGGGCGATCGTGTGTGCGATCGCCCCGGTGTTGCCGAGGGCGGTGTTGATCTCGTGCGGCTTCTCGACCATCGCCCTGATCACCAGGTCGGCGGCCTGCGCTGGGGAGATCGTGGGGAACTTGTCGTAGATCTTGGTCGGCGCGATCATCGGCGTCCGCACCAGAGGCATGTGGATGCTGGTGAACGTGATGCCGTTGCCGACGACCTCGGAGGCCACGACGTTGCTCCACGAGTCGAGCGCCGACTTCGACGCGACGTACGCCGAGAAGCGCGGGGGGTTGGTCTGCACACCGATCGAGCTGATGTTGACGATGTGGCCGGCCTTCTGCTTGTGCATGGCAGGCATCAGGCCCATCACGAGCCGGATCGCGCCGAAGTAGTTGAGCTGCATGGTGCGCTCGAAGTCGTGGAACCGGTCTGTCGACAGCCGCAGCGACCGGCGGATCGAACGGCCGGCGTTGTTGACCACGAAGTCGACGCTCGGCAGCTCGGCCGTCATCTGCTCGCACAGCGCGTCGATCGCCTCGAGGTCGGAGAGGTCGCAGGGGAAGACGTGGGCCTGCCCGCCGCGCAGCTCGATCGTGGCCCGGGTGTCCTCGAGCTTGTCCTTGCCACGGGCGACCAGCACCGGGATGCCGCCGGCCTGCGCCACCTTCAACGCTGTGACCTGGCCGATGCCCGACGAGGCGCCGGTGATGACGACGTACTTGCCCTGCAGGGCGCCGCGGATCGTGGTGTCCTTGCCGGTCGACTCGTCGAGGTGTTCCTCCCAGTAGCCCCACAGGGTCCGGGCATACGACTCGAGATCGGGTACGGCGATGCCCGAGCCCGAGAGCGCCTTCTCGGTTGCCCGGGAGTCGAAGACGGACGCGAAGCTGGTGTGCGCCAGCACCTCGGCCGGCACACCGAGGCGGCCCAGGGTCTGGTCGAGCACGAGCTGCCCGGCGCTCGACTTCACGATCGCGGAGACGATGGTCGACGGCCGCAGCATCCGCGGCACGAGACTGAGCGGTCCGCTGGCGGTCATGCGCCGGTCGATCGGCGTCGCGAACCGCGGCGCACCGGCGGCACCGCAGAACAAGTTGATGGTCTCGACCACGGGCTGCGGCTCGGGGTTGACCAGATGGAAGGCCTCGCCGTCGCGGTCGGGCAGGTGCGCGAGGTGGTCCATCGCGGCCGCGACGTAGTCGACGGGCACGACGTTGGTGTCGCCCAGGTCGACGCCCATCATCGGCAGCCACGCCGGCAGCACGTCGCGCAGCGCCTTGAGCATCGGGAAGTAGTAGTAGGGACCGTCGACCTTGTCCATCGCGCCGGTCTCGCTGTGGCCGACCACGATCGCGGGCCGGTAGACCCGCCACGGCACCGTCGCCTCGTCACGCACGATGCGCTCGGACTCGTACTTCGTGCGGTGGTACGGCGACGGCAGGTGCTGACCTTCGGCGAACATGGTCTCGTCGAACCGGCCCCGGAAGTCACCCGCGGCCGCGACCGACGACACCTGGTGGAAGCAGCCGGCCCTGAGCGACGCAGCCAGCGCGAGCGCCTCGCGGGTGCCGCCGACGTTCATGGTCTCGTTGGTCGCGTCGTCGGCGGTGAGGTCGTAGACCGCCGCCAGGTGGAAGAAGTGGTCGATCTTGCCGGCGTGCCTGGTGACCCACGACTTCGCAACGCCCAGGCCGGGCTTCGTCAGGTCTCCGGTGACCGGTACGACCCGGCCGGCGCCGCCCTGGGAGTTCCACCGCTCGACGAGCGCCTGCATGCGAGGCAGCGAGCTCTTGCGGACCAGGACGTGGATGTCGCCCTCGCGATGGTCGATCAACTGCTGGACGAGATGCCGGCCGATGAAGCCGGTCGCCCCGGTAACGAAGTACGACATGGGCGCACCCTACTGAGAAGTAGTGGTCCGGGTCACTGGCCGCGCTACGCGCGGCCGTCGTCGCTCGAACCGCCGCCGAACATGATCTCGTCCCAGCTCGGCACCGACGCCCGGCCGCGGGTCTTCTTGACCGGCCGGCGGGCGGGCTCGTCGGCCTCGTCGTCGGTCCCGGCCTCCGGCTCATCGGCAGCGACCGGTGCCTCGACCGGCTCGTCGTCGGCGCTCTCGAGCTCGGCCTCACGCAGCGCCTCGGTCAGGTCGAGCGTCTCTTCACCGGCCGTGCCGGGCTCATCGCCGGAGACCATCTCGATCGCGTCGTCCCCGAGCGGCAGCTCCTCGACGGGTACGGCGGACAGCCGGCGCTTGCGCGGGGCAGGCGCGTCGTCCTCGACGACCGGTGCGGCAGCAGCGGCCGGCTTGGCGGACGAGCCCTCACCGACCAGCCAGCGGGCGTCGTCGTTCTCGACGGTGACGTAGTTGCCCGGCATGTCGAAGGAGAAGGTGGCGGGGCCCTTGTGGGAGCCGGCAGTGAACTCTGCGGTGAGGGTCCAGCGACCGTCTTCGCGACGGTAGGCGTCCCATTCGACCGTGCGGGGATCGACGTTGAGGCCACGCAGGTGCTCGGCAACCGCGTCACCCAGGGTGCGACCGCCACCCAGCGAGCCCTCGCCGCTTCGGCGGCGTACGGACGACTTCTGGGCGCGCTGCGCGACGTGGGCACGTTCGTCGAGCACCGGCCCGGCGAACGTCATGATCTTCTCGACGGTCGTCTGCGCCGCCTGGGCCACCGACTCGGCCGACTCGCCTGCACGGATGCGGGCCTGGATGTCTCGCGGGCGAATGGCGCTGTCCATCTGAATCTCCAACTGGCCGAGGCGGGCGTGCTCGCCGCGCAGAGCGGCCCGGAGCAAGGCATCGACGGTGAGTGTGTACTCGCCGCCGGCATCGTCGAGCAGCAGCAGACGAGTGCGGTCATCGCTCAGTCCTGCGAGCGTGAGGTGCACCATCGCCTGCCTGCTTCTGCGTCGTCGTGCCGTGATCCGGTTGGTTGCCGAGCCTACGCCAGGGCACGCCTTGCTCCGGGGTACGGCCAGCGGCGCGCCCACGCCGAATGTGCTTGCGGTCCGGGGCGATACCCTCCGGCTGTGCTGCCGACCGTGTTCGCGATGGCGCTCGTACCGCCCAAGCCGTCAGCGACCCTGGTGGTGCTCGACCTCGTGGGCATCTTCGTCTTTGCGATCTCCGGCGCGCTGGTGGCGGTCCGCAAGGGTCTCGACGTCTTCGGAGTGCTCGTCCTGGCCGGCACCACGGGGCTCGGCGGCGGTTTCCTGCGCGACGTGCTCATCGGCGCGACCCCGCCCGCGGCGCTCGCCGACTGGCGCTACCTGATGGTCCCGGTCACTGCCGGCGTCGTGACGTTCTTCTTCCATCCCGTGCTCGGCCGCGTGGAGCGGGTGGTCAACGTCTTCGACGCGTTCGGCCTCGCGCTGTTCTGCGTGACAGGCGCGCTCAAGGCGACGGCGTACGGACTGGGGCCGGTGCCGGCCGCCCTGATGGGCATGGTGACCGGCATCGGTGGCGGCATGGCCCGCGACGTCCTGGCCGGGCGGGTGCCGGTGATCTTCCGCGGTGAGCTGTACGCGACGCCTGCGCTCGCCGGCGCGTTCATCGCGGTGTTGGGCGACCGCTACGACCAGCCGATGTACGTCGTCGTACCCCTGGCCGCCGGCACCTGCCTGGTCTGGCGGCTGCTGGCGATGTGGCGCGACTGGCAGGCGCCGATGCCGACAGGCCCGGCCAGCGTCTGACTACCCGGCCGAGGAGTAGTCGGCGCCGCGCGTCGCCTGCGCAGCGAGTACGGCGACCAGGCCGGCCGCGACCGGCACGGCGTACGCCCAGGAAGCGCCTCGGGCGTCCACGACGAGCCCGGCCAGCGTGGCTCCGGGAGCCACGCCGGCCACCAGCGCGGTGTGCATGATGCCCATGCCCTCGGTGAGCCGGGCACGCGGCACCACCTGCTCGGTCAGCATCATCGTCGAGATCAGCGTGGGCGCGATCGAGAGCCCGCCGAGCAGGAGCACCGGCGCCATCAGCGTGACGTGCCCGACGAACGCGAGCGGCGCCATCGCGGCCAGCATCGCCATCGTGCCGATCCGCAGGCGGGTCTCGAGGCTCGACCTCCAGTGCACCGCGCCGGTGACCAGCCCGGCCAGCAGGCTGCCGAAGCTCCAGATCGCGAGCAGCACGCCCGCGAGCCCCTTCGAGCCCTCCTCCTCGGAGAACGCCACCGTCGTCACCTCGGCCGCGCCGAAGAGCGCGCCGAGCGCCAGGCAGACGATCGCCACCGGCACGACGGCTCGCCACGGCATCCTCGGCCGGGGACCGCTGTCGGCGTGCCGGGTCTGGGGCGGAGGCTGCGTGCCGGTCTGCGCGGCGTACGTGAGGGTCCCGATCAGGCCGGTGACCAGCGCCACGAGCAGGCCGGCGAGCGGGTGCCAAAGGGTGGCGAGGAGAGTGACGACGATCGGGCCGATGACGAAGACGACCTCGTCGAGCACCGCCTCCAGTGCGTACGCCGTGCCGACCTGGCCGCGGTCGGTCAGCACGTGCGACCAGCGGGCCCGGACCGACGAGCCGACCTGCGGCACGAAGGCGCCGGCGACGACCGCGGCGAGGTACGGCGTCCACGTCGGCCACTCCAGCTCCACGGTCAGCATCAGCGCGGCCAGGGCCGCGCCCCAGACCGAGATGCCGGTCGCGAGCACCTTGCCCTGGCCGACGCGGTCGACCAGCGAGCCCTTCACGATGGCCAGCGCGGCGTCCGCGATGACGTAGGCCGCCGACAGCAGGCCGGCAAGGCCGTAGGACCCGGTGCGCGCGGAGACGAGCAGCACGATGCCCAGCCCGACCATCGAGATCTGCAGGCGGCCGAGCAGGGCGGCAGAGGAGAAGCGGAAGGCGCCGGGCACCTGAAGCAGCCGGCCGTACGAATCGAACATCACGGCGAACGCTAGGCCGGGCGACCGGTCACCGACCAATTGAGGACTGCTCCTTACGATGAGGGCATGCCTCTGGACGTCACGCCGTACGACGCGCTCCTGCTGTTGTCGTTCGGGGGACCGGAGAAGCCCGACGACGTCGTGCCGTTCCTCGAGAACGTCACCCGCGGTCGAGGCATCCCGCGTGAGCGGCTCGAGGAGGTCGGTGAGCACTACTTCCTGTTCGGCGGTCGCTCGCCGATCAACGACCAGAACCGCGCCCTCCTGGCCGCGATCGGCGAGGACCTGGCCGGTGCCGGGATCGACCTGCCGGTCTACTGGGGCAACCGCAACTGGACGCCGTACCTCGCCGACACGCTGCGCCAGATGACCGCTGACGGAGTACGACGGGCGGCGGTGCTGACCACGTCGGCGTACTCGTCGTACTCCTCGTGCCGGCAGTACCGGGAGAACCTCGCCGACGCCGTGGCCGAGGTGCCGGGGGCGCCGCGGCTGGACCGGCTGCGGCAGTACTTCAACCACCCCGGCTTCGTCGAGCCGGTCGTCGACGCCACCCTGGCCGCGCTAGCCGAGCTGCCCGACGCGGTGCGCGAGCAGGCCCGCCTGGTCTTCGTGACCCACTCGATCCCGGTGGCGATGGCCGAGGGCAGCGGCCCCGACGGCGATGCGTACGTCGTCCAGCACGGCAGCGTCGCGGCCGAGGTGGTCGAGCGGATGCGCCAGGAGACCGGCCGCCGGCACCCGCACGACCTCGTCTACTGCTCTCGCTCCGGCCCGCCGCAGGTGCCGTGGCTGATGCCCGACGTCAACGACCACCTGGAGGCGCTGGACGGGCAGGGCGTGCCGGCCGTGGTGCTGATCCCGGTGGGCTTCGTCTCCGACCACATGGAGGTCATCTACGACCTCGACACCGAGGCGCTGGCGACCGCCAAGCGGCTCGGGCTGCCGGCCGCCCGCGCGGCGACCCCGGGCATCGACCCGAGGTTCGTGGCGATGGTGCGCGACCTGCTCGCAGAGCGCGCCGCCGTCGAACGCGGCGAGGACGCCACCCGCCAGGCCGTCGGGTCGATGGGCCCGTGGCGCGAGGTCTGCGCGCCGGGCTGCTGCGCCAACCCGCGTGGCCAGCGCCCCGCCCTGTGCGGGTCCGACTGATGAGCGCGCCGAAGCCGACCGACCTGCGCGACCTGGCCCTCGACGTCGCACGTCAGGCAGCCGTCCTGGTCGCCGAGAGGCGCGAAGCCGGAGTCTCGGTCGCCGACACCAAGTCGTCGGCCGTCGATGTCGTCACCGAGGCCGACCGCGCCAGCGAGGAGCTGATCCGCGGCCTGCTCGTGGCCGCGCGCCCCGACGACGCGATCCTCGGCGAGGAGGCCGACGACCGGCCCGGCACCAGTGGGGTCCGCTGGGTGGTCGACCCGATCGACGGCACCGTCAACTACCTCTACGGCCTGCCCGAGTACGCCGTCTCCATCGCGGCCGAGTGGCAGGGCGAGGTCGTCGCCGGCGTCGTGCTCAATGTCGCCACCGGAGTCGAGTACGCCGCGGCGAAGGGCGCGGGCGCGACGCGCGACGGCGAGCCCCTGCGCGTGCGGCCGGTGCCGCCGGTGGCGCAGCGGCTGGTGCTGACGGGGTTCGGATACCTGGCCGAGGTGCGAGCCCACCAGGCAGCCTGTGTGGCCCGGCTGCTCCCGCAGGTGCGCGACATCCGGCGGATGGGATCGTGCGCGCTGGATCTGTGTCACGTGGCCGAGGGCAGTGCCGACGGGTACGTCGAGGAAGGCCCGCAGCCGTGGGACTGGTCGGCCGGCAGCCTGGTGGTGACCGAGGCCGGAGGCCGCTTCGGCGTGCTCCCCGGGGTCCTCGGGACCCGCCTGCCAGGCTGGCCGGAGATGACCCTCGTCACAGCCGCTCCGGCCGAGGGTTGGGACGACTTCGTCACAGCCCTGGAGGCGGCCGGCTTCCTCGCCGGCGAGGCGTTGGGAGATGGGGAATAGGGTTCCGTCACCGGGTGTTCACGCGTCACGACGGACACCAGTGGTGCATCAACAACGTTGATGGTGCACAATCTGGCGCGCCGACGGACGAGATGGGACGACGACCGCCTGAGCGGTTGTCGGGGAGTGGGACGAGGGACATGGCGACTGATTACGACGCACCACGCAAGAACGAGGAAGACCAGAGTGAAGAGAGCATCGAGGAGCTGAAGGCTCGTCGACACGACAAGAACTCGGGCAAGGTCGACGAGGACGAGGCCGAAGCGGCCGAGTCCTTCGAGCTGCCCGGTGCAGACCTGTCGCACGAGGAGCTGGCCGTCGAGGTCAAGCCCAAGCAGGAGGACGAGTTCACCTGCATGAGCTGCTTCCTCGTGCACCACCGTTCGCAGCTTGCGGACGAGAAGAAGATGATCTGCCGGGACTGCGCCTGACCAGGCACAGACCCTGAACGTGACGAGGGCCGCAACCCGAAACGGGTTGCGGCCCTCGTGCGTCTACGTGCGACTCAGGTCGTTGGAGCGTCGGCGGCGTCGGCGTCCTGGTTGTCCTTCCGGAGGTCCGGCGGCAGGTGGCCGGTCGACTTGGCGTAGTAGTTTGCCGCCTTCCGGGTGGCCAGCATCCTGGCGATCGCGATGGCCGTGCCACTGACGGCGGCCCAGGCCACGGCCTCCCACAGATCGACGTCGGGGTCGGCAGGGTTGGCAGGCGGGTTCTTCCCGGTGGCGGCGCGCCACGACGTGTTGAGGGTCTTCTTCGCCACGGCGGCGGCACCGAGTGCCGCGACCAGCGAGAAGACCGACCAGAACTTGGACTTGTCGGATGCCATGCGGTCAGCCTACTGAGACCGGTCGTTCGTCGCTTCGCCGACAGGGGTGGAGGCCAGTGCCGCGGCCAGCCGGTCGGGATGGCGGGTGTGCACGAGCCAGTACGGCGTCCGGTCCGCCGGGTCGGTGATCTCGACCCGGACCGCGCGCTTGAGGAAGGGCCGGAGCAGCAGGTAGGCGCGGGCGTCGGCCTCCGCGCCGGCCAGCCGCCGGGTCTGGTCGGCGTCGAGCGTGGTGACCTCGCCGAGGTGGCGGGTCTCGATGTGCGCCCGGCCCGCGCGGAACTCGCCGCCGGTGACGGACACCCGTGCCGCGCCGTACGCGAGGAAGCCCCAGGCGAGCAGCACCATGGCCACGGCGGTGACGGCCCAGGCGACGGTCGCGGGGAGTGCTACGACGACCGCGAGCCAGAGGCTGGCCACCAGCATCGTGCCCTGCACCCACCAACGCAGGGGGACGTGCAGGCGTTCGGCGTAGTCCACGCCGCCCAGCCTAGGCTGGGCGAGTGACCGAACTCGACGTGGCCCTGCTGCGGCTGGACCCCGGCCTGCCCCCGCCGTCGTACGCCCATCCCGGCGACGCCGGCGCCGACCTCCAGACCACCGTCGACCTCAGCCTCGGGCCGGGGGAGCGGGCGCTGGTCCCGACCGGTGTCTCCATCGCGCTGCCCGAGGGGTACGTGGCGCTGGTGCACCCCAGATCCGGCCTCGCCGCGCGGCACGGCCTCTCGATCGTCAACGCGCCCGGCACCGTCGACGCGGGCTACCGCGGCGAGATCAAGGTGATGCTGATCAACCACGACCGCCACGACTCGGTCGAGCTCAAACGAGGAGACCGGATCGCCCAGCTCGTGATCCAGCGCCACGAGCGGGCGCGCTTCGTCGAGGTCGACGCCCTCCCCGAGTCGGTCCGTGGCGACGGGGGCTACGGTTCTACGGGAGGATTCGGTCCGTCCTGACCGCCTCGCACAGACGCAGAAGCAGGAGTTCGCAGTGAAGTTCCGTCGCAAGGCCGCAACCGACGACACCACGCCGGAGGGGGCCGACGACACGGTCGCTCCGGTGGAGTCGGGTCCGTACGACGCCGAGACCATCGCCGACTCCGTCGACCGGGTCGACCTCGGGTCCCTGCTCATTGCTCCGACCGAGGGCCGCGAGCTGCGGCTCCAGGTCGACGACGAGACCGGCAAGGTCGCCGCGGTCATGCTGGCGTCCGAAGAGGGCGCCATGGAGCTGCAGGCCTTCTCCGCTCCGCGTGGCGGTGACCTCTGGACCGAGGTGCGTCCCCAGATCGCCGCCGACATCACCCAGCGAGGTGGCCAGGTCAGCGAGCGCGAGGGCCGTTTCGGCACCGAGCTCGTCTGCCAGATGCCGGTCAAACGCGCCGACGGCACCGACGCCGTGCAGCCCTCGCGCATCATCGGCGTCAACGGCTCCCGCTGGATGCTCCGCGCCTCGCTGCTGGGTCGCCCGGCAGTCGAGCCCGAGATGGCCGGGGAGTGGGAGGACGCCCTCGCCCTGGTCGCCGTACGACGAGGCGCCCAGGCCATGCCGGTGGGTCAGCCGCTCCCCGTGACGCTGCCCGAGAACGCCCGCAAGGTGCAGTGACGTGACCGAGAAGAGTCGGCTGCGCAAGACCATCAGCCGATGGGCCAACAGCTCCGACCAGGACCTGCGGCACCTGCGCGAGACGCACGTCCACGAAGGCGACCTGTCGATCGCCGAAGCCCCCGACCGTGAGCGGGTGCGGCTGCGCGGCACGCTGCGCACCGTGACCCTGCGCCCTCGCGGTGGCGTGCCCGCGCTCGAGGCCGATCTCGACGACGGCTCCGGCACGATCACCATCGTGTGGCTCGGCCGGCGCCGGATCGCCGGCATCGAGGCGGGTCGCTCCCTCCGGGTCGAGGGCCGCATCGGCGCCCACGACGGCAAACGGATGATCTACAACCCGCGCTACGAGCTGCTGCCGTGACCGATCAGCACCAGCCCCAGACCGACGCGCCGTCGGTCGACACCGTCGAGGCCGTCGTACGCCGCCAGCTCTCGCAGGCCCTCGGTGGCCGGCGCGGCATGGTCGAGGCCGCCGTCCCGACGATCCTCTTCACCGCGCTGTGGCTGACCACCAAGGAGCTGTACCTCGCGCTCTACGTCAGCATCGCGGCCGCCGCGGCCCTGCTGCTGGTGCGGCTCGTGCAGCGCTCGACCGTGCAGTTCTGCGTCAACGCGCTGCTCGGCATCGGCATCGGCTGGTTCTTCGTGCACCGGTCCGCTGCCGCGGGTGGCAGCGCCGACGACCAGGCGCTGGCCTACTTCCTGCCCGGCATCATCTACAACGCCGGCTACTCCGTGGTGCTGGCGGTCACCTGCCTGATCGGCTGGCCGGTCGTCGGCTTCATGGTCGGCTCCGTCACCGGCGACCCGACCGCCTGGCACCGCAACCGCCAGGTGGTGCGCCTGTGCACTGCGCTGACGTGGATGCTCGCGCTCCCGTGCCTGCTGCGCGTCGCCGTACAGGCTCCGCTGTGGCTGGCTGCCAAGTCCGGCTCGCTCGAAGCCGACACGGCCGTCGCGTTGCTCGGCGCGCTCAAGATCGGGCTCGGCTGGCCGCTCCAGCTCGCCACGCTCGCCGGCATGGTCTGGCTGCTGGCGCGCAACCACACGCCCCTCGAGGACTCCACGCCCATCACGCCGGCAGAACCCGCCTGAGGCCGAGCTTCGGCGTCAGTCCCGTCGCTGTGTGTACGTTGCAACGACGCCACACCGACGTGATACCCGGCTGACCGGGTATCACCACGGCAACAAGAAGCCCTCAGTGCTGGACGGGCGCCAGCAGGCTCTCGAGCTCCTGCTCGACATCGGCGGAGACGACGAACAGCAGCTCGTCCCCGGCCTCGACGGGCTGCTCGGCCTCGGGCGTGTAGACCTGCCCGTCGCGCAGGATCGTGACCAGCGAGCAGTTCTCGGGGAACGGGATGAGGCCGGCGGGCTTGCCGACGTACGGCGAGTTCTCGGGCAGCGTCATCTCGACCAGGTTGGCGTTGCCGCGACGGAACGTGAACAGCCGCACCAGGTCGCCGACGGTGACGGCTTCCTCGACCAGCGCCGACATGATGCGCGGCGTCGACACGTTGACGTCGACGCCCCAGGCCTCGGTGAAGAGCCACTCGTTGTTGGGGTGGTTGACCCGGCCAACGGTGCGCGGCACGCCGAACTCGGTCTTCGCCAGCAGCGAGGTGACCAGGTTGGCCTTGTCGTCACCCGTGGCGGCGATGACGACGTCGCACCGGTCGAGCCGTGCCTCCTCGAGCGACGACAGCTCGCACGAGTCGGCCAGCAGCCACTCGGCGTTGGCGACCCGCTCGGGCTTGAGCGCGTTGGGGTCCTTGTCGATCAGGAGCACGTCGTGTCCGTTGTCGATGAGCTCGCGGGCGATCGATCGTCCGACGGCACCCGCTCCGGCGATGGCGACGCGCATCAGTTCTCCTCGGGGCCGGACTCGAACACGGAATAGGCACGGGCGGCGTGCTCCTCGCGCATGACGAGGTGGAGCAGGTCACCCTCCTGGATGACCGACTCGCGGGTCGGCAGCATGCCTTCACCGAGCCGGTCGATCCAGGCGATGCGGCAGCGGGTCTGCTCCTGGAAGTGGATCGTGCGCTGCCCGATCCAGACCTCCGGCACCGGCACCTGGTCGAGGCGGATCGTGCCCGACGGGTCGCGGAAGTCGGGCTCGGCGCCGGCCGGCAGGATCCGGCGCAGCACCTGGTCGGCGGTCCACTTGACCGTGGCGACCGTGGTGATGCCGAGTCGCTGGTAGACCTCGGCCCGGCCCGGGTCGTAGATGCGGGCGACGACCTGCTGGATGCCGAACGTCTCGCGGGCCACGCGCGCGGCGATGATGTTGGAGTTGTCGCCGCTCGAGACAGCCGCGAACGCATCGGCCCGGCGGATGCCGGCCTTCTCCAGGACTTCCTGGTCGAAGCCGTAGCCCGTCACCTTGTCGCCGTTGAACGAGGGCCCGAGCCGCCGGAAGGCGTCGGGGTCGCTGTCGATGATGGAGACAGTGTGGTTCCGGTCCTCGAGGGAGCGGGCGAGGGTCGAACCGACCCGGCCGCAGCCCATGATCACGACATGCACGTGGCAAACCGTATCCCAGTCGAGACGCGTGGTTGCGGGCGCGAGGTCTGAATGGGTCTAGCCTTCACGCTCGTGAGTGTCGGCGACGTTTCCAAACGCATCCTGCTCGGTCGCAAGCTGCGCAGCTCCCAGCTGGGAGAGACGCTGCTGCCCAAGCGGATCGCCCTCCCGGTGTTCGCCAGCGACGCCCTGTCGTCGGTGGCCTACGCGCCCGACGAAATTTTCATCATGCTGTCGATCGCCGGCGCGTCGGCGTACGCCTTCTCGTGGAAGATCGGCATCGCCGTCGCCCTGGTGATGACCGCCGTGGTCGCGTCCTACCGGCAGACCGTGCACGCGTACCCGAGCGGTGGCGGTGACTACGAGGTCGCGACCAAGAACCTCGGTGTCAACGCCGGTGTCACGGTCGGCAGCGCCCTGCTCGTCGACTACGTGCTCACGGTCGCCGTGTCGATCTCGTCGGGATCCCAGTACGCCGCGTCCGCGCTGCCGTTCCTGTCGGGCCACGAGGCGACGTTCGGCGCGATCATGGTGCTGGTCCTGATGGCCATGAACCTGCGCGGGATCCGCGAGTCCGGCACGTTCTTCGCCGTACCCACGTATCTCTTCATGGTCGCGATCCTCGGCATGTGCGGCTACGGCCTGCTGCGGCTGCTCAACGGCTCACTGCCCGACGTCGAGAGCGCCGACCTGCGGCTCGATGCAGCACCGGGCTTCGAGGGCCCGCTCACCACGTTCGCGCTGCTCTTCCTGCTGGCCCGCGCGTTCTCGTCGGGCTGTGCCGCACTCACGGGCGTCGAGGCCATCTCCAACGGCGTGCCAGCGTTCCGTAAGCCCAAGAGCAAGAACGCCGCGACGACGCTGTTCCTGCTCGGCCTGATCGCCATCACGATGATGATGAGCGTGATCGTGCTGGCCAAGCAGATGGGTCTCAAGTACGTCGACCCGCTCGAGCTCGACCGTCTGACGAACGCCGACGGCAGCCCGCTGCCGGCCGGCTACGACCAGCACACGGTCATCGCGCAGATCGCCCGCGGCGTGTTCGACAACTTCACGCCGGGCTTCTACCTCGTCGTCACGGTCACCGGCATCATCCTCGTGCTGGCCGCCAACACGGCGTTCAACGGCTTCCCGGTGCTTGGCTCGATCCTGGCCGAGGACGGCTACGCCCCGCGCTCCCTCGGCTCACGCGGTGACCGGCTCGCCTACAGCAACGGCATCGTCTTCCTAGCCGTGATGGCGATCGCGCTGATCCTGGCATTCGACGCCGAGACGACCCGGCTGATCCAGCTCTACATCGTCGGGGTGTTCGTGTCGTTCAACCTCAGTCAGCTGGGGATGATCCGGCACTGGACCCGGCACCTGAAGACCACGACCGACCCGGCGGACCGGCGGCGGATGGTGCGATCGCGGCTGATCAACGCGGTCGGCCTGTCGTTCACGGGTGTGGTGCTCGTCATCGTGCTGATCACGAAGTTCACGCACGGCGCCTGGATCACGATCCTGGCGATGATCATCTTCTACATCATCATGAAGGGCATCCACTCGCACTACGACCGGGTCGCCCTCGAGCTCGCCGCCGACGAGCAGGACAAGGTGATGCCGACCCGCGTCCACGCGATCGTGCTGACCTCCAAGCTCCACAAGCCCACGTTGCGCGCACTGGCCTTCGCGAAGGCGACCCGCCCCAACGTCCTGGAGGCGGTGTACGTCGACATCGACGCCGCCGCGACCAACCGGCTCCTCGACGAGTGGGACGAGCGTCGCCTCGACGTCCCGCTCAAGGTCCTGCACTCGCCGTACCGCGAGGTCGTCCGGCCGATCGTGGAGTACGCGATGGAGATCCGTCGCGCCAACCCGCGCGGCGTCGTGGCCGTCTACATCCCGGAGTACGTCGTGGGCCGCTGGTGGGAGCAGCTCCTGCACAACCAGACCGCCCTGCGTCTCAAGGGTCGGCTGCTGTTCGCTCCCGGTGTCATGGTCATCTCCGTGCCCTACCAGTTGCGCTCGTCGCAGATCGCCCGCGAACGTGAGCTGCGTGGTGACGAGCGGGTCAAGGCCGGCGACCTGCGTCGCGGCCGCGTGATGCGTTCATCGTCTTCGAAGGGACAGATCCAGAGATGAGTCGCGGACAGCAACGCCGCCCCCGCCGCCCCCAGCCGAAGGGCGAGTCGCGCGTCGGCCAGCGCTTCGACGCCGAGGTCGGCCCGGTCGCCCACGGTGGCCACTGCATCGTCCGGCTGCCCGAGCCCGAGTCGCGTGTCGTCTTCACCCGGCACGCGATCCCGGGGGAGCGGGTGGTCGTCGAGATCACCGAGGGCACCGACGGCGACCGCTTCTGGCGTGGTGACGCCGTCGAGGTGCTCGAGGCCTCGTCCGACCGAGTCGCCGCGCCCTGCCCGGTCGCCGGACCGGGCCTCTGCGGAGGCTGCGACTTCCAGCACGTCGCCGTACCCGCCCAGCGCGACCTCAAGGCCGCCGTGGTGCGAGAGCAGCTCGTCCGGCTGGCTCGTCTCGACGATGATGACCCGCTGGTGTCCGGGCTCGTCGTGGAGCAGGTGCCCGGCGACGCCGACGGCCTGCGCTGGCGCACCCGCACCCAGTTCGTCACGAACCGCGACGGCCAGCGCGGGCTGCGCAAGCACCGCTCCCACGACGTGGTGCCGGTCGAAGACTGCCTGATCACCATCGAGGACGCCCCCGTCCCGACGACCCGCACCGTCACCGCAGCGGGGCAGACACACGAGTTCAGCCTCGCCGACGACGGCTTCTGGCAGGTGCACCCCGGCGCCCCGACGGTGCTGGTCGAGACGATCCTCGAGCAGCTCGACCCGCAGCCCGGTGAGTCCGTGCTCGACCTCTACGCCGGCGTCGGGCTCTTCGCCCGGTTCCTCGCCGACCGGGTGGGGGAGGGCGCCCGCATCGTCGCGGTCGAGGGCGACCACGAGGCCACCCGTCACGCGCAGCTCAACCTCGGCGGTTTCGAGCGGGCCAGGGCGGCAGTCGGCTCGGTCGACAAGGTCCTCGAGTCGTCGTACGACGAGCCCTTCGACCTGGTGGTGCTCGACCCGCCCCGCGAAGGAGCCCGCGCAGCTGTGGTCCGGCAGATCGCCGACCGCGCGCCGCGCGCCGTGTCGTACGTCGCGTGCGACCCGGCAGCACTGGCGCGCGACGTCAAGACGTTCGCCGAGTGCGGGTACCGGCTCCAGGCGCTTCGTGCGTTCGACCTGTTCCCGATGACGCACCACGTCGAGTGCGTCGCTCTGTTCGTGCGCGCCTGATCGTTCTGTGCCCCGACCGCGGGGCGACTGGCCGGGGAACTGGTGGGGGCCCGCGCAGCGCGGCACCTCGAGTGACATCCCACGATTGGGCGAGAACCGCATGGAGTGCGGTCGAAACCATGCGGTCTTTGCCCAATGGAGGGGGCGATTTCCGACCGCAGGTCGGCGACCGCCCGATAGGCGCCAACTCGGCCGGAGGCCGGGCGGTCAAGGGCGCGAAGCGCCGCAGGGGACCCTTGACGGCCCGGTTGGAGGCCGAAGACTGGCGCCGCGGGAGGGTGACGACGCGAGCCAAGGCGCTGGAGTCGCTGGCCCTGACCCTCGATGTCGTGTATCTTGACATCAAGAGACTGTGGTCCCACCCGGTGGAGTGAGGGTGACCTTCCTTCCGTTCGCCGTCGACTCGGCGGCAAGATGGGGACGCAGGCAGACGACGTACGCGACGACTCACAGGAGACGACTGATGGTCAGTCAGGACAGCTTCGGTGCCAAGGGCACCCTGGACGTGGACGGCACGTCCTACGAGATCTTCCGGCTCGATGCGGTCGCGGGTGACGGCATCGACGTCGACAGCCTTCCGTTCAGCCTGAAGGTGCTCCTCGAGAACCTGCTGCGCACCGAGGACGGCGCCGACATCACGGCCGACGACATCCTGGCCATCGCCGGCTGGGACGCGGACGCGGACCCCAGCAAGGAGATCCAGTTCACCCCGGCGCGGGTGATCATGCAGGACTTCACCGGCGTGCCCTGCGTGGTCGACCTGGCCACCATGCGCGAGGCGATGGCCGACCTCGGCGGCGACCCGACCAAGATCAACCCGCTGGCCCCGGCCGAGATGGTCATCGACCACTCCGTGATCGCGGACGTCTTCGGCACCCCGCAGGCCTTCGAGCGCAACGTCGAGATCGAGTACGAGCGCAACCGCGAGCGCTACCAGTTCCTGCGGTGGGGCCAGGGCGCGTTCGACGACTTCAAGGTCGTCCCGCCGGGCACCGGCATCGTCCACCAGGTCAACATCGAGCACCTGGCACGCACGGTCTTCACCCGCGAGGTCGACGGCGTGCTGCAGGCCTACCCCGACACCTGCGTCGGCACCGACTCCCACACCACGATGGTCAACGGCATCGGCGTGGTCGGCTGGGGCGTCGGCGGCATCGAGGCCGAGGCGGCCATGCTCGGCCAGCCCGTCTCGATGCTCATCCCGCGCGTGGTCGGCTTCAAGCTCAACGGCGACCTGCCCGATGGCGCCACCGCCACCGACCTGGTGCTCACGATCACCGAGATGCTGCGCAAGCACGGCGTCGTCGGCAAGTTCGTCGAGTTCTACGGCCCCGGCGTCTCCGCGCTCCCGCTGGCCAACCGGGCCACGATCGGCAACATGAGCCCGGAGTTCGGCTCGACGATCGCGGTCTTCCCGATCGACCAGCAGACCATCGACTACCTGACGCTCACCGGCCGCTCGGCCGAGCAGCTCGCCCTGGTCGAGGCCTACGCCAAGGAGCAGGGCCTCTGGCACGACCCGGACGCCGAGCCGCGGTTCTCCGAGAAGCTCGAGCTCGACGTCTCCACCGTGGTGCCGAGCCTGGCGGGGCCAAAGCGCCCGCAGGACCGGGTCGAGGTCAGCAAGGCCGCCGAGGGCTTCGTCGAGGCGCTCAAGGACTACACCGACGAGCCCGACAAGACGATCGACTTCGAGATCGACGGGCAGAAGGTCACGCTCGGCCACGGTGCCGTCACGATCGCCGCGATCACGTCGTGCACCAACACGTCCAACCCGTCGGTGATGATCGGCGCGGCGCTGCTCGCCAAGAAGGCCGTCGAGAAGGGCCTGACCCGCAAGCCGTGGGTCAAGACGACCCTGGCGCCGGGCTCCAAGGTGGTCAGTGACTACTACGAGAAGTCCGGCCTCACGCCGTACCTCGACAAGCTGGGCTTCAACCTCGTCGGCTACGGCTGCACCACGTGCATCGGCAACTCCGGCCCGCTGATCCCCGAGGTCTCGGCCGCGGTCAACGAGGCGGACCTGGCCGTGACCAGCGTGCTGTCGGGCAACCGCAACTTCGAGGGCCGGATCAACCCCGACATCAAGATGAACTACCTGGCCTCGCCGCCGCTGGTCGTGGCCTACGCCCTGGCCGGCACGATGAACGTCGACCTGTTCGGCGACCCGCTCGGCCAGGACTCCGACGGCAACGACGTCTTCCTCAAGGACATCTGGCCGACGCCGACCGAGATCGAGACGGTCATCGCCAGCGCGATCACGTCCGAGATGTTCGACGAGAGCTACGCCGACGTCTTCGCCGGTGACGCGCAGTGGCAGTCGCTGCCGACGCCCGAGGGCAAGACGTTCGCCTGGGACGAGGACTCCACCTACGTGCGGAAGCCTCCCTACTTCGACGCGATGCCCGACGAGCCGACGCCGGTCACCGACATCGAGGGCGCCCGGGTGCTGCTCAAGCTCGGCGACTCCGTGACCACCGACCACATCAGCCCGGCCGGTGCGATCAAGAAGGACTCTCCGGCGGGCCGCTACCTGGCCGAGCGCAACGTCGAGCAGCGGGATTTCAACTCCTACGGCTCGCGCCGCGGCAACCACGAGGTCATGATCCGTGGCACCTTCGCCAACATCCGGCTGCGCAACCAGCTGGCCGAGGGCACCGAGGGTGGCGTCACGCGCGACTTCACCGCTGACGCCCAGGGCGAGGGGAGCGTGACGTCGGTGTTCGAGGCGTCCGAGCACTACCTGGCTGCCGGCACGCCGCTCGTCGTACTCGCGGGCAAGGAGTACGGCTCCGGCTCGTCGCGTGACTGGGCGGCCAAGGGCACCGCGCTGCTGGGTGTGAAGGCCGTCATCGCCGAGTCCTACGAGCGCATCCACCGGTCCAACCTGATCGGTATGGGCGTGCTGCCGCTGCAGTACCCCCAAGGCCAGACCGCCGCGTCGCTCGGCCTCACCGGCGAGGAGACGTTCGCGGTCAGCGGCGTCACCGAGCTCAACGAGGGCCGGACGCCGAAGACGGTCAAGGTCACGGCCGGCGACGTGTCGTTCGACGCCGTGGTGCGGATCGACACCCCTGGTGAGGCCAACTACTACCGCAACGGCGGCATCATGCAGTACGTCCTGCGCAACCTGCGCAAGGCCTGAACCCTCCGAGCCCGCTGGGACTCGACCCTTCGGACGCTGCTGACGGTGGCCCTGGCCTTCCTGGCCGGGGCCACCGTCTCGTCGTCGGTGGGCTGGGCATCGGCACGCCACGCGCGCTTGACCCCAAAATACTAAGTGTGCATACTACTTCCATGATCGAACTTGGCACGGGACGTGCGACATCAACGGCAGAACCACAGGCCTACTTCGAGCGGTGGGTCGATCACGACTCGTGGCCGGCCTGGAGTCCGGACACCGAATGGGTCCGGGTGGAGGGCCCGGTGCGCACTGGCGCGACCGGGCGGCTCAAGCCCAAGGGCGGACCGCGGGTCCGCTTCACCATCAGTGCCTGTGAGCCCGGAAGGGAGTACACCGACACCACCCGTCTGCCTGGTGCGACCCTGGTGTTCCAGCACACCGCTGAGGCCACTGCCTCTGGCACCGAGCTGGGGGTGCGCGTCACTCTCGACGGGCCGCTGCGTCACGTCTGGGCCCTGGTCATGCGCTCGGGCTTCGAGAAGTCTGCCCAGGACGACCTCGACCGCCTCATCCGTCTGGTGGAGGAACGATGAGCGAGTGGATGTGACCGACGAGCGGCGGCTGGCGACGGAGTTCGACGACTCCGGCGCCAGCCCCGGCCTGTTGATGTGGCGGGCGACCAACGCATGGCAGGCCGCGCAGCGGGCCGCGCTGAAGCCTCACGACCTGACGCACGTGCAGTTCGTCCTGCTGGCGTCCCTCGTCTGGCTGGACGCCGACGGACCCGTCACCCAGAAGGCGCTGGCCGGGCACGCCGGGACCGACCCGATGATGACCTCGCAGGTCCTGCGAGCCCTCGAGTCGACGGGCCTGGTTCAGCGCCGGCCCCACCCGAGCGACGCCCGGGCCCGGGCGGTGGTGGCGACCGAGAAGGGCGTGGCCCTGGCCAACCGCGCGGTCGGGTCCGTCGAGGCCGTCGACCGGGACTTCTTCGGCCCGCTCGGGAGTCGCGCTGCCGAGCTGGTCGAGCTCCTCGCTGTCCTCGGCGGTCACCGGGACTGATCGCCGCCGCCGAGCGCCGCCCGACCCCGAAGGGTGGGCGGCGCGACGTGCGACGGGCTACTTGACCTCGGACCGGGTGACCAGCCACAGGCCGATCACCATGGGCAGGACGAGCCAGATGGCGCCGGTGGCCGCGAGGTGGGTCCACCCCGAGCCGCTCAGGCTGGTGGCGTCGTACAGACCGGTCTGGTTGTACTGGAAGTCCACCCAGTGCTGGATGTCGCGGTACCACTCCTGGCTCGCTGCCAGCAGGCCCGAGAGGGTCGGCACGATGAAGGAGTAGACGAAGTAGCCGACGATCGCTCCGGGGGAGTTGCGGATCAGCACGCCGAGCATGAAGCCCATCAGCTGGCCCAGGACCAGTGCCAAGACGATGAAGGCGGTGCTGCTGACCGAGACGTCCCAGGCCGTCGGCACGCCCGCGAGCTGCGAGCCGACGACGTTGCCGAGGGCGCCCACCGTGAGGGCGACCCCGATGGCGACGATGCCCACGGCGACCGCGACCACGGCCTTGGCGGCGATCACGCGGCCCCGGCTAGACACCAGGGTGAACGTCGTGAGCCCGGACCGCTGGCTCCACTCGCCGGTGACGGACAGGATCGCGATGACCGGCAGCAGGATCGACATCGGGATGCCGATGGCGCCGGCGAAGTTGCCGTAGGCGATCTCGTCATCCGGGGCGAAGAGCACGACCGCGCCGCTGGCGAGCAACGCGAGGATGCCGATGCTCATCAACAGCCAGAAGCCCGACCGGGTGTCGAACATCTTGCGCAGCTCGACGCCCGCGATGCGGCTGAACGGGATGCGTGCGTACGTCGTGGCGCGGGGCTCGCGCGCTGCGGGGCGTGCCGCCGTGGGGGTGAGGGTCGTGGTGGTCATGCCGCTACTCCTTCTCGCTGGGTCTCGGCAGTGAGCTCGAGGAACATCTCTTCGAGGCCGGCGCCTTCGGCGGCGCGCAGCTCGACCAGCGCGACGCCGGTCTCCTGGGCGATCCGGCCGACGACGTCGGGGTCGGACTCGACCCGCAACGTGTCGGGACCGGACGTGTGCGCGACCAGGCCGGCCGCGGTGACAGCCTTGGCCAGGGCCGATGTGTCGGGCGTACGGACGAGCGTGCCGGCGGTGGCGAGCAGCTCGGCCTTGGTGCCCTGCGCGACGATCCGGCCGTTGCCGATGACGATCAGGTCGTCGGCGATGACCTCTATCTCGTGCAGCAGGTGCGAGCTGAGCAGCACGGTGCCGCCCTGGTCGGCGTACCCGCGAAGCAGGTCGCGCATCCACCGGATGCCGGCCGGGTCGAGACCGTTGGCCGGCTCGTCGAGGATCAGCACCTGCGGGTCACCGGTCAGCGCGGTCGCGATGCCGAGCCGCTGGCGCATGCCGAGGGAGTAGTTGCGCACCCGTCGGCCGGCCTCGGTCGGCGTGAGGCTGACCAGCTCGAGCATCTCGTCGACCCGCGAGCGTGGGACGCCCATCGTCTGGGCGGCGATGGTGAGGATCTCGCGACCGGTGCGCCCGGCGTGCTGCGCCGAGGCGTCGAGGAGGACACCGACCTCGCGGCCGGGATTGGGGAGGTCGGCGTACTTCTCGCCGGCGATGGTGACGTGGCCCGCGGTCGGCCTGGTGAGGCCGACCATGACGCGCATGGTCGTGGACTTGCCGGCGCCGTTGGGGCCGAGGAAGCCGGTGACCCGGCCGGGCTCGGCGGTGAACGACACGTCGTCGAGAGCGGTGAAGCCGCCGTACTTCATGGTCAGGGAGTCGATGAGGATCATGTCGCCAAGACTTCCGGCCGGACGCGCGCATGGATATCGGGTGCGACCCCGGCGGCGCCTGAGGCGACCCCGAGACCACCTCGGGGTCGTCCCGCATGAATGAATGGATCCATGAGTGACATCGCCGGGGTGCCGCTCGACGTCGTGATCGTGCTGGCGGTGGTGATCGCCTTCGGGGCGTTCGTGCAGTCGGTGGTCGGCCTCGGGCTGGGCCTGCTGGGCGCACCCTTCGTGGCTCTGCTCCAGCCGTCGCTGGCGCCGACGCTGATGCTGTGGCTCGCGGTGCCGCTCTCGCTCTTCGTGCTTCTCGCGGAGTGGCGGCACGTCAACTGGTGGGCCATCAGGTGGGCGCTGCCGGCCCGGATCCCGGGGACCGCGCTGGGCGTCTGGCTGGTGGCGCTCGTCTCCGACCGGGTGCTCGGCATCGCGGTCGGGGTCATGGTGCTGGTGGCGGTCGCACTCGCGGTCCGGGTCGTGGAGGTGCGGTTCACTCCGGCGCGGCTGTTCCTCGCCGGCTTCGCAGCCGGTACGTCGGGCACGGCAACGTCGATCGGTGGCCCGCCGATGGCGATCCTGTTCGCGCACCGGTCGCCGCAGGAGACGCGGGCCACGCTGTCGGTGTTCTTCTTCGTGGGCACCGTGCTGTCGGTGGCGCTCTTCGCGGCCACCGACCAGATGCCCGCGGCCTCGATGTGGCTGGCCGTGTGCTTCCTGCCGATCGTGGTCGCCAGCTTCGTGGTCGGTCTGAAGGCGCGCGGCCGCATCCCGCGGGAGGCGTTCCGCCGCGTCGTACTCGTCGTGTGTGCGGGGTCTGCGGTGCTGCTGCTGGCGCGCTCCCTGCTCTGACTGTCAGGCGCTGATCGGACAGGTCCGGGCAGCGACGTCGGCCGCGAGTGCCGTGGCCTGCGAGCGCAGGTCGGGGATCGCGGTGACCTCCCACTCGAGGCCCTTGCGGGCCGCGCCGAGCAGGTGGATGTCGTCGCGGACGCGGCCTTCGGTGTCGACCGGGTGCCCGGGCTGCACGGCCTGGACGCCGACGCCGAGCCGGTCGGGCTGGATGGTTCCCTCGTCGAGGAGGGCGTCGACGAGCGGGTTCCAGCCGCGGGTGGCGAACGACCGGAAGCCGGTGCAGTTGACCACCAGGTCGAATGACTCCGGCTGTACGTCGTCGGGCCTGCGCAGCACCAGCGCGCCGCTGCGACGCAGGCCGGAGACGTGGTGTGACATGGCGGGCGACATCCGGTGCCGTACGACGTCCCAGCGGCGCGCGTACTCCTCGGCGAACCGGCCCTGGTCCTGGGCAGAGAGGCCGGCCCACAGCTGGTTGGCGTGCGCTCGCACGCCGTCGACGGCGTCGCGCCAGTCGGTGCCGTCGGTGGGCTCGGCCACGTGCGCGGTCGGCAACAGCCCGTGTCGCGAGATCGCGGTCAGCTCGGCACGGGGCAGCGCCTGGTGCAGCTGTGCCGCGATGTCGACCATCGTCAGGCCGGTGCCGACGAGCAGGATGCGTCGGGCGCCGGCGGCCCGGGCCTCCAGGTCGCCGCCGTCGGTGGTCCAGGGGTCGGCGACGAAGGCGTCGCCGAGGTCGGCATACCGGGGGAGCGTGCGCGGCGGCGGGTTGCCCAGTGCCAGCACGACCTGGTCGGCGGGGGCGGTCCAGCCCTCGCGGAAGACGACCTTCCACTCGCCGGGCGAGCGCTCGAGGTCGACTACCTCACCCGCCGTACGACGCAGCACGGAGCCCGCGGGCACGTCGACGTCGTCGAGGGCGGCCGCGAGGTACTCGCCGTAGAGCTTGCGCGAGGGAAACGACCGGGCGCCGAGGTCGAGCCCCCGACTCGCGCACCAGCGGATGAGGTGGTGCGGGTCGTCCTCGACAGCGCTGAGGCGCTCGGCGAAGTTGTTGACCGTGTGCCGCGGGTGGCGGGTGCGGTAGGCCAGGCCCGGGCCGACCGAGGCGGCCTTCTCGATGATGTGCACGTCCAGTGGCCGGGTCGCGGCGCGGAAGAGGTGGACAGTGGCGATGACGGCGGCCGCGCCGCCGCCGATCACGGCGATGCGGACTGCGGTGGGGGCGGCATCGGGGGAGGGGGTGCTCAACATGATGTAACTCTATCGAATATATACATAAAAACGAGTTCGACACGATCTGCCGGTGTCCTGTCAGGTTGTTCGTAGACCTTTTGGTGGGAAAGGGCGCGTCGGGTCTGCTGCACAATTTGGTTGTCACCTATTCGTGCAACAGACCCACGGGTGATCGGCCACGACTCCTCAAGGCTGTAGCTTGCCTAGCAGTCGCGCCAGTTCCCTGCGCTCGGGTCCCGTCAGAGGGCCAAGTACCTCAGCTTGGATCTCACCCAAGGTGCGGTCGAGGTCGGCGAGGCGCCCGGCTCCCTCGTCACTGATCGTGACCAGGGTCATCCGAGCGTCGCTCGGGTGGGGTCCGCGTATCAGCAGCCCATCGCTTTCCAACGACCTGACCGCGTCGCTCACATCTCGTCGATCCAAGGACGTTGCGGAGCCGATCTGCGCATGGGTCAGTTCGCCAAGGTCGGCCAATGCAGACAGCACCCGGTAGTCGTAGCCGCTGGCGCCGATCTCCCCGAGGCTGCGACGCAGGATGCGGTGCGCCCGCATCGACGCCTGGCTCAATAGCCAGGTAGGCAGATCGTCGAGCCGCGTAGAGGTTGGCACATACAGACCCTATCTGTTGGTGTTACCAACAATCGACTATCATTGGTGACACCAACAAGTGAGGAGGCCCTCGATGGCCGGAATATCCCTACCCGCCGTGATCGGACCCACCGAGAACGCGCTGCGAGCACTCTTGCCTATCGTCTTGGCGCCGAGCGGCATTCGAAGCTATGAGGAGTGGGTCGCGCTCAACATCGCAGCTGCCGACCTCCCGTCTGCCGAAACCGTCCAAGCCATCGCGACTGCGCTCAAGACGTCCAGCGAGCGGGTGATGGAGACCGTTGGGGCCCTGCGGTCACGAGAGCTGTTCGACGACCAGCACCAACTGACTCCCGAAGGGAACGCGCAGCTGAGAACAGCTCGCCACGCGGTCACCGAGATGACCCAGGACCTCCTCCGGGGGATCGATGAAGCTGACCTGCACCTCACCGCGCGCGTGCTCGACACGGTCCGACAGCATGCCGAAGCCGAACTGGCCGCTCGCGCTACGGAGTAGGCCTGCCAAATCGGGCTCTCGGTTTCACCAGTCCCTGCTGAGGCCTGAGCCACAGATCAATGTCGCTAGCCGAGTTCGTCGCGTCTTGAACCAGGTCAACAGCGAGGCCCGCCGAGCTCGACGCCCGCGTCGTCCTGGACAGCCTCTACACCCACAAGACCCGCAGGTCCGGCAATGGCTGCTGCGTCACAAGCGGCACCACTTCCACATCACGCCGGCCTGCGGGTCTTGGATGAGCCTGGTCAGCGCTGGCTCTCAGCCCTGACCACCAAGAAGCTGCAACGCTCGGCACGCCTCAGCGTGAAAGCCCTCGCCGACGAAACCCTCGAACGACTCGCCGGCTACTGCGCCGCCGTCAACAACAACGAGTAGTAGGCCCGTCAACCCGACAGGACACTATGGTGTGCCGCATGATCGTTGCCATCAGCATCAGTCCTGCCGGAGCCGACGAGACCGGAGGCGTGGCCGCCTCGGTGGCCGAGGCCGTGCAGGTCATCCGCGACTCCGGGCTCCCGTGCGAGACCAACTCGATGTTCACGAACATCGAGGGGGAGTGGGACGAGGTGATGGCCGTCGTCAAGGAAGCCGTGTTCAAGGTCGCCGCGACCTCGCCGCGGGTCGGGCTCGTGCTCAAGGCCGACCTGCGCCGCGGCTACGACACCGGCCAGCTGACCGCCAAGGTGGAGCGGGTCGAGGAACACCTGCGATGACCTCGCCCGCGGCGTACTCGCTGCGGCCGGTGCGCGAGAGTGACCACGACGCTGTCGGAGCGGTGATCGAGGCGGCCTTCGGTGACGAGGGTCCCGAGGTCTCCTCGCTGTGGACCGAGGTGCGCCAGTCCGGTTACGTGCTGGCCGAGCTGGTCGCCGTCGACGCACGCGGCGACGAGGTTGTCGGGCATGTCGGGGTCAGCCACGCGTGGCTCGATGCCCGACGCGAGCTGGTCGACGTCGCCATGCTGAGCCCGCTCAGCACCCGGCCGGACCGCCAGGAGCAGGGCATCGGGACGACCCTGATCGAGGCGGCGATCGAAGCGGCGCGCGCGACCGGGCGGCCGATGCTGTGCCTGGAGGGCAGTCCCTTCTTCTACGGCGTGCGCGGCTTCGAGCGGGCCGCGCTGCACGGGCTCGAGCCGCCGTCGCGACGTACACCCGAGCAGGCCTTCCAGGTCGTGCTCCTCCCGGGCCGCGAGGACTGGATGACGGGCCGGCTGGTCTATCCCGATGTCTGGTGGCGGCACGAGGCCGCCGGCCTGCGCGACCCCGACCTGGCCCACCTCGAGGAGCTCTTCGCGCAGAAGTTCAAGCCCCTCGACTAGAACACCTGTTCGAACCACGCGTAAGCTGGTGGCATGGCAGTCCTCGTTGCACCACCCGGCTGGCCCCCGGCCGTCCGGCCGCCCGATGCTCCCGACTGGGAGCGCACCGCCGTCAACTGGCTCTTCGACATCTGCCCGGCCGACTACCGACAGCACGCGGCGCTTCGGCGCCACATCGTGGTGCTGGCGCGCTTCGCGGTGCTGCACATCGAGGCCCAGCAGGCCGCCGTCCGCCGCGGGCTGAGCCAGTGCCGCGCCGACCTGCGAGACGTGGCCGACCTCGAGGTGGTCGAGGCCGCCGTGATGACGTTCCAGGCCGAGGAGGCCAGGCTGCTCGCCGTACGCCGCGGGGTCGGCCTGCTCGAGGAGGCGCTGCGCGGCCGGAGGTTCGTGGCCCGGCTCTGAGACGGCCGAGTTCAGGCTCACGTCAGGCTCATTTCGAGACTGTCGGTGGCTCGTGAGAGTGTGTTCTGGCCGGCGTGGCGCGCTTGCCGCGACCGGTAGGATGACGAACACTTGTTCGAACACCCACACGCCGACCCGTAGGACTCCAGTGGCCGACCAGCTCATCATCCGCGGCGCCCGCGAGCACAACCTCAAGGACGTCTCCCTCGACCTCCCTCGAGACTCGCTCATCGTCTTCACGGGCCTTTCGGGGTCCGGCAAGTCGAGCCTGGCCTTCGACACGATCTTCGCCGAGGGCCAGCGTCGGTACGTCGAGTCGCTGTCGGCCTACGCGCGCCAGTTCCTCGGCCAGATGGACAAGCCCGACGTCGACTTCATCGAGGGCCTCTCGCCCGCGGTCTCGATCGACCAGAAGTCCACGTCCAAGAACCCCCGCTCCACGGTCGGCACCATCACCGAGGTCTACGACTACCTCCGGCTGCTCTATGCCCGGGCCGGCCGCCCGCACTGCCCGACCTGTGGCGCGCCGATCGAGCGGCAGACGCCGCAACAGATCGTCGACCGGGTGCTCGCGCTCGAGGAGGGCCGACGCTTCCAGGTGCTGGCCCCGGTGATCCGCGGCCGGAAGGGCGAGTACGTCGAGCTCTTCAAGGAGCTGCAGGCCCAGGGCTTCTCTCGTGCCCGCATCGACGGTGACACGCACGCCCTCGACGACACCCCCAAACTCGACAAGCAGAAGAAGCACACCATCGAGGTCGTCGTCGACCGACTGGCCGTCAAGCAGTCGTCCAAGCGCCGGCTCACCGACTCCGTCGAGACCGCGCTCAACCTCGCCAGCGGCCTCGTGCTGTTCGACTTCGTCGACCTGCCCGCCAAGGACGCCGACCGTGAGATGCGGTTCTCCGAGAAGATGGCGTGCCCCAACGAGCACCCGATCGACACCGACGAGCTCGAGCCGCGCTCGTTCTCGTTCAACTCTCCCTTCGGCGCCTGCCCCGCCTGCCACGGCCTCGGCACCCGCATGGAGGTCGACCCCGAGCTCGTCGTACCCGACCCGACGGCGACGCTGGGTGAGGGTGCCATCGCGCCGTGGAGCGGCGCGCACGTGGCCGACTACTTTCTCCGGTTGATGCACGCCCTCGGCGAGGAGCTCGGCTTCGACCTCAACACCCCGTGGGACCAGATCGACGCCCCCGCCCAGAGGGCGCTGCTCACCGGGCACCCCACCAAGGTGCACGTCGTCACCACCAACCGCTACGGCCGCCAGCGTGCCTACTACGCGGCCTTCGAGGGTGTGCGCTCCTACATCGAGCGCCGGCACCGGGAGGCAGAGAGCGACACCAGCCGCGACCGGTTCGAGGGCTTCATGCGCGAGGTGCCGTGCCCCTCGTGCGAGGGCAGCCGGCTGAAGCCGGTCTCGATGTCGGTCACGCTCGGTGGCAAGTCCATCGCGGCCGTGTGCCACCTGCCGATCAACGAGACCGCCGAGTTCCTGCGCACGATCGAGCTGAGCCAGCGCGAGAAGCAGATCGCCGAGCGGGTGCTCAAGGAGATCCTCGAGCGGCTCAACTTCCTGCTCGACGTCGGGCTCGACTACCTCTCGCTCGACCGGCCGTCCGGCTCGCTGTCGGGCGGCGAGGCCCAGCGCATCCGGTTGGCCACCCAGATCGGCGCCGGCCTGGTCGGCGTCCTCTACGTCCTCGACGAGCCGTCGATCGGCCTCCACCAGCGCGACAACCAGCGACTGATCGAGACCCTGGTGAGGCTCAAGGACCTCGGCAACACCCTGATCGTCGTCGAGCACGACGAGGACACCATCCGGCACGCCGACTGGGTCGTCGACATCGGTCCGGGTGCCGGCGAGCACGGCGGTCAGGTGGTGCACAGCGGTTCCGTCCAGGGCCTGCTCGACCACCCCGACTCGATGACTGGCCAGTACCTCTCCGGCCGTCGCGAGATCCCGGTGCCGGCCATCCGCCGGCCGCGCACCTCGGGCCGCGAGCTGCGGGTGCACGGCGCCCACGAGAACAACCTCCAAAACGTCGATGTCTCGTTCCCGCTCGGCATGTTCGTGGCGGTGACGGGCGTCTCGGGCTCGGGCAAGTCGACGCTCGTCAACGACATCCTCTACACCTCGCTCGCCAAGACGATCTACAACGCCCGGGCCGTGCCCGGCCGGCACCAGAAGCTCAGCGGCCTCGAGCACGTCGACAAGGTCATCCACGTCGACCAGTCGCCGATCGGCCGCACGCCGCGGTCCAACCCGGCGACCTACACCGGCGTCTTCGACCACATCCGCAAGCTGTTCTCCTCGACGCCCGAGGCGAAGATGCGCGGCTACCTCCAGGGCCGGTTCTCCTTCAACGTCAAGGGCGGCCGCTGCGAGGCGTGCTCGGGCGACGGCACGATCAAGATCGAGATGAACTTCCTGCCCGACGTCTACGTGCCCTGCGAGGTCTGCCACGGCGCCCGCTACAACCGCGAGACGCTCGAGGTGCACTACAAGGGCAAGACCATCGCCGAGGTCCTCGACATGCCGATCGAGGAGGCCGCCGACTTCTTCGCCGCGGTGCCCGCGATCTCGCGGCACATGAAGACGCTGGGCGAGGTCGGGCTGGGCTACGTCCGGCTCGGACAGCCGGCCACGACGCTCTCCGGCGGTGAGGCCCAGCGGGTCAAGCTCTCCACCGAGCTGCAGAAGCGCTCGACCGGCCGCACCGTCTACGTGCTCGACGAGCCCACCACCGGCCTGCACTTCGAGGACATCCGCAAGCTGCTCCTGGTGCTGGGCCGACTGGTCGACCAGGGCAACTCCGTGATGGTCATCGAGCACAACCTCGATGTCATCAAGACGGCAGACTGGCTGATCGACATGGGGCCTGAGGGCGGCTCGCGGGGCGGCTTCGTCGTCGCCGAGGGCACGCCCGAGGAGGTCGCCGCCCACCCCGACAGCTACACCGGCAGCTTCCTGAAGCCGTTGCTCGAGGGCCGGCACGCCACCCAGCCCGGCAAGCCGCGCAAGGCGCCGCCGCCCCCGGCGCCCACCACGAAGGCCGGCATCAAGAGAGCGGCCAAGAAGGCCGCGGAGGAGAAGCCGGTCGCCAAGAAGGCCGCTGCCAGGAAGGCGCCGGCCAAGAAGACCGTTGCCAGGAAGACCGCCAGGAAGGCGACCGCGAAGAAGTAGTTCGCACTACCTGCAGGAGCACAGTCTGCTCGCGGGCGGGTTCATTCGGCTGACCAGTGTCCGGTTCAATCACTTCGACCGTTGACCCCACGAAAGGGATCAGGGCCATGGCCACAGGACTCAACCGCCGTACCGCACTCTCCGCAGCCGCCGTTGCCGGAGTCGGGGTGCCGCTGCTCGTGAGCTGCGCCGCCGACGAGTCACCGTCGTCCGACGGCGGCACCGAGAACACCTCGGGAGACGTCCTCGCCAAGACCTCCGACATCGCGGTCGGTGCGTGCGCCGTCTACGCCGACGCCAAGGTCGTGGTGACCCAGCCCACCGAGGGCGAGTTCAAGTGCTTCACGGCCGTCTGCACGCACCAGGGCTGCCTCGTCTCGTCGGGCTCCGACGGGGTGATTCCGTGCAACTGCCACGGCAGCCAGTTCTCCCTCGAGGACGGCTCTCCGCAGGCCGGTCCGGCGACGACTGCCCTCGCCGCCGTCGAGATCGTCGTCGACGGCGACAACATCGCGCTGGCCTGATCCACCGACCGCCGGCACCGTCGGTGGTGGCCCGTAGGGTTGCCGCATGGCTTCACCCGCGTCCTATCGCCCGGCTGCCGGGTCGATCCCGACGCAGCCGGGTGTCTACCGCTTCCGGGATGCCAAGGGTCGCGTCATCTATGTCGGCAAGGCGAAGAACCTGCGGTCCCGGCTGTCGTCGTACTTCCAGGACATCGGCAACCTGCACTCCCGCACCGCCTCGATGGTCACTACCGGCGCGAGCGTCGAGTGGACCGTCGTCAAGACCGAGGTCGAGGCGCTCCAGTTGGAGTACAGCTGGATCAAGGAGTACGACCCGCGCTTCAACGTCAAGTACCGCGACGACAAGTCCTACCCGTGGCTCGCGGTCACGGTGGACGACGAGTTCCCGCGCGTGATGGTCGGGCGGGGGGCCAAGCGCAAGGGCACCCGCTACTTCGGGCCCTACGGGCACGCCTGGGCGATCCGCGAGACCGTCGACCTGCTGCTGAGGGTCTTCCCGATGCGGTCGTGCAGCAACGGTGTCTTCAAGCGCTCATCGCAGATCGGGCGGCCCTGCCTGCTGGGCTACATCGACAAGTGCGCGGCGCCGTGCGTGGGCAACATCAGCGCCGCCGATCATCGCGCCATCGTCGACGACTTCTGCGACTTCATGGCCGGCAACACCAGCGCGTTCGTCAAGCGCGTCGAGCGCGAGATGTACGCCGCGTCGGAAGCGCTCGACTTCGAGAAGGCGGCCCGGCTGCGCGACGACCTCGGCGCCCTCAACCGGGCCCTGGAGAAGCAGGCCGTCGTGCTCGGCGACGGCACTGACGCCGACGTGATCGGGCTGGCCGAGGATCCGCTCGAGGTCGCGGTGCAGATCTTCTACGTGCGTGGCGGCCGGATCCGCGGCCAGCGCGGCTGGGTGGCCGACCGCGCCGACGAGGGCGACACCGCGGCACTGGTCGAGGACTTCCTGCTCCAGCTCTACGGCGGCGACTCCGAGTCGATCCCGCGTGAGGTGCTGGTGCCGGCGCTGCCCTCCGACCACGCCACCATGGAGCAGCTGCTCAGCGAGCTGCGCGGCAGCAAGGTCGCGATCCGGGTGCCGCAACGCGGTGACAAGAAGTCGCTCCAGGAGACGGTGGCCCGCAACGCCGGGCAGTCGCTGATGCTCCACAAGACCAAGCGGGCCAGCGACCTGACCACCCGCAACCGCGCGCTGGAGGAGATCCAGCAGGCGCTCTCGCTCGACGAGGTGCCGTTGCGCATGGAGTGCTATGACGTCTCCAACCTGCAGGGCACCGAGATCGTCGCGTCGATGGTGGTCTTCGAGGACGGGCTGGCCCGCAAGAGCGAGTACCGCCGTTTCGTCATCAAGGACGCCGACGGCCAGAACGACGTGGCCCACATGCGCCAGGTCATCACCCGGCGCTTCCGGCGGCTGCTCGACGAGCAGGCGAAGCAGGCTGATGAACAAGCGGCTCCGACGGCGGGGCAGGGTGCTCCGCAAGCGGAGCAGCCTGCCCCCCTCCTCGTCGACCCCGAGACCGGCCGGCCCCGCAAGTTCGCCTACGCGCCCGGCCTCGTGGTCGTCGATGGTGGTCCGCCGCAGGTGGCCGCCGCCCAACAGGCGCTGGCCGAGCTCGGCATCAACGACATCCCGGTGTGCGGCCTGGCCAAGCGGCTCGAGGAGGTGTGGCTGCCCGCCGAGGACGACCCGGTGATCTTCGCCCGCACCAGCGAAGGCCTCTACCTCCTCCAGCGGGTCCGCGACGAGGCCCACCGGTTCGCCATCACCCACCACCGCGGGCGGCGCTCCAAGTCGATGGTCGAGAGCCTTCTCGACGACGTACCCGGGCTCGGTGAGGTGCGCCGCAGGACGCTGATCAAGCACTTCGGCTCCCTCAAGAAGCTGCGCGCCGCCGAGGTCGACGAGATCGCTCTCGTGCCCGGCATCGGACCGACCACCTCGAGGGCCATCAAGGACGCGCTCGCCGCAGCCGACGCCACCCGCAAGACTGGACCCACGCCGCAGCCGATGCGCGTCAACACCGCCACGGGCGAGATCGAGGAGGACTGATGTCCGAGAGTGCGACTCCGCAGCCCGGCGAGCTGGTCGTGGTCACCGGCATGACCGGTGCCGGGCGCAGCACGGCCGCCAAGGAGCTCGAGGACCTCGGCTTCTACGTCGTCGACAATTTGCCGCCCGCGCTGGTGCGCGACGTCGTACGCCTCGTCGACGACAGCCGAGGCGTGAGCCAGCCGATCGCCGTGGTCACCGACGTGCGCTCGGGCTCGTTCTTCGACGCCCTGCACGCCAACCGCCAGCAGCTGGTCACCGGGCGGCCGACGACCCTGCTGTTCCTCGAGGCCAGTGACGACGTCCTCGTACGCCGCCAGGAGGCCGCCCGCCGCCCGCACCCGCTCCAGGGTGGAGGCCGGCTCGTCGACGGGCTCGCCCGGGAGCGTCAGGCGATGGCCAGCGTCCGCGGCGACGCCGACCTGGTCATCGACACCACCAACCTCAACGTGCACCAGCTGACCAAGCGGGTGGCGGAGCACTTCGGGTCGGCGCAGGCGACCCGGCTGAAGGTGACCGTGATCAGCTTCGGCTTCAAGTACGGCATCCCGGTCGACGCCGACTTCGTGGGTGACATGCGGTTCCTGCCCAACCCCCACTGGGTGCCCGAGCTGCGGGCCCACAACGGCCATGACGCCGACGTGGCCGACTACGTCAAGAGCCAGCCCGGGGCCGCGGAGTTCCTCGACGGCTACCTGCCGGTGCTCGAGATCGCCGCCAACGGCTATCTCGGCGAGGGCAAGCGGTTCATGACGATCGCGATCGGCTGCACCGGTGGCAAGCACCGCAGCGTGGCGATGACCGAGGAGATCGCGCAACGGCTCCGCGACCGCGGCTACGACACCCGCGCCGTCCACCGTGACCTCGGGCGGGAGTGACGTGCCGGAGGTCGACTGTTCGGTCGTCGCCCTAGGAGGTGGTCACGGGCTGCACGCCTCCCTCTCGGCACTGCGCCGGGTGGCGCGTGACGTCACCGCCGTCGTGACCGTCGCCGACAACGGTGGCTCGTCGGGTCGCCTGCGGAGCCAGTTCGACGTCCTGCCACCCGGTGACCTGCGGATGGCGCTGGCCGCCCTCTGCGGCGACGACGACTGGGGCCAGACCTGGGCCGAGGTGCTGCAGCACCGGTTCGCCGGCGACGGCGAGATGCGCGACCACGTGGTCGGCAACCTGCTGATCGTCGGGCTCTGGGAGCAGCTGGGTGACCCGGTGGCCGCCCTCGACCTGGTGGGCAGGCTGCTGGGCGCCCGTGGTCGCGTGCTGCCGATGTCGACCACCCCCATCGACATCACTGCCGACGTCACTGGCCTGGTTGCGGGAGATCCGGATGCCCACACCCGCGTGCACGGTCAGGTCGAGATCGCGACCACCGACGGACGCATCGAGCGCGTCTTCCTCGAGCCCGAGCCGGTGTCCGCGTGCACCGAGGCCGTGGCCGCGGTGCACGAGAGCGACTGGGTCGTGCTCGGGCCTGGCTCCTGGTACACCTCGGTGATCCCGCACCTGCTGGTGCCCGAGCTGCGCGAGGCAGTCGTGGCCCGCGGTGCCCGGCTGGTCGTCGTACTCAACCTGGAGGCGCAGCCGGGAGAGACCCCCGGCTTCGCGCCCGAGGACCACCTGGCCGTGCTCCGCGAGCTGGCGCCCGACCTCACCGTGCACTCCGTGCTGGCCGATGCGGGCAGTGTTGCCGACGTCGAAGCACTGGAAAAGGCGGTGCTCGACCTCGGTGGCCAGCTCGTGATCGCCGACGTCGCACGCAGCGACGGCACTCCCGCTCACGACCCCGCTCTGCTCGGGGAGGCACTGGCGGGCATCCTGACTGGTGAGGGTCGTTGACGCGCATGGCAGGATCGCACGCATGGCGATGACCGCACCGGTGAAGGCCGAACTGGCCAACACGCAGATCACGAAGACCTGTTGCCGCAAGGCTGAAGTCGCCTCGATGCTTCGATTCGCCGGGGGACTCCACATCGTCAGCGGCCGGATCGTGGTCGAGGCCGAGCTCGACACAGGTGCAGCCGCGCGACGGCTGCGCAAGGACATCTCCGAGGTCTACGGCCACCAGTCCGACGTCGTGATGGTGCAGGGCAACGGCATCCGCAAGGGCAGCCGCTACATCGTCCGCGTCGTCAAGGACGGCGAGGCGCTGGCCCGGCAGACCGGCCTGCTCGACCAGCGCGGCCGACCGGTCCGCGGGTTGCCGCCGGCCGTCGTCTCCGGCGGTGGCTGTGACGCCGTCGCCGCCTGGCGGGGCGCCTTCCTCGCCCACGGCTCGCTCACCGAGCCCGGCCGCTCGTCCGCCCTCGAGGTCACCTGTCCCGGCCCGGAGGCCGCCCTGGCCCTCGTCGGCGTCGCCCGTCGCCTGGGCATCCAGGCCAAGGCCCGCGAGGTGCGCGGGGTCGACCGGGTCGTCATCCGCGACGGTGACGCGATCGGTGCGCTGCTGACCAGGCTCGGCGCCCATGAGTCGCTGATGGCCTGGGAGGAGCGCCGGATGCGCCGAGAGGTGCGGGCCACGGCCAACCGGCTCGCCAACTTCGACGACGCCAACCTGCGTCGCTCGGCCCGCGCCGCCGTGGCCGCCGGTGCCCGCGTCGAGCGCGCCCTCGAGATCCTGGCCGAGGAGGTGCCCGACCACCTCGAGCTCGCCGGCCACCTGCGCCTGGAGCACAAGCAGGCCTCGCTCGAGGAGCTCGGCCAGCTGCACGACCCGGTGCTCACCAAGGACGCCATCGCGGGCCGCATCCGGCGTCTGCTTGCGATGGCCGACAAGCGCGCCGAGGAGCTGGGCATCCCCGACACCGAGGCGTCCCTGACGCCCGACATGCTCGCCGAGGACGCCTGACCGACGCCCGCTCCCGATTACCTGCACGTACGCCGGATGGGTCGTACGGGCCCCCTCCCCGCCAGCGCGATAGGGTCGCATCGCCTGATCGACCAACGCTGCCAGGAGACACTTGTGACTGTTCGTGTGGGAATCAACGGCTTCGGCCGCATCGGCCGCAACTTCTTTCGCGCCGTAGGCGCGTCGGGTGCTGACATCGAGATCGTGGGGGTCAACGACCTCACCGACAACGCCGTACTCGCGCACCTGCTGAAGTACGACTCGATCCTCGGTCGGCTCGATGCCGACGTGTCGTCCGACGAGACGTCCATCAAGGTCGGTGACCAGAGCATCGCGGCATTTGCCGAGCGTGACCCGGCCAAGCTCAAGTGGGGCGAGCTCGACGTCGACGTCGTCGTCGAGTCCACCGGGTTCTTCACCGACGCCACCAAGGCGAAGGCGCACATCGACGCCGGCGCGAAGAAGGTCATCATCTCGGCGCCCGCCTCCAACGAGGACATCACGATCGTGATGGGCGTCAACCACGAGAAGTACGACCCGGCGACCCACCACGTCATCTCCAACGCGTCGTGCACCACGAACTGCCTCGGCCCGATGGCCAAGGCGCTCAACGACGACCTCGGCATCGTCAAGGGCCTGATGACGACGATCCACGCCTACACGGCCGACCAGAACCTGCAGGACAACATCCACAAGGACCTGCGTCGTGCCCGGGCCGCAGCGCTCAACATCATCCCGACCTCGACGGGTGCCGCGAAGGCCATCGGCCTGGTCCTGCCCGAGCTCAAGGGCAAGCTCGACGGCTTCGCCCTGCGCGTGCCCGTGCCCACCGGCTCGGCCACCGACCTCACGTTCGAGGCCGGCCGCGAGACGACGGTCGAGGAGGTCAACTCGATCATCGAGAAGGCCGCCGACGGCCGCTTCCTCAAGTACTCCACCGACCCGATCGTCTCCACCGACATCGTGACCGACCCGGCGTCCTGCATCTTCGACGCTCCACTGACCAAGGTCATCGGCAACCAGGTCAAGGTCGTCGGCTGGTACGACAACGAGTGGGGTTACTCCAACCGCCTCGTCGACCTGATCGCGCACGTGGGCGCCACGCTCTGATGTCGGGCACAGCCCACGACACGGCATCGTTGGGAGTCGCCTCTCTGGGAGACCTGGCCGGCAAGCGGGTGCTGGTCCGCTCCGACCTGAACGTGCCACTCGACGCAGGCACCATCACCGACGACGGCCGCATCCGGGCGAGCGCACCCACCATCACCCAGCTGGCCGAGGCCGGGGCGCGCGTCGTCGTGATGGCGCACCTCGGTCGTCCCGACGGTGCCCCGGACCCGGCGTACTCTCTTGCTCCGGTCGCTGAGCGTCTCGGCGAGGTGCTGGGCCGACCGGTGGCGTTCGCGACCGACACGGTGGGCGAGAGCGCGCA
This sequence comes from Nocardioides sp. InS609-2, assembly GCF_023208195.1. NCBI lineage: Bacteria > Bacillati > Actinomycetota > Actinomycetes > Propionibacteriales > Nocardioidaceae > Nocardioides > Nocardioides sp. InS609-2. Next base: position 595,147 of record NZ_CP060034.1, on the reverse strand, counting down.
GCAGACGGTCGACGGCCTCGCCGACGGTGACGTGGCGGTGCTCGAGAACGTCCGCTTCAACTCCGGTGAGACCAGCAAGGATGACGACGTCCGCGGCTCATTCGCCGACCAGCTCGCCCAGCTCGGCGACGTGTTCGTCTCCGACGGGTTCGGTGTCGTGCACCGCAAGCAGGCTTCCGTGTACGACGTCGCGCTGCGGCTGCCGAGTGCCATGGGTGGCCTCGTGGCGACCGAGATCGACGTCCTGCGCCGGCTGACCGTGGACCCCGAGCGGCCCTACGTCGTCGTCCTCGGCGGCTCCAAGGTCTCCGACAAGCTGGGCGTCATCGACAACCTCCTCGACAAGGCCGACAAGCTCCTCATCGGCGGCGGCATGGTCTTCACCTTTCTCAAGGCCCAGGGCCACGAGGTGGGCAAGAGCCTGCTGGAGGACGACCAGCTCGACGTCTGTCGCAGCTACCTCGAGCAGGCGACGGCCAAGGGCGTCGAGATCGTGCTGCCGACCGACATCGTCGTCGACACCGCATTCCCGTCCGGCGACCGACAGCCCGAGCCCAAGGTAGTGGCCGCAGACGCCATCCCGGCTGACGCGCTCGGCCTCGACATCGGACCCGACTCGGCTCGGGCGTTCGCGGCGGCGCTCGCCGACGCTCGCACGGTCTTCTGGAACGGTCCGATGGGGGTCTTCGAGGTCGACGTATTCGCCGACGGCACCCGTGCGGTCGCCGAGGCCCTCACGAAGATCGACGGCCTGTCCGTGGTGGGCGGCGGCGACTCCGCGGCCGCCGTACGCACCCTCGGCTTCGACGAAGCGGCCTTCGGGCACATCTCCACGGGTGGCGGTGCCAGCCTGGAGTACCTCGAGGGCAAGGAACTGCCCGGCATCGCCGTCCTCGAACGCCCCTGACACCCGAAGCGCTCCCACCAGAAGGACTTGGCATGGCCACCAATGCACGCACCCCGCTGATGGCGGGCAACTGGAAGATGAACCTCAACCACCAAGAAGCGGTGGTGCTCGTCCAGAAGCTCGCGTGGACGCTGTCCGACAAGCGCCACGACTACGGCAAGGTCGAGGTTGTCGTGGTGCCGCCGTTCACCGACCTGAGGTCCGTGCAGACGCTCGTCGACGGCGACCGACTGTCGATCAGGTACGCCGCGCAGGACGTCTCCACGCAGGACAACGGTGCCTACACCGGCGAGATCTCCGCGGCCATGCTGGCCAAGCTCGGTTGCTCGTACGTCGTGGTGGGCCACTCCGAGCGCCGCGAGTACCACGCCGAGACCGACGAGGTCGTCAACGCCAAGGCGCACAAGTCGTTGGCCGCCGGGATGACCCCCATCGTGTGCGTCGGCGAGGGTCTAGAGATCCGCCAGGCGGGTGACCAGGTGTCCTACACGCTGGCCCAGGTCGACGGATCGCTCGCGGGCTTCACCGCCGGGCAGGTCGCTGCTCTCGTCATCGCCTACGAACCCGTCTGGGCCATCGGCACCGGCGAGGTAGCCACTCCGGACGACGCGCAGGAGGTCTGTGCGGCCATCCGCGAACGCCTCCGCGAGGTGCACGGGGACGCCGCGGCCGACGGCTGCCGCATCCTGTACGGCGGCTCCGTGAAGGCCTCGAACGTCGCCGGGATCATGCAGAAGGCGGATGTCGACGGCGCGCTGGTGGGCGGCGCGAGCCTGCAGGCCGACGAGTTCGGCGGAGTTTGCCGTTTCTATGACATGCCCGTCCTGTGATCGCGACGGCGTGACGTAGGCTTCGCACCGTGATTCTGGTCTTCGACGTCCTGCTCGTGATCACGAGCGCGATCCTCATCCTCCTGGTGCTGCTCCACAAGGGCCGCGGCGGCGGAATGTCTGACATGTTCGGTGGTGGAGTGTCCTCCACGCTGGGCGGCTCATCGGTCGCCGAGCGCAACCTCGACCGCTTCACCGTGGGCGTCGGGGTCATCTGGTTCTCCTGCATCGTTGCCCTGGGCCTGCTCCTGGCCTACAACGTCTGAGACTTCGTGAGAGAGAGGAACTGACGTGGCTGGTGCTGGAAATGCGATCCGCGGTAGTCGGGTCGGTGCTGGTCCGATGGGCGAAGCGGAGCGGGGTGAGTCGGCCCCACGCCAGGCCGTCACCTACTTCTGCTCGCACGAGCACCGCTCGGTGGTGACGTTCGCCATCGAGGCGGCCGTCCCCGAGTCGTGGGACTGTCCCAAGTGCGGTCTGCCGGCGAGCCGGGACTCCGAGAACCCTCCGCCCGCGCCCAAGATCGAGCCCTACAAGACGCACCTGGCCTACGTGAAGGAGCGCCGCTCCGACGCCGAGGCGGCCGACATCCTCGAAGAGGCCATCGCGCTGCTCCGCTCTCGCCGCAAGTCCGGCGAGATCATCTTCTGATACGACCGTCTCGTTTCTGCAGTGATACCCGGCTGGCCGGGTATCCCGACGCCGATTGACCTGAGAAGCACCTCCAGGCGCCCCGCACAGGCGCCCTTTCGGGTCAGGAAGCACACGGACTGGCTCAGAGTTGCGATGCCGCCGCGGAGTCGATGAGCCACACGGTGGAGTCCTGACCTCGTACGCCGCGGGCAGGGGTGGCCCCCACCGACCCTTCGTCGGCGAGCCCAGCGGCCACCGCCGCGGCCTTCTCGGCGCCGCTGACCAGGAACCACACCTGACGGCTGTGGGCGAGCGCGCTGAACGTCAGTGAGATGCGGTCGGGTGGCGGCTTCGGTGACTCGCGCACCGCCACGGCGACCTGGTCCTCGACGTCGAGCGCCGGGTGACCCGGGAACAACGACGCGACATGGCCATCCGGACCCACGCCGAGCATCAGCACGTCGAACGCGCCGCTGCCGGACTCACGCAGCTCCTCGCCGTACGCCGCGGCTGCGGCGTCCAGGTCGAGCGCACCGTCGGCAGCAGGCATCTCGTGCACGCGGGCGGGGTCGACGCCGACCGTGTCGAGGAACGCGGCACGGGCCGCGGTCGCGTTGCGATCGGGAGAACCGCCGGGGACGAAGCGTTCGTCGCCCCACCAGAAGACCACGCGCGACCAGTCGACCGAGGAGTCGACGGCCCGGCGGGCGACCTCGCGGTGCACCGCGTCGGCGATGGAGCCACCGGTGAGCCCGATCTGAGGCACGCCTCCGCCGGCCTGGGCCAGCTCCAGTGCCTCGAGCAGCCGGCTCGCGATGTCGCCGGCGAGGGTGCCGGAGTCCTCGTGCACGATCACCTCAGGGGTGCTCACGCCCGAGCCTCCAGTCGCACCAACTGGGCGGCAGTGGCGGCGTAGATGTCATCTTCGTCGAGGCGACGCAGCTCCTCGGCGAGCAGCTCGGGCAGCTCGCGCCGCTTGAGCGCCACCGGGCGATCGGGCTGTCCGGGGGAGGAGAACGTCGCCAGCCGGCCGTCAGCCCGGCTTATCCGGATGGGTCCCTCCTTGGTCTGCATCACGACCTCGGTGATGCCGGGGCCACCGGAGCCGTGGCGTTCGACGGGCACCTTGAGCCGGCTGCTCAGCCAGGCCACGAGCAGGTCGGCGCTGGGCGAGATGCGCTCGGCCGACACGGACGCCCGCTGCACCTTGAGCGGGTGCTGCTCGAGGGCGGCGGCCAGCAGCGCGCGCCAGGGGGTGATGCGGGTCCAGGCGAGGTCGGTGTTGCCGGCGGAGTACGCCGCGCACTGGCGCTGCATGGCGACCGTCTTGCCGCGGGTGACGGCCGCGGTGTCGGTGATGCGGCGAGTCGCCAGCGCGCCGAGCGGGTCGGCTGCGGGGTCGTGGGGGGCATCGGTGGGCCACCAGATGGCCACGGGGGAGTCGGGCAGGAGCAGCGGCAGGACCACCGACTCGGCGTGCTTGACGACCTCGCCCTTGAGGCGGATGAGCGCGGTCTCGCCGGTCCAGCCCGAGCCGATGCCTACCTGCGCGTTGATCGCGCCAGCACCCCGAGCGTCGCCCTGGATCACACCGAGCACCCGGGCCGGGTGCTCGTGCGACGCAGCCCGGGCGGCCTGCATTGCCCCCTCCACGTCGTCCTCGTCGACGACGATGATGAGGGTCATCACCATGCCCATGGCCGGGCTGCCGGCCCGGCGCCGCGCCTTCACGAACTCGGAGGCGATCTCGGAGGCGTTGGTGTCGATCAGCTCGGCGGTCATGTCGGGTTCCCAGCGGAGATGGGAGCGCAGCGAGGGTCTTCGTGGGGTGAGTTCATGGTCTCCTCCAGGTGCGGCCGTCACGGGCGAGCATGGCCTCGGCCGAAGGCGGGCCCCAGGTGCCCGCCGCGTAGGTGTCGGGCTTGCCCTTCCTGGCCCAGTGCGCGAGCACCGGGTCGAGGATCTTCCAGGACAGCTCGACCTCCTCGTGCCGCGGGAACAGCGGCGGGTCACCGAGGAGTACGTCGAGGATGAGCCGCTCGTAGGCCTCCGGGCTGGCCTCGGTGAAGGACCCGCCGTAGGCGAAGTCCATGTTGACGTCGCGGATCTCCATCGCGGTGCCCGGCACCTTGGAGCCGAAGCGCAGCGTCATGCCCTCGTCGGGCTGTACCCGGATCACCAGGGCGTTCTGGGTCAGCTCCTCGGTGGCGGTCTCGGTGAACGGCAGGTGCGGAGCGCGCTTGAAGACGATCGCGACCTCGGTCACCCGGCGGCCCAGCCGCTTGCCGGTGCGCAGGTAGAACGGCACGCCGGCCCAGCGTCGCGTCTCGACGTTGACGGTGATCGCGGCGAAGGTCTCGGTGGTGGAGGACTTCTTGATGCCCTCCTCCTCAAGGAAGCCCTGGACCTTGTCGCCGCCGGCCCAGCCCTCGACGTACTGGCCGCGGGCGGTGCTGACGTCGAGCCGTCGCGGCAGCGTCGCCGAGGCGAGCACCTTCTGCTTCTCGATGCGCAGGCTCTCGGCCTCGAACGACGTCGGCTCCTCCATGGCGACGAGCGCCATCAGCTGCATCAGGTGGTTCTGGATGACATCGCGCGCGGCGCCGATGCCGTCGTAATAGCCGGCGCGACCGCCGATCCCGACATCCTCGGCCATGGTGATCTGCACGTGGTCGACGTAGTTGGCGTTCCAGATCGGCTCGAACATGTTGTTGGCGAAGCGCATCGCCAGGATGTTCTGGACCGTCTCCTTGCCGAGGTAGTGGTCGATGCGGAAGACGGAGCCCGACGGGAAGACGCCGTTGAGGGTGTCGTTCAGCTCGCGCGCGGACTCGAGGTCGTGGCCGAAGGGCTTCTCGACGACCACCCGGCGCCAGGCGTCCTCCGGCGACTGGGCCAGCCCGTGCTCCTGGAGCTGGCCGACGACCGAGCCGAAGAACCCGGGCGGGATCGCGAGGTAGAACGCGTAGTTGCCGCCGGTGCCGCGGGCCTGGTCGAGCTCCTCGATCGTGCGGCGCAGGGTCTCGAAGGCGCCGTCGTCGTCGAAGTCGCCCTGCACGAAGCGCAGCCCCTCGGCGAGCTGCTTCCAGACCTCCTCGCGGAACTCGGTGCGGGCGTACTGCTTCACGGAGTCATGCACGATCTGGGCGAAGTCCTGGTCGGCCCAGTCGCGCCGGGCATAGCCGACGAGGCTGAAGCCGGGCGGCAGCAGCCCGCGGTTGGCGAGGTCGTAGATCGCCGGCATGACCTTCTTGCGCGACAGGTCACCGGTGACGCCGAAGAGCACCATGCCGCACGGGCCGGCAATGCGCGGCAGTCTCCGGTCCTCGACGTCGCGCAGCGGGTTGACGTAGTCCATCAGGCTCCTTGCCCGAGCAGGGTGACGAGTGCGGCCAGGTCGCCCGCATCGGCTACGTGCAGTCGCAGCATCGGGCGACCCTTGTCGGCCAGCACCTGGCCGTCGCCAACCGCCTGTGCGGTCAGGAACTCGTGGAACGTGAACGGCCGGTCGGGCACGGCCAGGTCGGCCTGCGGCTGCCCAGTGACCTGCAGGTAGACACCCGTGTCTGGGCCGCCCTTGTGGTACTGCCCGGTGGAGTGGAGGAACCGCGGACCCCAGCCGAACGTGACCGGCCTGCCCGTACGACGCGCGAGTGCAGGACGCACCTCTGCCAGCGCGGCGTCGCGGTGCCGGTCGAGGTAGGCCTGCACGGCGAGGTATCCGTGTTCGTCGTCGAGGTTGTCGAGCAGCGCAGCCACGGCCTCGGCAACCGTGGCCGTGCCCTTCGGCAGCCAGTCCTCGGAGGCGTAGACGGTCGTCGTACCGTCCACGAACATCGGGCGCGGCTGGTCGCCACCACCTTCGAGCATCTCGCGGGCGGCGGCCTTGGCGCTCTCGACGTCGGGCTGGTCGAACGGGTTGATGCCGATGACCCGGCCGGCCACCGCTGTCGCGACCTCCCACAGCAGCAGCTGGCCGCCGAGGGTGGCGTCGACCGTGACGCCCCAGCCGGATGACGGCACGACGGACGGGCCGTCGGGACCGTACGTCGCGAGCACCTCGTCGTCGGTGCTGGGGGAGAAGTTGGGCGCGTCCTTGCCCTCGACCACGACCGGCAGGATGCCCTTGCCGTCCTTGCCCGTGGACTCGGCGACGAGCTGCTCGGCCCAGTCGCCCAGCCCGGAGTACGACGAACCTCCGTCGGCCAGCACGAGCTTGTCGACACCGGCCAGGTTGGCGGCGCCGAGCAGCGCACCGAGCCGCAGGCCGGGGTTGTCGGGGGAGTCGGCGTAAAGCGCGGCCGACATGGCCGCGGCCTCGTCGAGCAGCCGCGTGATGTCGGCGCCGGCCAGGCCGCTGGGCACCAGACCGAACGCGGTCAGGGCGGAGTAGCGGCCGCCCACGTCGGGGTCGGCGCGGAAGACGCGGTAGCCCGCCTCGGTGGCCGAGCCGTCGAGCGGCGAGCTCGGGTCGGTCACGACCACGATGCGCGACTTCGGGTCGATGCCGGCGTCGGTGAAGGCCTTCTCGAACGCCCGGCGCTGGCTGTCGGTCTCGACGGTGCCGCCCGACTTCGACGACACCACGACGACGGTGCGGTCCAGGTGGTCCTCGAGCGCGGCGCGCACGAAGTCGGGGTCAGAGGAGTCGAGTACGACGAGGTCGACGCCGTTGGCCGCGCAGATGACCTCCGGCGCCAGCGACGAACCGCCCATGCCGCACAGCACGACCCGGGTCAGCCCCTGACCAGTGAGGTTGGCGCGTAGTTCGTAGATCTCGTCGACCAGCGGCCGCGAGGTGGAGTGCAGGTCGACCCAGGCCAGCCTCTTGGCGGACTCGGCTTCGGCCTCGTCACCCCACAGGGTGGCGTCGTGCTTGGCCAGTCGAGACGCGAACTTCTCGTCGACGAGGGTGGAGACCGTGTCGGCGAAGGCCTTCTCGTCGCGGTAGCCGACGAACAGCTCGAACAGACCGGCCTCGGAGACGGTGTTCGAGGCGCTCACTGATTGGCCTTCGCCATCTGTGCCTTGACGGTCTCGACGAGCTCGGTCCACGACTTCTTGAACTTGTCGACGCCTTCGTGCTCGACCGTCACCAGCACGTCGAGGAAGTCGACACCGACCTCGCCGAGCCGCTCGAGGATCGCGCGACCCTCGGACGCCTTGCCGGTCACGACGTCGCCCAGGATCTCTCCGTGGTCGGCGAACGCCTCCATCGTCTTCTCGGGCATCGTGTTGACGGTCTCGGGCACGACGAGGTCGGTGACGTACATGGTGTCGGAGTAGTCGGGGTTCTTCACGCCGGTCGAGGCCCACAACGGCCGCTGCGGGTTGGCGCCCTCGTCGGCCAGTGCGCGCCAGCGGTCGGAGGCGACGACCTCCTCGTAGGCGCCGTACGCGACGAGCGCGTTGGCCACCGCGGCCCTGCCCTTCAGGGCGAGTGCGATGTCGGTGCCGATCTCGTCGAGGCGCTGGTCGATCTCGGTGTCTATGCGCGAGATGAAGAACGACGCGACCGATCGGATCGTGGAGAGGTCACGGCCGGCCTCCTTCGCCTGCTCCAGCCCGGTCAGGTAGGCGTCCATGACCTCGCGGTAGCGCTGCTCGCCGAAGATCAGCGTCACGTTCACGCTGATGCCTTCGGCGGTCGCGGCCGTGATGGCCGGCAGGCCCTCGAGAGTGGCCGGGATCTTGATGAGGACGTTGGTGCGGTCGACGGCTGCCCACAGCGCCTTGGCCGAGCCGATGGTGGCATCCGTGTCATTGGCGAGGTCGGGCTCGACCTCGATCGAGACGCGGCCGTCGTGCGCCGTGCTCTGCGCGACCGGAGCCAGGATGTCGCAGGCGTTGCGGACGTCCTCGGTGGTCAGCTCGAAGATGACCTTGTCGACGGGCTCGCCGGCGGCGACGAGCTTGCCGACCTGCTCGTCGTAGCGCTCGCCGTTGGCGATCGCCGCGGCGAAGATGGTCGGGTTGGTGGTCACGCCGACCACCGACTTGTCCTTGACGAGATCGGCCAGGTTGCCGGTCTCGATGCGCTCACGCGACAGGTCGTCGAGCCAGATCGACACCCCCGCGTCTGCCAGAGCCTTCAGCTTGTCACTCATGAATCCTCCCGGATCGTGTCGACGAACAGTGGATGTGGCGGGGGTGCCTCGATCAGGCCGAGACCGCCGAGATGGAGTCGCGGGCGGCGTTGGCGACGGCCTCGGCCGTGACGCCGAACTCGGTGTAGATGCGCTGGTAGTCGGCCGAGGCGCCGTAGTGCTCGATGGAGACGATGCGGCCGTGGTCGCCGACCAACTCGCGCCAGCCGAGGGCGATGCCGGCCTCGACGCTCACCCGGGCCTTCACGTGCGGCGGGATGACCGTCTCGCGGTAGGACGCCTCCTGGTCGTCGTACCACTCGCGGCACGGCATCGAGACGACGCGCGCCTGCACACCGTCGGTGGCGAGCAACTCGCGCGCCTCGACGGCGAGCTGGAGCTCGGAACCGGTGCCGATGAGTACGACGTCGGGGATGCCCTCGGTGTCGAGCAGGACGTAGCCGCCGCGGCGGACGTTGCTGGTGTCGCTGTAGCCCTCGGTGTCGCGTGGGTAGACCGGCAGGTTCTGACGACTCAGGCACAGCCCGGCGGGCCGGTCGGTGTGCTCGAGGATCGCCGCCCAGGCAGCCACCGTCTCATTGGCGTCACCCGGCCGGACGACGTCGAGGCCGGGGATCGCCCGCAGCGCGGCGAGGTGCTCGATCGGCTGGTGCGTCGGTCCGTCCTCGCCCAGACCGATGGAGTCGTGGGTCCACACGTAGGTGACCGGCAGGCCCATGATCGAGGCCAGCCGGACCGACGGGCGCATGTAGTCGGAGAAGGTGAGGAATGTGCCACCGAACACACGGGTGCCGCCGTGCGCGGCGATGCCGTTCATGATCGCACCCATGGCGTGCTCGCGGATGCCGAAGTGCAGCACGCGGCCGGCGTACGGGTCGCCCTGGAACATCTTGGTGGAGCGGTCCTTCGGCAGGAACGACGGGACACCCTCGATGGTGGTGTTGTTGGAGCCGGCCAGGTCGGCCGAACCGCCCCACAGCTCGGGCATGCCGGGCGCAATCGCGTTGATGGTCTTGCCGGAGGCGACGCGGGTCGCGACGCCCTTCGGGTCGGCGTCGAAGGTCGGCAGCGCGTCGGCCCAGCCGGCCGGCAGGCTGCGGGTCTGCATCCGGTCGAAGAGCTCGGTGTCGGCAGACGGCTTGGTGGTCCAGTGCTTGAACTCGTCGTCCCACGCGGCCTGGGCGGCCTTGCCACGGGCCACGGCCTCGCGGGTGTGCTCGAGCACGCCCGCAGGCACCTCGAACGTCTGGTCGGGGTCGAAGCCCAGCACCTTCTTGGTGGCCGCGACCTCGTCGTCGCCGAGAGCGGAGCCGTGGCTCTTGCCGGTGTTCTGCAGGGTGGGCGCCGGCCACGCGATGATCGTGCGCAGCACGATGAAGCTGGGCCGGTCGGTGACCGACTCGGCCTTCTGGATCGCGGCGTACAGCGCGGGGACGTCCTCGGAGTACTTCGTCTCGTCGTGGGTCCAGTCGACGGTCTGCACGTGCCAGCCGTAGGCCTCGTAGCGCTGGGCGACGTCCTCGGCCAGTGCGATGTCGGTGTCGTCCTCGATGGAGATCCGGTTGGCGTCGTAGATCAGCGTGAGGTTGCCGAGCTGCTGCACCCCCGCGAGGGCGGAGGCCTCGGCGCTGACGCCTTCCTCGATGTCACCGTCGCTGCACAGCGCATAGATGTGGTGGTCGAAAGGCGAGGCGCCCTCGGCCGCGTTGGGGTCGAGCATGCCGCGCTCGCGGCGCGCGGCCATGGCCATGCCGACGGCGTTGCCGATGCCCTGGCCGAGCGGGCCTGTCGTGGTCTCGACGCCGGCCGTGTGGCCGTACTCCGGGTGACCGGGCGTCTTGCTGCCCCACGTGCGCAGCGCCTTGATGTCGTCGAGCTCGAGACCCCACCCGCCGAGGAACAGCTGCAGATAGAGGGTGAGCGACGAGTGGCCGCACGACAGCACGAACCGGTCGCGGCCGGGCCAGTGCGGGTCGGCGGGGTTGTGCCGCATCACCTTCTGGAACAGCAGGTACGCCGCCGGCGCCAGGCTCATGGCGGTACCGGGGTGGCCGTTGCCGACCTTCTGGACCGCGTCCATGGCGAGCACGCGGACAGTGTCGACGGCCTTCTGGTCGAGGTCGTTCCAGTCGAGCTTCGACGGGTTGGGGGTCACGGGGTTCCCTTCACGAACGGGTGGGGGCACGTCGAGGGCGAGCCTACTCAGGCACGGGTTTAGACTCGACCCGCGCCCTTCGGTACCCATTCATCTGTGAGGAACTCCGTGACCTACCTCGGCCAGTCGGCCTCCTCGGCCGCCGCTTCGGGCGACGAGGGCAGCAGTGGCCACGGCGACGGGGACATCACGTTCAGGGACGTCGTCGCGGCGTACGTCGGCCTCACCAAGCCGCGCGTCATCGAGCTGTTGCTGCTGACCACCGTGCCGGTGATGTTCTTCGCCGCTCGCGGCATCCCGTCACTCGGCCTTGTGGTCGCCACCGTCATCGGCGGCACCCTGAGCGCCGGCTCGGCGTCGGCCCTGAACTGTGTCTACGACCGCGACATCGACGAGCAGATGCGCCGCACCCGTCGACGGGCGCTTCCGCGCCACGTCGTCTCGCCGACGTCGGCGCTGGTGTTCGGCCTGGCCCTCGGCGTGCTCAGCACGGTGATCCTGGCGCTCTGGGTCAACCCGCTGTCGGCTGTGCTGGCGGTGGTGGCCAACGCCTTCTACGTGCTCGTCTACACGATGGTGCTCAAGCGCCGCACTACCCAGAACATCGTCTGGGGCGGGCTGGCGGGCTGCTTCCCGGCCCTGATCGGCTGGACCGCCGTGACCGGCGAGCTGGCCTGGACTCCCGTCGTACTCTTCCTGGTCGTCTTCTTCTGGACGCCGCCCCACACGTGGGCGCTGGCGCTGCGCTACCGCGAGGACTACGCCAACGTCTCCGTGCCGATGCTCCCGGTCGTGGCCCCGGCGCGCGAGGTCGGCCGGCAGATCGTCGTCTACAGCTGGGTGATGGTCGCGACCTCACTGCTGCTGTGGCCCGTGGCCGGCACCGGTCCGGTCTACCCGGTCGCCGCCGCGGTCCTCGGTGCGGCGTTCATCGTCGAGGCCTACCGCATGTGGGGCCGGGCGAAGACGTCGGAGAGCCTGTCGGTGATCGCGCCGATGCGCCTGTTCCACAGCTCCAACCTCTATCTCTCGCTTCTCTTCGTGGCGGTCGCACTCGACCCGCTGCTGACGCGCTGACTCCGCCAGCCAAGACCCGACCGGGCGGCAATGGGCTAGTCGGGTGGAAGCTTCATGTTTGAGACGTAACCACTCCGGGCATCTCTCGTTGTGCGGGTCGTCGTGACCTCCACGCTCGGGATGTCGGACACGACGTCTGTGCCGCACAAGTTCTGAAAATTTTACATACCGAATCCGGGGGGATTCCAGATGTCCGTGACGAGCGAACGGATCGAGGCCGGCAACGTCGCTACAGCGACTCGACCGACCCGGCCGCGAGTCAGCGTCGTGGTGCCCGCGCTCAACGAAGCGCGCAACCTCGAGCTGGTGCTACCTGCTTTACCATTCGTGCACGAAGTGATCCTTGTCGACGGCGGGTCCGTCGACGGCACCGTTGCAACCGCTCGCCGGTTGATGCCCGACATCCGGGTGATCCGGCAGCGCCGCCACGGCAAGGGCAACGCCCTCGCCGCCGGTTTCGCCGAGGTCACCGGCGACGTCGTGGTGACGTTCGACGCCAACGGCAGTGCCGACCCGCACGAGATCCCGCGGTTCGTCGCGGCCCTGGTTGATGGCGCCGACTTCGCGAAGGCCAGCCGACTACGCCGCCGGGGCAGCGCGTGGCCCGCCGGCATCACGAGCCGGGTGCTGGGCAAGGAGCTCAGCGATCTCTGCTACGGCTACAACGCCTTCTGGGCCGACCTGGCGCCGATGCTCGACCTGCCCGACCACGAGCTGCCCGCGCCGCGGCACGGCGAGATGCTGTGGGGTGACGGCTTCGAGATCGAGACGGTCATCAACTGCCGTTTCGCCGCTGCTGAGGCGGTCATCACCGAGGTGCCCGTCACCGGGGTGTCGAACGGCCAGGGTGTGGGCGCGTTCCACGTCGCACGCGCGGGCCTGCGTGTGCTGTGGACTCTGCTCAGGGAGCGGCGTCGGGTGCCCGTCACTCGGGCTGCGGTCGTCTCGTGACCGCACCGGCCCAGGCCGGAGCATCGCGTCGAGCCCGTCCACAGTGGCTGCTGCTCATGGCCGGGATTAGTGCCCTCGCCGTGGCCCTCGCGTCGATGGTCCTGAGCAGCCGGGTCGACTCGATCGAGCCGGCCGCGTCGCTCGCGAAGACGTCCTGTGCCCCGACCCGGTCGGAGCCCGGGCCGCTCGTCGATCTCGGCGTACGCGAAGTGGACCTGGGCGGGCTGCTCACGGAGGGGACCGTCGGTCGGCTCGTCGACCTCGCCGACCGGGCCGGCGCGTCGATCATCTCCACGAAGGTCTCGTGGCGCACCCTGCGGCCCGACCCGTCCGCGTCGTACGACTGGAGGGCCCTGGACAGCATCATCGACGCGGCCGGTGCCGCCGACAAACGAGTACGTCTCCAACTGGTGGGCATGCCCACCTGGGCGGTCACCGGCGCGGCACCGGACGCCACCTGGCGCCCGCCGCTCACCGACCAGGAGGTGGCCGCGTGGTCGGTGTTCGTCTCCGACGTGATGCTGCACGTGCGCGGCCGGGTCGACTACGTGGAGATCTGGGACGAGCCCAACGAGGCGACCCGCTGGTCGTCGGGACCTGATCCGCGCGCGTTCTCCGCGCTGCTCCAGGCTTCCTATCCCGTGGTCAAGCGCATCGACCCCGACGTCGTGGTGATCTCGGGTGGCCTCAGCAACAACGACCTCGGATATCTCACCGCCCTCTACCAGGCGCTGGACGACTCACCGGGGGAGCGCCGGCCATTCGACATGCTCGGGCTGCGGGCTGCATCCCTCCACCGGCACTCGCCCTCCGAGCGCGGGGGACCCGAACGGCTCCTACGACCGCTACCCGTTCGGTGAGTATGACCAGACGTTCGCGGGCTTCCGGCGGATGCACGACCTGATGGGTGACCACGGAGACGGTGAGAAGGACATCTACATCGGGGAGCTCGGCTACTCCGCGGCGCCGGGGCCGGTGTCGCAGCCGGTCGACGACGCGACCCGCGCCCGCTACCTCACCGAGACCATGGAGTCGACGACGTGCACGCCGTACGTCTTCGTCCTGTCGTGGCAGCTCCATCCGACCGCCGGCGCACCGGCGGCCTGGACCATGCTCGACCCGGCGCTCCGCCCGACCCAGACCTACGATGCACTCGTGGCCTGGTCACAACGGGTCGACGCCGTCAGGGCCGACTGAGGACGGTCGGTTTGACGCTGCGCCAGCGCGCGGAGAGCACCGCCCACGTGACGCTGGCCGACAGTACGGCCGCGCCGAGCATGTGGAGGGCGACCAGCGCCTCGGGCAGGTCGAGGGAGTACTGCGCGAACCCGACCAGGCCCTGCGCCAGCTCGATCACCAGCAGCAGCCCGGCGGCGCGTGACACGCGTTCGTCGCTGGTGCGGTGGGCCAGCGCGAGCAGGCCGATGGTGAGCGCCACCAGAACGTAGACAGCTGACGCGTGCACGTGCGACAGCACCTGCGGGTCGAGTCCGGTACGACGCGAGTCGGTGTCGCCGCTGTGCGGACCGCTGCCCGTCACGACCGTGCCGAGATAGAGCACGACCCATGCGGTGGCGAACACCAGCCAGCCCAGCCTGGCGGTGCGGGTGTCGGCAGCTCTGCGCCCCGGCCCCCGCAACGCGTCGACCAGGACCACGCAGACCCCGATGATCGCCATCGACACCATCAGGTGGAGCGAGACGATCCACGGGTTGAGCTCGGTGAGGACGGTGACGCCGCCGAGGAGGGCCTGGGCCGGGATGCCGAGAGCCACGAGTGTCGAGAGCCGGACCGCACGCCGGTGCCCGGCTCCGATCGCCGACAGCAGGCACAGGATCGCGACCGCGACGAGCACCCAGGTGAGCATCCGGTTGCCGAACTCGATGGCGCCGTTGATGCCCAGCTCGCCGTGCGGGACGTAGGACCCCTCGGTGCACTTCGGCCACGTCGGGCAGCCCAGGCCGGAGCCGGTCAGCCGGACGGCGCCACCCGTGACGACGATGCCGATGTTGACCACCAGGTTCGCCACGGCCAGCGGCCACAGGAAGCGCGCCAGCGGCCTGGCGAGACGGTCGATCAGGGCTGGCACTGCGTCACTCCCAGGAGAAGGTGGTCGCGGTCAGGACTGTGCCGACGGCCGTCCAGGCGAGCAGCACGATCATCGCCCGGCCGTCCAGGGCGCCGTCGATCAGGGCGGCCCGCATCGCCTCGCCCAGCGCGCCACTCGGCAGCCACTCGGCGACCTGGCCGAAGCCGCCGTACGACGTGGCGGGGATGACCACCGCGCCGCCGGCCATCAGCAGCAGGTAGACGAGGTTGGCGGCCGCGAGCGTGGCCTCTGCCCGCAGCACCCCGGCGACGAACAGCCCGAGCGATGCGAAGGCGGCGGTGCCGAGCAGCATCGCCAGCGCAGCGGGTGGGGCGACATCCAAGACACCAGCGGACGACGGCTGCCAGTCGAGCAGCGTGGCAGCGACCACGATCACCACGACCTGCAACCCCTCGACGACCAGGAGCGCGAGGATCTTGCCGAGCAGCAGGCCGTGCCGGGGGAGCGGGGAGGCGCCGAGGCGCTTGATCACGCCGTACCTGCGCTCGAAGCCGGTCGCGATCGCCAGCGACGTGAACGCCGTCGACATCACGGCCAGCGCCAGCACACCCGGGGTGAGTACGTCGATCGGCCGGTGGTCGAGGTCGAGGCCGACCCGGTCGACGGCCAGCACCCCACCGATGAGCACGAGCAGCGGGATGACCACGGCCAGCAGCAGCTGCTCGCCGTTGCGCAGCATCAGCCGCGCCTCCATGCGTGCCTGCGAGAACACCTGCCGACGCAGCGGTGCCGCACCGGGTGAGGGGGTCAGGTCCAGGCTCACGGGCGCAGCCCCCGACCGGTCAGCTCGACGAAGACGTCCTCGAGGTTGCGCTGGCCCAGGGTCAGCGACTCGGGCAGCACGTCGTGCTGCTCGCACCAGCGCGACACGATGCCGAGGGTGGTCGAGTCGGCGGGGCCGGTGACGACCAGGCTGAACTCGTCGAGCTGGGTGACGACGGCGTTCGGTCCGAGCGCGGCACCCAGAGACTCGGGCGCACCTTCGGGGAACGGGCGGGTGACGACCAGGCGGATGGTGGCGTTGCCGCCGCCGCCTCGGGTCAGCTCGAGCGGCGTGCCCGAGATGAGCAGCCTTCCGTGGTCGATGATGTGGATGCGATCGGCGAGGCGCTCTGCCTCGTCCATCAGGTGAGTGGTCAGCACCACGGTCGCCCCGGCGGCGCGGAGGTCGGTGAGCAGCTCCCACGTCGCGCGCCGGGCGTGTGGGTCCATCCCGGCGGTGGGCTCGTCGACGAACACCAGCTCGGGGCGCCCGACCACCGCCATCGCCAGCCCGAGACGCTGCTGCTGCCCGCCGGAGAGACGCCGGTACGGCGTCCTGCCGCACTCGCCGAGACCGAGCCGTTCGGCCAGCGCGTCGACGTCGTGGGGATGTGCGTGCAGGCTCGCGATGTGGTGCAGCATCTCCATCGCCCGGGCGCCCGACCAGGCGCCGGCGCCCTGCAGCATCACGCCGAGGCGGGGCAGCAGCTCGCGCCGGTCGCGACGCGGGTCGAGGCCCAGCACCGTGACGCTGCCCTGCTGCGGTGTGCGGTAGCCCTCGCACGTCTCCAGGGTGGTCGTCTTGCCGGCGCCGTTCGGCCCAAGGACGGCCGTTATCGTGCCCCGCTCGACGCCCATGGTCAGACCGTCGACGGCAACCTTGTCGCCGTACCGCATGACCAGACCGTCGACACTGACGGCGAGGTCGGACGGGCGGTCAGGCACGCGGTGAGTGTAGTAATCCGGTTCCGCAATGTCGGTGGCCACCCCTACGCTCGCGACCATGACTCCCACCCCGGCCATCGAGGCCGACAACCTTGTCAAACACTTCGACGACAAGGTGGCGGTCGACGGGGTCAGCTTCTCGGTGCCCGAGGGCAGCGTGCTGGGCCTTTTGGGGCCTAACGGTGCCGGCAAGACCACCACCGTGCGCATGATGACGACGCTCTCGAAGCCCACGAGTGGCACCGCCCGCGTCGCCGGTCACGACGTCATCCAGGATCCCCGCGCCGTACGCCGCAGCATGGGGCTGACCGGTCAGGCCGCGACCGTCGACGAGCTGTTGACGGGGCGCGAGAACATCCGCCTCATCGGCGGGCTCTACGGCCTGTCGTCGAGCTACATCAAGCGCGCGGGCGACGACCTGCTCGAGCGCTTCTCGCTCACCGACGCCGGTGACCGCATCGTCAAGACCTACTCCGGCGGCATGCGTCGCCGGCTCGACCTCGCCGTCAGCCTGGTGGCGACCCCGCCGGTGCTGTTCCTCGACGAACCGACCACCGGCCTCGACCCCCGCAGCCGGGTCGAGCTGTGGGACGTGCTGCGCGGGCTGGTTCGCGACGGGACCACTCTGCTGCTCACGACGCAGTATCTCGAGGAGGCCGACCAGCTGGCCGACCAGATCGTGGTGATCGACCATGGCTTGGTCATCGAGCAGGGCACCGCGTTCGAGCTCAAGAACCGCTCCGGGCAGTCGGCTGTCGTGGTGACCGTCTCCGACGCCTCCGACCTGCCCCGGGCTGAGGTGCTGTTGCGTCAGGTGGTCGACGAGGTGCACATCGACGAGGGCGCCCGTCAGCTCACGGCACCGGCCGACGGCCTGCGGGCCATGACCCGGATCGCCGGCATCTTCGACGACAGCGACATCGAGCTCGACGACCTCGGGCTGAAGCGGCCGAGTCTCGACGACGTCTTCCTCCGCCTCACCGGCCACCGCGCCGAGGAGACCACCGAGCAGACCGAGGAGGTCGCCTCGTGACCACCCAGATCGAACGCCCCGAGATCCGCGACACCGGGCTGCTGCGCCAGTCGCTGACGATCACCCGGCGCAATCTCATCCACATCAAGCGGATGCCCGAGATGCTGCTCGACGTCACCATCCAGCCGGTGATGTTTGTGCTGCTGTTCGCCTTCGTCTTCGGCGGCTCCATCGCCGTGGCCGGTTCGCCGGCGGGCTACCGCGAGTGGCTGATGGCCGGGATCATGGGCCAGACGATCGCGTTCGCGTCGTTCATCGTGGCCGTGGGTCTCACGGCCGACATCGACAAGGGCATCGTCGACCGGATGCGCTCCCTTCCCATCAACCCCGCCGCTGTGCTGGTCGGGCGCAGCATCTCCAGCCTGCTGCACTCCAGCATCGGCATCGTGATCATGTCCTTCACGGGACTGGCCATCGGCTGGCGCATCCGGGGCAGCTTCTTCGACGCCGTGCTGGCCTACCTGCTGCTGCTCCTGTGGGGCTTCGCGATGATCTGGCTCGGTATCCTCGTCGGCTCGGCCATGCGTTCGGTCGAGGCGGTCAACGGGTTGATGTTCGCCACCATGTTCCCGATCACGTTCCTGGCCAACACGTTCGCGCCGACCGACAACATGCCCGCGGTGCTACGCACCATCGCCGAGTGGAACCCCATCTCGTCGCTCGTGCAGGCCGTCCGCGAGCTGTGGGGCAACGCCCTGCCCGCGCCCGACGACGCAGCCCTGCCCCTCCAGCACCCGGTGCTCACCACGCTGGTCTGGACGGTCGTGCTCATCGCCGTGCTTGCTCCGCTGGCCCTGCGTGCGTTCCAGCGGCGTACGGCGACCTGAGGGCCCGATCAGGTGAGGGGAGCCTTACTTGAATCCTCGGAATCATTAACGGCACACTGATGTTGTGGAATTCGTGGAACGACACCAGGACGAGCCGACGCGCCAGCGCGTGGCACGGTCGATCCTGGACAACGGACCCTCCACCGCAGCCGCCCTGGCCGAGCGTCTCGACCTGACTCCGGCCGCCGTGCGCCGCCACCTCGACCACCTGGTCGAGGAGGGTGCGGTCACGGCCGCCGAGCAGCGCATCTACGGCGCACGCGGGCGCGGTCGACCGGCCAAGGTGTTCGCACTGACCGATGACGGCCGCGACGAGTTCGACCAGCAGTACGACGACCTGGCGCTCGACGCCCTGCGCTACCTCGCCGAGGCCGCGGGCGACGACGCCGTGATGGAGTTCGCCCGTCGCCGGGTGGCCTTCATCGAGCGCGACTGCGAGCGACTGCTCGCCGACCAGCCCGACCTGTCGCCGGCGCACGCGCTGGCCCAGGTGCTCACCACCGGTGGCTACGCGGCCACCATCCGTGAGCTTCCCGTCGTTGGCCCAGGATCTGGGGAGCAGCTGTGCCAGCAGCACTGCCCGGTCTCCCACGTCGCCCATGAGTTTCCGCAGCTGTGCGAAGCCGAGACCGAGGCCATCGGCCGCGTGCTCGGCACCCACGTCCAGCGGCTAGCCACGATCGCCCACGGCGACGGCGTGTGCACGACCTGCATCCCGAGTGTTTCAACCGAGAAGGAGAAGCGATGACCTCCATCGAAGAGCTCAACCCCGAACTGAAGGGCATCGGCCGTTACCAGTTCGGCTGGAGCGACAGCGATGACGCGGGCGCGACCGCGAAGCGTGGACTCAACGAGGACGTCGTACGCGACATCTCCGGCAAGAAGGACGAGCCGCAGTGGATGCTCGACCTGCGTCTGAAGGGCCTCAAGCTCTTCCACCGCAAGCCGATGCCGACCTGGGGCTCCGACCTGTCGACGATCGACTTCGACAACATCAAGTACTTCGTCCGCTCCAGCGAGAAGCAGGCCACTTCGTGGGAGGACCTGCCCGAGGACATCAAGAACACCTACGACCGTCTC
Source organism: Nocardioides sp. InS609-2 (assembly GCF_023208195.1). Taxonomy (NCBI): domain Bacteria; kingdom Bacillati; phylum Actinomycetota; class Actinomycetes; order Propionibacteriales; family Nocardioidaceae; genus Nocardioides; species Nocardioides sp. InS609-2. The sequence goes on along the minus strand of NZ_CP060034.1, from coordinate 575,730 downwards.
GGCATCCCCGAGGCCGAGAAGCAGCGCCTCGTCGCGGGCGTCGCGGCCCAGTACGAGTCGGAGGTCGTCTACCACTCGATCCGTGAGGACCTCGAGGAGCAGGGCGTCCTCTTCCTCGACACCGACACCGCGCTCCGCGAGCAGCCCGAGCTGTTCCAGGAGTACTTCGGCACGGTCATCCCGGTCGGCGACAACAAGTTCGCCGCGCTCAACACCTCGGTGTGGTCGGGCGGGTCGTTCATCTACGTGCCGAAGGGTGTGCACGTCGACATCCCGCTGCAGGCCTACTTCCGCATCAACACCGAGAACATGGGCCAGTTCGAGCGCACGCTGATCATCGTCGACGAGGACGCCTACGTGCACTACGTCGAGGGCTGCACCGCGCCGATCTACTCGTCGGACTCGCTGCACTCCGCAGTCGTGGAGATCATCGTGAAGAAGGGCGGCCGCTGCCGCTACACGACCATCCAGAACTGGTCGAACAACGTCTACAACCTCGTGACCAAGCGCGCCACGTGCGAGGCCGGCGCCACGATGGAGTGGGTCGACGGCAACATCGGATCCAAGGTGACGATGAAGTACCCCGCCATCTACCTGATGGGCGAGCACGCCAAGGGGGAGACGCTCTCGATCGCGTTCGCGGGCGAGGGCCAGCACCAGGACGCCGGCGCCAAGATGGTGCACGCGGCGCCCAACACGTCCAGCTCCATCTTGTCCAAGTCCGTCGCGCGCGGCGGCGGCCGGACGTCGTACCGCGGGCTGATCCAGATCAACGAGGGCGCGCACGGCTCGAAGTCCAACGTGCTGTGTGACGCGCTGCTGGTCGACCAGATCAGCCGCAGCGACACCTACCCGTACGTCGACATCCGCGAGGACGACGTGTCCATGGGCCACGAGGCGAGCGTCTCGAAGGTCTCCGATGACCAGCTCTTCTACCTCATGTCGCGCGGCATGGAGCAGGACGAGGCGATGGCGATGATCGTGCGCGGCTTCGTCGAGCCGATCGCCAAGGAGCTGCCTATGGAGTACGCCCTGGAGCTCAACCGACTGATCGAACTGCAGATGGAGGGTGCTGTCGGATGACGGCGACTGTTGAGAGCGTCCGCGACGCACTGGAGATGACCCAAGACACGACGGGGTCGTCGAAGGTCGAGTCGCACCTGCACCCGGAGGGGTCCTTCGACGTCTCCGACCACCCGGTGCCGACGGGACGCGAAGAGACCTGGCGGTTCTCACCGCTCAAGCGACTGCGTGACCTGCACGGCGAGGCCGTCTTCAACGCCAGCACGACAGCGTGCACCTGGAACGCCCCCGAGGGTCTCCGGGTCGCGACGGTCGAGGGCGACGAGGCCCGTGGCCTGCGCGGCATCAGCGGGCTCGTGCCCGACAGTCGCTTCGCCGCGCGCGTGCTGGCCGAGGTGCCCAGCACCCTGCTGGTCGACGTACCCGCCGACGCCGACGTGACCGAGCCGGTCATCGTCGAACTCAGCGGCGGCGACGCCACCAACACCGAGGCCGGCCACGTGGCGCTGCGCTTCGGCCGACACTCGCGGGCCACCGTCGTGCTCAACCACACCGGCAGCGCCGCGCTGGCGCAGGTCGTGGAGGTGCAGGTCGGTGACGGTGCGCAGGTGACGGTCGTGTCGATCCAGGACTGGGCCGACGACGCCGTGCACCTCACGCACACGCAGGCGGTCGTGGGTCGCGACGCGTTGTACAAGCACGCGGCCATCTCGTTCGGCGGCGACGTCGTACGCATGGATGCCAACGTGACGTACGACGGCCCCGGCGGCTCCGCGGAGCTGCTCGGCCTCTACTTCGCCGACGCCGGTCAGCACATCGAGCACCGGCTCTTCGCCGACCACAACGCGCCGCACACCAAGAGCAACGTGTCCTACAAGGGCGCGCTGCAGGGCCAGAAGGCGCACACCGTGTGGGTCGGCAACGTGCTGATCCGCAAGGTCGCCGAAGGCATCGAGACCTACGAGGAGAACCGCAACCTGGTGCTCACCGACGGCTGCCAGGCCGACTCGGTGCCCAACCTCGAGATCGAGACCGGCGAGATCGCGGGCGCCGGCCACGCGTCGGCCACCGGCCGGTTCGACGACAACCAGCTCTTCTACCTCCGCTCCCGCGGGATCGAGGAGGACGAGGCTCGCCGCCTGGTCGTGCTCGGCTTCTTCAACGACCTGATCCGCAAGATCGGCGTGGCGGAGATCGAGGAGCGGCTCGTCGCCACTGTGGAGGCGGAGCTCGCCAAGAACGTCATCGGGAAGCACTTCTGATGGGGTTCGCGCGCGCCTGCGCCCTGGCCGACATCCGTGAGGACGAGGCGCTCGGCGTGACGATCGAGGGCCAGGACGTCGCCGTGGCTCGCCACGGCGACGAGGTCTTCGCGGTCGAGGACCTCTGCAGCCACGCGGCCGTGGCCCTGTCGGAGGGCGAGGTCGACGACTGCACGATCGAATGCTGGCTGCACGGGTCGCGGTTCGATCTGCGCACCGGCAAGCCGACCAGCTTTCCCGCCACGGAAGCCGTGGCCACCTTCCCTGTCGACGTCCGAGGCGATGACGTCTACGTCGACATCCAGTCCACCCTGAATGGAGTAGTACCCGCATGAGCATCCTGGAGATCACCGACCTGCACGTCTCGGTCGACACCGAGGACGGCCCCAAGGAGATCCTGAAGGGCGTCACGCTGACCATCAAGGACGGCGAGACACACGCGATCATGGGCCCCAACGGCTCGGGCAAGTCCACGCTGGCCTACTCGATCGCCGGCCACCCCAAGTACACCGTCACCGGCGGCACCGTCACCCTCGACGGTCAGGACGTCCTCGCGATGTCTGTCGACGAGCGGGCGCGGGCCGGGCTCTTCCTGGCCATGCAGTACCCCGTCGAGGTGCCCGGCGTCTCGGTGTCCAACTTCCTGCGCACGGCAAAGACCGCCATCGACGGCGAGGCGCCCAAGCTGCGCACCTGGGTCAAGGACGTCAACGCCACGCTGGCGGCGCTGGACCTCGACCCGACCTTCGCGTCCCGGTCGGTCAACGAGGGGTTCTCGGGTGGCGAGAAGAAGCGCCACGAGATCGCCCAGCTCGAGCTGCTCGACCCCAAGGTCGCCGTACTCGACGAGACCGACTCCGGCCTCGACATCGACGCGCTCAAGGTCGTGTCCGACGGCGTCAACCGCTTCGCCTCGAAGGGTGACAAGGGCGTCCTGCTGATCACCCACTACACGCGGGTGCTGCGCTACATCAAGCCCGACCAAGTGCACGTCTTCGTCGACGGCAAGATCGCCGAGCAGGGTGGGCCCGAGCTGGCCGACCAGCTGGAAGCCGAGGGCTACGACAAGTACACCAAGGTCCGAGCGTAGCGAGGAGGTTGAGGTGCGAGGCGCGCCAGCGCCGAGCCTCGAAACCCAGCCACGACCGTCTCGAGACCGCCACAAACGGAAGGAGGAAGCATGATCGAGGGACTGCTCCCTGAGCTGGAAGTCATCCGCAAGGACTTCCCGATCCTCGAACGCACCCTTCCCGGCGGCATCCCGCTGGTCTACCTGGACAGCGCGAACACCTCCCAGAAGCCGCAGGTCGTGATCGACACGATGGTCGACCACCTCGAGCACCACAACGCCAACATCGCGCGAGCGATGCACGTGCTGGGCGCCGAGTCGACCGAGGCGTTCGAGTCGGCCCGGGACCGGGTGGCGGCGTTCATCAATGCGCCGTCGCGCGACGAGGTGATCTTCACCAAGAACGCCTCCGAGGCGCTCAACCTAGTCGCCAACACGCTGGCCTGGAAGGGCCCGCACCAGCTGGGCGAGGGCGACGAGGTCGTCATCACCGAGATGGAGCACCACTCCAACATCGTGCCGTGGCAGCTCGTCACCGAGCGCACCGGTGCGACCCTGCGCTGGTTCGGGCTCACCGACGACGGCCACCTCGACCTGACGAACATCGACGACCTGATCACCGAGCGCACCAAGGTCGTCTCGCTGACCTGGGTCTCCAACATGCTGGGCACGATCAACCCAGTGGCCGAGATCACCCGACGGGCCCACGAAGTGGGTGCGCTGGTCGTGGTCGACGCGTCGCAGGCCGCTCCGCAGCTGCCTATCGACCTGACGTCGTGCGACGCCGCCTCGCGGCCTGACTTCGTGGCCTTCACCGGTCACAAAGTGGTCGGCCCGACCGGCATCGGCGTGCTCTGGGGCCGCCGCGAGGCGCTCGAGGCGCTGCCGCCGTTCCTCGGTGGCGGCGAGATGATCGAGACCGTACGCATGGAGTCCTCGACGTACGCCGGGATCCCGCACAAGTTCGAGGCGGGCACGCCGCCGATCGTCGAGGCCATCGGTCTCGGTGCGGCGGTCGACTACCTCACCCACATCGGCATGGACGCGATCCACCTGCACGAGCAGGTCGTCACGGGCTACGCGCTCGACGGCCTTGCCACGGTGCCCGGCCTGACGGTGCTCGGACCGCTCGATCCCACCCAGCGTGGGGGAGCGATCTCGTTCGAGCTCGCCGGTGTGCACCCGCACGACGTGGCCACGGTGCTCGACACCCGCGGCATCGCCGTCCGCGCCGGTCACCACTGCGCCAAGCCGGCGCACGCCCGTTTCGGGGTGCAGAGCTCGGTGCGGATGTCGTCGTACCTCTACACGACGCCTGCCGAGATCGACGCGCTCATCGAGGGCCTGCACTTCACCCGCGACTACTTCAAGGTGAGCTGATGTCTGCCGAGCTCGACTCGCTGTACCAGGAGATCATCCTGGACCACTACAAGCACCCGCACCACGCAGGGCTCCGTGACCCGTTCGGGGCCGAGGTGCACCACGTCAACCCGACCTGCGGTGACGAGCTCACCCTGCGGGTGCGTCTTGAAGGGGGAGTTGACGGTTCCGTGGTCAGCGACGTGTCTTACGACGCGGTCGGCTGCTCCATCTCGCAGGCGTCGGCGTCGGTGATGACCGACCTGGTCATCGGCAAGTCGGTCGACGAGGCGCTCGAGATCCACCAGACGTTCCTGGCCCTGATGCAGGGCAAGGGCCAGGTGGAGCCCGACGAGGACGTCCTCGAGGACGCCATCGCCTTCGCCGGAGTTGCGAAGTTCCCGGCGCGCGTGAAGTGCGCTCTACTCTCATGGATGGCCTGGAAAGACGCCACCGCACAAGCCCAGGAGGAGTCACATGCCTGACCACAGCGATCTGCCCGAGGTTCCCGAGGCGAGCGGTTCGGTCTCGACCGTTTCGGTCGACGACGTGACCGAGGCGATGAAGGACGTCGTCGACCCCGAGCTCGGCATCAACGTCGTCGACCTCGGCCTCGTCTACGACGTGCACCTCGACGAGGGCCACAACGTCGTCCTCGACATGACCCTGACGTCGGCGGCCTGCCCGCTGACCGACGTGATCATGGATCAGACCAACCAGGCGCTCGAGGGCATCGTCAATGACGTCGCCATCAACTGGGTCTGGATGCCGCCGTGGGGTCCCGACAAGATCACCCCCGACGGCCGCGAGCAGCTGCGGGCGCTCGGCTTCAACGTCTGATCCTGATCGCGCAGTTTGGCCTCTCGCCCCGGGTGGCACCCTCACCCGCATGAGGATCCGGAGAACCGCGCTGGCGCTGATCGTCGCACGTTCAGCGGCGCCGACCTGTTCTTCGCCACCCCGGGTCAAGAGGCCACCGAGACCGGCCTGAGCGTTGCCAGCGAGGGCATCGCGGCCTCGCCCGACGGCAGCAAGCTGACGGTCCTCGACGCCGACTACGACGACGGCAGTGCCGTCATGAGGACCTTCGACCTGTCCTCGGGCGAGGTGACCACGTCCGAGGACGGCATGGACACCTCCGACTACGGTGATCCGGTGGACCATCTCCTGGAGATGGAGGTGGAGGTCCTCGGGATCACCGACGAGAGCGTGTACGCCCGGGTGGTCCAGGGGGACTACGTCTGCGACCTCGCCACGGGCGAGGGTCGGCCCCTGGGCGATGACGAGGAAGTGCCGGGGTACGGCGCCGATGCCAAGAAGAGCCCGGACGGCAGCTGGCGAATCGAGCAGGGCGAGGTGCTGCGGGACACGATCATCTCCGCCGGCGGTGAGGTCACCCCTGAGTCCGGAACGACCCGGTGGACCCTCTCGCGCTGGGTGGACTCAGACACCGTGCTTGGAGTCGCCATCGATGGGCCCGGCCAGGGCCAGGAGATCGGATCCGGGGACTCGCTGACGCTCATGACCTGTGAGGTTCCGTCGGGGGCGTGCGATCAGATCCCGGAGACCACGGGGGAGCGAATCGTCTTCCCATTGCGCACCGAGCCCTCGACTGCCATCAGCCTCGGCCCCCGGGAGGGGTCATGACCCATCCGGAGATCGAGTACGCCCGGCTCGTCTCGGGCGACGCGGCGGGCATCCGGTCGCGGGCCGGGGCCCTCGATGCCGTACTCCACACACTCGTCGGGGCTCGTGAGGATCTCGCGAGCGCCGAGGAGATCCCGGTGTGGTCGGGTGGAGCGGCGATGGCGTTCACCGTGCGGGCGGCGGCGTTGCGGCAGGGGCTGTCGTTGACGCGTACGACGCTGGTGCGCGCGCGGGGTGCGCTGGAGACGGCGGCGGGAGCCTACACGGGCACCGATGACCGGGTCCGCGGCGCCTTCTCGGGGACGACGCCCAGCTGAGCCGGCAAGGAGGGTGTCAGGCATCCTTGGCCCATGCGCTTCACCGAGCACGAGCTGACCGTCGCCGTGACCGCCGCAGCCAAGACCGTGGCGGGCGCGCGCAGGTCCGTCGTACGCCGTCGCGGACACGGTGACGAGGCGTGGGCGGGGATGAGCCCCCAGGAGCGCTACCAGGTGCTCGACGGAGTGGGCAGCCAGGTGTTGCCGGTGCTGCTGGCGCTCCCGGATGTCGAGGTCGTCGCGGGCACCCGCCCCACGTTTACCGACGCCCAAGTGCTGGCTGCGGTCCAGGAGACGCTCGGCGAGGCCGGCAGACGGCTGCGGCGCAAGGTCGTCGTGGCCGCCCGGGTCGCCCTGGTGCGCGCGGCCCTGGCCCAGCTGCCCCCGCGCCAGGATCCTGACGCGCTGGTGGTCCCGGACTCGCTGTGAGCATGCCGGGCCCGGCTAGGCTCCGGCTCGTGAAGACACCCGTCGAAGCCTTCTGGGAGCTGGCCCGGTTCCACGCCAAGCTCAACAGCGCGCCGTCGTACTTCGGTCCGACGACGCTCGAGGTCGTGCCACCGCCGGCCTTCTCGTACGGCGCGACGCCGGAGCAGTCGGACGAGCTGCTGGCCCTGGTGCTGGACGGCACCAAGACCGCGACGGCGGGTGCGCTGTGGGACTACGAGTCGGAGGACGAGCAGCTGCCGGAGCCCGGCACGATGAGCATCCTGCTCGACGGTTCCGGCCATCCGCGTGCCCTGGTCGAGGCCACCGAGGTGTCGGTCGTGCCGTTCGAGGAGGTCACCGAGGAGCACGCGTTCCTCGAGGGCGAGGGGGACCGTTCGCTGACCCACTGGCGCGAGGTGCACGAGCAGCTCTTCACCCAGATCGCGACCCACGACCGTGGCTTCAGCCCCGACATGCCCGTCGTGCTCGAGCGGTTCCGCGTGATCTACCAGTCCGAGTGACGTCCCGGCCGGCTGCCGGTCATGATGTGCGGATGCGGACCATGGGTGTCGAGGAAGAGCTGCTCATCGTCGACGGCAACGGTGAGCCACGGGCGGTCGCTGCAGCAGCGCTGAGAGCGATCGACGAGAGCCAACAGGCCACCGACTCCCAGGGTGATGTCACCGGCGCCGTCGTCGGCGAGCTCATGCTCCAGCAGCTGGAGACCGGCACCAGGCCGTGTCGCACCCTCGCCGAGCTGTCCGACGAGCTTGGAACCTGGCGTCGACGAGCCGACGAGGCGGCCAGGACCACGGGCTGCCGGGCAGTCGCGCTCGCGACGTCGCCGGTGCCCGTCGTACCCGAGACGACGTCGTCGCCGCGCTACCGCCGGATGGCCGAGGAGTTCGGGCTGACCGAGGCCGAGCAGCTCGTGTGCGGGTGCCACGTGCACGTCTCCGTCGAGTCCGACGAGGAGGGCGTGGCCGTGCTCGACCGCATCCGGGGCTGGCTGCCGGTGCTCGTCGCGCTGTCGGCCAACTCGCCGTACTGGCAGGGAGTCGACACCGGTTACGCGAGCTTTCGCTCCCAGATCTGGCGTCGATGGCCGTCGGCGGGGGCGACCGACGTGTTCGGCTCGGTCGAGACCTACCGGGGGGCCGTGCACGCGATGGTCGCCACCGGCACCCTGCTCGACGAGGGGATGGTCTACTTCGACGCCCGCCTCTCGCGTGCGTACCCCACGGTCGAGGTGCGGGTCGCCGACGTCTCTCCGGACCGCGAGGTGGTGGTGCTCATCGCGGCTCTCGTCCGAGGCCTCGTGGACACCTCAGCCGCCGAGTGGCGTGCCGGCACTCAACCGCCCGCCGTGCCGACGATGCTGATCCACCTGGCCACCTGGCGCGCCGGACGGGCCGGCCTCACCGGTGATCTGGTGGACGTGTTCACCGGAATGCCCCGACCGGCGGCCGAGGTGGTGCGGTCCCTGGTCGACCACGTACGAGCCGCGCTGGACGCGGCGGGTGACACCGCCCTGGTGGAGCGGGTCGTGGACAGGATTCTTCACGAAGGTACGACGGCCGACCGGCAGCGCGCGGTGCTGGCCGAGACGGGCGAGCTCTCCGATGTCGTGCGTGACATGGTCGACCTCACGCACCGCTGACGCCGGGACCCTTCAACGCGATCGTGAGGGTGAAGTGCGCGCCGACAACACCGTCGCGTGCCGTCACGTCTCCTCCATGGGCCCGGGCGATCTGCCGCGCGATCGGCAGCCCGAGGCCGGTGCCGCCACTGTCCCGAGCCCGTGATTCGTCGAGCCGCACGAAGCGCTCGAAGATGCGTTCCTGATCGGGCGACGGCACGCCCGGGCCGTCGTCGAGCACCGACACCTGGGCCGACGTGGCCGTCGAGCTCAGCCGCAACTCCACCCGGTGAAGCGCGTGCCGGGCCCCGTTGTCGGTGAGGTTGCGCAGCGCGCGGGCCAGGTGGTGGGGGTCGCAGACCACCCGCACCGGCGGGGCGCTGACGAAGATCTCGAGCTGTCCGGGCCGACGCAGACGGTCAGCCTCCGACCGCACCAGGTCGTCGAGATCGACCTCGCGCAGGTGCATCGCCAGCCCGTGCTCGTCCGCCCTGGCCAGCAGGAGCAGGTCCGAGACGAGCCGGTCGACGCGGTCCAACTCCGACAAGACCTCCGTGGAGACCGAGGGCCAGCTGGAGGCATCCGGATGGAGCGAGTGGATCTCATGGGCGGCCCGGATCATCGCGAGCGGACTCCGCAGCTCGTGCGAGGCGTCGCCGACGAACCGCTGCTGCGACTCGGCACTGGCCTGGAGCCGGGCAAGCATCGAGTTCATCGTGGTGGCGAGGCGAGCGATCTCGTCGTCGCCCCGGGGGACGGGCACGCGGGCCGACAGTGATGGCGTGCCGTCGATGGTCGCGACGCGTCGCCGGATCGCCTCGACCGGGGCGAGAGCCCGGCCTGTCAGCCAGTACGACGTCAGGGCCACCGCGAGCAGGACGAGTGGGTAGCCGATGAGCAGGAGCCGACCAACGACGGCGGTCGACTCCTGGACGGTCTCGAGGCTCTGTGCCGCGATCACCACCAGCTCGCCGCCGGAAGCCGAGACACCTTCAGCGACGACGACGAACATCTCGCCCTCGCCGATGGGGAGCGACCCGGTGGTAACCACGCGCACCTGCCCCGGGGCGGGCACCACGTCGACGAGGGCGGGTTCGCCGTCGATCGACGGGCTGGCCGCGACCACGGAGCGGTGGGCGTCGACGACCTGGATCACGGACTGGTCCCCGCCTCCGCCCCGGAGGTCGATCGCCGACCCGTCGCGTGTCACCCGGGCTGCTGCATCGCTGGCCTCCTGTCGAGCCACCTCGGTCAGGGAGGCCTGTAGCTGATGGCGCTGAAGGACGACGAAGGCGACCGCCGCGGCGGCGAGCACGACGGCCACCACCAGGGTGGCGGAGACCGACGTCCGGACGCGTACGCCGCGGAGGAGCCTCCGGCGCTCAACCACCGTTGCCCTCCAGGCGGTAGCCGACGCCGCGGACCGTCTCGATGGCCCGGCGTCCGAACGGCTGGTCGATCTTGCGCCTCAGGTAGCCGACGTACACCTCGACCACGTTGTCGTCTCCGTCGTAGTTGAGGTCCCAGACGCTCTGTAGGATCTCCGTCTTCGAGACCACGTCGCCGCGGTGCCGCATCAGGTAGGCGAGCACCCCGAACTCGCGCGGGGTCAGCGAGATGTCCTCGCCCGCACGCGTCACCCGGCGCGCACCGAGGTCCAGGCTCAGGTCGCCCGCAGTCAGGAGGGCCGGCCGCTCCGGTGCGCCGCGTCGTACGAGAGCACGCACGCGCGCCACGAGGACGACGAACGAGAACGGCTTCGTGAGGTAGTCGTCGGCGCCGAGGTCGAACGCGTCGACCTCGTCGTACTCGCCGTCCTTGGCCGTCAGCATCAGGACCGGGGTCCAGATCCCGGCGGCGCGCATCCGACGGCACACGTCATAGCCGTTGAGTCGCGGCAGCATGATGTCGAGGACGACCACGTCGTACGACGATGTCTCGGCGGCCTCGAGGCCCACCTCGCCGTCGTGGGCGAGGTCGACGACGAACCCCTCCGCGACCAGACCTCGACGGACGGTCTCGGCGAGCCGGACCTCGTCCTCCACCAACAGCACGCGCACGGGTCTGTCCTTCCTCGGACTCTGGAGAGCATCCTGCGGGGTCGATGCTGAGAGCGCGCTGTGAACGGGTGTGCTGCCCCTCAGCGACCCTCAGCGTCCTCACAGCACCGGTCATGCAGTCTGAGTTTGTCAGTCCGCAACGTGCGGTCGACGGAGGGAGAACATCATGCGCAACGTCAAGCGCAACGCAGCCTTGATCGCCTCGGCGGCTGTCATCGCCAGCGTCGGGATCGGCGGTGTCATGGCCGCACAGGCCCACAGCTCCAACGGCAGCTCCGACCAGACCTCGGAGGTCGAGGAGACGTCCGACGGACCCGACCAGGGTCCGGATGCCGACGCCAGCGAGCCCGGTCACCAGGACGCCGACGAGAGTGGCGAGGCCGAGGGCAACGAGGCGAACGAGACAGGCGAGTCCGACGAAGCCCCCGAGGAGTCGTCCGACGGTGCCGACCAGGGTCCGGACGCCGACCCGAACGAACCCGGCCACCAGGACGCCGACGAGAGTGGCGAGACCGAGTAGTCCGTCGGCCGCTGAATGTTGAGCATGACATCGGCCGTCAGTTCGCGGGATGGATGCAATGGCGGTCGACGTCGGCACGAGGTGGTAGCGAACGTCCAGCTGGGCCTGTCCGGCAGTGGCGTCGACGTCCCAGACGCTCATCAGCCCGAGAGCGGCCACCCCGCCCAGGTGATCGGCCACGTCGAAGAAGTCGATCAGCACGGCGGCCGGTCGGCCCAGTAGTGGCCGTACAGGGAACTGCCTGGCGTCAACTGTGAGGCAACCAGCATGAACCCACCCTCGTCGGAGCTCGGCGGCTGGCCGCCGGCGTACGCGGGGACCGGACGTGAGGGATCAGTGTCGCGGTCACGGTCAGATGGTGAGTTGCGGCACCTGCCAGCGACCTGATCACCGAACGAAACGCTGTGCCCCGAGCGGGGGACACCCGAGGCACAGCAGCTGGGGGTTGCGGCGCTCAGGCCCGGCGTTGCTGGATGGTGAACCAGCCGACCGCGGCCACGATGACGGCCAGGAACAGGCCACTGGTGCCGTTGGTGCCGAGGCCCAGACCGCCGTCGGCCGGGGTGGCGGTCAGGTAGTCGCCCATGGACGCACCGAACGGGCGGGTCAGGATGTAGGCGGCCCAGAAGGCGAGGACCGCGTTGAGTCCGCCCTTGAGGTGGGCCACCGTCACCAGGGCGATCATGATGCCGAACAGCACGGCCGAGGTCAGGTAGCCCAGCGCCAGCTTCTCGCCGACCAGGTCACCGGCGGACGTGCCGAGCGCGAACGTGAAGAGGATCGCCAACCAGTAGAACCCTTCACGGCGACTCGTGACGATCGTGTGGATCGACAGGGTGCGCTCCGCACGGAACCACAGGGCGAACGTCGCAGCCAGGGCCACGGAGAACGCGGTCGTGGTGGTCCACAGGCTCACGCCCAGGTTGTCCACCAGGTTGTCGGAGACCAGCGTGCCGACGATGCTGATGAGCACGACCGCCAGCCAGTACGCCGCGGGAACGTAGCGCGTCAGCCGGAACTGGACCACCAGTGCGGCGGCCAGGAGCACGGACATCAGGATCGACGTCACCGGCAGGCCCAGCCCCAGGTTGTCGGCGAGGAAGTCGGCGGCGGTCTCGCCGACCGTGGTCGACAGGATCTTCACGACCCAGAAGAGCAGGAAGACCTCGGGGACCTTGTTGAGCATGGTCCTGGCCGTGGCCGCGCGTCGGCCGGGAGCAGGAGGGGCGGATGACGTGTCGCCGGTCACCGGCGGGGGCTGTGAGTGGCTCATGCGGGAGACCTTGCCTACGGCTACCTGCCACCGACCTGACTGTTCCACCGCGGGCTATGCGCGGGGGAGCCAGATCACGAAGCGGGTCGGGTCCTGCGGCTGGGCGAGCTCGACGTCGCCGCCGATGCTCCGGGCCATCCGCCGGGCGATGGCCAGACCGAGGCCCGCACCCGAGCCGCCGGACGACGTCGCGCCGGGCACGAAGATGTCGTCCACGCCGCTGCTGACACCCGGCCCGTCGTCGTCAACGGTGACCAGCACGAAGCTCGGGTGGCTGGTGTCGCTCGATATCCGGACCCGGCTACGGGCGAAGCGGACGGCGTTCTCGACGACGGGTGCCAGGGCGCGGTGCACGATGGCGTGCGGTGCCCCGATGCGTTGGTCGGGCAGCTCGACCTCGATGCGTACGTCGCCTGCGGGCACGGCCTCGACCACCTCGGCCACCACCTCGGTCAGCTCGCACGATGCCGCGTCGAGCATGGCGGACTCGGACCTGGCCAGGTCGAGCATGGTGGTGATGGTCGTGGACATGCGACGGGCGCAGGCCGCGACCTCCTCCAGGTTCTCGCGTGCCTGCGGTGACAGGTCGTCCTGCATGAGGCTGAGGTCGGCGGCGCCCAGCACCGCCGTCAACGGTGTGCGCAACTCGTGGGCGAGCTCGGAAGTGAGCCGCTGCTCGCCCCGGATCGCTGCCGAGACCTTGTCCAGGAGCGTGTCGAGGACGGCAGCGAGTGCGGTGATCTCGTTGGTCGGCGGGCCGAGGCCGAACCGCCGGGACAAGTCGTGCTCGCTCCAGTCGGCCGCGGTGCTGGTCAGGGTGGCGACAGGTCGGAGCGCCCGCGAGGACACCCACGCAGCCAGGCTGGCGGCCGCCGCCGTCGCCAGCAACCCCGTGACGAGGCTGACGATCAGGGCATACCTCTCGGCCTCCTCGTACGGCGCGAGCCGCTCGGAGACCACCACGACACCGCGCACGCCGGTGGTCGTCGTGAACGGCTCGGCGACCAGCCGGAACGACTTGTTCGGGTCGTCGTAGCGCGTCGACCGCACCCGGCCCAGCTCGTCGTACGCCGAACGTAGTCCCCGGGTGGGCAGGCCCACGACCGGCTGTCCGAGCTCGTCGTAGACGACCACGCCGACGTCGAGGGCGGCGGCCGGGACGACGAGCTCCTGACCCGTTGTTGCGCTGATGGCGGAGCTGACGACAGCGTCGGCGCGGTCCTCGAGCACACGGTCGACGTTGCTCCTGCTGAGGTCGGCCAGGATCAGCTGGAGGACGACGGTCAGCAGCAGCATGGCGAACGCCGTGACGCACGCCGTGAGCACGACCAGCTGGCGACGGAACGATCCTGTCGGCAGGGCGGTGGTCGAGGACGGGAGCGTCACGTCAACCGGAACCCGACGCCGCGCACGGTCTCGATGGTGACGGGCGAGGACACCGACTCGAGCTTGGTGCGCACCCTGCGGATGAACGAGTCGATGGTGTTCTCGCTGACGACGGCGCCGTCGGGCCAGGCAGCGGCGACGACGGTACGACGCCGCACGACCTCGCCCGGCCGGGACGTGATCGCCGCGAGCATCCGGAACTCGGTCGGGGTCAGCAGCACCTCACCGGCCGCCGTACGGACGGAGTGTGCGGCCGGGTCGAGCGTGAGCCCCGCGAGCGGGCGTACGCTCGGGCGCCCGCGCCGGCCCATCGCCTCCACGCGGGCGATCAGCTCCTTGACGTCGAACGGCTTCGGGACGTAGTCGTCACCGCCGGCACTGAAACCGGACAGCCGGTCGTGCACCGCACCCAGCGCGGTGAGGAAAACCACCGGCGCGGACTGGCCGGCCGACCTCAACGCCCGCGTCACGTCGCGTCCGTCGGAGTCGGGCAGGCCGATGTCCATGATCAGCACGTCGACACCGCTGTCCGCGCCGAAGAGGCGCAGCGCCTCGCTGCCGTCGTGGGCGCTCACGACCTCGTGGCCGGACAGCTTCAGTGCCTGGAGCAGTACGCCGCGGATGGGCGCGTCGTCCTCGCAGATGCCGATCAGCACGACGTCACCTCCCCGGTGCTCCGTCCGCCACCTCGCCCCAGGCCGCACGGGCTCCCGAGTCGCCGACCCGATAGACCTGGACGCCGGCGGCCAGCCCGGCGATCACCGCCACCACGGCGACGATGGTCAGCATAGGGGTGCTGGTCGAGCGCAGAGAGCGGGCTCCTCGCCGCTGCAGGAAAACCAGCAGCGCGGACGAGGCCAGCAGGGCGAGCGCGAACCATACGAGCTGATCGCCCAGGGCAGCGTGGCTGCCGGGATCACCGACGCGGCGCTCGAGCTCCTCGCCGCTGGAGGTGGCGACTGGGCAGAGCACGATGGCCGCGAGTGCGGCGGCCACGACGAGCGGACCGTACGGCGTGCGCCATCGAGGGCGGATCGCGATGGCGATGGTGCCGAGCGTCGCGAGCGGAAGCAGCACCACGATCGCGTGCACCACCAGCGGGTGCAGCGGGATGCCGTTGATCAGGTCGAACATGGGGTGTCCTTCCGCCGGGGGACGGTTCGCCGGGGTGCGGCGAGCCTCCTGCGGCATACCTGCCGACGACCTGACCGCGCCGGGTGGTCAGCCCGCGTAGACGGGCAGCGGCGGGTCCCAGGTCAACGGCACGTGGGGTGCGATCTCCTCGGTCTCGCCCTCCGGCCAGGTGCCCGTGCCGACGTACGTCGTGTCGCCGAGCCTGACCCTTGCCGAGTAGGTGAACGGTCCGGGTCCGACGTCGATCGCCCGGCGTCCTTCCGTGTCATCGGCGACGAAGGCCAGGTCGCCAGCGCTGTAGCAGGTCTTGCCCGTCTCGTTGCGTGCTGCGGTCAGCTCGACGCTGTCACCGCTCGATCCGGTGACCGTGATGGTCGCCGCGTCGGGGGAGTAGGGCCGGTCGAGGTCGGCGAGGTAGACCTCGACGCCGTAGCTGTCGAGCGCGCCGTCGTGGTCGCCCAGCACGGCTGCGGAGCCGGTCGCCTGCCCCGGCAGCTGTCCTGCTGTCGGCGTACGCCACTCGATCGTGGTGACCGCGTCGCCAGCCGGGCCATGTCCGGAGATGTCGACCGCCCAGCGACCGGCGGGCCCGGCCGGGTCGATCCGGAAGCTCCGCGGCCCGACTTTCTCGGCAGCCACGGTGATGTGGCGCGGGCACGGGCCGAGCTCGCGAAACGTGACGTCCTCGAAGGTCCAGCCGGCAAGGTCGAAGCCGAACGTCACTGAGTCAGGGCTGCCCACCTTCGGCAGGTTGTCGTCGTCGGGGGCGCCGTCCGCGCAGCCGTTGGTGATGCAGATGGTCCACGGCCGCAGGTCGAGCTGTTCACCGTCCTCGGTCACCACATGGAACTCCGGCGGATCGTCGATCGTGTACGACGACGGCCCGCGCACCGGCGGCAGCCGCACGCCCTCCTCGCGGGCGGTGGGCGCGGCGGTTTCTGGTTCGGCCACCGTGGCCGTACCGCAGCCGGCAAGCGCGAGAAGCGGGAGCACCAACAGGAGACGACGCATGGTGATCCGACGAGTGCGCCGACCGCTGGGTTCCTTCGGCCGTCCCATTTCTGCAGTGATACCCGGCTGGCCGGGTATCCCGACGGCTGGTTACCCGAGAAGCACGCCAGATCGCCCGGCACGGGTGCTTCTGGGGCAGCAAAGGGTCGAGGAGTCGGCCAGCTAGCCTCGCCCCGTGGCCACCCTCTTGCTCGCGTCGAGCCGACTCGTGCGCTGGGTCGAGAACTTCGAGTCCAGGCACGGCGACACCGCACTCACGGTCGCGGAGGGGGCGCTGGCCGGTGAGGCGGTCGACGGCTCGACGTTCACCGCCCGCCTGCCCTTCGCCACGTCGTACGTCGGAGGGGCGGGCGTCGCTGCCTTCGTGACGGCAGTCGAGATCCCGGCGTCGTGGGGGGTGCTGCTGGTGCGCAAGGGCGGGTTCGCGATCGCCCGGCTCGAGCGCGAGGACATGGTCGAGCACAAGATCGGCCAGCGGCACGTGCAGGGCCGCACCAAGGCCGGTGGGCAGAGCCAGCAGCGGTTCGCGCGGCGACGTGACAACCAGGCACGGCAGGCCTACGAAGCGGCAGCCGAGCACGCCGCGCGGATCCTGACCGGCGTGCCATTGGTGGTCGCTGGTGGGGACCACCCAGCGGTCGAGGAGGTGCTGGCCGACCGCCGGCTGGGTCGGCTCGCCGTGGTGGGGCCGTGGCTCCCCGTGCCGGATCCCAAGCGGGTGGTCCTCGACCAGGCGATCGAGGACGCTGCGGCAATCACCATCGACGTCACCAACGCCTGAGGGTCTGCGTAGCCAGGATCCTCAGTCGAGGCCGAGGGAGACGGAATCCGGTTCCGGACTCGCGACTGTGCCGATGGTCGCGCCCGTGCTCGTGCTCGCCGCCTTCCCCCGTCTCCTGTACGGCGTGCTGCCGCGCGCCGCGATCCTCGGCTGGCTGGGCCTCGGGTTCGCGGTGGTGGTGCTGTTCATCGGGCCGGAGTTCCACTTGCCGATGTGGCTGCAGGACGTCTCGCCGTTCCAGCACCTCGCGCTGACGCCGGTCGAGGACTTCCGGTGGACGCCGTTCGTGGCGCTGCTGGCGGTCGCCACGCTGCTGTCGTTCGCGGGTCAATGGGGCTTCCGGAGGCGTGACCTGCGCTAGCGTCCGGGACATGTGGGAGCCGCAGCCGGACTGGCGGGCGATGCCGCCGGGCACGGGCACGTCCACCGTCGGCGTGTGGCGCGCTGCGCTGGGGGACCGGCCCGTGGTCATCAAGCGGCTGCGTCGACCCGACGCCCACGACCCCGGTGAGCTGCTGGATCCGACCCACTTCGCCTACTGGCGGCGCGAGGCCGACGTCCACGACACCGGCATCGTGCAGCAGACCGTCGGGCTCCGCAGTGCGATCGCGGCCGTCGAGGAGGACGACCTGGGTGTGACCTTGACTCGGGAGTGGGTGGAGGACGCCGCGACCAGTGGTCCGTTCATGTCGATCGGGATGGGCCGCTTCGCCGGCTCCGACCTGCCCCGCACCCGCTTCCTGGCCAAGGACCAGCTGCGCCACCGGCTGCTCCGGGTCGAGCGTGGTGGCGGCTGGCCGACACTGGCCCGGACGACCGCGGCCGACGTCGCCGACCACCTCTGGCAGCGGCGCGAGTCGTACCTGCAGCGCATGGAGCTGCTCCCCCAGGTGCCGCAGCACGGCGACCCCGCGCCCACCAACATGCCGGGCCGCGACGGCGACCACGTCGTGGCGATCGACTGGGCCACCCTCGGACTCGGTCATGTCGGCGGGGACCTCGGCTACCTGGCGCTCACTTCACGTGAGGCTCTCGAGCCGCTGCTCGACGCCTACCTGATCGGCCTGCCTCGTGCTTTCGCCGACCCCGAGGACGTGCTGCTGGGCGCCCGCGTCACCGCTGTCTACACGGCGCTGAGCCGGGCGGAGTGGGCACTGGCCCGCGTCGCTCCCGGTGAGGGAGCGCTAGCCGGCAAGCTCAAGCACCCCAGCGTCGCGCCGTACCTTCGCTCGCTCCAGCGCCTCGTCCCGCATATCGAGGCGCTGCTCGAATAGCGCGTCAGAGCGTGGTGGCGCTGAACGTGTCGCAGGAGTTGGGGTCGCCCGAGTCGTAGCCGGCGGAGAACCACTTCATCCGCTGCTCGGCCGAGCCGTGCGTCCACCCGTCGGGGTCGACCCCGCCACCCGAACGCTGCTGGATGCGGTCGTCGCCGACCGCCTTCGCGGAGTCGAGGGCCTCGGTGATGTCCTGTTGGTTGACCTCGGCGAAGATCTCGACGCCCGACTTGTCGGTCGTGCCGGTGGCCGCCTTCGTCCACACGCCGGCGAAGCAGTCGGCCTGGAGCTCGAGGCGGACGGCGTCGGACTCGGGACCCTTCTGGGTCTGCACCTGGCCCATGATGCCGAGCAGGTTCTGGATGTGGTGGCCGTACTCGTGGCCGATGACGTAGGGCTCGACGAACTCGCCGCCCTGCCCATCGAGCTGGCCCTCGAGCACGTCCTGGAAGAACGTCGTGTCGAGGTAGATCGTCTGGTCGGGCGGGCAGTAGAACGGCCCGACCTGGCTGGTGGCCTGGCCGCAGCCGGTGCTGACCGCGCCGCTGAAGGTCATCATCTGCGCGGGCACGAACTCGGCGCCGAGCTTCGGTGCCTCGTCGCCCCAGTAGTTGAACAGCGAGTTCTCGACGCCGACGCGGGCGCAGTCCTCGTCGGTCTCGGCGTCGGCACCGGTCTTGCAGTTGGCGTAGCGCTCGGAGTCGACCATCCGGCCGGTGTCGGTGCCGCCCTGCGCCTGACCGCCTCCGGTGGGCAGACCCGTGCCGCCGCCACCCATGCACTGGTTGAGCACGAAGATCAGCACGATGACGAGGAGCGTGCCGATGCCGCCGCCTGCCTTGGCGCCGCCGGGCAGCGGGATGCGCATCGGACCCCCGCCACGGGCGCCGCCACTGCCGGCATCGCCGACACGGCTGGTGTCGAGGCGGGCCTTGGGGCTGAAGCGCATCGTCGCGTCCTTCCTGCTGTCCGGCCGCCGAGTCGTCGTCGGCCGCTACCGCTCCGTACACTAACCATCCTGATGATCACCGCCCAACAACTCGAGGTGCGCGCAGGTGCACGTCTCCTGATGGAGGGCGTGTCCTTCCGCGTGGCTCCCGGCGACAAGGTCGGCCTAGTCGGCCGCAACGGCGCCGGCAAGACCACCCTGACCAAGATCCTCGCCGGCGAGGCCCAGCCGGCGTCGGGTTCCGTGCACGCCATCGGCGAGGTCGGCTACCTGCCCCAGGACCCGCGGATCGGCGACCCCGAGGTGCTGGCCCGCGACCGCATCCTGTCGGCCCGCGGCCTCGACGACGTCGTACGACGGATGCGTGAGGCCGAGGCCGAGATGGCCAGCGACGATGTGAAGGTGAGCGAGCGTGCGATGCGTCGCTACACGCGTGCCGACACCGAGCTGCACGCTGGTGGTGGCTACGCCGCCGAGTCGGAGGCCGCCCAGATCGCGCAGAGCCTCGGCATCGAGGAGCGGGTGCTCGCGCAGCAGCTGAAGACCCTGTCCGGTGGACAGCGACGCCGCGTCGAGCTGGCCCGGATCCTGTTCTCCGGCGCCGAGACGCTGCTGCTCGACGAGCCCACCAACCACCTCGACGCCGACTCGATCGTCTGGTTGCGGGAGTTTCTCCGGGCGCACCGCGGCGGCCTGATCGTGATCAGCCACGACAATGCCCTACTCGAGACCACCGTCAACAAGGTGCTCCACCTCGATGCCAACCGCGGCGTGATCGACGTCTACAACATGGGCTGGAAGGCCTACCTCACCCAGCGCGAGACCGACGAGCGACGCCGCAAGCGCGAGCGCTCCAACGCCGAGTCGAAGGCCAAGACGCTCACCGACCAGGCCAACAAGATGCGCGCCAAGGCCAGCAAGGCCGTCGCCGCGCAGTCGATGCTCAAGCGTGCCGAGAAGATGATGGCCGGCCTGGAGGGCGAGCGCGCAGCCGACAAGGTCGCCCGGATCAAGTTCCCCGCGCCCGCGCCGTGCGGCAAGACCCCGATCACCGCCGAGGAGCTGTCCAAGTCCTACGGCTCGCTCGAGGTCTTCACCGACGTCGACCTGGCCATCGACAAGGGCTCCCGCGTGGTGATCCTCGGCCTCAACGGTGCTGGCAAGACCACGATGCTGCGGATCCTCGCCGGCGTCGACCAGCCCGACACCGGCCAGGTGGTGGCCGGTCACGGGCTCAAGCTGGGCTACTACGCGCAGGAGCACGAGACTCTCGACACCAGCCGCACGGTGCTCGAGAACATGCAGTCTGCGGCGCCGCAGCTCACCGACAGCGAGACCCGCAGTGTGCTGGGCTCGTTCCTCTTCTCCGGCGACGACGCCCACAAGTCGGCCTCGGTGCTCTCGGGCGGTGAGAAGACCCGCCTGGCCCTGGCCAGCCTGGTGGTCTCGAGCGCCAACGTGCTGCTGCTCGACGAGCCCACCAACAACCTCGACCCCGCCTCTCGCGAGGAGGTGCTGGCCGCGATCCGCACCTACGAGGGCGCGATCATCCTGGTCACCCACGACGAGGGCGCCGTACGCGCTCTCGAGCCCGACCGGGTGCTGCTCCTGCCCGACGGCGACGAGGACCTCTGGAACGACGACTACGCCGACCTGGTCAGCCTCGCTTAAGGGCGTGTCTCCAACTCCGTGGCCTGCTGCGCGCCGCCCTGCGGGCACCTCGCTGCGTTGTCGTCGGTCGTCGATGCTGGCGCATCGCCTCCCTCCTCCGCCTTGCGATGCACTCCGCAGGACGACGCTCGCGACCGCCGAGAGTCGGCAGACACGCCCAGGGAACAACCCGTCCGTCGACTGCGTTCGCCCAAGAGGCGGAAGGACGACACATGTCATTGAGTTCAGGGATGGGTCCGGCGTGGCGGCACATGCGCACGGACCGCAACGTCGACCAGGGTCGTATCGACCGCAGGACCGTACGCCGTGTGCTGGGCTTCGCGCGTCCACACCGTGCTCTGATCGCGGTCTTCCTGGCGATCACGGTGGTCGACGCCTGCCTGGTCGTGGTGACCCCGCTGCTCGTGCAGCGGCTAGTCGACGACGGCATCGTCGGCAAGGACGGCTCGCTCGTCACCTGGCTGGCTCTGGGCATGGCAGTCGTGGCCGTGATCGGAGCCGTGCTCTCGGTCATCGGTGGCTGGTTCTCCTCGCGCATCGGTGAGGGCCTGATCTTCGACCTCCGCACCCAGGTCTTCGGACACGTGCAGCGTCAGTCGCTCGCGTTCTTTACCCGCACCCAGACCGGCGCGCTCGTCTCCCGCCTCAACAACGACGTCATCGGCGCCCAGCGTGCGTTCACCTCGACGCTCTCGACCACGGTCTCCAGCATGATCTCCGTGGTCGTCGTCGGCATCGCGATGCTGGCGCTGAGCTGGCAGGTCACGCTCCTGTGCCTGCTGCTCTTCCCGATCCTGCTCCTGACCTCGCGCTGGGTCAGCGGCCGGCTGGCCGGTCTGACCCGTGAGCAGATGGATGGCAACGCCGACATGGGCAACGCGATGACCGAGCGGTTCAACGTCGGAGGCGCAATGCTGCTGAAGTTGTTCGGCCGGCGCGATGTCGAGGACCGACTGTTCGCCGGCAAGGCCGCGCACGTCCGCGACCTCGGGATCCGGATCTCCCTGATCACCCGGGTCTTCGTGGCCGCGATGCTGCTCGTGCCTGCTCTTGCGACCGCCCTCGTGTACGGCGTGGGCGGGCACCTGGTCATCAGCGACGCGCTGACCATCGGCACGGTGCTGGCGCTCGGCACGCTGCTGCTGCGCCTGCTCGGCCCGTTGCAGAGCCTGTCCAACGTCCGCATCGACGTGATGACCGCGCTGGTCAGCTTCGACCGGGTCTTCGAGGTGCTCGACCTGCCCTCGCTGATCGAGGAGCGGGCCGACGCCATCGACCTGCCGGTCGGGTCCGCCCGGCTGGAGTTCGACGACGTCTCCTTCCACTACCCGCGTGCCGACGACATCTCGCTCGCGTCGCTCGAGTCGGTCGCGCGCAAGCCGTCCAACGACACGGGCGAGGTGCTCCGCGGAGTCTCGTTCGCAGCCGAGCCCGGCCAGATGGTCGCCCTCGTCGGACCCTCCGGTGCCGGCAAGACCACGGTCACCCACCTGGTGGCGCGCCTCTACGACCCCACGTCCGGCACCGTCCGGGTGGGCGGTCGCGACGTCCGCGAGGTCACGCTGGAGTCGCTCGAGGACGTCGTGGGCTACGTGACGCAGGACGCCCACATGTTCCACGACACCATCCGCACCAACCTGCTCTACGCCCGGCCCGACGCCGACGACCGGCAGGTCTGGGCGGCCCTCGAGGCGGCCCAGATCGCCTCCCTGGTGCGCGCCCTGCCCGATGGCCTCGACACCGTGGTCGGCGACCGCGGCTACCGGCTCTCCGGTGGAGAGCGCCAGCGGCTCGCGATCGCGCGGTTGTTGCTCAAGGCGCCGGCGATCGTCGTACTCGACGAGGCGACCGCGCACCTCGACAGTGAGTCGGAGGCCGCCGTCCAGCGGGCTCTCGACGCAGCTCTCGAGCACCGTACGTCGCTCGTCATCGCCCACCGACTCTCGACCGTGCGCAACGCCGACCTGATCCTGGTGCTCGACGACGGTCGGGTGGTGCAGCGCGGTTCGCATGAGGAGCTGCTGGCGTCGGGCGGTCTGTACGCCGACCTGTACCGCACGCAGTTCTCGCGCGGCGGGCTCGAGGAAGTCAGCCCCTAGCTAGGACTGTCTCTCCAGTTCAGCCACATCAGGATGGCGCGGAGGACCTAGCCTCCGCGGGTGGTGATGGCGAGCTTGTCGCAGCGGGTGGCCAGGCCGCACCAGTCCTTGATGCGGGGGTCTCCAGCACGCAACGTGCGCGGTTGCCGGGGTAGGCGGGCGGAGCAGCGAAGATGCCGACTGAGCCCGAGGTCGGATCGGCCCGGGTCCGGAACCGGTCCCGTGTGGCACACTCAAATCGACCCGGGCGAGCACCGCGGCCTCGCGGCAGCCGTCGCTGTGGTCGACCCTGACTCTTCGGACTTCGCTGCGCAAGTGAGGCACCTCATCGAGGACCTTGATGTCCATGTCGAGCGGGAGGACCTGTGGATGTTCCCGGTCTCGGTCGTCACGCTGGGGGCCACCGGCTGGACGGTCGTCGACGAAGCCCACACCAGGTCGCCGAGCTTCCTGCTCGATCCGTCGACGAGCGCGTCCCCGGCCTGACTACGCCGGCCACCCCTGTCCATCCCGCAAAGAGGAGAAACCATGCAGAAAGAGTCCCTGACAGCCTTGGCGCGTCACCACCTGGAGACGGCTTCGACAGCGCCGAGCGGTCGCAGCGCCCACACGATCTACGGAGGACACGAGCACGTCCTCCGCCAGACCCTGATCGCGCTCCGTGCGGGCTCGAACCTGGACGAGCACGAGAACCCGGGCGAAGCCACCGTCCAGGTGCTGCACGGCCGTGTCACCCTCGTGGCGGGTGAGACCAGGTGGAACGGGTCGCCCGGCGACCTGATGACCGTTCCCGACTCGCGGCACGCGCTCGAAGCCGTCGAGGACTCCGTCGTGCTGTTGACGGTGGCCAAGGGGAACTGATCCCTCAGCTGCCCGGAAGGGGCACGGTCCAGCGCAGATGGGTGCCGTCGTGCTCGGGCACCGTGAGGGTCCCGCCGCGCTTCTTGGCGCGCTGGCGAAGGTTGGTGAGGCCGCTGCGACGGGTGGACGAGCCGATCCCGACGCCGTTGTCGATGACGTCGACCGCGACGTGCTCGCCCGTGGCGGTGACCACGACCTCGACGCTCGTGGCGTGCGCATGCCGGGTGACATTGGTCAGTGACTCGCGGAGCAGCTGGTCCTGGTCCTGCTGGCCGCTGCCGGCGCCGGGCGGACGTTCGGACTCGGCCGGGTCTGGGAGCGGCTGCCCGTGGTGCAGCGGAACGGCTGGCTCAAGTAGCGCGGGCACGGCTCACAGCGGGGCGGACTCGACGAGTCCGCCCCTTTCTGCGCGAGTAGCCTGCCGGTCATGGATCTCGAACTCCGTGACCGCGTCTTCATCGTCACCGGCGGAGCCCGCGGGCTCGGCCGGGCGACCGCCGAGTGCCTGGTGGCCGAGGGTGCGCGGGTCGTGCTGTCCGGCCGCAGCGAGGAGTCCCTCGCCGCCGCGAAGGGCGAGCTGGGGGAGGCCGTCGTCACCGTCGTGGCCGACAACGCCGACCCCGAGGCACCCGCCACCCTGATGGCTGCCGCGCACGAGGCCTGGGGTCGACTCGACGGGGCGATGATCAGCGTGGGCGGGCCGCCCAAGGGGCCGGTCACCGAGATCACCGACGACCAGTGGGTGACTGCGTTCGGGTCGGTGTTCCTGGGGGCGGTGCGGCTGTCCCGCGAGGTCGGCAGGGAGCTGCCTGCCGGTGGGGCGCTGGCGCTGGTGCTGTCGTCGAGCGTGCGGATGCCGTTGGCCGACATGGCCATCTCCAACGGACTGCGTCCTGGGCTGGCCATGGTCGCGAAGACGCTGGCCGACGAGCTGGGCCCGAAGGGGGTCCGGGTCAACGGGCTGCTGCCCGGACGCATCGGCACCGAACGCGTGGCCGAGCTCGACGCGTCGACGGGTGACCAGGAGGCCGCGCGCGAGGCGGCGATCCGCACCATCCCGATGGGTCGTTACGGCGACCCCGGGGAGTTCGGCCGGGTCGCGGCGTTCCTGCTGTCTCCGGCCGCGTCATTCCTGACGGGCGTGATGCTCCCGGTCGACGGCGGGATGCTGCGCTCCCTCTGAGTCGTCTTCCGGGTCGGCGGTGCCACGCCGCTTCGGTCGCACGCCCCGCCACTCGTCGTACATGAGATAGAAGAAGCCGAACACCGCGAGCAGGCCGAAGAACCACCACTGGAGCCCGTAGAAGAAGTGTGGTCCGTTGTCGAGCTCGGGCAGCTCCGCAGCGGCCAGCGGGGTCTCGGCGGCGGGCGACTCGCTCCTGAGGTCGACGAAGCCACCGAGCACGGGCCGGTCGAGCGCTTCGCCGATACGTTCGCTGGAGATGGATCGCGTCGACAGATCGGTGACATCGGTGCTGTCGCCGGTCGCGTCCTGGCGGGCCCACCCCGTGACCGTCACCTCGCCAGGTGGCGGCTCGGGAAGGTCGTCCGGCGTGCTGCCCCGGGTCTCGGTGGCGACCCAGCCGCGGTCGACGAGCAGCGCGGTACCGTCGGAGAGCACCAGGGGCACCACCAGGTCGACCCCCGACGTGCCCTCGCGGGTGCGGTAGCGCACGATGACGGTGTCGTCGGGGTCGTAGGTGCCGGTGGCCTCCACGACCCGCCACTGCTTCTGGTCGGAGACGTCGTCGCCGACAGCGAGTACGTCGGTCACGGGCGCCGGCGGCAGGGCCTCGTTGCGCTCGATGATCGCGTTGCGTTGCTTGCGGTCCTCCAGCCGGTGGAACTGCCACTCACCGAGGCGCCAGGCCACCCAGGCCAGTGCGATGACGACGACGAAGAAGATCACCCACCGGCGACTGAGCAGGAACCGTAGGCGTCGCACCGCACGAGGTTATCTGCGTGCTGGTCGTCCGGTCAGGGCGGCTGGGGCCAGCACCTAGGATGGGCGTGTGACTCACGCACTGGAAGACCTCTTCGGCCGGGTGGCCACGGACCTGCGCGTGTCCCTGACCGACCGGTGCAACCTGCGCTGTTCCTACTGCATGCCGGCCGAGGGGCTTGACTGGATGCCGACCGAGCAGACGCTGACCGACGACGAGGTCGTCCGGCTGGTCACCATCGGCGTGCAGCAGCTCGGAGTCCTCGAGGTGCGTTTCACCGGCGGCGAGCCGCTGCTGCGCCGCGGCCTGCCCGACATCATCCGGCGCACGCACCAGCTGGGTGGCGTCGAGACGTCGCTGACCACCAACGCACTCGGCCTGGCGCGCACCGCTCAGACGCTGGCCGACGCCGGTCTCGACCGGGTCAACGTCAGCCTCGACACGGTCCGGGCCGACACCTTCGAGCAGATCACCCGGCGCAACCGGCTGCACGACGTGGTCGCCGGTCTGGAGGCCGCCCGCGACGCCGGGCTCGGCCCGGTCAAGATCAACGCCGTCCTGCTGCGCGGCGTCAACGACGACCAGGCGGCCGAGCTGCTGCGCTGGTCGATCGACGGGGGCTACCACCTCCGCTTCATCGAGCAGATGCCTCTCGACGCCCAGCACGACTGGTCGCGCACCGAGATGGTGACCGCCGACGAGATCCTGGAGCGGCTCGAGCGGGAGTTCGAGCTCACGCCTGCCGAGGAGCCGCGGGGCAGCGCCCCGGCCGAGCTGTTCAGCGTCGACGGCGGCCCGGCGACCGTCGGCATCATCGCCTCGGTCACGCGGCCGTTCTGCGGTGACTGCGACCGGGTGCGGCTGACCGCCGATGGCCAGGTCCGCAACTGCCTCTTCGCGCGCAGCGAGTCCGACCTGCGTACGGCGCTGCGCTCCGGCGCCAGCGACGAGGAGATCGCCGAGCGCTGGGTGATCGCGATGCGCGGCAAGCTCGCCGGACACGGCATCGACGACCCGAGCTTCCTCCAGCCGACCCGCCCGATGTCGGCCATCGGGGGCTGACCGCAGCTCGCTGCGGCGTATGCCTCAGTCCTGGTGCGGCACCACGTCACGCAGGAACTGCCGGGCCCCGAGGAACTGCGAGAGACTCTCGCGGTGATCGCCGCACGCCAGCCAGATCTTGCGACGGTCGGGCGTGTGGATCTTGGGGTTGTTCCACTGGAGATCCCAGACGGCCGGCGCGGTGCAGCCCTTGGCCGAGCAGACGGGCGGCTCGACGGGCTGGTCCATGGCTCCTCGCGGGGTCGGGTCCGGGGGAAATAAGAGGTGCCGGACAGCCACGGGGGAAGCTGTCCGGCACCACAACGAATTCAGACGGGGGATGCTGAACTCGTCTCGTCGATCATTGCACGACGCAAAGCATTTTCCAACTCATCACGGGCCATGTCGCCCGGGCGAGTCGGGCCCCGAACCGGGGGTTGCCGGAGGCGTCCCGGAAGGCTCTGTGGGGCTTGCGGGAAGGGCGTTGCGCGAGAGGTCCTGGCGCAGCGCGAAGTCGTCGGATCGAGGCGCGGCGACGTTGGCCATCACCACGGCGATGTAGGGAAGCAGGAGGGCCCCGGCGACGAGCACCCAGCGCAGCCAGCCCGGGCCGACGAGGATCGCTCCGATGAAGCACAGGGTGCGGATGCTCATGGAGATCACGTAGCGACGCTGACGAGCAGAGATGTCGGCCTCGCGACTCTCGGCGGCGGTCGTGATCCGGACCGCTGCTGCATCGTCGTGGGCATGCCGGCGAGCCATGCTCACCACTGTACGTCGCTACCATGCAGACCCAGCCCGAGCCATCAGGGAGCCCCCATGTCCAATCGCACGTACCGAGTCAGCGAGATCGTCGGCACCTCTCCCGACGGCATCGACCAGGCAATCGAGAACGGCATCGCCCGAGCCGGGCAGACGCTTCGCCACATCGACTGGTTCGAGGTCACCCAGATCCGTGGCCAGGCCAAGGACGGCGTCGTGGAGCACTACCAGGTCGGCATGAAGGTCGGCTTCCGTCTCGAGGACGAATGATCACGCCCCTTGGGCCGAGCGTGCAAGGGCCAAGACCAGGGCGGGAGATTGAGGAGGGCTCGGCTCAGATCCGAGCGAAGCGAGGAGTTGAGGGACCCGTCTCGAGATCCAAGGCCGAATCGGCGTACCCCGCGGTAATGGCTAGCGTCGGTGCCCGTGAGTGAACCTCGTTCCGTCCTGGTCACCGGTGGCAACCGGGGCATCGGTCGTGCCATCGCCGAAGCGTTCATCGCGGGCGGCGACAAGGTCGCGGTGACGACGCGCAGCGGGGGAGCGCCCGACGGCGCTCTCGACCTGCGCTGCGACATCACCGACCAGGCCGCCGTCGACGCCGCGTTCGCCCAGATCGAGGAGGCGCACGGGCCAGTCGAGGTGCTCGTCGCCAACGCCGGCATCACCGCCGACACCCTGGTGCTGCGGATGTCCGACGACGACTGGGACAGCGTCATCGCCACCAACCTCACCGGCTCCTTCCGGCTGGCCAGGCGGGCCTCCAAGGGCATGCTCCGGCTGCGCCGGGGCCGCATCATCTTCATCTCCTCGGTGGTCGGCCTGCTCGGCTCCGCCGGCCAGGTCAACTACGCCGCCTCCAAGTCCGGACTCGTGGGCATGGCCCGGTCGCTGGCGCGTGAGCTCGGCAGCCGCTCGATCACGGCCAACGTCGTGTCTCCCGGCTTCGTCGAGACCGACATGACCTCGGTGCTCACCGACGACCAGAAGAAGAAGATCAAGGACCAGGTGCCGTTGGGGCGCTACGCCACTCCGGACGAAGTTGCGTCCGCGGTTGCGTGGCTCGCCTCCGACGGCGCGGCGTACGTCACCGGGGCGGTCATTCCGGTCGACGGTGGACTCGGAATGGGGCACTGACATGGGAATCCTCGACGGAAAGCGCATCCTCGTGGCCGGCGTGACGATGGATTCCTCCATCGGCTTCGCCACCGCGAAGGTCGCCCAGGAGCAGGGCGCGACGGTGCTCATCTCCAACTTCGGCCGCGCCCTCAACATCACCAAGCGCATCGCCAAGCGGCTGCCGACCGAGCCGCCGGTGATCGAGCTCGACGTCACCGACCAGGCGCACCTGGACGGCCTGGCCGACGCCGTACGCGAGCACGTCGACGGCCTCGACGGGGTTGTGCACTCGATCGCCTACGGCAACCCCGCGACGCTGCTCGGCGGCAAGTTCCTCGAGGGCCCGTGGGACGACGTCGCGCAGGCGCTCCAAGTCTCGGCGTACTCTTTGAAGTCGCTGGCAGTGGCCTCTCGCCCGCTGATGTCTTCCGGTGGCTCGATCGTCGGGTTGACGTTCGACGCGACCAACGCATGGCCGGCGTACGACTGGATGGGCGTGGCCAAGGCTGCCCTCGAGTCGACCTCGCGCTACCTCGCCCGCGACCTGGGCCCTGACGGCATCCGCTGCAACCTCGTCGCGGCCGGCCCGCTCAAGACCCTGGCCGCCAAGGCGATCCCGGGCTTCGAGGACCTCGAGTCGGCATGGAAGGACCGCGCCCCCCTCGGCTGGAACGAGTCCGACCACGAGCCCACCGCCAAGGCCGTCTGCGCCCTGCTGTCGGACTTCTTCCCCGCCACCACCGGCGAGATCGTGCACGTCGACGGTGGCTTCCACGCGATGGGACTCTGAGCGGCGGCTCCTCGCATCGGTCTGGGAGGCGTCAGTCCGCGCTGTATCGCGGTGGCTGGCAGTCGGCAGGCACCGCTGCGCGCATCACCGGGCGGATCTCGATAGCGTGCGGCCGTGACCTCACTCGTCGAACTCCGCGTCCTGGAGGGGCCAAACCTCTACTTCCCGAGGGCCGCGATCAAGCTGACCCTCGACATCGGTGCGATCGCCACCGCCCCCACCGACCGGGCCATCCGGTTCGCGCGCCGCATCGGCCTCAAGAACGCCCGGCCGGGGGAGCCCGAGACGGGGTTCCGGCAACGGTTCGCACTGCGTGCCGTCGAGCGGCTGGTGCGGGCCATCGCTGCCGAGTCGGGTACGGCGCGGCTCGCCGTACGCGTGCGATCGACCAGTGACGCAAACCAGGTCGTCGTGGCGTTCCCGTGGCGCAACCGGGACCGTGCCCAGGCGATGGGCCTGGCCGTCGCCGACGTGATCGACCACCTGCCCAGCAGCGACCTCGATGCCGTGGTCAGCGAGGCGGCGGTCCGGGTGGCGGAGTCGCCTCGTGGCGCGGCGCCGCACACGATCACCCCGCGGGTGCCCGTGGTCGCGGTGACCGGCACCAATGGCAAGACCACGACAAGCCGGATGATCGCGCACATCGCGCGGACCAACGGGATGCTCGTCGGCTGGTCGAACACCGACGGCATCTACGTCGACGGCGAGCTGATCGAGGCCGGTGACTACTCCGGCCCGAGTGGTGCGGGGCGGGTCCTGGCGCACGAGAACGTGCAGCTCGCGGTCACCGAGACCGCACGCGGTGGCATCCTGCTGAAGGGCATCGGCCTCACCCGCAACGACGTCTCCGTGGTCACCAACGTGACCGCCGACCACCTGGGTCTCCAGGGCATCGACACCGTCGACCAGCTCGCCGAGGTCAAGGCCGTCGTGCCGCGCATCACCCGCAAGCAGGGCTGGGCCGTGCTCAACGCCGACGACCCACGGGTCTATGCGATGAGGTCGGTGATCGTGGCCACGCCGTGGGTGTTCTCCCGCGACCCCGACTCGCCCGGCGTACGCGAGGTGCTTAACGACGGCGGCCGGGCGACGACCGTGATCGACGGCTGGCTGTGCGTGCTGCGGCCCGGCGCCGACCCCGACCCGCTGATCGAGCTGGTCGACGTGCCGATGACCCTTGCTGGTCTCTCGCGCTTCAATGTCGAGAACTCGCTGGCCGCGGCGTCGGCGTCGCTGGCGATCGGCATCCCGCGTGACGTCGTCGTCGAGGGGCTCCGGACCTTCCGTCCCGACGCCGAGCACAACCCGGGCCGGATGAACTTCTTCACCGTCCCCGTGACGGGCGGTGTCGTGTCCGTGGTCATGGACCTCGCCCACAACGAGGCCAGCCTCGAGGCGATGCTCGAGATCATGAACGGCGTCCGAGGTTCCGGTCGCCGGCTCATCCTCGGGCTCGGCGCGGTGGGTGACCGCACCGACGACCTGATCGAGATGCTCGGCGAGATCGGCGCCCGGGACAGCGACGTGGCGGTCATCGGGCACAAGGAGCGCTACCTCCGGGGCCGCAGCACCGAGGAGCTCGACGGTCTGCTTCGCACCGGCGCCGCCCGGGTCGGTGTGACCGAGATCGAGTCCTGGCCGACCGAGGTCGAGTGCTTGGCCGCGATGGTCGCGCAGGCCGAGCCGGGCGACGTGGTCGGGTTGATGTGCCACGCCGAGCGGCAGGAGTGCTACGACTGGATCACCGAGCACGGCGGCACCGCCGACAGCCCGGAAGCGCTGGCCGCGAAGGTGCGCGTCGCGACGGCGGTCTAACGACGTATGAGTCGCCGCACGACCCGAGCCGGACGCAGCGCGGCGCACCCGGCGCAGCTCGCTCTGCATCGGCTCGAGCCGGCGCAGGGCCTCGTCGCGCTCGGCCCTGGCGAGCGCCGCGCGAGTGGCGTGCTCGTCGTGCAGCCAGCCGGGCATGTCGTGGGGGGAGCGGGACCTCGTCGGGGATGTCGGCGCGGAGATCGGCGCCACGCGGGATGCGTCGCAGGCGCTCACGGAACTCCAGCTCGTTGGGAGCCGTCGGCACCAGCCGGTCGACGTACCACTCGATGAGGCCGAGTTTGCGCAGCTCGTGCAGCTGCTCGACCAGCGAGTCGGGCGTGAGCACCCAGACGTGGCTGTCGACGTAGTCGCCTCGCCGCGTCATCTCGAGCCTGCTCCGCACGTAGGCCTCGTCGTAGCCGCGGGCGGCATAGCCGGGCGGCCGGTCGCCGTTCCACAGGTGCGCCGTGTTGAACGACGATGGCAGTGCTGTTGGCGTCCTACACCGATCGCACACCAGGCCGGGTATGGCCCTCTTCGTGCGCGGCCAGGATCTGGCCGACCGTCGTCAGCGGCCGGTGGGCATCGAAGCCGTAGCCCTTGTCGGGTACGGCGAGCACCAGCACGCCGTCGTCGGCGACCACGTCGGCCAGCTGGGCCAGCCAGCCGACCAGGTCGGGGATGTGCTCGATGACGTGGGACGCGATGCCCCAGGCGTACGGGCCGCCGGGGCGAGTGCCTCGCCGAGCGTGTGCGTCGTGCCGTCGTCCTCGATGAGTGAGAAGTCGACGTCCTGGATCTCGTCGTTGATGACGTCCGGGTTGTCGACGTAGCGATGCCTCAGCTGCCCGGTGGTGTAGAGGTCGACGTAGCGTACGTCGGCCTCGTCGCGTCGGACGAGCGGTGCGTCGAGCGGGCCGATCTCGAACCCTCAACCCTCTGAGAAGTCGTACAGGTCCCAGCAGGGCTGGGCACGCAGGTGCCGGTGCGCCGCACCGTGCCCGCCCCCGACGGCTTCACGCATCGTTTCCAGCGGGGACGTAGTCGGGGTCGGCGGTGGGGTTCTCGTCGGAGGCGCCCGACCCGGCCTGGGCGGTCTTCGACCAGTTCTCCAGCTCCGACATCACCTGGCCGTGCTTGTCGACGCAGACGACGACCAGGTCGCCCTTGTTGGCGCGGCTCATCGCGCGGCGTACGGCCTTGATCTCGTCGAGCACCGTCTCCACCTGCTTGCAGCGGCTGCCCTCGGCCATGGCGGCCTTGACGCCCTCGGTGACCAGGGCAGCGATGTCGCCGCGCTTGCGACCGCGCAGCGCCTCGTCCTCACGGACGATGACCACGTCGAAGTGCTGGGCGGCGATGGTGCCGAGCTCGGTCATGTCCTCGTCGCGCCGGTCGCCGGCCGTGGCGATGATGCCGATGCGGGAGGGGCGGGCCAGGTCGTGCGAGGACTCGAGCGACTCGCCGAGGCGGTCGACGAAGTCGCCGAGCGCCTTCATGCCGGGGGCGTTGTGGCAGTAGTCGACGATCACGTTGACGCCGCTGACCTCGACCTCGTTGAGGCGCCCGGGGGACAAGTAGTAGTTGGTCGAGAAGGTGCGCAGGCCCTGACGGATGTCGTGCAGCGGTGCACCGGCAGCGAAGGCCGCAGCAGCAGCGCCGAGTGCGTTCTGCACGTTCATCCGGGCCCGGCCACTGAACGTCGCGGGCAGCAGGTGCGTCCACGCCAGCTGCATCTCGCGGCGGCCGTGCTTGACGACGATCATCTCGCCGCGGTCGGACGGGTTGAGCACGAGCGCCTTCCCGCCGCGGCGGCAGTGCGCCTCGATCATCTCGCGCACCTCGGAGCCCGGCTCCTCCATGGAGAACCACACGACCTGGCCCGAGCACCGCCGGCGCATCTCGCGCACCAGCGGGTCGTCCGCATTGAGCACGGCATGCCCGTCGCGCGGCACCGCCTCGACCAGCACGGCCTTCACGTCGGCGAGCTGCTCGATGGTGTCGATGCCACGGAGGCCGAGGTGGTCGGGCTGCACGTTGAGTACGACGGCAACGTCGTTGCGCTCATAGCCGAGACCCTCGCGCAGGATGCCGCCACGAGCGACCTCGAAGACCGCGAAGTCGACGCGGGGGTTCTGGAGGACCATCCGCGCGCTGCGCGGACCGGAGGCATCGGCCTTGATGATCAGCCGCTCGTCGATCACGACACCGTCTGTCGAGGTCATGCCGACCTTCCGGCCCATGCCTTTGAAGATGTGGCTGATCATCCGGCTGGTGGTGGTCTTGCCATTGGTGCCGGTGACGGCCACGATCGGGATCCGGCTCTGGGCGCCCGGCGGGAAGAGCATGTCGACGACCGGCTTGGAGATGAACTGCGGCTCACCGATGGTCGGGTGCGTGTGCATCCGGAAGCCCGGGGCGGCGTTGACCTCGCAGATCGCGCCGCCGGTCTCACGCACGGGCTCGGTGATGTCGGGACAGATGAAGTCGATGCCGGCGATGTCGAGGCCGATCATCCGCGCGGCTTCCTCGGCGATCTCGATGTTCTCGGGGTGCGCCTCGAACGTGCGGTCGATGGAGATGCCGCCGGTCGACATGTTGCCGGTCAGCGCGAGCTTGACCATCTCGCCCCGGTCGGGAACCGAGTCCAGCTTGTGCCCCTGGCCGACGAGCACCTCGATCGCGGCGTCGTCGACCTTGATGCGGGTGAGCACCTTCTCGTGACCGACACCGCGCCGCGGGTCGGCGTTGGTCAGCTCGACCAGCTGCTCGACCGTGGCGGTGCCGTCGCCGATGACGTGGGCGGGAACTCGCTCGGCAATCGCCTCCATGCGGCCGTTGATGATCAGGCAGCGGTAGTCCTTGCCGGTCACGAACGACTCGACGATCACGGAGCCGCGACGCGACTGATCCTTGGCGATCTCGAACGCCTCGCGTACGTCGTGGTCGCTCGTCAGGTTCAGGCAGACGCCGCGACCGTGGTTGCCGTCGAGCGGCTTGACCACGACCGGCCAGCCGATCCGGCGGGCGACCGTGACGGCCTGGTCCGCCGTACGCACGGAGTCCTGCTTGGGCACCGGGAGACCGGCCGCGCCCAGCAGCTTGGTGGTGAGATCCTTGTCGGAGGCGACGTCGACCGCGATCGACGACGTGTTGGAGGTCATCGTGGCGCGGATGCGCTTGGCGTGGACGCCCTGGCCGAGCTGCACCAGCGAGTGCGGGTTGAGACGGATCCACGGAATGTCGCGCGACACGGCCTCGTCGAGGATCGCCTGCGTCGACGGGCCGAACGCCGACCGCTCGGCCTTGAGGATGAAGTTCTCGAGCTCGGACTCCCAGTCGAGGTCGGGGTCGCCCTGGACGAGGTGGTTGACCAGTCGTACGGCGAGCTTGCCGGACAGCAGCCCCACCTGCTCGTCGACGTAGCCGTAGACGACGTTGTAGACACCGGTCTGGCCCTTGACCTGGCGGGTCTTGCCGCGGCGGATGTCGTGGCCGACGACCTGCTGGAGCGAGAGCGCGACGTGCTCGGCGACGTGGCCCAGCCAGGTGCCCTCGTTGAGCCGCTCGACGAAGCCGCCACGGCGACCGCGGGAGCAGGAGTGCTCGCGCAGCCCGGGCAGCTTGGAAAGGAGCTCGTCGGTGAACCCCGGCAGGGTGTTGGTCGGGAACTGCTCGAGCGAGCCGAGGTCGACGACCAGGTGGATGGCCTTGTCGTAGGACCACACGTTGGCGCCGCGGTAGACGCGGGTCTCGACGATCCGCAGGTCGGGTGTGGGGCGCTCGCTCATGCGTTGTCTCCGTCCGGGGAGGTGGGGGACGTACGGGCAGACGGGCGCTTGCGGGCGAGTCGTGCCCGAAGCGCCTGCGGCGACCGGTCCGCTGCCGCAATGTCACGGGCGAGCTGTCGCATGTCTTGCTGGGCCTCGGCGATCTCGGCGGCGTCCTCGGGCGCCACCTCAAGTGCATAGGGCACCAGCTGCCGGTTGGTCAGGTCGAACGCCTGGCCCGCGGGCAGGATGTGGAGTACGACGCCGCTGGCGAGCAAGGGCGACGAACGCTTGGCCTCGTAGGCGTTGGTCACCATGTGTGATCCATCGAAGATCGTCACGGCCCCGCGACCGGCCACGCGTAGCAGCTCACGGCCGCCCTCGAACGTCACGATGGCGGCGGTGTCCTCGTCGATTCCGATGCCGAGGAGCTGCGGCGACTGGCTGACGATCATCAGCAGCCGACCGTAGCGGTTGCGCTGGTCGAAGTGCTGGTCGATCACGGTCGACTGGACCAGCCCGAGGCCGGCGGCCACCTGGGTCATCCGCTGCTTTGGGGTCGACCCGCCCACGCCGAAGGCGACCATGTGCGACGACTGGATGCTGGCGCCTGCCGATGTGCCGGCGACCACGACACCCCGTTGGTGAGCCTCCACGATCGCGTCACCGAGCGGGGTGCCGCAGATGATCGCGGACAGCTTGAGCTGGTTGCCGCCCGTCATGAAGATGCCGGTCGCCGAGGCGAGCCGGGCCACCAGGTCGGGGTCGGTGGCGTCGGCGCGGCTCTCCGGGCGCACCGGCACCACGTCGGCCGCGCCCAGCCTCCGGAACAGGGCGTCGTACACCTCGGTGACCTCGTCGCCGAGCGAGGAGGCGGTCGGGATGACCGCGATGCGGGCCTCCGGGCCCCCGCTGGCGGTGACGAACTCCGTGAGCAGGGTGCGCTTGCGGAGCTTGTCCTCGGCGCCGCCGATGATGAGCAGCGGGCCATGGGGGTGTTCTGGCATGACAGGGAGGTTATCGGCAGTCACACTGAGCCCGTGCACACGGACTCCCGACCCTCCTCACGCCACGTGGTGGTCATGCGTCATGCCAAAGCCGAGCAGGTCGCCGCATCCGACATGGAACGCACCCTCACCGACCGCGGTCGAGCCGACGCCGCGGAGGCCGGCGCGTGGCTGGCGTCTGTCGACTCCGTGCCCGACCACGTGCTCGTCTCGAGCTCGGTGCGCACCCGCGAGACCTGGGCCACCGTCGCCGACGCGGCCGGCTGGACGGTCGAGCCCGACTTCGAGACCGCGTTGTTCTCCGCCGGGCCGGAGTCGGCCCTCGACCTGCTGCGGTTGGTGGACCGTGAGGCGCGGTCGCTGCTGGTCATCGGCCACAACCCGACGATGGGCTACCTCGCGCAGCTGCTCTCCGACGGCCTGGGCGACGAGGTGGCGATGAGCGAGATGGCGGGCGGCTTCCCGACGTGCGCGCTGACGATCTTCGAGTACGACGGCGAGTGGGCCGACCTCGAGCTCGGCTCGGCCAGGGTGGCCGCCTTCCACGTCGGCCGTGGCTGACCAGCTCGGCGTCTCCGAGGTCGCCGCGCGGCTGCGCGAGTCGGGTTCGGTGTTCGCCGAGGAGGAGGCCGAGCTGCTGCTCGCGCAGTTCGACGGATCAGAGCTCGCGGCAGCGGTGCTCGACCGGGTGGCCGGCGAGCCGCTGGAGCACATCCTCGGCTGGGCGGAGTTCGCCGGAGTGCGGATCCACGTCGCGGCGGGCGTGTTCGTGCCGCGCAGGCGCAGCGAGATCCTGCTCCAGCAGGCGCTGGCGCACCTGCCTCGCCACGGACTGATGGTCGAGCTGTGCTGTGGCGCCGCACCCGTCGCGACCGCGATCGCGGCCGCCCGGGTCGACGCCACCGTCTTCGCGAGCGACCACGACCCCGCGGCGGTGGCGTGCGCGCGCCTCAACCTGGAGCCGCTCGGGGGGCACGCCGAGGTGGGTGACATGGCTGCCTCGGTGCCGGTCGAGTACGTCGGCCGCGTCGACGTTCTCGTCGCGAACGCGCCGTACGTGCCGACCGACGAGATCGCCCTGATGCCTTCGGAGGCCCGGCTGCACGAGCCGGCCGAGGCGCTCGACGGCGGTCCCGACGGCACCAACCTCCAGGACCTGGTGGCCGCAGCGGCCCGCCCACTGCTCGCGCCGACCGGCGTGGTGATCATCGAGACCAGCCGCCGGCAGGCCGACACCACGGCGTCGCGGATGCTCTGGCGCGGCTTCGTGCCCGAGGTGGTGCTGGACGACGAGGTCGACGGCACGTGCGTGATCGGTCGGCGGCAGTAGAGCTCAGGCGACTGGTGGCGCGGGCGTGACGATGCCGAACTCGGCGTCGGCTGCCTCGATCTCCTCGCGGGAGATGCCGAGCAGATAGACGATCGCGTCGAGGTAGGGCACGTTCACGGACGTGTCGGCGGCGCTGCGTACAAGGGGCTTGGCGTTGTAGGCGATGCCGAGCCCGGCCGCGTTGAGCATGTCGAGGTCGTTGGCGCCGTCGCCGATCGCGATGACGGCTGCTTCCGGCACGCCGACCTTCTCGGCGAACTCGCGCAGCGCCGTGGCCTTGCCTGCCCGGTCGACGACGTCGCCGATGATGCGGCCAGTGAGCTTGCCGTCGACGATCTCGAGCTCGTTGGCCCGCGAGTAGTGGATGCCGAGGTCCTCGGCGAGTCGGTCGGTGATCTGGCTGAACCCGCCCGAGACGATCGCGAACCGGTAGCCGAGCCGGCGCAGGGTGCGCACCATCGTCCGGGCGCCGGGCGCGAGCACGATGGCGTCGTACACCTCGTCGAGGGCGGATGCGTCGATGCCCTCGAGCAGGCTGACGCGCTGCCGCAGGGACGCCTCGAAGTCGAGCTCGCCGCGCATCGCCGCCTCGGTCACCCGGGCGACCTCGGCCGCATGGCCCGCGTGGGCAGCGAGCATCTCGATCACCTCGCCCTGGATGAGGGTCGAGTCGACGTCCATGACGATCAGCCGCATGCCGCGGCGCATCAGGTTGGCGGGTTGGACGGCGATGTCGACGCCCAGGGTCGCGGCCTCGATCGCCAGCAGGGTGCGCAGCTGCTCGGGGCTGGTGCCGGAGACGTGGAGGTCGATCGCGGTGACCGGGTAGCGCGCCATCCGCTCGATGCGGTCGATGTTGGCGCCACTGTCGGCGATCCGGCCGGCGATGGCCGCCATCGCCGAGGCCTTGAGCGGGGAGCCGATGATCGTGACGTGTGATCGTCCCTCGCGACGGACCTTGTTGTCGCCGACGCCGCGGTCGACGTCCACGTTCATGCCCAGCCCGGCCGCGGTCTCCTCGATGACGGTGCGCAGCTTCTTCCAGTCGCGCGGGGCGGTGACGAGCACGCCGAGGACGAGCCGGCGGCGCAGCACGATCTGCTCGATGTCGAGAACCTCGACACCAGCGGCCGCGAGCCTCGAGAAGATCGAGGAGGTCACGCCCGGCCGGTCCTTGCCGGTCAGCGTGATCAGCAGTGTCTTGGGCGGGTCTTCGTGGTGCTCGGGCAGGGCGTCCATGGCGAGACCGAGGCTACTGCGACCCGATGGAAGTGTCGGCGGCGCGTCGTAGCGTGGACCGGCATGACGCACACACACCACACCATCGACTACATCGAGCTCAACGTGACCGACCTGGCGGACTCCCGCTCGTTCTACGAGCAGGCCTTCGGGTGGCGGTTCAACGACTACGGCCCCGAGTACGCCGGCATCGTTGCCCCGTCGGGTGACGGCGAGGTTGGCGGCCTCGGGGTGGGGCGGCCACCGGGCCCGGGCGGGTCGCTGGTGATCCTCTACTCCGACGACCTCGACGCCAGCGTTGCCGCGGTCGAGGCGGCCGGTGGCGCCGTCACCGAGGGCCCCTACGACTTCCCGGGTGGCCGGCGCTTCCTGTTCGCCGACAACAGTGGCAACGTCCTGGCGGTGTGGAGCCCTTCGTGAGCCACCGGTCGCGTCCGTGGCGCAACACCACCCACGACTGGGCGCACGACGTCGACCTGGCGCACCTCGCGGGCGTACGCCGCGACGCGGCCTCCCTCGCGCCGTCCGGCGCACTCCACCTGGTGCTCGAGGTGCTGGCTCACCCCCTCGACGAGGCAGTGTCCACGGGCGCCGGCGAGGTCGTCGTCGAGGTCACCGTGCATGACGACGGCTCCGTGTCGGTCGCCGATCACGGTCGCGGCACCGACACCCGCCTGGACGCGGCCGGCCGGATCGTCAGGAAGCCGGTCATGGCCACCAAGGACCTTCGGTTCTTCGACACCCCCGGCGCGCAGACGCTTCCCGACGGCCATCCGCGGCGCGGGATGTCGGTGGTGGCCGGATTGAGCGAGTGGCTGGTGCACACCAACCGGAGGCACGACGGCGCCTGGACCCAGCGCTACGAGCACGGCGTGCCGGTGGGGGAGCTGACGTCCGTCGACGGCGACGGCACCACCGGCACGACGGTGCGCTTCCGCCCGGACCCGGCACTCGTCGCCGAGGTCGACGTCGCCGAGGTCCGCCGTCTCGCGACGGCCCTCGGGCCGGAGCTGCACGTCCAGGTCAGCGGCCCCGGCTGACGCTCAGCCCGGCCACACCTCGGGTGAGCACGCGGCCACGACGGCCCGGCGGGCGGCGTACTCCAGCGGGCGCAGGGCATTGCGGCGCGCGGTCATCTCCATGGTCGTCACCGCTCCACCGTCGTCGGCCAGCGCCAGCTCGGCGATGGCCTCGCAGCGCAGTCCGCGGCCGGCCAGCTCCACGCAACGCTGGGGAGTGCCCTCGGGAGCGTCGAGCGCGGCCACCCGGCGCAGGTCCATCAGCTCGTCGGCCACCTCGGGGCGCCAGCGGGCGACGTCGAGCGCGGCCAGCGCGTTGGCGCTCTCGAGGAGAGCGGCGCGCAGCCCGCGGTCGGCCTCGCCGACGTCGGGCAGCTGGCGGCGCGACGCCGGGTGCAACCGCCACTGCACGGCGCGGCCCACCCGATGCGGCACGAGCGCGATCCCGGCAGCGCCGGAGACGGCTGCCTCGCCCATCTCGAGAGCGTCGGTGTTGAGCGCGGCGGGCCCACCCAGTCCGAGCAGATCGCCCTCGACCGGCAGGGCCAGGCCGAGCGAGTCGCCACCACCGTTCCGCACGTCGAGGAGCGCGTCGAGGAGCGTCATCGGCGGGCCACCGGTGGACGTGTCGCGCACCTCGTGCACCGCGTCCGCTCCCGTCACAGCGTCCAGGAGGAGATCGGTGACCACCAGTCCGCGCAGCCAGGCGGTGCCCCACCAAGCTAGGCGGGCGGCGTCGGGAAGGCTCGTCACGGCGGTCGAGGCTACCTCCGCGGGCGATAAAGGTCATGGCTAGGGTGAGCGCCATGTCCGCCGTGCTCGAGTTCGCCGACGTCAGTGTCCGGCGAGGCCCAGCCGACAAGCCGGCGACCCTTCTCGACGGCATCGACTGGGCGGTCGAGGAGGATGAGCGCTGGGTCATCCTCGGCCCCAACGGCGCCGGCAAGACAACGCTCCTCCAGGTGGCGGCGGCCCAGATCCACCCGACCGGCGGCGTCGTCGGCATTCTCGGCGAGGTGCTCGGCACCGTCGACGTGTTCGAGCTCCGGCCACGCATCGGGCTGACCAGCGCCGCGTTGGCCGAGCGGGTGCCGCGCAGCGAGCTGGTGCGCGACGTCGTCGTGTCCGCGTCGTACGGCGTGGTGGGGCGCTGGCGCGAGAGCTACGACGCCCTCGACCACGACCGGGCGCACAGCCTGCTCGTCGAGGTGGGCGTGGCCCACCTGGCTGAGCGCACGTTCGGGACGCTGAGCGAGGGCGAGCGCAAGCGGGTACAGATCGCCCGGGCACTGATGACCGACCCCGAGCTCCTGCTGCTCGACGAACCCGCCGCAGGCCTCGACCTCGGCGGCCGTGAAGACCTCGTCAGCACCCTGTCGGTGCTCGCACTCGACGCCGACTCGCCGGCCACGATCCTGGTCTCGCA
Organism: Nocardioides sp. InS609-2; assembly: GCF_023208195.1. Classification (NCBI taxonomy): domain Bacteria; kingdom Bacillati; phylum Actinomycetota; class Actinomycetes; order Propionibacteriales; family Nocardioidaceae; genus Nocardioides; species Nocardioides sp. InS609-2. Next base: position 534,705 of record NZ_CP060034.1, on the reverse strand, counting down.
CCACGTCGAGGAGATCCCGCCCGGCTTCACCCACGCGCTGCTGCTGCGCGATGGAAAGGTCGTCGCGCAGGGGCCGTTGCACGAGGTGGTGACCGAGGAGGCGCTGTCAGCGACCTTCGCCATGCCGCTGGTGCTGACCGAGTCCGACGGTCGCTTCGCCGCCCGCCGACGCAACGGACGCCGCGCCGTCTGATCCCTGCAGTCACGCAGCCGTCCACCGGATAGGGTCGGCTCATGGAGTGGTTGCGTGATCACGCTTTGGAGACCTGGTTGGGTCTTGCGATCGTGCTGGGCGTGGCCGAGATGTTCAGTCTCGACCTCATCCTCATCATGCTCGCGGCCGGTGCCCTGGTGGGCATGGTCGCGGCCGTTCTCGACCTCCACGTCGCCGTCCAGATCCTTGCCGCCTCTGCCGCTTCGGTGGCTGCGCTGGCGATGGTGCGACCGACGATGGTCAAGCGTCTGCACGGGGGGCCCGAGCTTCGGCTCGGGCACGGCAAGCTGGTTGGCAGGCAGGGCATCGTCACCGAGGACATCTCGGGGCTGGCGCCGGGCCGGATCAAGCTCGCCGGGGAGTTCTGGACCGCCGAACCGTACGACGACACCACCAGCATCACGGCGGGCGAGACCGTCGAGGTGCTGGCGATCCGCGGCGCCACGGCCGTCGTACACCCCGTCGCCCGGCTCGAGTCCTGAACCACCCGTCATTTCCAGAAGGAGACGTCCATGGAGATCGCCCTGATCTTGCTGGCGCTGCTGGTGCTGTTCGTCATTGTGCTGCTCGCGAAGACCGTGCGGATCGTCCCGCAGGCCCGCGCCGGCATCGTCGAACGATTCGGCAAGTACAAGGGCACGCTGCCCGCCGGCCTCAACATCCTGATGCCGTTCATCGACCGGCTCCGCTACCTGATCGACCTGCGTGAGCAGGTCGTGTCGTTCCCGCCGCAGCCGGTGATCACCGAGGACAACCTGGTCGTCTCGATCGACACCGTCATCTACTTCCAGGTCACCGACCCGGTGGCGGCGACGTACGAGATCGCCAACTACATCCAGGCGATCGAACAGCTCACCATGACCACCCTCCGCAACATCGTCGGTGGCATGGACCTCGAGGAGACGCTGACCAGCCGCGACCAGATCAACTCCGGCCTGCGTGGCGTGCTCGACGAGGCCACCGGCAAGTGGGGCATCCGCGTCAACCGGGTCGAGCTCAAGGGCATCGATCCGCCGCCGTCGATCAAGGACTCGATGGAGAAGCAGATGCGCGCCGACCGTGAGAAGCGCGCGGTGATCCTGACCGCCGAGGGCCAGCGGCAGGCCGCGATCCTGACGGCCGAGGGCTCCAAGCAGTCCTCGATCCTCAACGCCGAAGGTGACCGGGAGTCGCTGATCCTGCGTGCCCAGGCCGACCGGGAGTCGCAGATCCTGCGCGCCCAGGGTGAGGGGCAGGCCATCCAGACCGTCTTCCAGGCGATCCACGACGGGCAGCCCGACCAGTCGCTGCTGGCCTACCAGTACCTCCAGATGATGCCCAAGATCGCCGAGGGCAGCGCTAACAAGGTGTGGGTCATCCCGTCCGAGATCACCAAGGCCCTCGAGGGGCTGGGCTCGTCGATCCACCAGGTCGCGGGCATCCCCGCCAAGGTGGACGGACCGCTCAAGCGCGTCGACATGGGCCCGTCAGAGCCGCAGCTCTCGACGCCCGACAGCGAGCTCCGCAAAACCAACGCCGCCGTGGAGGCCGCGATCGCCGAGGCCGAGCGCGCCGCCAACCCGGGCCGCTCCGCCCCGCCTGTCGACACTGGGGCGGACCCGGCCATCGCCCCGGGCGAGGTTCCTCCGGGTGAGGTGCCGCCCGCTCAGTGAGTCCGTTCGAAGCCGCCGCAATCCTCCTTGCTGGCGTCGCGGCCGGCGCCATCAACACGGTGGTGGGGTCGGGAACGCTGATCACGTTCCCGACCCTGCTGGCCTTCGGCGTACCCCCGGTGACGGCCAACGTGTCCAACACGATCGGCCTGGTGCCGGGGTCGATCTCCGGCTCCGTGGGCTACCGGCGTGAGCTCGTCGGACAGCGCCGACGGGTGTTGCGGCTGGCCGGCGCGTCGCTGCTTGGCGGCCTGGCGGGCGCCGTACTCCTGCTCGGGCTGCCCGAAGGTGCGTTCACCGCGATCGTGCCCGTGCTGATCGTGCTCGGCCTCGTGCTCGTGGTCTTCGGACCCCGTCTCTCGGCCTGGGTCGCCCAGCGGCACGAGTCCGCGGGAGGACTTCCCGAGAACGGCGCGTGGTGGGTGTGGCCGCTCGTCCTGGTCGCCGGTGTGTACGGCGGCTACTTCGGCGCCGCTCAGGGCATCCTGCTGATGGCGATCATGGGCATCGGCATCGACGAGTCCCTGCAGCGCCTCAACGCCGTCAAGAACGTGCTCGCCACCATCGTCAACGCCGTCGCCGGACTGCTGTTCGTCTTCCTTGCGCACGTCGACTGGCAGGTCGTGCTGCTCATCGCCGCCGGCTCGATCGTGGGCGCACAGATCGGTGCCAGGGTCGGCCGCCGGCTGCCCGACGCCTGGTTGCGCGGGATCATCGTGGTCGTGGGCGTGGTCGCGCTCGTTGCGTTCCTGCGTTCGTCCTGAGCATTTGCGCGTCGGCGCTCAGGATGTCGAGACCCGGCTGCGTCGCGCAAAATGAGCGGGCATCGTCGGTGCAGATCGTGTCAGCATGCTCCCATGTCTGGTCGCGCACTGAGCTTCGGAACGATGGTGGCGGCCTACGAACGATTTCGGCCGGGATATCCCGTGGAGCTCTTCGACATGGTGATGACGTACGCGGGTCAGCCTGTTCGGACGGCGCTCGAGATCGGCGCCGGGACAGGGAAGGCAACCCGCCTTTTCGCTCAACGGGGGCTCACGGTCACCGCGACCGAGCCTGACGGGGCCATGCTCGCCGAGCTGCACACGCACGTGCCAGCAAGTGTCAGGACCGTGCAAGCCGCGTTCGAGGACCTGGGACCGGGCGAGAGCTACGGGCTGGTCTATGCGGCAGCGGCGCTGCACTGGACGAAACCGGAGGGTCGGTGGTTGCGGATGGCCGCGCTGCTGGAGCCGGGTGGCGTGTTCGCCTCGTTCGGTGGACCGATCCAGCTGGCTGACCCGGCTGTGGAGGAAGCCGTCCGCGCTGCCCGGGCACCGTTCTTGGAGAGCGACGACGTTCCGTCTCCGGACGGGACGCCTGCGGGACACGACATGCAGTGGCCGGGGACGGAGCTCCAACGGTCTGACTGGTTCGTCGACGTCCAGCAGTCCGTGATCGAGCGACGCCTGACGATGAGTGCTCACGACTACCTCGGACATCTCTCGACCATCTCGGCCTATCTCGAGCTGGCCACCTCGGCGCGGGAGCAGGTGTACAGCCGGATCAGGCAGGTCCTGCCGGAGGCTGTCGAGCTCTCCGCCGACATCACCGTCCATCTCGCTCGGCGCAGCGTGTGAGGATCGGGACATGATCGACGTAGACCTACCCAGGTCGGATGAGGTGCCCGAGTTGGTGCGGTCGTTCGCAGCGTGCCTGGCCTCGGTGACAGAGACACCGGTCGCGGAGGTGCCGCAGCCGGCGGCCGACCTGGCTGGTGCGACCGCCCACTGGCGCTCCTGGCTGGCCGGTCGCGGCACCGGGTTGGTCGCGATCGCCAAGCCGGCCGGATTCAACTGGCCCGGCTACTGGTTGGCCGTGCTCGGCGACGAGATCGCGGTGCTGATGTTCGGCACGCCCGCCGGCGTCGTACTCAGCCCGCAGGACCCGGCCCTCCTGGGCGCCGCGGCCACCGATCTGCCGGTCAGGGAGGGGTACGTCGTTTGCGGCCTCGACCCGGCCATCCCTTCTCCGATCGTGCCGCTGTCGCACCTTCGTGGCGTGGTGGAGCTGATCGCGGTCTCGCCGCGGGCCACCGAACCCATGTACGTCGTCGACCGCGCGCGGGCCCTCGCCGGGCGCGGTCTGGAGGGGGACCGGTACGCCGCGAAGGCGGGCACCTTCACTCCCGCCAACGAGACGGCGCGCGGCTACGACCTGACGCTGGTCGAGGCCGAGGCGCTGGACGATCTCGCCCTGCTCGACCATGCGGACGCGCGACGCAACATCGTGACCCGCGGGATCGACCTCAACGCCCTGGTCGGCCGACGGTTCAAGATCGGCGAGGTCGAGTGTCTCGGCCAGCGCCTCTGCGAGCCATGCTCACACCTGGAACGGCTGACCACGAAAGGCGTCCTGCGCGGCCTCATCCACCGGGGCGGGCTGCGAGCCGACATCCTCACCGACGGCGAGATCGTCGCTGGGGACGTCGCCGAGAGCGTGGACTAGCTGCTCGCCGTCGGCGCCGCCGGCAGTTGTGGTGCCTGGGCGGAGACGCGCCCAGCCAGCCATTCCTGCACCGTGGCGTCGTCGGGGGACAACCCGTCGCTGATCGCATGGGGCACGACCCGGCTGAAGTAGTCGGTGATCATCCCGTCGGACTCACGCACCAGCATGCCGGCGGCCTCGCCGCCGACGACCCAGGAGCCCAGCACCACGTAGTTGCCGCCGTAGACGGGCAGGGGAGCGTACTGCTGGTAGACGTAGCCCTCGTCGCCGTAGACGCCGGGCATGGAGACCTCGGTGCCGTCGGCGAGATGGATGCGGACGCCGTCACCCTCTCGGCCGTGCAAGGGCTTCGCGACCCAGTCGGTCAAGTCCCGGGGCTCGTCGAAGTAGGCCGGGAGAAGCAGGCGGTGCCCCGGGTGTCGCTCCCACAGGACCGGCAGGATCGCCTTGGTGCTCAGCAGCACCTTCCAGGCGGGTTCGAACCAGTGCACCGGCCTCGGCTCCGCACCGTCGATGAGCAACCGCCCGAACTCCTCGCCGAGCATCTCCTCCCAGGGGTAGAGCTTGAAGGCGTTGCGGATCGGCTGGTCGTTGGCGTCCCGGAAGTCGCGGGTGTCGGGGTTCCAGCCCACGTGGGCGATGGGGTGGGCCATCACCTTCAGGCCGGCCTGCACGGCACAGTCCATGAGGTAGTGGACCGTCATCTCCATCTCGCCGCCGTCGTAGGCCTCTCCTTCGCCGAGGTCGTAGAGGAAGTGCACCTGGTCCCCGTCGAGGGCGCCCGAGTCGCGTAGCTCGCGCCAGCGCGCGACCAGCCGGTCGTGCACGCTGTTCCACTGGTCGACATCGGACATGACGTCGTCGATCCAGCGCCACTGGACCACCCCGGTCTCGACCAGCCCGGTCGGGGTGTCACCGTTGATCTCGAGCATCTTGATCGTGCCGTCGCCGCCGAAGGCCAGGTCGAAGCGCGCGTAGATCGCGGGGTCGCCGCGCTCGATCGAGGCACGGACGAGTCGCAGCGTCCCCTCGGGGAGCCCGAGGCGCTCGTCGGTCATTGTCGTCGCCATGTGGCCGACGGCGTCGACGCACATGGCCCACAGCTCCTCGGTCGCGGCCTCGAGGGCATCGACCTCGTCCAGGGTCACCTCGTACCACGCCGACTCGTTCCAGTAAGGCACCGTCGACCCGTCCGGCTTCGGGGTGGTCGCGAAGATCAGACCCTGCTCGGTGACGATGCGCTCCCAGTCCTTACGGGGGCGAAAGGCGTGCCGCCACATCAGGCGATGCTTGCGCAGACGATGAGGCCGACCGAGAGCGCCGACGCAGCGGCGACGTACGCCAGCGGGCGCACGGGCCCGGGGGCGCACACGATGCGTCGCAGGCTGCCCGGCGTCACGGCCTCGATGACGAAGAACATCAACGCGTTGAGCGCGATGCCCAGCACCCCGAACGCCAGGGTCCAGCCCAGGGCCCAGCCCAGCGAGGTCGCACCGTTGGTCCAGATGGCGGTGAAGAGCACCAAGGCGTTGGAGACCAGCCAGGCGGCCGTGACGAGCCCCGCCGAGCGGGACGCTGCGTGCACCGACTCGGCGCCCGTCTCGTCGACCCCGCGCAGGTGGTTGCCGAGGTGTCCGGGCGTGACCAGGTCGAGCACGTAGTAGGCGCCGACGAGCAGCGCGCCGGCCAGGACGGCGTACACGACGGCATGGCCGAGGGCGTTGAGCAGAGACTCCAGCATGGCGTTCCTTGGGTGGGGCGTCGGTGTCGGATGGGAAGGACGGGTGCGTCAGCCGCCGAAGCCACGGCTGCTGCCGCCGAAGCCACCGCTCTTGGTCGTCGACTTCACCGACGAACCACCGGCGGCCGGCAGTCCGCCGCGCTGCACGGTGCCGCGGAGGGAGGAGCCGTTGAAGCTGCCGCCCGAGACGCCGCTGCCCACGGCCGGCACTCGGGAGCTGGCAGCCAGGTAGTACCAGAAGAACCCCGAGCCCGATCCGGCGTACGCGCGGTCGTCGTCGCACTGGTCGTCGGCGACCCGCTCGTCGGTCTGGGGGTCGACGCACACGGCGGCGTAGTCGGGCGACGTCGCGCAGCCGGTCAGCCCGGCGGCCATGAGTGCGGTGACGCCCAGGCTGACGCCGGTCGAACGCATCCGTCGCCGGGCGGTCGTGGTCATGTGGGGTTCCTTGGGTGAGTGGGGCAGTGGCTACGCCTGAGGGTATGTGGTGTCCCGGCCGGAGTGCATGGGTGCACCACCGACTCAGGTAGCGTCGGCGAGGGCAAGCAGCCCGCGAACGGGGGGACGAGATGGCGCAGCAGACGGGTCGAGCGGGGATGGCCGAGGTCCAGCCGCCGGTGGCGTACCTTCCGTGCCGGCTCGACGAGAACGGCGAGCTCGACGAGGTGATGATGGCCAGGCTTGCGGACGGCCGGATCGCGTTGATGGGCTACACAGCGCTCGACCGGTTCTTCGTCGGCTGCGGTGCCGGGCACCCCTGGGTGCTGTGGAAGACCGAGGAGCTGGAGTCGTTGCGCGCGCTCAAGCACTTCGACGTCGCATATCTCGACATCGCGATGCCCGCCTCGCTGCGGGTCGAGGAGGACACCGCGTGAGCATCCAGCTGACGGAGGCGACCGAGAGCCAGATCGCGGAGAAGCACCGTGACGCGGCGTCGGCGATCACCGACCTCGCATCGGGCATCCCGACCACAATCGACGGCGGCTACGGCACCGCGGACCTGATGGCGATCCTGGGAGCCGTGATCGACACCGCCGACGACATCGCCATGGTCAACGAGGTGGCAGCCGAGCAGGTCACTGCCGTCGGGCAGGGCCTTGGAGACACTGACGACGAGGTCGCCGAGAACTTCAGCAAGATCAAGGTCGTGGTCGAGTGATCGAGACCTTGGTGGAGGGCAGCACGGCCAGTGTGGACAGCGCCGCTTTCTGGCTGCGTGATTTGCTCAAGGCCCGAGTCGACGAGGCGAGCGACGACGTGATCGCGGCCAAACATGCCGCCGGGCACGGCTGGGAGGGCGAGTCCGGGGATGCGTACGTCGCCTACACCAAGGACATCGTCAAGGTGACCGACGAGCACGTCGACCGGATCGAGCGGGCCGCCGGGAAGTTCGATTCCTACAGCGGCAAGCTCAAGGCGATCCAGGACCGGATGCGCGATCTGCGGGGCGAGGCCACTGCGGGCGGGCTCACGGTCCGCGGCACGGAAATCCAGGAGCCGGAGCCGGCTCGATCCCCGGGCGTGCCGACCGGTGAGCTCACGGCCGACCAGCAGAACCAGTACGACGCCGACCTGGCGGCGTACGACGACCAGGCGGCCAGGATCAAGCTGTACAACCGGATCCTCGGCGACGTCGAGGGTGAGTGGACGCAGTTCGTGGACTGGGTGGACAGCAACCTGAGCCCGGTGACCAAGTCGCTGGAGGCCCCGGCGCTGGAGAAGCTGATCTCGTTCGTCAAGGAGAACGCCGGCAACCTCGCCATCGGGTACTCCCTGACCCACGGCGAGCGGGCGATGAAGAGCAAGTCCGGAGCCCTGGTAAAGGAGGCCAAGGAGCTCCGGAGCGCTCGCCGGTCGGGCAATCCGGCCAGGCGCGCCGTGGGCATCGCCCCCGAGACGCCCGGCCGGATCCGCAATCTCACCTCCAGGGCCGACTGGCTCGGCAAGGGGGGCAAGGTGCTCGGCCCACTCGGGGGAGCCATCGAGGTGTGGAACGGCCTGGAGTCGGAGTCGCCCGCCGGCGGTGTGATCGCGGCCGGCGTCGGCATCGCGGCTACCGCCGCGATCATCGCCACCGCTCCCGTCAGCGTCCCCGCCATCGTCGTGGTCGGCGGTGCGGTGGCGGTCGGTGCCGGGGCCACGTGGTTGGCCACGGAGGGTTGGGACGCACTGCCCGACGGCTGGACCGAGCCTGCAGATGAGTGGGTCGGCGATCGCTGGGACGACACCAAGGACGTCGTCTCCGACGGCTGGGACACCGTTACGGGCTGGTTCTGATGGCGAGCAGCAGCGCTTTCCGCTCACCGGCCCGCTGGCTGGTGACCGGGCTGGTCGCCCTGCTCACGCTGATTGGCCTCGGCTTCCTGGTCGCCGGCGTCATCGCGACGGCCAGCGGCCACGACGAGAGCTGGTTCCCCGCCGTGCTCGGCCTCCAGCTGACGGTTCTCGGAGCGCTCGCGGTGGCGAACCTGCTGCCCACCCGGGCCACACCACCCCCCGCGGAGCCGATCGAGATCGGCGTCGCCCTTCCGCTACGGAGCGGGTACGCCGGGCGCCAGGCCGGCGTGGTCGCCGTAGCCGGCTCGCTGTTGCTGCCGGCGGCGCTGCGCGACGGCGGGCTGGCCGTGGTGATCCTGGGCATCGCCGCGCTGCTGGTGGGCTTCGGCCTCTGTGGCTGGCTGATCACCACCGGTGCCGACCGCGCGCGGCTGCTGCTGGACGCGGACGGGATCACCGTCCCCGGCGGCCTCGGGTCCTCGAACCGGCTCGCCTGGCGTGATGTCAAGGGCGCGCAGGCCGTCCCGCGCTGGCAACCGCTGCTGGTGGTGATCCCTAAGCGTGAGGCCACCGAGCCGATCGTCCTGCGCCTGCTCCCACAGGCCTGGTCGCCCGAGGCTCTGACGGACCTGGTCGAGTTCTACGCCGCCCACGCCGGGCGCCGTACCGACCTCAGCTCCGCCGACGCCTTCAGTCGACGTACGCCGTGACCCAGGTGTCGAGCTCGCGGTAGACCGTCTTGCGCACGTCGGGCAGCGAGAGCACGACGTCGTGGCGAGCATCGGCGATGCCGATGCTGGTGACGTGGCGACCGAGCGCCGGCGCCCAGCGCCGGATCTGCTCGACGTCGAGCACGATGTCGTGACGGTGTACGTCGTCACCCATGGCCGAGGGCGTGGTGCTGCGGGCCGAGGAGAGCACCAGTGCCGGGCAGCCCACCTCCAGGCCGCGGTGCAGCTCGGCATGACCTTGCCGGATCGCGCGCAGCCATCCGGCGTACACGGGCCAGGACTCGACGGGCTTCCAGTCGAGGTTGAAGTCGAACTCGCCCTCGTGCTCGACGTGCAGCGACCGCGTGTAGAGGCCCGTGACGGTGCGAGGGATGATCCGTTTCGGCTGGCGGCGGCCGACCTCCCTGACGACGGTCGTGCCGACGTTGCGCAGCCACCACGCACCCTGCATGTCGAACCACGGCGAGTTGAGCACCAGTCCGGCCAGCGTCACGCGCCGGGCGTTGACCCACAGCGGCAGGGTCAGCCCGCCGGTCGAGTGCGCCGAGCCGATCACCCGCTGGTGGCCGTCGCGCTCGGTGATCAGCCGCCAGGCCTCGTCGATCTCGGGGAAGTACTCCCGTAGGTCGGCCACGAAGTTGGGTGTCTGGTGCTTGAGGATCGAGCGGCCGTACTTGCGCAGGTCCAAGCCGTAGAAGGCGTAGCCGCGCTCGGCCCACCAGTCGGCGTACTCGGTCTGGAAGAAGTAGTCGGCGAACCCGTGCAGATGCAGTACGGCGCCGCGCGCGGCGCCGACTGCCGGCCTGGTCACCAGGTGCGCAACGACAGCGCCCTCGTCGTCGGGGTCGAGGTCGATCGTCTCGACGGTGTACGGCCCGCCGAGGAGGTCGGGGGTCGGGTCCGGGCTCACGACGGCCAGTCTGCCAGCGGGTCAGTCGTCCCACGTGAGGCGGTAGCCCCCGACCGCTGTTGGTCCACGTTCGTCGACGACGTCCCGAAGGGGGACTGGTCCGGCGAGCCCTGGTTGACCGTGGCGGTTGTACCCGTCATGGGAGCGATTCCGGGCGGACACCGGGTGCGCGACGACAGCGCCCTCGTCGTAGGGGTCGAGGTCGATCGTCTAGACGATGTAGGGCGCGCCCAGCACGTCTTCGCAGATCATGCGGAAGTACGCCGACGCGTCACCGGGACACGTCCTCCGGCACCGGCAGACGAGGAACCCCACCCAGCCGGCGACGGAAGTGACCGGCCCGAGGGCCGGGGTAGTCCAGTCACCTCTTGTCGCCTTCAGGCCACCGTGACGACCAAAACCGACCTACCCCGGCACAGACGGGCGGCCCCGGAGGGATCCCCGCGGCGGTCGAGCAGGTCGAGATCAGCCGTGCGACCGGTCGCCCGCGTGCGTGGCGCTCTCGACGACCGGGTCGCTCGCGTCGGCCTTGGCATCCTCGGGCTGGCCGCCCGGGTTGTCGTTGTCGGCGGACGAGCGCACGAGCTCTTCGATGCGCTTGCCACAGTCGGCGTCGACGGCCTTCCAGTACTGGAACGCGCGCTCGAGCACGTCGCCCTTCACGCCACCGAGCAGGTGCCCGGCGACGGTGTTGACGAAGGCCTCGCGGATCTCGTCGGTCCACACCTCGCGGACCAGCGTGCCGGCCTGGCTGAAGTCGTCGTCGTCCGGGCGCAGAGTGTAGGCCTGGCGCACCATCGCGCCGTCGGTCTCCCAGCCCGCCTCGTCCGCGCCGACGGTGTCGGCGTAGCCGCGGCCGAACGAGTTGGGCGCGTAGACCGGGTCGTCGCCGCGGTGCTCGTAGGCCATCGCGCCGTCCTGGGTGTAGGTGTTGACCTCGACCTTGGGACGGTTGACCGGCAGTTGCAGGTAGTTCGGCCCGATGCGGTGACGGTGCGTGTCGGCGTACGCAAAGGCGCGGCCGAGCAGCATCTTGTCCGGGCTGAAGCCGATGCCCGGCACGAGCGCGCTGGGCTCGAAGGCCGCCTGCTCGATCTGGGCGAAGAAGTTCTCCGGGTTGCGGTTCAGGGTCATGGTGCCGACCTTGATCAGCGGGTAGTCGCTGTGCGGCCACACCTTGGTGAGGTCGAACGGGTTGATGCGGTAGGTCTTCGCGTCCTCGTAGGGCATCGCCTGGATCGACAGCGTCCACGACGGGAAGTCGCCGCTGTCGATCGAGTCGTGGAGATCGCGACGGTGGAAGTCGGCGTCCTCGCCGGCGATGCGCGTCGCGTCGGCGTCGGGCAGACCCTCGACGCCCTGGTTGCTGTGGAAGTGGTACTTCACCCAGTGCTTCTCACCCGCGGCGTTGATCCACAGGTAGGTGTGGGAGCCGTAGCCGTTCATGTGCCGGTAGGTCTTCGGGATGCCGCGGTCACCCATCAGGTAGGTCACCTGGTGCGCCGACTCCGGGTTCAGCGACCAGAAGTCCCACTGCATGTTGTTGTCGCGCAGGCCGGATCCACCCCGCCGCTTCTGCGAGCGGATGAAGTGCGGGAACTTCATCGTGTCGCGGACGAAGAACACCGGGGTGTTGTTGCCGACGAGGTCGTAGTTGCCCTCGGACGTGTAGAACTTCAGCGAGAACCCGCGCGGGTCGCGCCACGTGTCGGGGGAGCCCTGCTCACCGGCCACGGTGGAGAAGCGGGCCAACATCTCGGTCCTGACGCCGGGCTGGAACAGCGCGGCCTTGGTGTACGCCGAAACGTCCTCGGTGGTCTCGAGCTCACCGAAGGCACCGGAGCCCTTGGCGTGCACGTTTCGCTCCGGGACACGCTCACGGTTGAAGTGGGCCATCTGGTTCAAGAAGTGCACGTCGTGCAGCAGGATCGGGCCGTCGGCGCCGATCGTCAGACTGTTGCGGTCACTCGGCGCGGGCGCGCCGGTGTCGGTGGTCGAGCCGAGCAGCGCCTCCTCCGAAGGCGCGGTGGCGATGGAGGTGCCGTCGTCGGGCTGGGGCAGGTCAGGCATGGGTCACTCCTGGGGTTGGGTGTGCGGGTGCGTTCTGGTTGCGGCAGGCGGGGCACGGGCCCCACCAGGTCACCTCGGCCTCGTCGATGACGAAGCCGGTGTCGTCGGACGCGACCAGGCAGCGGGGTTGACCGGTCGCGCAGTCCACGTCCTCGACAGCGCCGCAGGAGCGGCAGACGACGTGGGGTTGGTTGTTGTCGGTGCGCAGCTCGTTGCGGGCCACCGATCCGGTCGGCTGGATGCGCCGGACCAGGCCGCGGTCGGCATGCGTGTGGAGCACGTCGTTCCCGGCCTGGGTGGAGGTCTCGGCCGTCTGGGGTACGGCGCGGATGACCGCGTCGGCGCCGGAGTGCGGCGCCTCGGCCAGGGCTGTCAGGACGGCCACTCGGGGACTGGTGATGCGTAGCCCGTGTTCGCGCAGCAGCACATCGGGAGGGACGTGCGGCGTGGGCTGGGGCACGACTCCAATCAACCACCCAATCTGGAATCAGTCAAGAATAACTACGATCGCTTTCAGTCGTCGAGCAGGTGCTCGGTGCCGAACATCCGCGCGGTGTCGCGGGCGGAGGGCGTGCCGGCGTCCAGATCGGCCCCGGCGGCCCTCAGCACCCGGACCACCTCGTCCTCACCCTTGAAGAGGGCTCCGGCGAGAGGCGACTGGCCGCGGGTGTTGGGTCGGTCGACGTCGGCGCCGCGCTCGACGAGCATCGCGACCGTGTCGGCGTGGCCGTGGTAGGCCGCCAGCATCAGGGCGGTGTTGCCGTCGGCGTCCGGGTGGTTCGCCGGGAAGCCGCCGTCGACGTACTCCGCGAGCAGGTCGGTGCGGCCCTCACGGGCAAGGTCCATGGCGAAGGCGACGATCCGCTGCTGGTCGTCGGGGTCGATGGTCATGTTGATCTCCGGTCGGGTAGGGGATGGGCGTCGTGCCAGGTGCTTCGGAAGGCGACGACCACGACCCTGCGGCCCGCCGTCGGCGAGCACCAGCGCGACCCCGCTGAGGGCCGTGGTCGCGGTGAGGATCGCCAGCACCACCTGCTGCAGGGCAGGCTGCGGACCAGGGTGAGCGGCCCGGGCAGCGTGCCCGTCGGCACCCGGGCTTCGAGGATGGCGTGGACGCCGACCTCGAGGGCGACCAGCCAGGCCACGGCCAGGATGACGATGAGAACGCCGGACACCTGCATCGACCCGTCGGGTCCTGGTGCGAAGTCGAGCCGCTCACCGATCCACGTGATCAGGGGAGTGGCCGAGGCGTTGACCATGATGGCCAGCACGATGGTTCGCGGCCAGCCGACCGGGACCCCGAGCAGACGGCGCGCGATGACCGCGATGAGCAAAGCGTTCAGGACGGACGTGAAGAACAGACCGAGCGAACCCACGAACGGAGGCTATCGGCGTACGGCGAGCTCACGTGCGGCGGTGACCAGCCCGGCAAGCAGCCCGACGTCGGCCAAGGTCTCCGGGTGCCACTGCACGGCCAGGCAGAACCGAGTCCCGGGCAGCTCCATCGCCTCCGTCGTGCCGTCTGCGGCGTGCGCCGACGCGATGAAGCCGGGGGCCGACGCGATCGACTGGTGGTGGTGGCAGTGCACGTCGAGCGAGTCGCCGACCAGGCCGCCGACCCGGCTGCCCGCCACGGTGGTCACCGGCACCGTGCCGAACTCGTCGCCACCGGGACTGTGCTGGTCGTGGCCGACCAGGTCGGGCGTGTGCTGGTCGAGTACGCCGCCCGCGTGCACCGCCATCACCTGCATGCCGCGACAGATGCCGAGCACCGGCAGCGCGCGCCCGTCGGCGGCGTCGAGCAAGGCCAGCTCCCAGGCGTCCCGGTCGTCACGCCAGCCCGCGGTGCGCGGGTGCGGCTCGGCGTCGTAGCGGGCCGGGTCGACGTCGGCGCCGCCGGAGAGGATCAGCGCATCGAGCCGGCCGACGACACCGGCCGCGGCCTCCGGCGTGCCCACCGGCGGCAGCAGCACGGGCACGCCGCCGACGGCCTCGACCGCGCCGGCGTACCCCGCAGGTAGGAGATCGGCGCGCTGGCGCCAGACGCCCCACTGCGCCTGCTCGCGGTAGGTGGTGAGGCCGATGACGGGAGCGGTCATCTCAGAGCGGGGTGACGTAGGCGCCGGAGATGCCGCCGTCGACCAGGAAGGTGCTGGCGGTGATGAAGCTGGACTCGTCGGAGGCGAGGAAGAGCACGGCGTTGGCCATCTCCTCTGGCTCCGCGAAGCGGCCCATCGGCACGTGCACCAACCGGCGCGCGGCGCGCTCGGCGTCGGTGGCGAACAGCTCCTTGAGCAGGGGAGTGTTGACCGGCCCGGGGCACAGCGCGTTGACACGCACGCCCTCCCGGGCGAACTGCACGCCGAGCTCGCGTGACATCGAGAGCACCCCACCCTTTGAGGCGGAGTAGGAGATCTGCGAGGTAGCGGCGCCCATCACCGCGACGAAGGAGGCGGTGTTGATGATCGAGCCCGACTTCTGCTCCAGCATGTAGGGCAGCGCGGCCTTGCAGCACAGGTAGACGCTCGTCAGGTTCACCTCCTGCACCCGCCGCCACGCCTCGAGTTCGGTGTCGAGGATCGAGTCGTCCTCGGGCGGCGAGATGCCTGCGTTGTTGAACGCGATGTCGACCGAGCCGTAGGTGTCCTTGGCGGTCTTGAAGAGCGCGTCGACCTGCTCCTTTGAGGTGACGTCGACCGAGACGTACGTCGCGATGGAGCTGCCGCCGAGCTCGTCCACGAGGTGCATCCCGGCCGTCTCGTCGATGTCGCCGATGACGACCCGGGCACCTTCCTCCGCGAAGCGCCGGACCGTCGCCAGCCCGATGCCGGAGCAGCCGCCGGTGACGACGGCGACCTTGCCCTCAATACGTCCAGTCATTGTCTGATGGTTCCTTTCGTCGGTGCGGTCAGTGCGTGGTCAGTGCGCGATGAAGACGTTCTTCTCCTCGGTGAACGCATGCGGCGCGTCGGGGCCGAGCTCACGACCAAGGCCCGACTGCTTGTAGCCACCGAACGGCGTCCAGTAGCGCACCGAGGCGTGCGAGTTGACGCTCAGGTTGCCGGCCTCGACGCCGCGGGCCACGCGCATGCCACGGCCGAGGTCGTTGGTGAAGATCGAGCCGGACAGGCCGTACTCCGAGTCGTTGGCCAGGGTGACGGCCTCCTCCTCGTCGTCGAAGGGCATCACCGCGACGACCGGTCCGAAGACCTCCTCGCGCCACACCTTCTCGTCGGTGGACGTGGACTCCACGACCGTCGGCGGCAGCCACCAGCCCGGTCCGTCGGGGGCACTGCCCGTGAAGGCGACGTTCGCGCCGTCGATGTAGGCCTGCACCGAGGCGCGCTGCCCCTCCGAGACGAGTGGGCCCATCTCGGTGGACTCCTGGCCGGGGTCGGCCACCCGCATCGCCGTCACGGCCTCCTCGAGCCGGCCGACGAACTCGTCGTACGCCGTCCGCTGTACGAGGATCCGCGAGCGCGCGCAGCAGTCCTGGCCGGAGTTGTCGAAGGCCGCGTTGGGGGCGGCCGCCGCAGCCGCTGCGATGTCGGTGTCGGCAAAGACGATGTTGGCGCTCTTGCCACCGAGCTCGAGGGTCACCTTCTTCACCTGGTCGGCACAGCCGGCCATGATCTGTTTGCCGACCGTCGTCGAGCCGGTGAAGGCGATCTTGCGCACGAGCGGATGCGTCACGAAGCGTTCGCCGACCACCGAGCCCTTGCCCGGGATGACGGTGAGGACGCCCTCGGGGATGCCGGCCTCGAGCGCGAGCTCCCCGAGGCGGATGGCGGTGAGGGGCGTCAGCTCGGCGGGCTTGAGGACGACCGTGTTGCCGGCCGCGAGGGCGGGCGCGAAGCCCCAGCCGGCGATCGGCATGGGGAAGTTCCACGGCACGATGATGCCCACGACGCCGAGCGGTTCGTGGAAGGTGATGTCGACGCCGCCCGCCACCGGGATCTGCCGGCCGAACAGTCGCTCCGGCGCGGCCGAGTAGTAGTTGAGGCAGTCCCGCACGTTGCCAGCCTCCCAGCGTGCGTTGCCGATGGTATGGCCGGCGTTGCGCACCTCGAGCTGGGCGAGCTCCTCGTTGTGGTCGTCGACCACGGCGGCGAACCGGCGCAACAGCCGGGCGCGCTCACCGGGCGCGACGTCGCGCCACGGGCCGAAGGCTTCCTGCGCCCGCTCGACGGCGGTGTCGGTCTCGGTCTGCGATGCCGAGGGGACTTCGCCGATGGTCTCGCCGGTGACGGGGGAGATCAGGGTGGTGGTCACTTCACAGCCTCTCGAAGCCACGGAACAGCTCCCAGTCGGTCACGGCCGCGCCGTACGCCGCGAGCTCGACGTCGGCCATGTTCGTGTAGTGGTCGACTACGGCGTCGCCGAACGCCGCCCTGGCGATCGCTGAGCCGTTGAAGGCCTCGCGGGCCGCGTGCAGCGTCTGCGGTACCCGGGCATGGTCGTCGCTGGTGTAGGCGTTGCCGACCAGCTCGGGCTCGAGCTTCAGCTCCTGGTCGATCCCGTGCAGGCCGCCGGCGATCATCGCGGCGAGGGCCAGGTAGGGGTTCACGTCGCCGCCGGGCACGCGGTTCTCCATGCGGGCGCTGGGTCCGTGGCCGACCAGACGCACGGCACACGTGCGGTTGTCGAGGCCCCAGCCGATCGTGGTCGGGGCGAACGACCCGGCCGCGAAGCGCTTGTAGGAGTTGATGTTGGGCGCGTAGATGAGCGTGAAGTCGGCCATCGTGGCCAGCACGCCGGCGACGAAGTGGTCATAGAGCGGGCTGCGGGCACCCGCGTCGTCGTCCCAGAAGACGACGTCGCCGTCGGTGCCGCGCAGCGACAGGTGGATGTGGCAGGAGTTGCCCTCGCGCTGGTCGTACTTCGCCATGAAGGTGAGCGACCGGCCGTGCTGGGCCGCGATCTCCTTGGCCGCCGTCTTGTAGACACTGTGGTTGTCGGCGGTGGCCATTGCCTCGGCGTACAGGAAGCCGATCTCGTGCTGGCCGAAGTTGCACTCGCCCTTGGCGCCCTCGACATCCATCCCCGCGGCGTACATGTGGTTGCGGATGCCGCGCAGCAGCGGCTCGACGCGGGTGGTGCCGAGGATCGAGTAGTCGACGTTGTACTGGTTGACCGGGTTGAGGTCGCGGTAGCGCGAACGGTGCGCCTCCTCGTAGGTGCTGTTGAAGGCGATGAACTCGAGCTCGGTGCCGGCGAGTGCCGTCATGCCGCGCTCCGCCACGTGTTCGAGCTGGGCGCGCAGTACCGTGCGTGGGGACTGCACCACCGGCGCGTGATCGAGCCAGACGAGGTCGCACTGCACCATGGCGGTCGCAGGCAGGTGGGGGAGCCGCCGCAGGGTGTCCCAGTCGGGCACGAACTCCATGTCGCCGTAGCCGCGCTGCCACGACGAGATCTCGTAGCCCTCGACGGTGTTCATGTCGACGTCGACGGCGAGCAGGTAGTTGCACCCCTCTGTGCCGTGCTCGAGCGCGACGTCGAGGAAGTAGCGGCCGTGCAGGCGCTTGCCCTGGAGTCGCCCCTGCATGTCGGTGAACGCGAGGACGACGGTGTCGACCTCGTCGGCCTCGATCATCGTGCGGAGCCGTTCCAGGGTCAGGTAGCGGTCGTTGGGTGCGGTCATGGTGTCCTTCCGGGTCGGCTGACGGTCAGCCCAGCAGGCCGCGCAGCAGGGCTGCGGTGTCGTCGCAGTGTTCTTCCATCACCCGGCGGGCGCGGTCGGGGTGACCACGCTCGACGGCCGTCAGGAGGCTTCGGTGCTGGCGGTGGGAGTGGCCGATGTTGGCCTCGAGCACGGGGATGGAGCCCAGCATCTCGTGCAGGGATGACTGGACCGAGGTCACCGCCTCGATGGTGCGCGGGGAGCCGGTGAGCGCCGCCACGGTCAGGTGGAAGAGCGAGTCGGCCTGCCGGTGGTCGGCAGGGCGGGTGGCCGCCGAGACCGTCGCCTCGGCCTCACGAAGCTGGTCGAGCTGAGTTTCGTCGAGTGTCGCCGACGCCGCGAGGTACGCCGCGCCGGGCTCGACGACCCGACGGAACTCCAGGGCGTCGAGCCAGTCGCGCCGCTGGGCTCCGGTGATCCGGGCCGCCTTGCGGGCGTACGAACTCCTCGGCTTGGCCGTCACCACCGTGCCACCCCCGCGGCCCCGGGTGGTCTCGACGAGGCCGGCCTGGCGTAGCGCCGCCATCGCCTCGCGCAGCGTGGCGCGGCTGACGGCCAGCCGCGTCGCGAGCTCGCGCTCGGGCGGCAGGGTGCTGCCCATCGGGTAGACGCCGAGCCGGATCGCGCGACCCAGCTGCTCGACGCAGGCCTCGAACGCGTGGTGACCGAGCACCGGGCGCAGCACGGACTGGCTGAGGTGCTCGTGCGGCGCGGCGGTCACGGGGGTCAGTCTGCTGAGAAATCACGAGGAGTGTCAATGGTCGGAGTTCATACCAATTTTACTTACACCTCTGGACGACGGATGACGGCGGGTCTAGCCTCCGATCAAACGTCATTCCGCGGCACCCTGGAGGGCACATGGCCGACAACGACAATCTGACCGAAGACGAGAAGCACCTCGCCAGGCTCGGGTACAAGCAGGAGCTGCACCGTTCGTGGTCGGGTTTCTCCAACTTCGCGATCTCCTTCTCGATCATCTCGATCCTGGCCGGTTGCTTCACGACCTTCGGCCAGGGCTTCAACAACGGCGGTCCCGTCGCCATCTCGTGGGGCTGGCCGATCGTCTCGATCTTCATCCTGATCATCGGCCTCACCATGAGCGAGCTCGTGTCGGCGTACCCGACCTCGGGCGGCATCTACTGGTGGGCGTCCAAGCTCGGCGGCCCGGCTGCCGGCTTCTTCGCGGGCTGGCTCAACCTGATCGGCCTGGTTGCCGTCACGGCGTCGGTCGCCTACGGGTGCGCGACCTTCATCGACCTGACGATCAGCACCTGGTCCGAGAGCTTCGCGGCCGACTACTCGCTCACGCGCGTCTTCATCATCTTCGTGGTGGTGCTCGTGCTGGCTTCGGTCCTCAACATCTTCAGCGGTCACCTGATGGCGATCATCAACAACGTATCCGTCTGGTGGCACGTCGTCGGCGCAGCGGTGATCGTGCTGATCCTGATCTTCGTGCCCGACTACCACCAGAGCTTCGGCTACGTGTTCGCCGAACGGTTCAACAACTCCGGCTACAGCGACGGCTCGTCGTCGTCCGGCACCTACTGGTTGCTGGTCGTGCCGTTCGGACTGCTGCTCACGCAGTACACGATCACCGGCTTCGACGCCTCGGCGCACCTCTCGGAGGAGACCTCGGCGGCGTCCTCCGCAGCAGCCAAGGGCATCTGGCAGTCGATCTTCTACTCGGCCATCGGTGGCTGGATCCTGCTGCTGGCGTTCCTCTTCGCGGTCCCGAACGGTGCTGACGGACTTCCCGACAACGCGGGCGTGGGTGCAGGCGGCGTGGCCTACATCTTCACGTCCTCGCTCGGCACCGGACTGGCCGGTCTTGTCCTCTTCATCTCGGCCGCGGGCCAGTTCTTCTGTACGACGGCCTGCATGACCAGCGCGTCGCGGATGACCTTCGCGTTCAGCCGCGACGGCGCGATCCCCGGCTCGAGGCTCTGGTCGAAGCTGTCGGACGCCAAGGTCCCCGCCAACGCGGTGATGCTCGTTGCGGTCGTGTCCGCCCTGATCACGCTGCCGGCGTTGATCGAGGTGAACCTTGGCACCGAAGCAGACCCGCTGATCGTGCCGACCGCGTTCTACGCCGTTGTCTCCGTCGCGGTGATCGGCCTCTATCTGGCCTTCCTCATCCCGATCTGGCTTCGGTGGCGGATCGGTGACGCGTTCGAGCTGGGCGCCTGGAACAACGGGGCGAAGTACAAGTGGATGAACCTGGTGGCGGTCATCGAGATCGCGATCATCTCGATCTACTTCATCCTGCCGTTCGTGCCGCAGGGCAACCCGTTCAACGACGACTTCTCACCCAAGTTCGCCAACTACGCTCCCGTGCTCACGCTCGGTGCGCTGCTGGTGCTGACCATCTGGTGGCACGCCTCCGCGAAGCACTGGTTCAAGGGTCCCAAACACACCATCGACGAGGCAGTCATCGAGGCCTTCGACGCTTGATTCCGCCAGAGTTCGACACGCTCCTCAACCAGGTGCCATGCCTGTCCAGCCGGGTGCTGGTCGAGGAGCTGTCGGGCGGGCTGACCAACCGCAACTACCGGGTCGACACCCCGGACGCGTCGTACGTCGTCCGGCACAGCAGCAGCGACACGCGGCTGCTCGGCATCGACCGGGACACCGAGCACCTCAACTCGCGCGCGGCAGCCGAGGCAGGGGTCGGGGCCGAGGTCTTCGACTACCGGCCCGACCTCGCGCTGCTGGTGATCGGCTACCTGCCGGGTCGCACGCTCGACAACGACTCCTTCGCCGATCCCGGGGTGCTGCAGCGTGCCGCCGATGCTTGTCGGCGGTTGCACGCGGGGCCGCGGTTCACCGGCGTGTTCGACATGTTCGCCCGGCAGGCGGCGTACCGGCAGACGGTGCGTGTGCGCGGGTTCGCCCTGCCCGCCGGGTACGACGAGCAGGCCGACGCCTGGGTCTCCGTTACCCGGGCGGTGGCGACCCGGCCGCGGGTGACGATGCCCTGCAACAACGACCTGCTCGCCGGCAACTTCATCGACGACGGTGAGCGGATCCGGCTGATCGACTACGAGTACTCCGGCAACAACGACGTGGAGTTCGAGCTCGGCAACACCGCCACCGAGTGCGAGTTCCCGCCCGAGCGCCTGGATGCCTACGTAGAGGCCTACTTCGGAGATCCCACACCGGGCGACCTGGCCCGAGTCCGCCTCGGGTCGTTGCGCAGCGAGTACGGCTGGTCTCTCTGGGGCTACATCCAGGCGGCCACCAGCCCGCTCGATTTCGACTTCACGGGCTGGGGGCTGCACCGCTACGAGAAGGCGGTGGCTACGTTCCGCGGACCGCACTTCGAGCGGCTGCTGGCCGGGGCCGCCGATGACTGAGCTGCCGACGCGAGCGCGGGTGGTCGTGATCGGCGGGGGAGTGGTGGGCTGCTCGACGGCCTACCACCTGGTCAAGGCGGGCTGGGCCGACGTGTTGCTGCTCGAGCAGGCGCACCTCTCCGGCGGTACGACGTGGCACGCGGCCGGGCTGGTCGGGCCGCTCCGGGCGACCGAGGGCGGCACCCGGCTCGTGCAGTACTCCGCGGAGCTCTACGACCGGCTGGAGGCCGAGACCGGCCTGGCCACCGGCTATCGCAACGTCGGCGGAGTGATCGTGGCCCGCACCGAGGACCGGATGGTGGCACTGCGCCGGACGGCGGCCAGCGCCGCGGCGTACGACCTGGAGTGCAGGATGCTGACGCCCGACGAGGCGGGTGAGCTCTGGCCACCGATGCGCAGCGACGACCTGCTCGGCGCGATCTGGCTGCCCGGGGACGGCAAGGTCAACCCGACCGACCTGACCCAGTCGCTGGCGAAGGGGGCATGGCAGGGCGGCGCCCGGATCGTCGAAGGCGTGCGCGTTACGGGGCTGGTCACCGAGGACGGTCCGACCGGGCCGCGGATCACCGGCGTTCGCACCGACAGCGGCGACGTCGAGGCCGAGGTGGTCGTCAACTGCGCGGGCCAGTGGGCCAAAGCGGTCGCCGAGCTGGCGGGCGTGACGCTCACGGTGCCTCTGCACAGCGCCGAGCACTTCTACGTCGTCACGGACCCGGTACCGGGCGTGCATCCGGACCTCCCGATCATGCGAGACCCCGACGGCTGGACGTACTTCAAGGAGGAGGTCGGCGGCCTGGTCGTGGGCGGCTTCGAGCCGAACGCGAAGCCGTGGGTGGCGCCAGACTCGATCCCGCACCCGTTCGAGTTCCAGCTGCTCGACGAGGACTGGGAGCACTTCTCGGTGCTGATGGAGCAGGCCGTGGTGCGCATCCCGGCACTCGCGGAGACCGGGATTCGAAAGTTCTACAACGGGCCGGAGAGCTTCACGCCCGACAACCAGTTCCTGCTCGGCGAGCTGCCCGGGCTGCGAGGGTTCTTCGTCGGGGCGGGCTTCAACTCCGTCGGCATCGCGTCCGCGGGCGGCGCCGGGCGCGCCCTGGCCGAGTGGATCATCGCCGGTGAGCCCACCAGCGACCTGGTCGGCGTCGACGTACGCCGGTTCGCGCCGTACGCCGCCGACAATGGCTGGCTGCGGTCACGTGTCGCCGAGACGCTCGGGCTGCACTACGAGATCCCGTGGCCGCTGCGGGAGCCCGTCACGGGTCGTGGCATCCGGACCTCACCGGTCCATGACCGGCTGGCGGCCGCCGGCGCGGCATTCGGTTCGCGGATGGGCTGGGAGCGCGCGCTCTACCTGGCACCGAGTCCGGCGGAGGCGGGAATGGCGGAGACCAGCCACACCTGGGGCCGGCCGGTCTGGCAGGACTGGTCGTCGGCCGAGCAGCGCGCCACCCGCCAGGCCGTCGCGGTCTTCGACCAGACGTCGTTCTCCAAGTACGTCGTCCGCGGATCCGGAGCGCTCGCAGGGCTGCAGTGGGTGTGCGCCAACGACGTCGACGTGCCGTCCGGCGGGTGCGTCTACACGCCGCTGCTCAACACACGCGGCACCTACGAGGCGGACCTGACCGTCACCCGCGTCGCGGCCGACGAATTCCTGCTCGTCAGCAGCTCGGCGACCACCGTGCGCGACCTCGACTGGATCGGCCGGCACCTGCACGATCGTGTGGGGTCGTCGGCGACGGTCGAGGACCGCACGGATGCGCACGCCGTCATCGGCGTGATGGGGCCTCGCTCGCGCGACCTGCTCAGCGGGCTCGTCGACGCGGACCTGGCCGAGGAGGCCTTCCCGTTCGCCACCAGCCGGAAGGTCACGCTCGCCGGCGCCCAGGTGCGCGCGACCCGGATGACCTACGTCGGCGAGCTGGGCTGGGAGCTGATGGTGCCCCGGGAGTCCGCGCCCGGCGTGTACGACGCTGTGGTCGAGGCCGGCGCGGCGCTCGGCCTCGCGGAGGCGGGCTACCACGCGATCGAGTCACTCCGGCTGGAGAAGGGCTACCGCGCCTTCGGCCGCGAGCTGACCCCCGACTTCACGCCCGTCGAGGCGGGGCTGGTCTTCGCCACCGCACTGGACCGCGACAAGGCCTTCCTCGGGCGCGAGACTCTCGCCGCACATCGCGCAACGCTTGCCGAAGGCGGACCGCGTCGCCGGCTGGTCTCCTTCGTCGTCGACGACCCCGACGCGGTGCTCTGGGGTGGCGAGCTGCTGCTGAGTCACGGTGAACCGGTGGGTCAGGTCACCAGCGCGGCATGGGGAGAGGCCATCGGCGCCTGCGTCGGGCTCGCCTACGTGCGGCACGACGGCCCGGTGCGACAGGACTGGCTGGACCGGGGCGGTCTCGAGGTCGACGTCGCCGGGGTTCGGCACCGGGTCACCGCGTCGCTCCGGGCGCCGATGTGAATTTCGCGCGCACCTGGGTGGTCTTTGCCCATCTCCCGGACCTGGGTGACCACCCGACCTAGGCTTCGCGCATGTCGACCGCCCTTGGGAACCTCGCGCGCCGTTTCGCGGCGTACGTGCGTGCCCAGGTGGTGGCCTGGCGGAGCGGCTCGAACGAGAGCCAGGTCTTCGCGCTGCTGGTGCTGCTGGCTTGTGTCTCGGTGTCATTCATCGTGTCGTGGAACGCCTACGAGCTGATGCCGCTGACCGCCTACTTCGTGTGGCTCCTGGTCGGCATGCTGCTCCTCCGCTTCGCGCCGCTCGTGCTGGTCGCGGCGTACGTCGGCCTGGCGTCGACCACGTCCATGGTCCACGAGGGCCCGGTGACCGGGGCCCACGCGGCCGCGCTGCTCTCGCTGTTCGTCGCGATCGCGCTGATCCTCTACCAGGCCAGTCGCCAGCGGTCCGGACTGCCGATGCCGCTCAGTGAGGCGCTCCTGGTCAACCTGCGCAACCGGCTCCAGTCGAAGGGGTCCGTCCCCGAGCTGCCGGCCGGCTGGGAGGCGCAGTCGGCCCTGCTCGCGGCCAACGGCGCCCGCTATGCCGGTGACTTCCTCGTCGCCGACCTGCGCCAGGGACGCCACCTCGAGATGGTGCTGGTCGACGTGTGCGGCAAGGGGCTCGCGGCCGGTCCACAGGCCCTGCAGTTCGCCGGGGCACTCGGCGGGTTGATCGGTGCGCTGCCCCCGCGCGAGCTGATGCTGGCCGCCAACGACTTCCTGCTCCGTCAGCACTCCGACGAGACGTTCTCGACCGCCGTCCACCTGCTGGTGGACCTCGTGGACGGCAGCTACTCGATCACCAGCGCCGGGCACCCGCCCGCGCTGCACTGGCACGCCCTCACGGCTGACGGCCAGCGGGCCTGGGAGATCGACAACGCCCGCGGCACCGCGCTCGGCATCATGCCCGACCCCGAGCTGCACGGCAGCGTCGGCCAGCTGGCTCCCGGCGACGCGCTGATGTTCTACACCGATGGGGTTGTCGAGTCGCGCGACAGCGACCTCGACACCGGCATTGCCTGGCTGCAGGACGTCGCCCGCGAGGCCGTGAGATTGGGTTTCTCGGGCGCTGCCCGCCGGATCCTGCGCCGGGTCGACCGTGGAGACGATGACCGTGCGGTGCTGATCTTGGCGCGGTCGGTCGACTCCGAGGTCCGGGTCGGGGGCGCAAGCACGACTGGCGGGTGACGTCCTCGGCGCATCGACCATCGCGGCAGCGACAGTGACAGTGAAAGACAGTGACCGGGGTCGTCGGTCTCCTACGTCTGTACCTGCGGCACGCCACCGTGGTCGGGATGCGCCGGCAACGAATCCTCGACTGTCTCGGGACAACGCGATCGGGTGATCGACGTCGAAGTCGTACGCGAACGAGTCCTGCCGCGTCGCGGGCCGGTCTCTGCATTGCGGCAGGGTGGCGACACGGGCCCACGCCTCCTCCGGACTTGACGAGACCGTGGACCGGGAAGCTTCAAGCCAGGAAGGTGATGCGCATGAGTAGATCCCGGCACCGGTCTCAGGAGCGCGAGTACAGCTGCCGGATGACGTCCTCGATGTCCGGCTCCTGGATCGACAGATCGGCCACGGAGTACGACGCGGCAACCGCGGCCACGATGGGTGCAGCGCTGGCATCGGCCGGAAAGGTCAGCCACTGACGCGGACCCTCGACCCGGCGGACCGTCGCCCCCGGCACCTCGACCGGGGGCGCCTCGTCGACCAGGTCGACCACGAGCGTGCGGGTCGAGCCACCGTGCTCATGCAGCCCGGCCAGCGTGCCGTCGTACACGAGGGTGCCGTGGTCGATCACGATCACCCGGTCGCAGAGCGCCTCGATGTCCTGCAGGTCGTGCGTGGTGAGCAGCAGTGTGGTGCCGCGCTCGGCGTTGAGGGTGCGCAGGAACTCGCGCAGCCGACCCTTGCTGATCACGTCGAGCCCGATGGTGGGCTCGTCGAGGTAGAGCACGTCGGGGTCGTGCAGCAGCGCGGCGGTGATGTCGCCGCGCATCCGCTGACCGAGTGACAGCTGGCGCACGGGGGTGTCGAGCAGGTCGCCGAGGTCGAGCAGCTCGACGAACGTGTCGAGGTTCTCTCGGTAGCGCACCGGCGGGATCTTGTAGATCTTCTGGAGCAGCTCGAACGAGTCGCGCAACGGCAGGTCCCACCACAACGTCGTGCGCTGGCCGAAGACCACGCCGATCTTGCGGGCGAGCTCGGTGCGGTGCTTGCTCGGCTCCACCCCGGAGACGAGCAGCTCGCCGCCGGTCGGCACCAGGATCCCGGTCAGCATCTTGATCGTCGTCGACTTGCCGGCGCCGTTCGGGCCGATGTAGCCGACCATCTCGCCGGGCTCCACCGAGAACGTGACGCCGTGGACGGCGTGCACCTCTTCCCGAGTACGGCGCAGCGCACCGGCCTTGCGTCGTACGACGAAGGTGCGGCTCAGGTCGTGCGCATGGATGAGCGACATCAGCTTCCCGTGGAGGTGTAGTGGCGGACCCCGGTGCGCCAGGCGAGCGCCGAGACGGCGAGCAGCCCGACGGCGACGACGGGGGAGAGGAAGGCGAACCAGGAAGGCATCCCGAAGGGGTCCTCGCGGCCGAGGATGAACAGGCAGGGATACCAGTTCACGAATGCCACCGGCAGCAGGAACGTCAAGGACACGACGACGTCGCGCGGGAAGATCGTGAGCGGGTACTGCGTCATCGTGTTGCCGCCGTAGGTGAACGCATTGGCGAACTCGCTGGCATCCGCAGTCCAGAACTGGATGCACGAGAACGCCACGAAGAACGAGAAGAAGATGCCGAAGCCGGCGACCACCATCATCAGCGCGACGGCGGCGCGCGCCGGCGTCCAGTCGACGGGTAACCCCGCCCACGCGAACACGATGACCGACTGGCTGATCCGCCCGAGCCTCCGCAGGGCGAACTTGTCGGCGCACACCTGCACCAGCAGCGGCACCGGCCGCGTCATCATCGTGTCGAGGCTGCCGGTGCGCACGTGCTGGCCGATCTGCTCGACGCTGCCGATGGCCATGTCGGCCAGCCCGAGGGCGAAGCCGCTGGCGCCGTACAGGAGGGCGATCTCGCGCAGGCCGAAAGCGCCCAGGGTGTCGACCGTGGCGAACATGATGGCGATGCCGACGAAGTCGAGGCCGGTGATGATCGCGCTCGACACGGTCATGATCCAGAACGACGCGGGGTAGGCCAGGGCGGCGCGGATCCACATGAGCGCGATCCATGCGTACTGCCGCGGGGCGTCCCGCACGATGCCCATGTCAGCCACCCTGTTAGCCACCTTGGACCACCACCTTGCGCGTCGCGGCCGAGAGCACGACCTGACCGATGCCGAGCAGGATGACGATCCAGACGCCCTGGAGCGCGAGCGCGGCCAGCAGGTCCAGGCCCTCGCGCTTGCCGAGCCAGATGTCGGCCGGAGTCTGGAGGTACGACGCCCAAGGCAGCGCCAGGGCGATCGACCGCCACGGCTCGGGGAAGATCACCAGCGGCAGCGCCATCCCGCTGAAGAACAGCGCCAGCGCACCGGCCATCATCCGCAGACCGCCCTGGTCGAGCAGCCAGAACGTCGAGCACGCCACCAGCCAGCGGATCGCGAAGCTCGTCACGACCGCCAGCACGAGGCTGAGCAGGAACCCGATCGCCGCCACCGGACCACCGGGCAGCCGGATGTCGAAGAGCAGGTAGCCCAGGATCGTCGGGCCCACACCGCGCGTGATGAGGTGGTACGACGCCCGGCCGAGGTCGCCGGCGAGGTACCACCCCATGATCCCGACCGGCCGGTAGAGGTCGATGGCGACGTCGCCGGTGCGGATCCGCTCGGCCAGGTCGTCGGTGGTGCCGCCGCCCCAGGTCGCCACAGTCATCAACAGCGCCTGGCCCAGCCACACGTAGGTGACGGCGTCGATGGAGTCGTAGCCGCCGGCGTCGGGGCGCTGGTCCCATAGCGCCGAGTAGGCGTAGCTGTAGATGAGGCCGAAGACGGAGTTGGTGAAGATGCCGGCCACCGTGGCGCCGACGTAGGTCGAGTAACGCCGGAATGTCCGCGTCGCGACGGCGACGTAGAGCATGCAGACTCCCGGGAGGTCAGGCGATTGGGCGGAACCGCTCAACCTAGACCATCAGGTCAGCCGCGGTCACCCAGATTGAGAACCGCTGCATACTGGCCGTTCCCGCCGGACCGGACGTCGATTCCGGCAAGCCTTGCACGGGTGGTGAGCAGGATCGCGCGGTGCGGCGGGGAGTTCATCCACATCTTCACGAGCGATGCCGGAGTGAAGTTGCCCCGTGCCAGGGTCTCGCCGGTCCACGACAGCCGGCAGGCGCTGACCACGCTCGACTGGTCGCGGTGCTCCCACAGGCCCTCGGCGACCATGCGCTGGCCCCAGTTCTCGGAGAGCCCGTCGAGGCAGGGGATGACCCGCTTGATCGGGCGCAGACCGTGCGCGGCCCGCACCTTGTTGATCTTTGCCACGGTGGCGAGCTCGAAGTCGTCGGTGACGGTGCCGCGGGTGACGAGGGCGTTGCGCTCACCCACCTGTGCGGTCGCCGTGGTCGCAGGCAGAACCGCGAGCAGAGCCGCAAGGACGAGCAGGACAGACGCGGCCAGGGCCGCATGGGCGCGTGTCAGCACACCAACCTCCAGAACAGGGGACGCACGGTCGGAGAGGACCGGCTACTCGAGTGTCGCCGCGAAGGCCTGTCAAATGGCTCCGCAGTCCGGTCAGGAATACATGACCGATCGGACGGCCGATTAGGTAGTCGGAATAGACCGGTGTATATGACCGTTAGGCCATATAGTTCAGAATTCAACCAAAGGAGTGATCATGCAGTTCGGCATCTTCAGCGTCGGTGACGTCACGACCGACCCCACGACCGGGGCCACGCCGAGCGAGCACGAGCGCATCAGATCGACCGTCGCGATCGCGAAGAAGGCCGAGGAGGTCGGCCTCGACGTCGTCGCGCTCGGCCAGCACCACAACCCGCCGTTCGCGGCGTCGTCACCCACGACGACGCTCGCCTACATCGCCGCCCAGACCGAGCGGATCATCCTCTCGACAGCGACCACGTTGATCACCACGACCGACCCGGTCCGGATCGCCGAGGACTACGCGCAGCTCCAGCACCTCGCCGACGGCCGTGTCGACCTGACGCTGGGCCGCGGCAACACCGGCCCGGTCTACCCGTGGTTCGGCAAGGACATTCGCGACGGCATCGAGCTCGCCGTCGAGAACTACGCCCTCCTCCACCGGCTCTGGCGTGAGGACGTCGTGACCTGGGAGGGCACGCACCGCACGCCGCTCCAGGGGTTCACGGCCACGCCGCGCCCGCTCGACGGCGTACCCCCGTTCGTCTGGCACGGCTCGATCCGCAGCCCCGAGATCGCGGAGCAGGCGGCGATCTACGGTGACGGCTTCTTCTCCAACCACATCTTCTGGCCGGCGTCGCACACCCGGCAGATGGTCGCGCTCTACCGCCGCCGCTTCGAGCACTACGGCCACGGCACCGCCGACCAGGCGATCGTGGGGCTCGGCGGCCAGGCGTTCATGCGCAGGAACAGCCAGGACGCCATCAACGAGTTCCGGCCCTACTTCGACAGCGCGCCCGTCTACGGACACGGCCCGGCCCTCGAGGACTTCGTGAAGGCGACTCCGCTCACCGTGGGCTCGCCGCAGCAGGTCGTCGAGCGCACGCTCGGTTTCCGCGAGTACGTCGGCGACTACCAGCGCCAGCTCTTCTTGATGGATCACGCCGGACTGCCTCTCAAGACCGTCCTGGAGCAGCTCGACCTGCTCGGCGAGATTCTCCCCGACCTGCGCGCCGGCTTCGTCGAGGGCCGCCCCGCTCACGTCCCCGACGCGCCCACCCACCCATCGCTCCTCAACGCCCGCCAGGAGGTCCTCGCATGACCACCCGCATCGCCGTCGTCACCGCCGGTCTCGGCAACCCGTCATCGACCCGGCTGCTCGCCGACCAGCTCGCCGCAGCGGCCTCGAAGTCCCTGCGGACTGCGGGGGAGCAGGTCGAGGTCGACGTCATCGACCTCCGGCCGCTGGCCCACGGGCTGGCCGACCGGATGGTCACCGGCTTCGCGACCGGTGAGCTCGAGGAGGCGCTCGAGTCCGTACGCCGCGCCAACGGGCTGAT
The DNA here is from genome assembly GCF_023208195.1 of Nocardioides sp. InS609-2. Taxonomy (NCBI): domain Bacteria; kingdom Bacillati; phylum Actinomycetota; class Actinomycetes; order Propionibacteriales; family Nocardioidaceae; genus Nocardioides; species Nocardioides sp. InS609-2. Next base: position 504,933 of record NZ_CP060034.1, on the reverse strand, counting down.
CGCCGTCACGCCGGTGTTCTCCGCGTCGTACTCCGGGCTCTTCAAGATGTTCTTCGACGTGCTCGAGCCCGACGCGCTGCACGGCATCCCGGTGCTGCTCGGCGCCACCGCCGGCACCGCCCGGCACAGCCTGGTGCTGGAGCACGCGATGCGGCCGCTGTTCGCCTATCTCAAGGCGATCGTGGCGCCGACCGCGGTGTTCGCGGCCACCGAGGACTTCGGTGGCACCCGTGCCACCGCGCTCAACGACCGGATCGAGGGGGCGGGTGCCGAGCTCGCCGCGCTGGTCAGGTCCGCGCCGGCCCGCGAGGTCGACGACCCCTATGCGGACGTCGTCGACTTCGCGACCCTGCTGGCCCGCTGACGCACGACGGCTCCGGTCGAGGAGGTCCGTCCGAGCTGCGGAACGCGCTGTGAAGCGGAGGCTGTTTCGTCCCGGCCGCGCTCGGTCGGCCGAGCTCACCCCGGCCGAGGTCGCACTGCATGAGCGGGGTGCAGCCCGGGCGGCCGCCGAGAAGCAGCTCGGCGCCACCGCGCCTCTGCCGGGCCGCCGCGGCTGGGGCGGACGCAAGCGGACGCCTCTGGCATGGCGGCCCGCCGCTCGTGATCGGCGGCAGGTGGGGCAGGCGTTGTGGGCCGAGGCGGACCGCAAGGAGTGCGGTCGCCGTGGCATCGAGGGTGATGTAGGTGTCGTCGAGGTTGATGTCGGTTTGTATCCAGGGACTGGCGGCAGCAACGAGGTCCCGCCCGGGGTGGAGGAACCGACTGCGGGATACCCCTCGGAAGCGCACAGCAATCGCACGGGTTCTTCACATCGGCTCGTCAGGATCGGGGTGTTCAGCAGAATTCGAGAACGACAACCCGCGATGCGATTCGCGCCTGGAGGAAGATTTAGATGGTAGTCCGTTCGATAGTGCAGGTTGTGGCAGGAGTCGCGGCGGGGGCAGTACTGGTCGGGGTCCCGACCTGGGCGGTGGCCGGCCAGCAGGACGACAGTCCGAGTTCGAGTTCGGACATGACGGCGATGATGAGCAGCCCGGAGTCACAGCACCAGATGATGGGCTCGATGTCGAAGATGATGGACGACCCGGAGATCCGCAAGCAGATGAGTTCCCTGATGTCGGACTCGATGGACGAGATGTCCGGGATGCAGGGCGGGATGTCTGGGCGCCGCAAGTCCGGGATGGGCCAGATGCGTGACATGGGCCGGAGTTCGATGTCCGGTCGGTCAGCCAACCATTAGGCGCGCATGGCGCCCAGTCAAACAAGGCGCGTTCGGCCCGCTCGCACCGGTCATCGCCGGAGCCGCCGTGGGAGTCTCCAGCGTCAGCGTGGTCGCCAACAGCCTGCGCCTGCGCCGGTTCCACCGACGCTGACCCCCGGCGCATGTAGCGGCTGTACCCGGGCGCAGCAACGACTTCTCCACCTCTACCCACCGACCCCAAAGGGAGCACCACGTGAGACCCGTCCTGTTCGAGATCTTCGGTCTCTCGATCAACAGCTACGGGGTCAGCAAAGCGCTGGCCGCACTCGTGGCGGGATACCTCCTGGCCCGGGAGTTCAGACGCTTGGGATGGGACCCCGACCGAGCCTGGAACATCGTGATCGTCGCGACCGTGTTGGGATTCGCCGGCGGCAAGCTGTACTACCTGGCCGAGCGTGCGAGTGACCTGACGCCTCATGACTTCCGCTCAGCGGGGTTCACCTGGTATGGCGGCCTGATCGCGGGTGTTGCGACCGCCGGCGCGATGGCTCGGCGCTACCGGCTGCCCCTGGGACAGTTCGCTGGCACTGCCGCGGCGCCGCTCTCGCTGGCCTACGGGATCGGACGGGTCGGTTGCTTTCTCGCCGGTGACGGCACCTACGGCAAGCCGTCGGATCTTCCCTGGGCCATGGCCTTCCCGAACGGCACGATGCCGACAACGGTGCCAGTCCATCCCACCGCGCTGTATGAGGCGGTGGTCGCCTTCGCGTTGGCCGGGGTGCTCTGGGGGTTGCGTAAGCGACTCGCACCCTTGGCGATCTTTGGGCTGTACGCCGTCATCTCCGGTCTGGCGCGGTTCCTTGTCGAGGAGATCCGGATCAACCCGGAGGTCCTGCTGCGCCTGACTCAGCCTCAGGTGTGGTCCCTGACGCTGGTCGTGATCGGTGTGGGGCTGCTCGTCAGCAACCGTCTGCGTAGGCCCGCCGACGACGCGACGTATGACGCCGGGAGAGCCGACACACGGCCGCCCCTGGGCCCGCCCGAGATCCAGGAACCTTTCCGATCCGTGCCTGTGACGAGAGAATCGTAGGCATGGCGAGCGGAACGATCATTGTCGTCGACGACGAGCCCAAGATCCGCGACCTGGTGCGCACCTACCTCGAGCGCGAGGGCTATCAGGTTTTCGACACGGAAGCGGGGATGACGCTGTCCGGATCGTGCAGCGGATCCATCCCGATCTTGTTGTGCTCGACCTCGGACTGCCCGACCTACCGGGGGAGGAGGTGATCCGGACCGTGCGCCGCGCGTCGGACGTGCCCGTCGTCATGTTGACGGCGCGGGCGAGCGAAGGAGACCGCATCGCTGGCCTGAAGCTCGGCGCGGACGACTACGTCACCAAGCCGTTCAGCCCCCGGGAGCTCGTTGCCCGGGTCGAGGCGGTCCTGCGCCGCTCGCGCGGCTTGCGGGCCGAACGGGCCACGACGTACGCCCAGGGACGGCTCGAGGTTGCCTCCGAGCGCCGTGAAGTGTCACTCGACGCTGCAGTCGTCGAACTGACGCGCAGTGAGTTCGACCTGCTCGTTGCGCTCGCCTCTCGGCCCGGGCGCGCCTGGTCGCGCCTCGAGCTCGTGAGCCGGATCCAAGGTGATGACTACGACGGCTACGAGCGCACCGTGGACGCGCATGTGAAGAATCTGCGTCGCAAGCTCGGCGACGACCCACGCCATCCGGTGTTCGTCATGACCGTTCCCGGCATCGGTTACAAGTTCGGTCAGGCCGCGGATGGCTGAGAGTCTGCGTCGACGGTTGACCTTGTCGTTCGTCGTCATCGCGCTGGGTTCGGCGCTGTTGACGGCGATTCTCGTCAACGCAGCGTTCGGAGGCCGGTTCGACACCTACCTCGGCCAGCAACGATCTGCTCGAGTGAGTCAGCTCGCCAACGCCTTCACCGCGGCCTACGAACCGGACCAAGGATGGCAGAAGGACAGGCTCGACCGGCTCGCGCCACTGGTCGCGATGTCGGGGGCCCAGGTTCGACTCGTCGACGCCTCGGGAAAGAGCGTCTGGTCGCTCCGGGACAGCCAGATGGGACCGGAGATGGTGCAGATGCACCGTGACATGGGCTCGGCCGGTGCCCTGAGCCCCCAGCAGCGAATTTCGTTGACGATGGGCGGACGCCGGATCGGTGACCTGTATGTGGCCTTGCCGGAAGGCACGGTTCCGTTGGCCGACCGGGAGTTCCGCAGATCCGTCAACTGGTTGCTTCTCCTGGGTGGACTGGCTGCTGGGTCGATCGGCGTCGGGGCGGGCGTGATCGCCTCCCGGCGTACCGTGCGACCGATCACAGAGCTCACCAGCGCTGCGCGCGACCTTCAGGCTGGTGACCGCCATCGACGGGCCGCTGTGGCGGGGAATGATGAGATCGCGCAGCTGGCCCGGGCCTTCAACGACCTCGTTGACTCCGTCGACCGAGAGGACGCCGTACGCCGGGCCTTCGCCGCCGACGTGGCACACGAGCTGCGCACCCCCCTGACGGTGTTGCGTAGCCAGCTCGAGGCAGTCCAAGACGGCGTCGTCGAGCCAACTCCGGCACTCTTCCGCTCCCTGCACGACGAGACGCTGCGCCTCGGTCGGCTCACCGCAGACCTGGAGACCATGACGTCAGCGGACAGCGTCGAATTCGACCTGCACCGTCGGCCCGTCGACTTGGCCGACGTCGTCGCGAGGGCGGGTGCCGCCCTGAGCCACCGGTTCGCCGAGGGGCAGCTGCGCCTGATCCTGAGTACCGATCCGGCAGCGGTCTCCGGCGATGAGGTCAGACTCCAGCAGGTCGTGACAAACCTGCTGACCAATACCTTGAAGTTCGTTCCTCCAGGGGGGTCCGTGACTGTCTCCACCCGAACAGTCGATGGTCGGGCCGAGCTTGACGTGCACGACGACGGGCCGGGAATCTCCCCCGACGACTTGGCCCACGTGTTCGAACGCTTCTACCGCGGACACCAGGTGCGCACCGGCGGGTCAGGCATCGGACTGGCCGTGGTCGCCGCTCTCGTGCACGCCCACGGAGGTGAGGTCACCGTCGTGAACCTCCCCGACGGGGGAGCATCCTTCCGGATTCGCCTCACGTCCATCGACTCTGACCAAGCGGCGATCAAGTGAACGGTCAACGGACTGCGGGGCCGTGCTCGTTGGACTCCGTGGAAGGACCCGGCGCCACTGACTACTATATTTTATAGTAGTGAGAAACCGACGGGCCTCTCGGCCCACTCGGCTCAGTGGCTGGAGAGGGGCACGCATGCTCGGATCGAAACTCCCCGAGGTCAGGATCACCTAGTGAGTGATCCGGGTGCGGAGCGCCGGCTTGGCCCGAGTCAGTGGAAGGCCCGTACGGCATCGGTCTTTTACAGCGGGCGCAGTCCTGGTCGCCGAAGGTCGCAAGTCCACCGATCTCGAGGAGCTCGTTGCCCAAGCCTTGGGCGGGGTGCTGTTCGATGTCTTCGGTTTGGCCGAGCAGTACCAGGCCGACTTGGACGTCCAGTACGGCGACCAGCTTGCCCAGCTCGCCGCGCGACGGGCGTCCCGTGGGTCAGTGGCTCAGGGCGTGGAGTCGGCGGGACGCCCGCGCGCCTGAGAGCCCCGGCTGCGGTGCGGGAGAGGTATTCTACTATGACGGATAGTATTGGTCAGTCCGGGCAGGACGACAGATGGGGACGAAGGGAATGGGCTGCATGGGAAACGGATCGGGAGCGTTCATGATGGGCTGGATGGTCTTGTGGGGCTTGGTGGCGTTGGCCTTGTTGGCTTTGTCGGTCGCAGGGACCGTGTGGCTGATCCGCGGTGCGCGTTCGGGCGACACCCGTCCGGCCGTTGGAGTCCCCACAGCTGAGGAACTCCTCCGGAGCCGGTACGCAGCGGGGGAGATCGAGGAGGACGAGTTCCTCCGCCGACTGTCGAGCCTCAGTCGGTAATCCAGCCGTGGGAGACCTGCTGTTCTCGACGACGATTCTCGCTGCCTTCCTGGGGGGCGTCGTCGCGCTTCTCGCCCCGTGTTGTGTGTCGGTCATGCTGCCGGCCTACTTCGCCTCCAGCTTCAAGAGCCGCACCCATATCCTGGCGATGACGCTCGTCTTCGCGGCCGGGGTCGCGACGGTCATCCTGCCGATCGGTCTCGGCGCGACCGCATTGAGCCGGCTCATCTCCGGACACCACACCCTGGTCTTCTCGGTGATGGGCGCGGCGATGATGCTGGGCGGCCTGGCGATGCTGGCCGGGCGCAAGTTCATGCTGCCAATGCCCGGGCTTCGCTCGCACGGAGGTACCGGCACCGGGTCGGTGTACACACTGGGGGTCTTCTCGGGAGCCGCGAGCTCGTGCTGTGCGCCGGTACTGGTGGGTGTGGCGGCGTTGTCTGCCGCGACTGCGTCGTTCGTTCCCAGCCTGATCGTGGGCGTGACCTATGTGTTCGGGATGGTGGCTCCGTTGGCGGCACTCGCCCTGGTGTGGGATCGACGCGACTGGGGCAGGAGCCGGCTGTTGACCGGACGCGAGGTCACCTTTGGTGTTGGCCGCTGGCGGCATCGCCTCCCGTTGGCCAGCCTGCTCTCAGGTGGCCTCCTGGTGGGCATGGGGGTCCTGACTGTCTTCCTGGCTGCCCGCGGACCCTCGATGCCGACCGACGGCTGGCAGGTGCGGTTCACCGCCTGGTTGGGGCACAGCGCCGCCACCGTCGAAGTTGCCCTGTCCTGGTTGCCGCCCTGGGTTCCGGGGCTTGCGATCATCGGGGTCCTGTCCTGGCTCATCTGGCACGCCGTACACCACCCCGCCGGCACCACCCGGCCCGACTCCGACAGCGCGCCCGTCGCGACCGGCCAGGCGGCCGGCGGGACCCCACCCATGGAGGATCGACAGTGACGCCGAAGAGCAACGCCCCCCACTCCGCCCAAGAGAAGCGCGCGGCGCGCGCCCAGGACGCGGTCACTGCGAAGGCCACTACCCGCAGGAGGCAGGCCCTGCTCCGAGTCGGTGTCACTCTGACTGTCCTGATCGTGATCGGCGTCCTGTTCACGATCTTCCGATCCGCCAACCAGAACCCAGAGGCCGGTGTGTCGGGCGGCTCGGGCAAGTACGTCTATCAGACCGGCAAGCCCGGAGTGGGGCAGGCGGCCATCGACTTCTCACTGCCCTCGACCCGGGGCGGGACGGCGGGCCTGTCCGATTTCAAGGGCAAGACTGTCCTGACCTATTGGCACGAGGGGCTGGGCTGCCAACCGTGCTGGGACCAGATCCGTGCCTTCGAGGACGACCCCGACGTGCTGAAGGCGGCGGGGATCGACGAGTTCGTCTCCATCACCTCTGGTCCGGTCGACGCGCTGGCGCAGAAAATGGCCGATGACGGACTGACCTCGACGACCCTGGCCGACACAGACCTAGCGGTGTCTCGGCAGTATCAGATGAACCAGTTCGGCATGATGGGCGACTCCCGTGACGGTCACTCCTTCGCGCTTATCGGGCCGGACGGGCAGATCCTCTGGCGAGCCGACTACGGCGGCGCCCCGAACTACACCATGTTCGTCCCCGTGGACACGCTGCTGGAACAGCTGAAGGCCGGCCTCCGATCGTGACCGTCGTGCCGGTGCGGGTCACGCTCCTGACCCAGCGTGCATGTACCTACTGCGAGCATGCCAAGGTGGTCCTCGCGCGCGTCGGCCAGGACTTCGACATCAGCATCGACGAGGTCAGCCTCCAGTCGGACGAAGGGCGTTCGTTGGCCAGCCGCCACGGGGTGATGTTCGCACCAGGGGTGCTGCTCGACGGGCGCGCCTTCAGCTACGGACGTCTCTCGGAGCGGAAGCTGCGCAAGGAACTCTCACGGTTCCGCGTGGCGCACGACCCGAGATGAGCCTTCCGGGTCGGACGCTCACCCCTCGGCGAACAGTCACAACGGAAGTGTCCAGCCCGCGATCAGTCCCTGCATCCGGGCGATCAGTGCCGTCCACAGGCCGGTCAGCTGGAGCAGGCCGAGCAGGATCAGGGTCGCGCCCCCGACCTGCGTGATGGCCTTGGCGTGCCGGCGAGCCCAGGCCACCGAGCCCATGAACCGGTGCACGGAGAACGCCGCAAGGATGAACGGTATCCCGAGCCCGGCGCTGTAGGCGAAGGACAGCAGCGCCCCGCGGCCCGCCCCGGCACTGCTGGTGGCCAGCGTCAGGACCGCGGCCAGGGTCGGGCCGATACAGGGGGTCCACCCCAGGCCGAACAGAACTCCCACCACCGGAGCGCCGGCCAGGCCGGCTCTGGGTCGATACCTGAGCCGAAGGGTGCGGCCCGCGAACGGGAGCCGCCAGAGCACGCCCGTGAAGATCAGACCGACTGCGATCGTCACCACGCCGAGGATGCGCACGAGCGTCTCCTGGTACTGGACCAGGATCGCCCCGAGAGAGCCGAACAGGGCGCCGTAGCTCGTGAAGACGGCGGCGAAGCCGGCAACGAAGAGCACAGCACCCCACACCGTCCGTCCTCGCGTCTTCCGCCGGCTACTAACCAGAGTGTCTCCGGGGGGCGCGTCCCGCGTGCTCGCGGTCTGCACCTCGCCACCCGCGAGGCCGGCCACGTAGGAGAGGTAGCCAGGGACCAGAGGCAGGCAGCAGGGCGAGAAGAAGGACAGGGCTCCTGCCGCGAGTGCCACCAGCCCAGCCAGCAGGAGCGGACCGTCGAGCACAACGTCCTGGGCGCCTTGTCCCACGGACTCTAGGACGGTCACAGCTGCCTGCCTCTTCTGGATTGCCACGCGCCGGGGGCATGGCGACGTGCGCGTGATCGATCACTTGATTCCCACGTAGCACCTGGTGCTCTACTATCCATCATAGGAGATATTGGTGGTGACCGTACCTGCAGATGGGCGGGGCCCGGACACTGAAGGGGACACGCCGATGCGTCAGCTCGGACAGCTGGAGGCCGTCGTGATGGCGCGGGTGTGGGCGACGGACAGGCCAGTGCTCGTGCGCGAGGTGCTCGAGCAGATCCAGCGCGAGCGGGACATCGCCTATACGACGGTGATGACCGTGATGGTCAACCTGCACCGCAAGGGCATCCTGAGCCGAGAGCAGGAAGGGCGCGCCTACCGCTACCGGGCAGTGCGGTCGCGTGAGGAGCACACGGCAGACCTGATGGAAGGGGTGCTCGCGACCAGTGGGGACAGGGCCGCCACCTTGATGCACTTCGTCCAGCAGATCGATGACGGGGAGCTGGAGGCCTTGCGAAAGGCGCTCGCTCCGCCGTCGTCCTCAAAGCGGTCGCGCCCGTGAGAGCGTCGGTCGCACTCCTGCTCTACGCGTTGACCATGGCCACGCTGGGTGGCGCCTGGCTACGTCGCGCACATTGGCCGGAGCGGGCCCCTCGTCTCGGCGTCCTGGCTTGGCAGTCGCTGAGCTGGTCGATTCTCGCCGCCGTGACGCTTGCTGGACTGGTGCTCGCCGTCCCCGTCTCGCCTGTCGGCCCGGATCTGGCCACCGTCCTGGACACCTGTGCCATGTTGCTGCGCCAGCAGTACTCGACCCCGGGCGGCGTCACTGCCGGCGTGGTCGGCGTGGTCCTGACCCTGGGGGTCACGGCCCGCGTCGCCCTGGTCCTGGCTCAGTCGTTCTGGGCCGCGCGAAACGTCCGGGTCCATCAGCACCAACGCCTGGGTCTGGTGGCCAGAGCGGACACCGTGCTGGGTGTACTCGTTCTCGACCACTCCGCCTGTGTGGCCTACTGCCTCCCCGGTGGGGGGCGCGGTCGAGTGGTCGTGACCACGGCGGCACTTGCCGTTCTCGACGACGCCCAGATCGCTGCGGTCCTTGCACATGAGCGGGCGCACCTGAGCGGGAGGCACCACTTGGTCAACCAGGTCGCCGCCGGGCTGCGGGCCGCTCTCCCGTTCGTCCCCACGTTGCGGTTCGCCAATGTCGAGATCGCGCAGTTGACCGAGATGATCGCGGACGACACCGCGGTACGACGTGGCGCGGACCGACTCGGGTTGGCGACGGCGCTGGTCCGGTTGGCCGAGTCCCAGGCGCCGGCGGGCGCACTTGGGGCGGGCGGCTCGACGGCGATCGCCCGGGTTCGACGGCTGGTCCGGGCCGACCGTCCAGTCGCCGGCCCCGAGAGGCTGCTCGCGCTGGTAGGCGTGGTTCTCCTCGCCACGGCCCCGCTGGCGGTTGCCGCGGCCCCGGCCGTTGCCGTCGCCTCGTCGGGCTACTGTCCGGTTTCGCTGGCTGGCTGACCGAGGGGTCGTGGGGCTCAGCTGACCCTCTCCCACGCAGGGTGTCGATCTCGGTGCGCAGGCGGCGCATCTCGTTCTCGTCGCGGGTGTCGGTCTCTGGGCAACAACCGGGTAGGCCCGCGTCATGGCGCCACCGCCTCGGCGCGTGGGCCGGATGGACATCACGTAGGTCAGTGCGACGGATGCGATCGCGACGCCTGCAGCGCCGCTGGTGCTCAGTTCTCAACTGCGGCTCAGCCGTCCGTGTTGACCGGCGGCCTTCCTGCACCTGCGGTCGGACCCGTCTCGAGGCGCTGTTGCTCACGGAACTGGGTCACCTCGGCGCGGAGGCGCGCGATCTCCGCGTTGCTGTCGGTGGCCCCCGTGGCCCGCTGCTGGGGCAGCATGGCGCAGTGTCCGCGTCGCATCGGCCGGATGCAGGCAAAGTAAGTGAGGCCAAGTGAGGCAGCGATGATCGCCAGGGGAAGCGCCCAGTCCATCAGCGGCGCCCCCTGGCCTCGAGGCCGGTGAAGGACTCGTGCGGCACCGGGTTCGGCTGCCCGGCGCGGAGCTGGTCCACCTCAGCGCGCAGCTGGGTGAGCTCGTCGGCCGCCGCTGGGGGGTGCGGGGGCTCGTTCTTGTTGCCGCGCATCATGAAGAACATCATCAGGCCCATGCCGATGGGACAGGCCAGCAGGGCCAATGGGTAGAGCAGTTCCGCCACGGACTTCACCTTTCGGGTCGGGAGGCCGGTCCAGCCCGGCACTAACTACTAAGACACATCGTAGACCACTTGGGGGCCACATCAACCTCGATTGGCTTCGGCTAGGACGTCGTCCACGAGATCGCGCAGGGTGAGGTAGGTGGTGCCCCCGATGACACGAGCCGCCACCTTGCCGTCCCGGTCGACGACCACCGTGCTGGGGATGGCATTGGCCGGCAGTATCGATCCGAGCGCCAGCAGCGCGGGCCCGGAGTCGGCGGTGGTGATGCTGGGGTAGGTGATCTTGAATCGGCGCTCGTAGGCGATCGCGGCTGCGTCGTTGTCCCGCACGTCGATTCCGACGAACTGGACCCCTTGGTTGCGGGTCTCCTCCCAGCCTCGACGCAGTCCTGGGGCCTCCTTGCGGCACGGGGGACACCACGACCCCCACACGTTGACCACCAGCAACGTGCCGGCGTGGTCACGGCTGTCGAAGCTCCCGCCATCCAGCGTGGCGCCCTGGAGGGTCGGCAGCGGCACGCGGTCGGCGACCGGGATCTGCTCGACCACCCCCTCGCCCGTGATGTAGCCGGGTCCTCCTCCTTGGTGGGTGTCGGAGCATGCGGACACAATGAGCGCCAACGTCGAGACGGCGACGAGGCGTCTCGTGGGGCGAAACGCCGTGGGCTGACGGGGGACCACGCGATTCCTCTCTTCGCGCCTTGACTGGGTGTGAGCGAGATGCGGGGTCGCGCCTGAATCGGAATCTACTAAGGCATATAGTAGAACGCGGGTGCCGGGCCGGTGAAGGGACATCAGGGTGCGGAATGGGGCGATGATGCTGGGCAGGGTCGACCTCGGCGGGCCTTGCCCGCGGGAGGCCGCCCGACCGGAGATGCAGTGGCTGCCAGGGCCACGGGGCTCCGTGTATCCCGTGATCGCTTTGATCATGCTCGCCGTGATGGTCCTGAGCGGGTGCGGGGGACCAGTCGTTGATGGGCCAACCAGCGCGTCGCCCCGCGGCACCACCGACTATCGGTGGGAACCGGTGAAGGTGGCAGGGCTGGAAGGATGCGGCGTGCTTGAGCGCCTAGCCGTTCACGGATCGACCAGCCCGGACGACGGGCTGGAGTCACTTCGGTTGCCTTGCCTCACCCGTGGCCCCGCGGTCGACCTGGCACAACTGCGCGGGAGACCGGTGCTGATCAACCTGTGGGCGTCTTGGTGCGGACCCTGCCGCAAAGAGATGCCGCTGCTGACCGCGGCATATGAGAAGCTCGGCGGTCAGGTGCAGTTCGTCGGGGTCGACACCGCCGACGCACCCGCGCCCGCAGCTAACTTTCTCGACGAGTTTGACGTCACGTATCCGCAGTTGGCGGATCCGAACTCGGTGCTGCTCGGGCGCCTGCGCATCCCTGGCATTCCGGTCACGCTCGTCCTAGGCCCCGACGGAGGCGTGCTTGAGAAGCACATCGGGCCCTTCGAGGACGACGATCTGATCCAGCTCCTCGAAAGCGTGATCGCCGAGAACAGCTGAACCAGTCGCAGGTCTCTCTGGCCGTGCAGTGCGCCGCGAGACCGGCGCGGGCCCCTGTGTGGCGCCGATGCGCCGATGCTCGGGACCGTCGCACGCGCCCCAGCGCCGACTGCCGGGCTCATTGCCGGTGGAGGTCGTGCTCGTCGTTGGGCTGGGGGTAGACCAGAGTGCGTGAGATCAGGTGATTGGGCGGCGCCAGGGCCTCGCGCACGATCCGGTCTCGTTCATCGAACGTCAGGCGAATGTAGGTGCCCTCGCCCGGGTAGCCCAGCGCCAGCGTGGTTTCGGTGCGGCTGCGGCTCAGCACCACCACCGTGGGCGCCACTCCGGAACCGTAAGGCCCGACGCCGAGGTACTTGCGGCCGCTCATCTTCAGAGGTTGCTCGATACCGAGCCCGGCGTTGGTGTCGCTCGTGACCTGCTCATGCACGACCAGTCGGGGAACTCCGCGCATCGCGCGGACCACCCGTTGCAGCAATGCGGGGCGTTGTCGGGCGGGCCACGCCACGGGGAGGGCGGTGGTGCCGCCCTCGAAGTGCTGGGAAGAGGCTTCAAGGGTCACCGTATGGTCCCCCCTTGTCCACGCCACGGGGGCGACAAAGCAGCCTGTCCCGCAGCGTCGGAACTCCAGCTTCACGGCCTCTTGGGTGGCCATGTCCGTGATGTTGCCGACCAGCTCGTAGTCTTCGTTGTCTTGTGGGGCGACCGCGCTGCTGATGTCGGGGGTGGTCAGGCGGACCAGCAGCTGCCCCGAGCTCGCAATGGCCCCTACGCCGATCCAGCCCGCGCGGCTGCCCACTCCCTCCACCGGGCCGACGGCCGGCGGCGGGAACGGCAGCGGCAGGTCGCTTGCTGCCGGCGGTGCTCGAGCCGTGAGTACCCCCGAGAACGCCAGGATCGCGGCGAGCAGCACCACCTCCACCCGGGCCGTGGCCGCGGGTTGGCGGCGATCGGGACGCCTGGCCAGGTGCCATCTGGCCCACAACGCCAGACCCGCCACCACGATCACAAAGGTGAGCTTGACCAGTAGCCAGCGTCCGTAGCCGGTGTCCCGAAGCGTGGGGACGAGGTCGTCGAGACCAATGAGGAGCAGTCCACTGATGGTCCCCGTGGCAAGGACCGCGAGGAACAGCGCGAGAGCAAGCCGGGCGTAGGCGCGGACCAGCGGTCCGGCCGACTGGCCGCGCCTGTTGCGCCACCGCGAAACCCGCAGCACATGGATCAACGCGCCGACCCAGACCGCCGCAGCCAGCAGGTGAACCGAGATCAACGTCGCCCCCCATCCCGGTGCCGCAGCCTGCGGGTGCGCCCGGAATCCCTCGGCCACCGCCACCCCAGCGGCCACGAGGCCCGCCGCCCACGCATCTCGTCGAACACCCGCGAGTGCTACCGCGACGACCAGCGCGACCACTTCCAGGCCGGCCAAGCGGCCCGGCCCTGAGGCCAGGAAGGGCGCGACCGACAGCGTGCCGAGACTCGTACGGAGCGAGCCGTCTCCCAGATACAGGACTGCGAGTCCGGCCGCCGCCGCAAGGCTCAGCCACAATCCCGGACGCACCCAAGGGGCTGGCTCTCCTCCGCGCTCGGGGGGCGAGGAGCCCGGCCGCCGGGTTCGCTTCGCGAGCCGGGTGCCGACGAGGCCGCCCAGGGCCAGGGCCAACCCGAGGAACAGCGCCCAGCGCAGCCCCGTGATCGCTGGCGCGCCGCGGGTCGCCACCGACCCGCCGCTACCCAGGCTCAGCCCGGCGGTCGAACCCACCGCGAACCGGAACCCGCCGATCATCGTGTCGCCGTCCGCGGCCGTCACCTGCCACCCCACCAGGTACTCGCCCTCTTCGAGGGTGCCGGCCACCGGAACGCTGACGGTCTGGCCGTTGGATCCCGAGGTTGCCGCACCCACCGGCACCTGGCCGCGGCCTGGCCCGGTCAGCGTCAGTGTGGACCGAGCCGGCACGACGGCCTGGTCGAACACCAGCAGGATCTGTTCGGGCGAGGTGGGGACAGCGCCGTCGACGGTGGGGCTGGTGAACAACAACGTGGCATGAGCCTGCGCCGCAGGCGCGGGAGCCGCGAGGATCGCCAGTCCGACCGCCACGATGAGGCCGAATGTCCGGGCCAGAACAACAACGCGTGCGCACCCCACCGCACCGCGCGTCCGCCTGCCGGACCCCACGCCAGCCAGGTCGGCGCGCGGTACCGGGGTGGCAGGGTCCGCTGAGACGGGGACCGTCGCCAGTGGGGAGGGGCTCAACGCGTCATCCTCGATCGGTCACTGAGGCCAGGGCGGCGATCCCTGGCGGGGGCAACGTCACACTACTATCCGGCATCGTAGAACAATGAACGAAGTTGAGGTCAACCAGCTGAGCCAACCGGGAACTAACCAACCGTGAGCTAGGCGCGCGCGGGCGTTCGCATGTTCCGGAACGAGGCGCCAGTGCGGTCCGCCGCGGCCATGGTCTGGGTCAATCGTCCAAGCGTCTTGGCGTCGTCGGCGGTGGTAGGTCCTTTCGATCCAGGTCACGATCGCGATCCGCAGGTGCTGGCGGGTGGCCCAGGTGCGTTGGTTGAGGACGTTCTTCTGCAGCAGCGCGAAGGACGACTCCATTGCGCTCGAGCTTCAGCCGAAGCTCGACCAGAGCACCTACCAGGACCCGGTTGTGCCACAGTGCGCGCCCGGCCTCGACCTCGGCCATGACCACCCCGGCGTCGCAGAGCCCGCACGCCGGCGGGCGACGTCTGGAGCATGGCGGTGGCTTCGTCGTACTCCACCCACAGATCGCGCCGCTCTCGCGAGACCAGGACCTCAGCGTCTCGCTCGAGCGGTTTGACTCCGCGGGTCAATCGGTCTGACTGTCGTTCGGCGTACCGGGTCGCTCACTCGATCACGCTGGCCCGGTTCGCCGAGGGCCGGCGGCCGCGCTGGGGTCGCGTCTTGATGCGTCCACTGCGGGTGTGCCAGTCGATGGTCGGCACGGGGACCCGGGCCAGGGCTACTGCGTCTGGCCAGGTGATCCACTCGCCGCCGTGGTTGCTCAACGTTCGATGTGCTTGGCTCGGTTCGTCTTCGCTCCAGAGGCCTGGCCCTTTCCCCGGTAGGCACACGGCTTGGGTGCGACAGGGCGCCTGATGCTCATGACTCGGACTGTCGCCAGGGCCTGGGGCGCGACGACGAACAATGGGTGCGTGACCGACCATCCGCCGTACCCCACCGGCCTTCGACTCAGCGGCAAGAAGGTCGTCGTTGTCGGCGGCGGCCACGTGGCCCAGCGACGGGTCCCGTCGCTGATCGCGGCGGGTGCGGTGGTGACGGTGGTGTCTCCCGAGGTCACGCCGGCACTCGAGGGCATGGCTGCCGAGATCACCCTCGTGCTGCGCCGTTTCGAGGCCGCCGACCTGGACGGCGCCTGGTACGTCATCGCCGCCACCAACGACCCGCACGCCAACGCCGCGATCACGGTGGCAGCCGACGCACGCCGCATCTTCTGCGTCCGGAGCGACGACGCCACCCTGGCCACCGCCTGGACGCCGGCCACCGGTCGGCACGGCTCGGTGACCGTGGCCGTGCTGGGCAACCGCGAGCCGAAACAGTCGGCTGCCCTGCGCGACGACATCCTCACCGCGCTGCGCGACGGCCAGCTGAGCGCGACCGGTGCCCTCGACACGACGGCAGGCGTCGTACTCGTCGGCGGCGGACCCGGCGATCCCGAGCTCGTCACCGTCGCCGCACGCCATGCGCTGGCCAGTGCCGACGTGGTGGTGGCCGACCGGCTGGCTCCCCGCGAGCTGCTCGACCAGCTGGCTCCCGAAGTCGAGCTGATCGACGTCGCCAAGCTGCCGCGCGGCCGGTCGGCGCGCCAAGAGCAGATCAACGAGCTGCTCATCGACCGCGCCCGCAAGGGCAAGCGGGTCATCCGTTTCAAGGGCGGCGACAACTTCGTGTTCGGCCGCGGCTACGAGGAGCTGCTGGCCTGCCAGGAGGCGGGCGTGCCGGTGACGGTGATCCCCGGTTTGTCGTCCGCGCTGACCGTGCCCGGTGTCGCACAGATCCCGGTCACCCATCGCGGCGTCGCCCACGACTTCACCGTCATCTCCGGCCACCTGCCGCCCGGTCACGCCGAGTCGCTCGTCGAGTGGCCCGCGGTCGCGCGACTTCGCGGCACGGTCGTGCTCCTGATGGCGGTCGAGAACGCCCCGGCCATCGCCGACGCCCTGCTAGAAGGTGGCCGGGACCCAGGCACGCCGGTTGCCGTGATCGTCGACGGCACGATGCCCTCGGAGCGCACCGTGCTTGCGACCCTCGGCACCCTGGCCGAGCGGATGGCGACCGAAAAGGTCGCGCCGCCGGCGATCATCGTGATCGGCGAAGTGGTGCGCGTCGCCCGTGCTGGATACTTTGCCGACGATGGCCACCCTCACCCCGATCACTGACGCCGCCGACCCGCGGCTGGCCGACTACCGCGACCTCCGAGACGTCGAGCTCCGCAAGCACATCGAGTCCGAGCACGGGTTGTTCCTGGCCGAGGGCGAGAAAGTCGTACGCCGCGCGGTGGAGGCGGGCCTGACCACGCGCTCGTTCCTGATGGCAGAGCGCTGGCTCGACGGCCTCGACGACGTGCTCGCCACCACCGACGCGCCGTGCTTCGTGCTCACCGAGGCGCTGGCCGAGGAGGTCACCGGCTTCCACGTGCACCGCGGCGCGCTGGCCTCACTCGAACGCCGCGCCCTCCCGTCGGTCGACGACGTGCTCGCCGGCGCGCGGTCCGTGCTGGTGCTCGAGGACATCGTCGACCACACCAACGTCGGCGCCATCTTCCGTTCGGGAGCGGCCCTCGGCTTCGACGCCGTACTCCTCGCGCCGCGCTGCGCAGACCCGCTCTACCGCCGGGCGATCAAGGTCGGGATGGGCGCGGTCTTCACGATGCCCTGGACCCGCCTCCCCGACTGGTATGACGCCTTGCCGGCGCTCAGGGACGCGGGCTTCACCACGGTGGCGCTGACCCTCGCGCCCGACGCGGTGCCCGTCGAGGACGCCGTGGCCGCTGTCGACCGGCTGGCCCTGGTCCTCGGCTCCGAGGGCCATGGCCTCAGCAGTCGCTGGGAGCAGAGCGCCGACCGCCGGGCGATCATCCCGATGCGCGCGGGCATCGACTCCCTCAACGTCGCCGCTGCGACCGCCGTCGCCTGCTACGTCGCCGCCCGCCGCTCCGCTGGGTGAGCTGCGGTCACTCCAAAAGCAGCAGGTCGTCGCGCAACGCTACGAACGCCAGCACCGGGATCACGAAGAACGCCGCGCGCAACACGAACATCACCACGGGTGACTCGCGGATCGGCCCGAGCAGCCCCCGTCGCAACGGCAGCAACACGGCCACCGCAAGCGCGACCGGTATGCCCACGAACAGCACGGGTGCGACGACGACCAGCAGGATGCCAGGAACCAGCCACCGGCGCTCGTCCCGGGCTGCCCAGTGCCCGGGACGAGCAGCTCTGTCGACGGCGTACACGAGCAGGACGCCGAACACCGCGGGCAGCGTCACGAAGAGCGCCGCAGCCAGCCAGGTGGGCTCGAGCAGCGTGAAGTCGCGGCCGGTCGGGTGGATGATCAGGGCACCCACGAGTGCGCCGGCCGTGACGCCCACGGTGACGGACCGGAACCACTCCGGGCCGATCAGCCACGGGCTGACCGCGACGTAGGCAGCCGCCCCGATCAGGCCCATCGCCGCGCCGAGCACCAGCAGGTTGTACGTGCCGCCGACCGTGAGCTCACCGACCACGAACTCGTCGTCGGTCAGCGTGCCCCGGAGGTTGTCGGGCGAGGTGAATCGCAGCAGCAGCATCGCCAGCCGGCTCCCGATGCCTCCGACCACTATCCCGAGCGGCACTCCCGCGACCACGATCACGCGCACCAGCTCCGCCAGCTCTTCGCCGTACGACGGAGCCTCACCGGCGTTGCGACCATGAACGATCGTGCTCACCAGTCCATTGGGCTCGCGTTCCGGCCGGCTCCGCAAGCCCACTCTGGGTGAAGCTCAGGAGGGGGTGCGCTGCCTCATCGCGGTGTACAGCACCAGCGAGCCGGCGGTCGCGGCGTTGAGCGAGCTGGCGCTGCCGGCCATCGGGATCTTGACGATCTCGTCGCAGGCCTCGAGCCAGCCCTGGCTGAGCCCGTGCGTCTCGTTGCCGACGACCAGCACCACCCGACCCGAGAGGTCGGACGTGTCGACGTCGACCGTGCCGGACTCGTCGGTGCCGACGATGCGGTAGCCGTGCTCCTGCGCCCACTCGACGACCGGCGCGTGGCCGGGAGACCGGACCACCGTCAGCGCGAAGAGTGATCCGGTGCTGGCCCGCACGCACTGCGGGTCGTAGGGGTCGGCCGCATGTCCGGTGATGACCAGACCGGCCGCACCGAACGCGTCGGCCGAGCGTGCCAGGGTGCCGATGTTGCCGGGGCTGGCGGGCCGGTCGAACACCACGACCGGGCCGTGCTGCGTATGGTGACCCAGGCGTTCCAGGTCGTCCTCGGGCATCTCCACGACGGCCACCAGCTCCGGTGACTCGTCCTTGCCGCCGAGCTCGGCCAGCAGTTCGGGAGCCACGAAGAACCGCTCGGCGTCGAGGGTCTCCCACAGGTTGTCCGCCCACGCCGAGGTCTGGCTGCGTCCGTCGTGGAGCAGCGTCCTCACTCGCCAGCCGTGCTCGACAGCGAGCGTGATCGGGCGGACGCCCTGCACCAGGAACTCACCGAGGCGGTGCCGCTTCGAGCGGTTGGTGAGCTGCGCCTCCCACTGCTGGAAGCGGGCGTTGCGGGTGGTGACGCGCTGCGGTGCGCTCACGCGTCTGCGCCGGTCTCGCCGACGGGCCACTCGGGCGGAAAGTCGTCAGCCGTCTTGTCCTGCGCCTTCTGGAGCTTCTTGCGGGCCTTGGCCGAGATGCGGTCGGCGAACACTGTTCCGTAGGTGTGGTCGGTCTCGTGCTGGAGGCAGCGCGCGAGCAGGCCCTCGCCCTCGAATGTCACGGGATCGCCGTCGAGCCCGAACCCGTCGACGCGGGCCGAGTCGGGCCGCGGGCACTCAACGAACGCACCCGGGAACGACAGGCAGCCCTCGTCGTCGTCGTCGAGTCGGCGGTCCTTGCCCTCGGGCAGGGTGATGACCGGGTTGCACACCACACCGATCCAGCGCTCGCCGTCGTCATCGGGGCAGTCGAAGACGAACATCGCTACGTCCTCGCCGATCTGGCACGCGGCCAGGCCGACCCCGTCGGCGGCGTACATCGTGGCGACCATGTCGGCGGCCAGCGACCTCAGCGCGTCGTCGTACGCCGTCACCTGCGCCTGCGGGCTGTGCATGACGGGGGTGCCCCAGCGGGTCATCGGGCGGACGGTGCCACCCTCGGGCAGCGGGCCGTACGGCGCCCGCAGGGTGGGTTCGGCGTTCTTGCGCGGCATGGGCGGCATCCTATGAGCCCCGACGCAGCAGTGAGCAGCGACACCGGGAGGCACGGTGGCGCTATGTGTAACTCAGAGTTACATTGAGCGCATGCCCAACCTCTTCAAGCTGCGTCCCCCTGGCCGCACCGGCGCTCGTTTCGGGCTCTCCTCGAGCGAGAGCCGTGATCCGATCGGCTTCGCCGTGGCCGCCCTCAACAGGCTGGCCCAGAGCGAGCTGATCGACCGCGTCGGCCTCCGCAAGCAGGCCGAGCAGGTCGTCTACTCCGCCACCCGCAACGGGTTCAGGACGGCCACCGCCGCGGGCCGGGCCTTCTCTCGGCAGGGCAAGCGCGGTGCCGACGGGGTCCGCGTGCCCGTGGCGAAGGCGACCGGCCTGTTCGACCTGACGCCGTCCGAGGACGAGCAGATGCTGGTCGGCGTGGTCACCGAGTTCGCTGCCGATGTCATCCGCCCGGCCGCGTCCGAAGCAAACGAGGCGTGTGCCGCGCCCGAAGAGCTCCTCGCCGCCAGCCTCGAGATCGGGCTGCCGATCCTGGGCGTGCCCGAAAGTCTGGGTGGCATCTCCGATGAGCGATCTGCCGTAGCCGGCGCGCTCGTCGCCGAGGCCCTGGCCCACGGCGACATGGGGCTCGCCGTCGCCACCCTCGCACCGGGCGCCGTCGCCACCGCGCTCGGCCTGTGGGGCACCGACGAGCAGCAGCAGACCTACCTGCCGGCCTTCACCGGCGACGACGTACCGGCCGCGGCCCTGGCGTTGTCCGAGCCCACCGTGCTCTTCGACGTCATGACGCCGGCGACCACCGCCACCCGCACCGACGACGGCTACTCGATCACCGGCGTGAAGTCGATGGTTCCTCGCGGTGCCGAAGCCGAGCTCTTCGTGGTCGGCGCGCTGCTCGACGGGCGGCCCACGCTCTTCCTCGTTGAGTCCGGCGGCGACAGCCTCCAGGTGGAGGCCGACCCGTCGATGGGAGTGCGCGCCGCCTCGCTCGCCACCCTTACGTTGACGGATGCCAAAGCCGAGGTGCTCGGCGCGACCGACGGCACGACGTACGCCGAGTGCGTGCGGCTCTCGCGCCTGGCCTGGTGCGCCCTCGCCGTCGGCACCGGCCAGGCCGTGCTCGACTACGTCACGCCCTACGTGAAGCAGCGCGAGGCGTTCGGCGAGCCCATCGCCCATCGACAGTCGGTGGCGTTCATGGTCGCCAACATCGCGATCGAGCTGCAGTCGATGCGGCTGCTCACCTGGCGTGCCGCCAGCCGGGCCGCGCAGGGCAAGGACATCGCCCGCGACGTGGCGCTGGCCCGCAACCTCTGCGCCAGCAAGGGCATGCAGATCGGCCTCGACGGCGTACAGCTGCTCGGCGGTCACGGCTTCGTCAAGGAGCACCCGGTCGAGCGCTGGTACCGCGACCTCCGGGCCATCGGATTCATGGAAGGCGGGGTGCTCCTCTGATGATCAACCTCGAGACCCCCAAGAAGCACCGCGGGCTGATCGACAACGCCCACCAGGTCGCGATGAACATGCTGCGCCCGATCTCCCGCAAGTACGACCATGCCGAGCACGAGTACCCCAAGGAGCTCGACATGCTCGCGGCGATGATCGACGGGCTCTCCGAGTCCGGGTCGTCCGAGGGCGCCGGCGCTTCCGGCGTACGCCGTGACGACAAGGCCGATGACGGCGCGGTGAAGAACGGCGCCAACCTCGCGTCGATGCTGTCGATCGCCGAGATGTGCTGGGGCGACACCGCGCTGTTGCTCTCGATGCCGCGCCAGGGGCTGGGCAACTCCGCCATCGCCTCGGTCGCCAACGACGAGCAGATCAAGCGCTTCGGCGGCACCTGGGCGGCGATGGCGATCACCGAGCCCGGCACCGGCTCCGACTCCGCCAACATCCGCACGACCGCCGTACGCGACGGTGACGAGTACGTCATCAACGGCGAGAAGATCTACGTCACCTCCGGCGAGCGTGCAGACAGCGTGGTCGTGTGGGCGACCCTCGACCGCTCTCAGGGCCGGGCCGCTATCAAGTCGTTCATCGTCGAGAAGGGCACCCCCGGCATGAACGTCGAGCGGCTCGAGCACAAGCTCGGCATCCGGGCCTCCGACACCGCGGCGATCACGTTCACCGACTGCAGGATTCCGGCCGGCAACCTGCTCGGCAGCCCCGACATCGACGACAAGCAGGGCTTCGCCGGCGCCATGGCGACGTTCGACAACACCCGTCCGTTGGTCGCCGGCATGGCAATCGGCTGTGCCAAGGCCGCCCTCGACCTGACGCACGACCTGCTCAAGGAGGCCGGCGTCGAGGTCGACTACGACCGGCCGGCCCAGGTGCAGAGCGCCGCGGCGGCAAAGTTCCTGCAGCTCGAGGCCGACTGGGAAGCCGCCCGGCTGCTCGCGATGCAGGCCGCGTGGATGGCCGACAACCGCAAGCCCAACTCGCTCGAAGCCTCGATGGCCAAGGCCAAGGCCGGCCGGGTCGGCTCCGACGTCACGCTCTCGTGCGTCGAGCTGTGCGGCTCAGTTGGCTACAGCGAGAGCGAGCTGCTCGAGAAGTGGGCGCGCGACTCCAAGATCCTCGACATCTTCGAGGGCACCCAGCAGATCCAGCAGCTGATCATCGCCCGACGGCTCCTCGGGCTCTCGTCCGCCGAGCTGAAGTAGCCCAGGGCATGACGATGGCCCACCCGCTGCTGCGGGTGGGCCTTCGTTGTTGCTGGTTGAGGAGGGACGATTTCCCGTCTCGAAACCAGGGTCGGTTACGAGACGACCTTGAACGGGTCGTGGTCGGCGAGGATCTTGTCGACGCGGGCCTGGTCGAGGCGTGACACGACGTACTGGTTCTCCTGGGCGTCACGCACGCACTTGGCGAGGGTGAAGGCCGAGGTCGTCAGGTAGAGGGTGCCGATGCCCAGGAACGCGCGGATCCACGGGTCGACGGGCAGGTAGATGATCGCGAAGACCATCGTCAGCAGGGCGATGCCGAAGGAGATGCCGGCCTGCATGTAGAAGGCGTTGGTGTTCCTGGACTGGTTCGGTGTGCTCATGGGTCAACCCTGTCCGCGATCCGGCGGGCCGTGACCCGGCCCGGTACGCACCCGCGGGTGAGTACACCTACCCAACTCCTCATGGTCGGATGGAGTCATGAAGCTGTACGCCGACACACCCGCGCGCCGCACCCGCCAGCTCCTCACCGACCTGCTGTTCCTGCTGTGGCTGGTCGGCTGGGTGTGGATCGGATCGACCGTCCACGACGGCACGATGGCGCTCGCCGCGCCGGGGCGGCAGGCGGCCGAGTCCGCGGCGTCGATGGCGTCCGGGCTGCGTGACGCCGGGGCAAGGCTGGACGACGTACCGCTGATCGGTGACGGGATCGCGGCGCCGTTCGACCAGGCATCGGGCGCGTCCGACGACCTGGCTGCTGCCGGACTCGCGGAGGTGCGTGCGGTGGAGAAGCTGGCGCTCTGGCTGGGAGTCTCGATCGCGCTCATCCCGATCCTGGTGGTCGGTGCGTTCTACCTGCCGAGACGCTGGCGGTTCGCCCGCGACGCCGGTGCCGGAGCACGCTTCATCGACGCCAGCGAGGACCTCGACCTGTTCGCCCTGCGGGCGCTGGCCAACCAGCCGATGCACGTCCTCGGGCGGATCAGCGACGACCCGGCCGGGGCGTGGCGCCGGGGCGAGCAGGGCGTCGTCCGCGCGCTGGCCGAGCTCGAGCTGCGTGACGTCGGGCTGCGGGTGCCGCCGATCTCGGCGTGACCTCCTTGCTACTGGCGCGTTGTGCGGGCGTCCGATCGCCCCGAGCGCAGGAGTTGAACACATGCGTAGAACAGCGCGACTGCTGGCCGCAGCTCTCACCACTGGTGTTGCCGCCGCCGCCCTGCTCGTCCCCGCCTCGCCGTCCGTCAGCGCCACCCAGACCGGCCTCCTCGGCTCGGCCCGCGCGCCGGTCCAGGGCTTCCTGGCCAGCCAGCTCGCCGACCTGACCAGCGGCAAGCTGACCGTGCTGGTGCACGGCCGCACCCTGCAGGATGCTCGCTCCGCGATCACCCGCACCGGGATGACAGAGACGACCAGCTTCGACAAGATCGCTGTCGTTGCGGCCCGCGGCACCAAGGCGCAGATCGCCGCCGCGCGACTGCAGCCCGGTGTGACTTACCTCGAGGGCAACCAGGAGATCGAGTTCACCCAGTTCACCTCGAACAAGGCGACCCGGGGCGATGAGGCCCTCGCCACGCTCAGCGGTGCTGACGGCACCGCGCTGGACGGCAAGGGCGTCAGCGTCGGCCTGATCGACTCCGGTGTCGACCCGACCCACCCCTACCTCCGGGACGCCGACGGCACCTCGGCCGTCGTCAGCAACCAGAAGGTGCTGTGCGACCCGCTCGAGGCCGCCTGCCAGGTGCTGACGGTTCCGAACTCGGTCGACACCGACACGCTGTCGGTCGGCGGCCATGGCACGCACGTCGCGGGCATCATCGCCGGTCGCCCGACCACGCTCGCGGACGGTCGCCAGCTCCACGGTGCCGCTCCCGGCGCCAACATCGTGTCGCTCTCCACCGGCGCGGCCCTGGTCATCCTCGGTGCCGACACCGCTCTCAACTGGGTGCTCGAGAACCACGCCGCACCGTGCGGCCCCGGTGTCTCGGCCGCCACGTGCCCGCCGATCAAGGTCACCAACAACTCCTACGGCCCAACCGGTGGTGGCGCGTTCGACCCGAACTCCGCGACCGTCAAGCTCCAGCGCGCTCTCGCCGCTGAGGGTGTCGCGACCGTGTGGGCCAACGGCAACGACGGTGGCGACGGCTCCGAGAGCTTCTCCAACCCGCCCGGCCAGGACCCGACCGGCGGCGTGATCTCGGTGGCGTCGTACAACGACCTCGAGACCGGCACCCGTGACGGTGAGGTCAGCGAGTTCTCCTCGCGCGGCCGGAGCGGCGACCGGTCGACGTACCCCGACATCTCGGCTCCCGGCGACACGATCACGTCGTCCTGCCGGATCTACCTGGTGATCTGCTCGACCGGGATGGACCCGATCGACGCGGGCAACTACAACACGATCAGCGGTACGTCCATGGCTGCGCCGCACATCGCCGGCATCGTCGCGCAACTCTTCCAGAAGTCGCCGGGCTCGACGCCCGGTCAGGTCGAGTCGGCGATGAAGTCGACGGCCTACAAGTACACCTTCGGCGCGCCGTACGAGTCCGGAAGCGGGGGAGTCACGACGTCCTTCGACAAGGGCACCGGACTGGTCGACGTGGTCGCTGCGGCGAACTCGCTGCCCTGACCCACGCCCGACCCGGCACCACGGTTGTGCAGCCACGGGCGCCTTCCTCCCTAGCGGGTAGGTTGGCGCCCGTGCGCTTTCTACATGACCAGGCTCCGCCCCATGACCTGACCTACGACGACGTCTTCATGGTGCCGCGGCACTCCGCGATCGCCAGCAGGTACGACGTCGACCTCGCGACCGCCGACGGCACCGGTGCCACGCTGCCGCTCGTCGTCGCCAACATGACCGCCATCGCCGGCAAGCGGATGGCAGAGACAATCGCGCGACGCGGTGGTCTGACGGTGATCCCGCAGGACATCCCGATCGCCGTCGTCTCCGACGTGGTGGCGTGGGTGAAGGGTCGGCACCTCGTCTTCGACACTCCCATCGAGCTGGCGCCCGACCAGACCGTGGCGGAGGCGCTGTCGCTAATGCCGAAGCGCTCCCACCACGCAGCCGTCGTCGTGGAGGACGGCCGCCCGATCGGCGTTGTGGCCGAGTCCGACTGCGCCGACGTCGACCGCTTCGCGCAGGTGCGCGACGTGATGAACCCGTCCTTCGTGCGCATCGACGACGACACCGACCCGCGGGAGGCGTTCGACCGCATCGACTCGGCCCGTACGCCGATGGCCGTGGCCGTCACGTCGGACGGCTCGCTCGCCGGAGTGCTCACGCGGCTGGGCGCCCTCCGGGCGACGCTGTACACGCCAGCCGTGGACGCCTCCGGTGGTCTGCGCATCGCGGCCGCGGTGGGCGTCACCGGAGACGTCGGGGTGAAGGCCAAGGCGCTCCTCGACGCAGGCGTCGACTGCCTGGTCGTCGACACGGCGCACGGTCACCAGGACCGGATGATCGACGCGCTCCGTGAGGTGCGCGCGCTCGACCCGGCCGTGCCCGTTGCTGCCGGCAACGTCGTCTCCGCCGAGGGCGCCGACGCCCTGATCGACGCCGGTGCCGACATCGTCAAGGTGGGCGTCGGGCCGGGCGCGATGTGCACCACCCGGATGATGACGGGTGTCGGACGGCCCCAGTTCTCCGCCGTACTCGAGTGCGCGGCGGCGGCGCGGGCCCGCGGCAAGCACGTGTGGGCCGACGGGGGAGTGCGGCACCCGCGCGACGTGGCGCTCGCCCTCGCCGCGGGCGCTTCGGCGGTGATGATCGGGTCGTGGTTCGCCGGCACCCACGAGTCACCTGGTGACCTGCTCCAGGATGCCGACGGGCGGCTGTTCAAGCAGAGCTTCGGGATGGCCTCGGCGCGAGCCGTGGCCAACAGGACCGCCGCCGAGTCGGCGTACGACCGGGCGCGCAAGGGGCTCTACGAGGAAGGCATCTCGTCGTCGCGGATGTACCTCGACCCGGCTCGCCCCGGCGTGGAAGACCTGATCGACGAGATCTGCTCGGGCGTGCGATCGGCATGCACGTACGCCGGCGCCGCGACATTGGAGGAGCTGCACGAGCGGGCCGTGGTCGGAGTGCAGAGTGCGGCCGGCTTCCACGAGGGCCGCCCGCTGTCGACGTCCTGGTAGCGGCTCAGCGCGAGCTGCGCGACGTACGACCCTTGGCGACGCCGACGAACGCCTGGGTCTCCGCGTCGTCCCGGTCCTTCTTCCACACGAGCGCCATCTGCGTGGACGGCAGGTCCGTCAGCAGCACGTGGGCGACGTCCTTGCGCTGGTAGAGCCGCGCGATCGACATCGGCAGCACGACCACGCCGGTGCCGCTGGCGGCCACCTCGACTGCGTCCTGCTGGCTCATCGGCGGGTAGTCGAGCTGGTCGACCGTCGGCGTGACGCCGGCAGGGGGACCGAGCACGAACTGCTCGTCGAGCAGCTCGGCGATCGTCAGCTCGTCGTACGCCGCGGCCGGGTGCTCCACCGAGACGACCGCCACCGGCAGTTCCTCGTAGAGGCGTACGACGTGCAGGTCGGCGTCGTCGATCGGGAGGCGTGCGATGACCATGTCGGCGGTGCCGTCGTCTATCACTCGGCGTTGCTCGGACTCCTCGATCATTGTCAGCGTGAGGCGGGTACGCGAGCGCTCGCGCCAGCGGGACGCCCACTTGTCGGGGGCCGCTCCCGTCACGAATGCCACCCGCAGACCGTCAGTCACGCCGCCACCGTATCCGTCGTCGTGAACCGGGCGCGGCGACCGTTCTCGGGCTCGCCCCCGATTCAGAACTCGGGGTGTTGCTTTGCTACTGTTCACCCGCACTCGTCCGGGTGGCGGAATTGGCAGACGCGCTAGCTTGAGGTGCTAGTGCCCGTATAGGGCGTGGGGGTTCAAGTCCCCCCTCGGACACTCAGAAGGCCCCGGCTCCACGGGGCCTTTTGTTCATTTCACAGGCGGGAGAATGGGCCGATGAGCGATCGACCACGCTGGTTCACCGACACCAAGGACGGCCACTCGCAGTGGTACGTCGAGCGGTTCCGCACCCTGGCCGCCGAGGGCGTTGACCTCGAGGGCGAGGCCCGGCTGGTCGACGCGATGCTGCAGCCCGGGTCCCGGGTGCTCGACGCGGGCTGCGGCACGGGCCGGCTGGCAGGCGCACTGCAGCGTCGCGGACACCAGGTCGTGGGCGTGGACGTCGACCCCGTCCTGATCGAGGCGGCAGAGGCCGATCACCCCGGACCGAGCTACCACGTGTCCGACCTCGCGAGCCTGTCGCTCGACGCGGAGCCCTTCGATCTCGTGGTCTCCGCGGGGAACGTGATGGTGTTCCTGGCTCCGGGGAGCGAGCGTGCCGTGCTTGAACGGCTGCGCAATCACGTGCGACCGGGTGGACGCCTGGTCTTCGGCTTCCGGCGCGACCCCGAGATCTACCCCTATGCACGATTCGACGAGGACGTCGAAGCCACCGGGCTGGTGCTGGAGCAGAGGTTTGCCACCTGGCACCTCGATCCCTTCACCGATGCCTCGGACTTCGCGGTGAGCGTCCTGCGCGTCTCCTAGGTCGGATGGTCCAGTTCCCTGTTGCGAACCGGCCGCGGCGTGGCACCATCTCACGATGGGAGGGTGCGTCCGGGCGCCTTGAGGCATTGGGAGCAGGCTCATGGCAGACGAGCATGGGCGCGACGCGACTGCGTCGGAACTCACAGCGAGTCTTGCTGCGCTGGGTCAGTTCGTCGTCTCCGAACAGTCCTTGCACGAGTCGTTGCAGCGGG
The DNA here is from genome assembly GCF_023208195.1 of Nocardioides sp. InS609-2. Classification (NCBI taxonomy): domain Bacteria; kingdom Bacillati; phylum Actinomycetota; class Actinomycetes; order Propionibacteriales; family Nocardioidaceae; genus Nocardioides; species Nocardioides sp. InS609-2. The sequence goes on along the minus strand of NZ_CP060034.1, from coordinate 477,364 downwards.
TGGCCGAGCTGTCAGTGCGCGTGGTGTACGGCGCGGACGGCGCCGGCGTGACCTGGGTAGTCACGGGCAAGCCGAGCACCGTGACCGTCGCCGGAGACTTCGTACGTCGGATCGACGAGATCCAGTACGCCCTGGACGAGGGACCCTGCCTCCAGGCCTTTCGGACCCAGCAGCTGGTGCTGATCGAGAGCCTCGAACTCGAGAAGCGCTGGCCGCGGTTCACGGCTGCGGCACTCGGTCACGGACTGAGGGGAGTCGTCGCGGTCCCGTTGACCGCCCACGGTGCCCAGCTGGGTGCCCTGAACATCTACGCACTGCAGGCGTGGGCCTTCGACGAGGCGTCGGCCGGGACGGCGGCGTTGTTCGGCGAGCAGGCCGCGATCGTGCTGGCGAACGCCGAGGCGTTCACCCGGGCTCGGACGGCCGCTGTCAATCTCAGGGAGGCGCTCACGTCACGGGCCGTCATCGACATGGCCAAGGGCATCGTGATGGCGCAGCGCGGCTGCGATCCGGATGAGGCGTTCGACCACCTGAGGCAGCTGTCGCAGACGCAGCATCGGAAGCTGCGAGACGCCAGCGACCTTGTGGACGAGATGTCGTGTGGCAGTCGGGAGGCAAGCAGCCAGCCGGCAAGTGAGTTGGATTGACAGCACCGCGCGGGTTCTCGTGTCCCGCGGAAGTGGCTATGCTGACCGTGGCTGAAACCACAGCCGCCCATGGCGCTCGCTGACGAGTGCCGCAGCCAGCGCTGAGCATCTGCGCATCGGTTGGGCTCCGCGTGCATCCCGCAAGCTCGGACGCGAGACGGGTAGAGCGATGAGTGCCGATGCTGCTGCTGCGCCACACCTGATGTGGCCGCTCCGCCACGACCGCGGTCGCTCGACCGTCCTGTCGTTGTCTGGCGAGGGTGATCTCTCCACGCGCTTCCAGCTGCAGGTCGCGCTGACGCGCGCAGTCTCGAGTAGTGATGAGGACGTCCTGATCATTGACCTCAGCCGGCTCGAGTTCTGTGACGTGAGCTGCGCCCGACTGATCTGCGACGCGAGTCGAGCCGGCCACGTTGTGGTGACCGGGATGTCGGCCAGCGTGGGCAGGATGTTCGACCTACTCGACCCCGGCCGCAGGCTTTCCCGCAGCGGCGCCGTACACGACAACCTTCACCTCGTGGTCCCCGCCCAGCGTCGAGGCCTCAGCACCTCGACCACCTCGACCAGCCCCTCCCAAGACACCGTTGGAGCTCGCCCCGAGAGCACCGGTGAAGTCCGCCTATCCCACCCTGATCTGGCGGACTTCATCGGCCTCAACCCCCCAAGAGGGCGGGCTTCATCGGCACAACGAGGAGAAGCACCCCTGGTGTGACGTCCGTCGCGGTTAGTCTCAACCGCATGTCTGTCGTCGCGGGCCGACGTCGCAGGCGCCGCACCGCTTCGTCGCACCAGATGCCGCTGCCGACCCACGTGGGTGTGGTGATGGATGGCAACCGGATTCTTCCCGTGGCAGACCGCCAAGGCGTAGTTCTTCTTCAGCCCGAAGATGTGGCCCGCGTTCACCGCCGACGACTTCGGGCAGGCGCTGCGGCACTTCTCGGCGCGGCGCACCCGCACCGACTGAAGTTGCTGCCCGCGTGACCCGGGAGGGTGATGCGATGCCTTCCGCGACAGTGACTCTGCAGCAGCCGGCCCGAACGGCGCACGCCAGCGAGTGGGGTAGGGAGAAGGTCGTCGGTGCCACCAGGTGACGTGGTCATGATGGACTGACCTCATGATGATCAGACCCGCCGAGCTGGCGGCCATCGTGCGAGGCGAGATCGACCTGGCGTTCCGGCGCTGGGCACGGCCGAGGCTCAAGGTCGGCACCCAGATGCGCACCAGCGTGGGCCTGGTGGAGGTGACGTCGGTCGACGAGGTGGAGCCGGAGTCGCTGACCGAGGACGACGCTCGCCGAGCCGGGGCTGCGTCGCTGGCTGAGCTGTTCGGTGCCCTGGCGGCGCGCCCGGACGACCTGGTCTTCCGGGTCGGGCTGCGACACGGCGGTCGGGACCCGCGTGAGGTGCTGCGCGAGACGGTGCCTGACGATGAGGAGATCGCGACCCTGAAGGCGTGGCTGGATCGGCTCGACGCGTCGTCCTCCGAAGGTCCGTGGACCCGCACGACTCTGGACCTCATCGACCTGAACCCGGGTCGCCGCGCGCCGGAGTTGGCCGAGCAGGTCGGTCGGCAGACCGCGAACTTCAAGCGCGACGTACGCAAGCTCAAGGAGCGCGGGCTGACCCAGTCGCTCGACATCGGCTACCGGCTGTCACCGCGAGGAATCGCCGTGGTCGACCACGGCCGGCCGCCTCGAGACCGGCCCGCTCCGCCGACGGGCACTCCACTGCCGCGCACCGGGGCGCCCGCATCCCGCGCGCTGACCGCTGCCGGGCTCACCACGCTCGAGTCACTGACGGGCGTCACCGAGCGCGACGTGGCGGACCTGCACGGGGTAGGGCCATTCGCGATGGACCGGCTGCGGGAGGCCCTCGCCAGGGCGGGTCTGTCATTTCGTCGTGTTGGATGAACCCATGACGACGCCTGAGGGGACCACGCAGTCCGCGCCCGACCCGGCCGGGGAAGTGGTGGACATCTGCCACCGGCTGATCCGGATGGACACGTCCAACTACGGCGACGCCGAGGGGCCCGGTGAGCGGCAGGCTGCGGAGTACGTCGCGGGGTTGCTCGACGAGGTCGGGATCTCCGCCAAGCTGCACGAGCGCGACAAGGGCCGTACCTCGCTCGTCGCTCGCTGGGGATCCGGCGACGGCGCGCCGCTGCTGCTGCACGGCCACCTGGACGTCGTACCGGCTGCTGCGGAGGACTGGCAGGTGCACCCGTTCTCGGGTGAGGTGCGCGACGGCTACGTCTGGGGACGCGGCGCGGTCGACATGAAGGACTTCGACGCGATGCTGCTTTCGGTCGTGAGGGCCAGGGCGCGTGCGGGCCGGGTGCCCGACCGGCCGATCGTGCTGGCGTTCACCGCCGATGAGGAGGCCGGGGGCCACAACGGCGCCGAGGCACTGATCGAGGACCTGGCCGACGAACTGGCGGACTGTACTGAGGCGGTCGGCGAGGTGGGCGGCTTCAGCACCACCGTGCGTGGCAAACGCGTCTACCTGATCGAGGCCGCCGAGAAGGGCATGGCCTGGATGAAGCTGACCGCACGCGGCCGGGCGGGCCACGGCTCCATGATCAACCGCGACAACGCCGTGACCGAGCTCGCCGGCGCGGTCGCGCGGATCGGCGCCTACCAGTGGCCGGTGCGGCTCACCCCCACCATGGAGGTGCTGCTGGCGTCGGTGGCGTCGCTCGCCGGAACGACCGCCACGCCCGAGAACGCCGAGGCGCTGATCGAGGAGTTCGGCGACGCCTCCCGGATGCTCGGCGCGGTCATCCGCAACACCGCCAACCCGACCCAGCTCGACGCCGGCTACAAGGTCAACGTCATCCCGACCGAGGCCAGCGCGCACGTCGACGGCCGGTTCCTGCCGGGCTACGAGGACGAGTTCTTCGCGACCCTGGCCGAGCTGTGCGGCGAGAACATCTCGATCGACTTCCTCTCGCACCAGCCGCCCTGGGAGACGCCGTACGACGGCAGCCTGGTCGATGCGATGACCCGCTCGATCATCGCCGAAGACCCCGACGCCATCGTTGCGCCGTACACGATGAGCGGTGGCACCGACGCCAAGCACTTCAACAAGCTGGGCATGCGGTCCTACGGGTTCGCGCCGCTGCGGCTGCCGTCAGATCTCGACTTCACCGCGCTGTTCCACGGCGTCGACGAGCGGGTGCCCGTAGATGCGCTGGAGTTCGGCGCACGGGTCTTCGACCGGTTCCTCGACGACGTCTGAGGGTTGCGGTTTGGCCACAAACCGCATGCCTGATCCCGCTCGACTTGCGGTTTGGGACCAAACCGCAGCATGCAGTCGTCAGGGCCAGGGTGCTCGGCACCCTCCAGGATTGGTCACAAACCGCATGCTCTGAACCGTTTCGGTTGCGGTTTGGGACCAAACCGCAACCGCGCCGCAACTCCTGAGGCAGATGTGACTCACATCGACAGCGTCAGCCGCTGCCGGATGATCTTGCGTCGCAACACCACGCGCCGGGTGCCGTCGGGGCCGATGCGCACGCGGTCGAGTTCCCAGCCACCGTGCTCGGCCCGTTCTCCGAGCAACTTGGTCACGACGCCGCGCGGGAACTCACGGGAGAACGTCACCTTCTGGAACTCCCACTCCACCCCACGGGTCGTGGGCGGGCGGCGGTGGGCGCGGCTCATGGCCTCATTCTCCAGAGACGTCGTCGAGTGCGTCGACGATCTCGGTGGGCAGGACCAGCTCCTCCGCTCCCAGGGCGCCTGACAGTTGGCTGGCGGTGCGGGCACCGACGATGGGCGCGGTGACCCCTGGTCGGTCCCGCACCCACACCAGCGCGACCTCGAGTGGGCTCCAACCGAGTCCTTCGGCGGCGCGACAGACCGCTTCGACGATGCTGCGGCCACGCTCGTCGAGGTAGTTGCCGACGAAGTTCGCGAAGTGCGGCGAGGCGCCGCGCGAGTCAGACGGCGTGCCGTTGCGGTACTTGCCGGTGAGCACGCCGCGTCCCAACGGCGACCAGGGGAGTACGCCGAGGCCCAGGGCCGCAGCGGCGGGGACGACCTCGTGCTCGATGGCCCGGTTGAGCAGGGAGTACTCCACCTGCGTCGACGCCAGCGGAGTGCGCCCCGGCACCGCGCGCTGCCAGGTGGCCGCCTGCGCAGTCTGCCAGCCGGAGTAGTTCGAGATCCCGACGTACGACGCGCGGCCGGTGGCCACCGCGAGGTCGAGCGCGCTCAGCGTCTCCTCGACCGGCGTCTCGTCGGTCCAGACGTGCACCTGCCACAGGTCCACGTGGTCGACCTTGAGCCGACGCAGCGACGCGTCGAGGCAGGTGAGCAGATGGCCCCGCGAGGTGTCGGTGACCCGCTCGCCGGTGCGCCGGGAGATGCCGGCCTTGGTGGCCAGCACGATCTCGTCGCGGGCGACCACGTCGCCGATGAGGGTGCCGATCAGCTCCTCCGACGCGCCGTCGCCGTAGCCCGCCGCGGTGTCGACCAGGGTGCCGCCCGCCTCGGCGAAGGAGATCAGCTGGTCGCGGGCCTCGTGCTCGTCGGTGTCACGTCCCCAGGTCATCGTGCCGAGGCCGAGCCGGGAGACCTTGAGCCCTGTCGAGCCCATTGAGCGCTGTTGCATGGCGCCACGCTAGCGACCCGTTCGCCGACCACCGAGCACCCGGCCCGGCGCCACGCCGATGCCCGCGCGCTGCCGATTCGTCAGACCGGGCGGGAGCCCCCGTAGGCTTTGCGCCGTGTTCGATCTCCTCAAGGCCGTGGTGCTCGGTGTCATCCAGGGCCTGACCGAGTTCCTGCCCATCTCCAGCAGCGCCCACCTGCGGATCTTCCCCGAGCTCTTCGGCTGGGGCGACCCGGGCGCGGCGTTCACGGCAGTGATCCAGATCGGCACCGAGCTGGCCGTGCTCATCTACTTCCGCAAGGACATCTGGCGGATCGGGTCGACGTGGGTGGTCTCGCTCTTCAAGCCGGAGTACCGCGGCCACTTCGACGCCCGGATGGGCTGGTTCATCATCATCGGCTCGCTGCCGATCGTCGTACTCGGTGTGCTCCTCAAGGACGTCATCGAGCGCGACTTCCGCAACCTTTGGATCATCGGCTGCACGCTGATCGTGCTCGGCATCGTGCTCGGCATCGCCGACCGCACGAGCGCCGACGACAAGCAGATGAAGGACCTGACGCTGCGCGACGCGATCCTGATGGGCGCGGCCCAGGCGCTGGCGCTCATCCCCGGCGTGTCCCGCAGCGGCGCGACGATCTCGATGGGCCGGTTCCTCGGCTTCGAGCGCGAGGCGGCGACCCGCTACGCGTTCCTACTGGCGATCCCCGCGGTCGTCGGGGCGGGGCTCTTCGAGCTCAAGGAGATCCCGAACGGCGACAACACCTATGGCTGGGGACCGACCATCGTCGCGACGGTCGTGTCGTTCGTCGTGGGCTACGCGGCGATCGCCTGGCTGCTGCGCTACGTCTCGACGAAGTCCTACACGCCGTTCGTCCTCTACCGGATCGCGCTCGGCGCGGCCACGCTGATCCTGCTGGCGACCGGCGTGCTGACGGCCTGAGCCGTTACAACCACCCGGAGCGCTTGAACAGCCAGAGCAGGCCGGCGGAGCTACCCAGCATCAGGGCGACGGCGAACGCGTAGCCGTAGGTCCAGTGCAGCTCGGGCATATGGTCGAAGTTCATGCCGTAGACGCCCGCGATGAGTGTCGGCACGACGATCAGCGCGGCGCCCGCCGAGATCTTGCGCATGTCGTCGTTCTGCTGCACCGAGATCTGCGCGAGGTGCGCGTCGAAGGCAGTCGACAGCAGCAGGTCGAGCGCGTCGATCGTGTCGGAGACCCGCGAGAGGTGGTCGCCAACGTCACGGAAGTACGGACCAGCCTCGGGGTCCATGCCGCGCACCATGCCGCCGGTGAAGCGGCCGATCGGGTCACGCAGCGGCAGTACGGCGCGCCGTACCTCTGCGAGCTCGCGCTTCAGCACGTAGATGCGGGCGGCGTCCTTTGTGCGGTCGGTGCTGAACACGGACTCCTCGACCTCGTCGACGTCCTCGGTGAGGCACTCGGCGACCTCTTCGTAGTGGTCGACCACCTGGTCGCACACCGCGTAGACGACCGCCGACGGACCGTGCATCAGCACCTTCTGCCGTTGTTCCAGCCCCAGCCGGGCGGCGTGGAGGTCACCGCCCGTGCCGTGCCGCACGGAGACCACGAAGTCGTCACCGACGAACAGGCTGATCTCGCCGGTCTCGACGGCGTCGTCCTCGTCGACGTACCAGAGCGTCTTGAGGATGAGGAACAGGCTGTCGTCGTAGCGCTCGAGCTTGGGCCGCTGGTGGGCGTTCAGCGCGTCCTCGACCGAAAGCGGGTGGAGGTCGAACGCCGCAGCGACTTCCTGCATCTCGTCGGCGGTGGGCTCGTGCAGGCCGACCCACACGAAGTCTCCCGGGCTGATGCGCTCGCGCATTGCGGCCAGGTCGGCGATCTCGCAGTCGACCGGGACCCGGACTCCGTCGCGGTACAGGGCGTTGTCGACGATCACAGCACGCAGGCTAGCCCCCGTGCTCTCCCGGCTACAGTCGCCGCCATGGCAACCGTGATCCTCGTCCGACACGGCCGTACGACGGCCAACGCCAGCGGGGTGCTGGCGGGCCGCACGCCCGGCGTACTCCTCGACGAGGCCGGCGAGGAGCAGGCGCGCACGACTGGCGAGCGGCTGGCCGCCGTGCCGTTGCGGGCGGTGGTGACCAGCCCACTCGAGCGCTGCCGCCAGACGGCTGCCGCGATCGTGAAGGCCCACCCGGACGCGTTGAAGGCCAGCCGCGAGTCGAAGCTGACCGAGTGTGACTACGGGGACTGGCAGGGCCGCGCCCTGAAGGACCTCGTCAAGGAACCGCTGTGGAAGCTCGTCCAGCAGCAGCCCTCGGCCGCGGCCTTCCCGGGTGGCGAGTCGATGCGAGCCATGCAGGACCGGGCCGTAGCCGCCGTACGACGTCGCGACGCGCAGATCCGTGACGAGCACGGGGACGACGCCGTCTGGGTCGCCGTGAGCCATGGCGACATCATCAAGTCGATCCTGGCCGACGCCCTCGGCACGCACCTCGACCAGTTCCAGCGGATCGTCGTCGACCCCGCGTCGGTCAGCATCATCAGGTACACCGACGCCCGGCCCTACGTCCTGGCCAGCAACACCCACGCCGGAGACCTCTCGTGGCTCAAGCCACCGAAGCCAACGAAGCGCTCCCGGCGCAAGGTGAGCACAGACGCCACCGTCGGTGGGGGAGCGGGCCCGACCCCGGCTGGGACACAGTCATAGGGTGGGCGACATGCCTGTCGTGCACTCCTTCGACCCACCCGACCGCTTCGTCGTGGGCACGGTCGGCCTGCCCGGCCAGCGCACGTTCTTCCTGCAGGCGCGCACCGGACCGAAGCTGGTCACAGTCGCCCTCGAGAAGCAGCAGGTCGCCGCGCTCGTCGAACGCGTCGACGAGCTGCTCGACGAGCTGATGACGACCGAGGACACCCAGGGGCTCATCCCCGCGGTCGCGCCGCTCGACCTCGACGACGACCACCCGCTCGAGCAGCCGATCGAGGAGGAGTTCCGCGCCGGCACCATGACGCTGTCGTGGGACCCCAACGACGAGCGGATCGTGATCGAGGTCTTCCCCTACACCGAGGCCGCCGTCGTCTCGCCCGAGCAACTCGACGAGGACCTGGAGGAGCCCGAGCCCGAGGAGATCTTCCTGGTCCGGCTGGGCGCCGGCATGGCCCGTGCGTTCGTGCAGCGCTCGGCCCGGGTCATCGAGGCCGGCCGCCCGCCATGTCCGTTCTGCGGCAACCCTCTCGACCCCGACGGACACCTGTGCGTGCGCGCCAACGGCTTCCGTCGACGCGACCCCTAGACCCGACGCCATGGCAGAGCTGACGGTGGGCGTCGAGGACCTGCTCGAGGGTGACCTCAAGCTGCACGGTCGGGTGATGCCCGCCTCCAACGCAACGTTCATCGGCGCGCTGGGCGACCTCAAGATCGTCTACAAGCCGATCGCGGGGGAGCGACCCCTGTGGGACTTCCCCGACGGCACGCTGGCCGCCCGTGAAGTGGCGGCGTATGCCGTCTCCGAGGTGCTCGGCTGGGGCGTCGTACCGCCCACGGTGCTGCGCGACGGTCCGCACGGCCCCGGCATGGTGCAGGCGTGGATGGAGCCCGACCCGGAGCAGACCTCCGTCGACATCGTCCGCACTGGACGCCAACCCGACGGCTACCTGCACGTGTTCGACGGCGTCGACGAGCGCGACCGGGCGGTTTCACTGGTGCACGAGGACTCCGCTGCGCTGCGTCGAATGGCCGTCTTCGACATCCTGGTCAACAACGCCGACCGCAAGGGCGGGCACGTGCTCCCAATGGCCGACGGACACCGGTACGGCGTCGACCACGGCGTGAGCTTCCACGTTGAGCCCAAGCTGCGCACAGTGCTGTGGGGTTGGCTCGGCGAGCCGCTTTCGGACGACGACGTCAACGGCGTCGCCATGGTGCTGTCGCAGGTGCGCGACAGCGCACTAGGTCAGCTGCTCGATGACGACGAGGTCGACGCCCTCGAGGCGCGATGCCGCAGGCTCCTCGCCGACCCGGTGATGCCCGCGCCGCACGGGCACGGACCGGCCATCCCCTGGCCACCGTTCTGACACCGAGCGCTGGGTAGGCTGCCCGCCATGCGTGCCTGGTCAACCCCCGATGTCCCCACCCTCCCCGAGACCGGTCCGCCGGTGCGGATCCACGACACGGCCACGGGGACGCTCGTCGAGACCAGCCCGGAGGGGCCGGCTCGGCTCTACGTCTGCGGGATCACGCCGTACGACGCCACCCACATCGGGCACGCCGCTACGTACGTCGGGTTCGACCTGCTCAACCGTGCCTGGCGGGTCGCCGGGCACGAGGTCAGCTACGTGCAGAACGTCACCGACGTCGACGACCCGCTGCTCGAGCGTGCCCTGAAGGTCAACCTCGACTGGGTGGCGCTCGCCGAGCGCGAGACCGAGCTCTTCCGCCAGGACATGGAGGCGCTGCGGGTGCTCCCGCCTGCGCACTACGTCGGCGCGGTCGAGTCGATCCCGCTCGTGATCGCGCTGATCCAGCGGCTGGAGGAGGCCGGTTCGATCTACCGGGTCGACGACGACCTCTACTTCTCCGTGACGTCGGACCCGCGGTTCGGTGAGATCTCGCGCATGGAGCGCGACGAGATGCTCCTCGTCTTCGCCGAGCGCGGTGGAGACCCCGACCGCGAGGGCAAGCGCGACCCCCTCGACTGCGTGGTCTGGCGGGGCGAGCGACCCGACGAGCCGGCCTGGGACAGCCCCTTCGGGCCGGGCCGCCCCGGCTGGCACATCGAGTGCACGGCCATCGCGCAGGAGTACCTCGGTGAGGCGTTCGACGTACAGGGTGGCGGCTCCGATCTCGTCTTCCCGCACCACGAGATGAGTGCTGGTGAGGGCCAGGTGGCCAGTGGCTCCGACTTCGCGCTGGCCTACGCCCACGCCGGGATGGTCGGCTACGACGGCGAGAAGATGTCGAAGTCGCGCGGCAACCTGGTCTTCGTGTCCGCCCTGCGCAACAGCGATATCGACCCGATGGCGATCCGGCTGGTGCTGCTGAGCCACCACTACCGCGACGATTGGGAGTGGACCGACAACGGGCTCTTCGACGCCGTCGACACGCTCGAGCGCTGGCGCTCGGCGCTGGCCCTGGGCGCGGGGGCTCCCGCTGGTCCTGTGGTCGCCGCCGTAGTGGCCGCGCTGGCCGACGACCTCGACGCCCCGACCGCCGTGGCGGTGGTGGAGCGGTGGGTCGACGCGACGCTGGGTACGTCGGGGCTCGCGGACACATCAGACAAGACCGCGGCGAGCGTCGTACGCGATCTGCTCGATGCGTCGTTGGGGCTGGCGCTCTGACGGATGTTGCTTGCGGTTTGGGACCAAACGTCGTGCATCCGCGCCCGGGACTTGCGGTTTGGGACCAATCCGCAACCATCCGGATCCGAAGTCTGCGGTTTGTGACCAAACCGCAGCCAGACGAGCCGGGGACTACTCCGGCTCTTCTCCGCGGCTCCGCTTGAGGTAGCGCTCGAACTCCCGGGCGATTGCCTCGCCGGACGCCTCGGGTAGGTCGGTGGTGTCGCGGGTCTCCTCGAGGGCCTGGACGTACTCCGCGATGTCCTCGTCCTCCTCGGCGAGTTCGTCGACACCGCGCTCCCACGCCCGGGACTCCTCGGGCAGGTCGCCGAGCGGGATGCTGGCGCCGAGCAGTTCCTCGATCTGGCCGATCAGGGCGAGCGTTGCCTTCGGGCACGGCGGCTGCGCGACGTAGTGGGGTACGGCGGCCCAGTAGGACACCGAAGGGATGTCGAGCCGCACGCAGGCGTCCTGGAAGACCCCGACGATGCCGGTGGGGCCTTCGTAGGTGGACTGCTCGAGCTTGAGGCGGTCGACCAGCTCGGGCTCGGTCGCCGTACCCGTCACCGGGATCGGCCGGGTGTGCGGGGTGTCGGCGAGCAGGGCACCGAGGGTGACGACCATCTCGCCACCTAGGTCGTCGCAGGCGGCGAGCAGCTCGGCGCAGAACTGTCGCCAGCGCATGTTGGGTTCGATGCCGCGGATCAGGATGACGTCGCGGTCGAGGTTGGGCGGCGACGCGACCGCGATCTGGGTGGTCGGCCAGATCAGCCGGCGGTAGCCGTTGTCGTCGGTGGAGACCAGCGGCCGGTTGACCTGGAAGTCGTAGAACTCCTCCGGATCGATAGCGCCCACCACCTTCGCGCCCCACACGTCGAAGAGGTGGCCAACCACCTGGGAGGCGGACTCCGCGGCGTCGTTCCAGCCCTCGAAGGCGGCAATCACCACGGGGTTCACCAGGTCGGTGAGGTCATCGATCTCGATCACCCCGTAACCCTAGTGCGGACGTGGATTTCGTCGCGGTCTTTGGGCGGTGTCACGATGCGGGAACGCCGTCCGTTCCCTGGACTGCCTCCCTAGGCTGGGATGACCCGCACCCTTTGCGGCCGCCCGAGAGGATGCCCCGTGACCGACCACCGTCCCGATGCCACCGAGCAGCTGACCGCTCTGTTGAACGAGCGCGTGCTGGTCATCGACGGTGCGATGGGTACGGCGATCCAGCGGGACCGCCCCGACGAGGAGGGCTATCGCGGGGAGCGGTTCGCCGACTGGCCGAGCGACCTGGTAGGCAACAACGACCTGCTGACGCTCACCCAGCCCGACATCATCCGGAGCATCCACGAGGAGTACCTCGAGGCCGGCGCCGACATCATCGAGACCAACACGTTCAACGCGACCGCGATCTCGCTCTCCGACTACGGGATGGCTGAGCTGTCCTACGAGCTCAACCTCGAGTCGGCCAGGCTGGCGCGTGTCGCCTGCGAAGCAGTGTCCACGCCCGACCACCCGCGCTTCGTAGCTGGAGCACTCGGCCCGACGACCCGCACGGCGTCGATCTCGCCCGACGTCAACGATCCCGGCGCCCGTAACGTGAGTTACGACCAGCTCGTGGCGGCGTACATGGAGGCGGCCCGCGGGCTTGTCGACGGCGGCTCGGACCTGCTGATCATCGAGACGATCTTCGACACCCTCAACGCCAAGGCGGCGATCTTCGCCGTCGAGCAGCTCTTCGAGGACCTCGGCCGCCGCTGGCCGGTCATCATCTCGGGAACGATCACCGACGCGTCCGGCCGCACGCTCTCTGGCCAGGTCACGGAGGCCTTCTGGGACTCCATCCGCCACGCCCGACCTCTCGCCGTCGGTCTCAACTGCGCGCTGGGCGCCAAGGACATGCGGCCCTACCTCGCGGAGCTGTCTCGCCTGGCCGACTCCTTCATCTCCTGCTATCCCAACGCGGGCCTTCCCAATGCCTTCGGTGAGTACGACGAGGCGCCTGAGGAGACCGCGGCGGTGCTCTCCGAGTTCGCCGACGCCGGCTTCCTCAACCTCGTCGGCGGCTGCTGCGGCACGACTCCCGAGCACATTGCGGCCATCGCCAACGCGATGGCCGGCAAGGAGCGGCGTACACCGGTAGAGACCGCGCCGGTGATGCGGCTCTCGGGTCTCGAGCCGCTGAACATCACCGAGGAGAGCCTGTTCGTCAACATCGGCGAGCGCACCAACATCACCGGCTCCGCGCGCTTCCGGAAGCTCATCAAGGACGGCGACTACGACGCGGCCCTCTCGGTGGCCGTCCAGCAGGTCGAGAACGGCGCACAGGTCATCGACGTCAACATGGACGAGGGCATGATCGACGGCGTCGCGGCGATGGATCGCTTCACCAAGCTGATCGCCTCCGAGCCCGACATCAGCCGGGTGCCGGTGATGGTCGACTCCTCCAAGTGGGAGGTCATCGAGGCCGGCCTCAAGAATGTCCAGGGCAAGCCGATCGTCAACTCGATCTCCATGAAGGAGGGCGAGGACAAGTTCCGCGAGCAGGCCCGGCTGTGCCGCAAGTACGGCGCTGCCGCCGTGGTCATGGCCTTCGACGAGGACGGTCAGGCCGACAACCTCGAGCGCCGCAAGGCCATCTGCCAGCGTGCCTACAACATCCTGGTCGACGAGGTCGGCTTCCCGCGCGAGGACATCATCTTCGACCCGAACGTCTTCGCGCTCGCGACCGGCATCGAGGAGCACGCGGTGTACGGCCTGGACTTCATCGAGGCCACCCGCTGGATCAAGGAGAACCTCCCCGGCGCCAAGGTCAGTGGCGGCATCTCCAACGTGAGCTTCTCGTTCCGGGGCAACAACCCGGTGCGCGAGGCGATCCACGCCGTCTTCCTCTTCCACGCGATCCGCGCGGGTCTCGACATGGGCATCGTCAACGCCGGCGCGCTCGTGGTCTACGACCAGGTCGAGCCCGAGCTCCGCGAGCGCATCGAGGACGTCGTACTCAACCGGCGACCCGACGCCGCCGAGCGGCTCCTCGAGATCGCCGAGACCCACAACCGCGTGGGAGAGGTCGACGAGGCCACCGAGGCCGAGTGGCGCTCGCTGCCCATCGGTGAGCGGATCACGCACGCCCTCGTCAAGGGCATCGACGCCCACGTCACCGACGACACCGAGATCCTGCGTCAGGAGATCGCCGACCGCGGTGGCCGCCCGATCGAGGTCATCGAGGGCCCGCTCATGGACGGCATGAACGTCGTCGGCGACCTCTTCGGTGCCGGCAAGATGTTCCTCCCGCAGGTGGTCAAGAGCGCCCGGGTCATGAAGAAGGCCGTCGCCTATCTCATCCCGTTCATCGAGCAGGAGAAGCTCGACAACCCGGAGTTCGCCACGGTGAAGGACACCAACGGCACCATCGTGATGGCGACCGTCAAGGGCGACGTCCACGACATCGGCAAGAACATCGTCGGCGTCGTACTCCAGTGCAACAACTACGAGGTCATCGACCTCGGCGTGATGGTGCCGGCGCAGAAGATCCTCGACACCGCCGCCGAGGTGGGCGCCGACATTATCGGCCTGTCCGGACTGATCACGCCCTCGCTCGACGAGATGGTCAACTTCGCCACCGAGATGCAGCGCCAGGGGCTCACCATCCCCCTGCTCATCGGTGGCGCCACCACCTCGCGTGCCCACACGGCAGTGAAGGTCGACCCGAAGTACGACGGCCCGGTGGTCTGGGTCAAGGACGCCTCCCGCTCCGTGCCCACCGCGGCGGCCCTGCTGCACGACACCGGCCGCGAGAAGCTGATGGCCGACGTCAAGGCCGACTACGACTCGCTACGCACCCGCCACGCCACGAAGCACGACCGGCCGATGGCCACCCTCGAACAGGCCAGGGCCAACGCAACGCCGGTCGAGTGGGAGGGCTACGAGCCTCCGGTGCCTGTCCAGATGGGCGTGCACGTGCTCGAGGACTACGACATCGGCGAGCTGCGCGACTACATCGACTGGCAGCCGTTCTTCAACGCCTGGGAGATGAAGGGCAAGTTCCCCGACATCCTCAACAACCCGGCGACGGGCGAGGTCGCCCGCAAGCTGTACGACGACGCGCAGGAGATGCTCGACAAGATCGTCGGCGAGAAGTGGCTCACCGCCAACGGGGTCTACGGGTTCTTCCCAGCCAGCGCGGTGGGTGACGACGTGGAGGTGTACGCCGACGACACACGCGCCGAGGTCCGCACCACGCTGCACCACCTCCGCCAGCAGGGACAGCACCGCGAGGGGGTGCCCAACCGGGCGCTCTCCGACTACGTGGCCCCGCGTGACACCGGCCTGGCCGACCACGTCGGCGGATTCGCGGTGACGGCCGGAATCGGCATCGAGGAGCGCATCAAGGCGTTCAAGGCCGACATGGACGACTACTCCGCGATCCTGCTCGAGTCGCTGGCCGACCGGCTGGCCGAGGCGTTCGCCGAGCGCCTCCACCAGCGGGTGCGCACGGACTTCTGGGGGCACCAGCCGGCAGAGTCGCTAAGCAACGAGGACTTGATTGCCGAGCGCTACAACGGCATCCGCCCGGCACCGGGCTACCCGGCCTGTCCCGACCACACCGAGAAGGCACTGCTCTGGGACCTGCTCGACGTGGAGAAGAACACCTGCATCCAGCTGACCGAGTCCATGGCCATGTGGCCGGGCGCCGCCGTCTCCGGTTGGTACTTCTCGCATCCGAAGTCGCAGTACTTCGTCGTCGGACGCCTCGCCCGCGACCAGGTCGCGGAGTACGCCGACCGCAAGGGCTGGACGCTCAAGGAGACGGAGCGCTGGCTCTCACCCAACCTCGGTTACGACCCGGAGGACTGATGAAGGCCGCCCTCTGGGACATGGACGGCACTCTTGTCGACACCGAGCCCTACTGGATCGAGACGGAGTTCGCCCTCGCCGACAAGTACGGCGGCACGTGGAGCGAGGAGCATGCCCTCAACCTCGTGGGCAACGACCTGCTCGACTCCGGTCTGTACATGCGCCAGCACATGGGCATCGACCTGGAGCCGGCCGAGATCGTCGAGGAACTCCTCGACGGTGTGGTCGCCCGGGTCGAGGAGTCGGTGCCGTGGCGCCCCGGAGCGCTCGAGCTCCTCGAGGATTTGGCCTCGCAGTCGGTGCCGTGCGCTCTGGTCACGATGTCCTACCGGCGTTTCGTGGCGCCGATCCTGGCCACCCTGCCCGCGGACACATTTGCGACCATCGTGACCGGCGACTCGGTCTCACACGGCAAGCCCCATCCAGCGCCGTACCTCAAGGCCGCCGCCGAGCTCGGCCTCGACACCGCCGACTGCTTGGCGATCGAGGACTCCAACACCGGCGCCCGGTCGGCGGAGTCCGCCGGCTGCGTGGTGCTGTGCGTACCCAACCACGTCCCTCTGCTCGACGGTGACCGACGGGTCTTCGCTCACACCCTGGCCGGCATGACTACCAACGGGTTGCGGGCGGCGTACGCGTCGATCGGCTGATTCTGAGCCTGCGGTTTGGTCACAAACCGCAAGATTCGCGGCCTGGAACCTGCGGTTTGGGACCAAACCGCAGCATCATCCTCGTGACGATGGTCCGACGACCCGTCAGAGCTGCCCGGTGACACCTTCGTCGCTGTGGACGTCACCGGCCGGATCAGCCTCGGGCGCCGGCACCCTCGGCTCCCGCACCGGGAGCGGCGGGGGAGTGCCGCCGTACGCCGGACAGATCGCCTGGTGGCTGCACCACGAGCACAGCCGGCTGGGGCTGGGCTGCCAGTCGCCCGTCTCCTCGGCCAGCCGGATCGCACGCCAGACGGCCTCGACCTTGCGCTCGGTGGCCAGCAGGTCAGCTTCATCGGGGACGTAGCGCAGGATCTCGCCGTTGCCGAGGTAGACCAGCTGGAGCATGGAGGGTACGACGCCGCGGGTGCGCCAGATGACGAGCGCGTAGAACCTCATCTGGAAGAGCGCCTTGGCCTCGAACTTCTCCCCAGGGCTGCGGCCGGTCTTGTAGTCGACCACCCGGATCATCCCGTTGGGCGCGACGTCTAACCGGTCGACGAACCCGCGCAGCAACAGCTTGGACTCGAGCACGGCCTCGACGTAGAGCTCGCGCTCGGCTGGCTCGAGGCATCGGGGGTCTTCGAGGGCGAAGTACTTCTCCAGCACCTTCTCGCACGAGGCCAGCCACGAGTCGAAGTCGACCCCTACGCCACCTGAGCCCTCGTCGACCGGGGCGAACAGGTCGGACAGCAGCGGCTCCTGCTCGAGCACCTGATGCCACGCTGCGGGCAGCATCGTGCGTGCCTGGTCGGGGGTGCGCTCGACCGCCGGCAGGTCGAAGAGGTCTTCAAGCACCTTGTGCACGACCGTGCCACGGACGGCGTCGGGCGAGATCTCCTCGGGCAGCTTGTCGATGGTGCGGAACCGATAGAGCAGCGGGCAGGTCATGAAGTCGCCCGCGCGGCTGGGGGAGAGCGCCCCGAGCACGTCGACGCCGTCGACCGGCGTCGAGCGGAGCTCGGCCGGTGAAGGATCGGTGCTGGTCATGACTTCACCCTAAGTGTGGTCACCGACAGCCTGCGGGCACGGTGGGCCGGACCGGCTACTGTCGGAGCGTGTCCGAGAATGCCGCCGAACCTGTTCCGCCCCGGCCTCCCGGGACGATCAGGGTCGGCTCCATCGGCGGAGTCGACGTGCTCGTCACGACGTCGTGGTTCCTCGTGGCCGCTCTCATCTCCTACCTGGTGGCACCCCGCATCGAGCAGGTCGAGCCTGGCCTCGGCGTCTGGAAGTACGTCGCCGGCGTGGTCTTCGCGATGGTGCTCTACGGCTCCGTGCTACTCCACGAGGTCTCGCACGCGCTGATGGCCCGGCGCTACGGCTACCCGGTCGCCTCCATCACCCTTCACTTCCTCGGCGGGATGACCGCCATCGAGGGCGAGTCGCGACGCCCGCGCCACGAGTTCTTCATCGCGGTGGTGGGCCCGATCACCTCCCTGGTCGTCGGCGGGGCTGCCCTCGCGCTCTGGTTCGTCACCCCCGACGGCCTGTTGCGCGTCGCCGTCGAGGGCCTGGCCGGCGCCAACCTGCTCGTCGGTGTGCTCAACCTCGTGCCCGGGCTGCCGCTCGACGGGGGCCGGGTGCTCAAGTCGGCGGTCTGGGGTGCCACCGGCAACCCGCATCGCGGCACCATCGTCGCCGGCTGGGGCGGCCGGGTCACCGCGATCGCCGTGCTGGCCTGGCCCCTGGTGCTCATGAGCGTCTTCGCGGTCGACCCCGACCTTGTCGACTACCTGCTGGTCTTCGTGCTGGCGATGTTCCTCTGGACCGGCGCCACAGCCGCGATGACGCACGCGCGCCTCCGGCAGCGTCTCCCGAGCCTGGTCGCGCGGCCCCTCGCGCGTCGTACACTCACCGTGCCCGAGGACCTCCCGCTGGCCGAAGCAGTACGACGTGCACAGGAGGCACACGCCGGCAGCATCGTCACGGTGACGTCGTCCGGCACACCCCTCGGCATCGTCAACGAGGCCGCCCTGCTCGCCACCCCCGAGGAGCGCCGCCCGTGGCTAACGACGTCGATGGTGGCCCGCAGTATCGAGCAAGGCCTCACACTGCCTGCTGACATCGCGGGCGAGGAGCTCGTGGTGGCCCTCAGCCGGCGGCCCGCCGAGGAGTACCTGCTCGTCGAGTCCGACGGCACCATCCACGGTGTGCTCACGACCGCCGACGTCGATCGCGCGTTCAGGGAGGGCGGGCACTAGGGTTCCGCGCATGTCTGAGCCGACCCTTCCCGACAGCAGTGACGACGTACCGGCCGAGGCCTGGTCCGGCGTCCACCGCGGCGTCCTGCGCGAGGGCGAGTGGGTGCGTCTGGTCGACCAGAAGGGCCGACGCCACAACTTCGAGCTGGTCGCCGGCAAGCGCTTCTTCTCCAACCGTGGCCACCTCGAGCACGATGAGCTGATCGGCCGCGAAGAGGGCTTCACCGTCGCCTCGTCGGCTGGTGGCGAGTACCTCGTGTTCCGGCCGCTGCTCTCGGAGTTCGTGGTGTCCATGCCGCGCGGTGCAGCCGTGGTCTACCCCAAGGATGCCGCCCAGATCGTGTCGATGGCCGACATCTTCCCTGGAGCCCGCGTGGTCGAGGCCGGCGTGGGCTCGGGCGCCCTGACGTGCTCGCTGCTGCGCGCGGTCGGTCCGTTCGGCCAGGTCCTGTCGTTCGAACGCCGCGAGGAGTTCGCCGACGTCGCGCGCGCCAATGTGAACCAGTTCTTCGCATCCTCCGCGGGCGAGCCGCATCCTGCCTGGGAGCTGCGGATCGGCGACCTCACCGAGGAGCTGCCCGGTGTCGAGCACAAGGTCGACCGGATCATCCTCGACATGCTCGCGCCCTGGGAGTGCGTCGACGCCGTCGCGGGCGCCCTGACACCGGGCGGCATCGTCTGTGCGTACGTCGCTACGACCACCCAGCTGTCACGCATCGTCGAGACCCTGCGCGCGCATGGCGGCTTCACCGAGCCGCACGCGTGGGAGTCGCTCGTGCGCGACTGGCACGTCGAAGGCCTGGCAGTCCGTCCCGGCCACAAGATGATCGGCCACACGGCCTTCATCGTGACCGCACGCCGGATGGCGTCGGGGGAGCGCGCGATGCTGAAGAAGCGCCGCCCGGCGCCGGGTGCGTACGGCGTGGACTACGACGGCCCGCGTCCCGCCGACCTGCCTCCGCAGGTCGCCGAGGAGCAGTTGGACGACTGAGGCCGGCGTGCGCGTCGTACGTCTGGGGCAAATCGTGACCAACACGGCAAGATTTCCCCTTCCGTAGTCGGCATCAGTGGGTAGTGTCCGAAGGACAGGAGGTGCCCAGATGTCTACTTCGGACAGCGACAACACCCGCCCAGGTGGGCCGAGCCGCGACGCGGACGAGCTCATGAGCCAGGTGCGGTTCCTGGAATCCGAGGTCACCGATCTGCGGCGTCGGCTGACCGACTCACCCGGACACTCCCGCAGCCTCGAGCTGCGCCTGGCCGACACCCAGCGCTCGCTATCGGCGGTGACGAGCCAGAACGAGCGCCTTGCCTCGACGCTGCGCGAGGCCCGTGACCAGATCACCAAGCTCAAGGAAGAGGTCGACCGGCTCGCCCAGCCGCCGGCCGGCTTCGGCACGTTTCTCCAGCGCAACGACGACGACTCGGTCGACGTGTTCACCGGCGGTCGCAAGCTGCGCGTCAACGTCAGCCCGGGCGTCGAGGTCGAGCACCTGGTCCGCGGTCAGGAGGTCATGCTCAACGAGGCCCTCAACGTCGTGGCCGGCTTCGACTTCGAGCAGGTCGGCGAGGTCGTGATGTTCAAGGAGCTGCTGGCCGACGGCGAGCGAGCCCTGGTCATCGCCAACGCCGACGAGGAGCGCGTCGTACGTCTTGCCGCGCCCCTGCTCGAGGCCACCCTGCGCGCCGGTGACTCACTGCTGCTCGACTCACGCGCCGGCTACGTCTACGAGAAGGTTCCGAAGTCCGAGGTCGAGGAGCTCGTGCTCGAAGAGGTCCCTGACATCGACTACAACGCGATCGGCGGCCTGGTCGCCCAGATCGACGCGATCCGCGACGCCGTCGAGCTGCCCTACCTGCACCCCGAGCTCTTCAAGGAGCACCAGCTCAAGCCGCCCAAGGGCGTGCTGCTCTACGGCCCTCCAGGCTGCGGCAAGACGCTGATCGCCAAAGCGGTCGCCAACTCGTTGGCCAAGAAGGTCGCCGCCAAGACCGGTGCCGAGGGCAAGTCCTACTTCCTCAACATCAAGGGCCCCGAGCTGCTCAACAAGTACGTCGGCGAGACCGAGCGCCATATCCGGCTGGTGTTCCAGCGGGCACGCGAGAAGGCCAGCGAGGGCACCCCGGTCATCGTGTTCTTCGACGAGATGGACTCGCTGTTCCGCACCCGCGGGTCGGGTGTCTCCTCCGATGTAGAGAACACCATCGTCCCGCAGCTGTTGAGCGAGATCGACGGCGTCGAGCTGCTCGAGAACGTGCTGGTCATCGGCGCGTCCAACCGCGAGGACATGATCGACCCGGCCATCCTGCGACCCGGCCGCCTCGACGTGAAGATCAAGATCGAGCGCCCGGACGCCGAGTCCGCGCGCGACATCTTCTCCAAGTACCTCCTTACCAGCCTGCCGCTGCACGCCGACGATCTGACCGAGTTCGGCGGTGACCGCGACGCATGCGTGGCCGGGATGATCCAGGCGACCGTCGAGCGGATGTACACCGAGACCGAGGAGAACCGCTTCCTCGAGGTCACCTACGCCAACGGCGACAAGGAAGTCCTCTACTTCAAGGACTTCAACTCCGGCGCGATGATCCAGAACATCGTCGACCGGGCCAAGAAGATGGCGATCAAGGACCTTCTCGACCACGATCAGAAGGGGCTGCGGATCTCGCACCTCCTCCAGGCCTGCGTCGACGAGTTCAAGGAGAACGAGGACCTCCCCAACACCACCAACCCCGACGACTGGGCCCGTATCTCCGGCAAGAAGGGCGAGCGGATCGTCTTCATCCGCACGCTCATCACTGGCAAGCAGGGCACCGAGCCGGGCCGCTCGATCGACACCGTGGCCAACACCGGTCAATACCTCTAAGGGGCCTCCCTTGGCCGACGGACCCGACCACACGACATCGAGGCCGCGCTCGCTGCCCGACGCGAGCTGGGTGTGCAGTACGACGCCGCGCTGGCCGACTCGTTCGCCGACCGGGTCGAGCGCGAGATCGAGCGCGCGTCAACGCCGCGGCGTCGTCGTACCGTCAGGGCCAGCGGGCCTCGGAGGCGGCCGGTCCTCGGCAGTTCGCGCTCGGCATCGTCTCTCCGGTGGCCGCGATCCCCATCACGATCGTGATGGTCAACTGGGCGCACGCCTGGCAGGCGCGGCAGTCCTGAAGGGTTCCCACTGCTGCGGTTTGGTCCCAAACCGCAGGTTTCGGCTCCACGACTTGCGGTTTGGGACCAATCCGCAGTGTTTTCACCCAACGGAGAGAGCCTTCATATGAAGTTCCTGGTCATTCTCGTCGTCATCGTCGTCGTGGTGATGGTCTTGGTGCCGATGATCCGCAAGCGCCGCTGACACCTCAGGCAGGTCTCGTCGCCCGGCCGAGGTAGCCATAGGTCCACGGTCTCGACACTCGGGGACCCCCGAGGTACTCCGCTCGCACGGCGGTGACGTCGAGGCCGGCCGCGCCGAGCAGGGAAGTCATGTCCCTGGTGAGGTGACAGCCGCCGAAGACGCGCTTCTGCATCGGCTCCAGCCGCCGCTGCCAGCGGACGACGCCGTCGTCGGGCGCGAGGCCGTGCTCGAGGAAGTGGAAGGTCCCGCCGGGCACGAGCACGCGCCGTACCTCCGCGAGGGCGGCTCTGACGTCAGGGATCGTGCACAGCGTGAGGGTTGACAAGACGCGGTCGTAGCTGCCGTCGGGGGTGTCCAGTCGCTGGCCATCGAGACCGGTGCGCTCGATGGGCACGCGGCTGCGCGATCGACGGGTGTCCGACAGGTCCCAGGCCTCGTCGGAGGGCTCGACAGCGCTGACCGACTGCACCGCGGCTGGGTAGTGGTCGATGTTGAGGCCGCTGCCGAACCCAATCTCCAGGACCCGTCCGTGCAGCCCGACGCACGCCTGGGCACGCAACTTGCCGATCTCGGCAGACGAGCTCGTCCGGTCGACGAACCGGGGGAGCATCCGGTCGTTCCACAGTCCCACGAGACCTCCTCGCCACAGAGATGCCTGACAGCACGACTGTAGGGCCGCGTAGGCTCGGTCTCATGAGTGTGCGGCGCGTGATGGGCACCGAGGTGGAGTACGGCATCTCGGTGCAGGGGCAACCCCTGGCCAACCCCATGGTCGCGTCCAGCCAGATCGTGAACGCCTACGCGTCGTCCACGATCAAGGCCCGACGCGCCCGGTGGGACTTCGAGGAGGAGTCGCCGCTGCGCGACGCCCGCGGGTTCGACCTCTCTCGACAGGTCGCCGACCCCAGCCAGTTGACCGACGAGGACCTCGGCCTCGCCAACGTCATCCTGACGAACGGCGCGCGCCTGTACGTCGACCACGCGCACCCCGAGTACTCCACCCCCGAGTGCACGACACCGCTCGATATCGTCAAGTGGGACAAGGCGGGGGAGCAGGTCATGCTCGACGCCTCCATCCGGGCCAGCCAGTTGCCCGGCGGAGCGCCGATCCTGCTCTACAAGAACAACACCGACAACAAGGGCGCCTCCTACGGCGCCCACGAGAACTACCTGATGCGGCGCTCGACGCCGTTCAACGAGATCGTGCGCAACTTGACGCCGTTCTTCGTGAGCAGGCAGGTCGTCTGCGGTGCCGGCCGGGTCGGCATCGGCCAGGACGGCCGGGAGCACGGCTACCAGATCAGCCAGCGCGCCGACTACTTCGAGGTCGAGGTCGGCCTCGAGACCACGCTCAAGCGGCCGATCATCAACACCCGCGACGAGCCGCACGCCGACCCGGAGAAGTACCGCCGTCTCCACGTGATCATCGGCGACGCCAACCTGGCCGAGGTGTCGACGTACCTGAAGGTCGGCACCACCTCGCTCGTGCTCGCGATGATCGAGGACAGGTTCATCAGCTCCGATCTGGCCGTTGAGGGACCGGTCGCGGCGCTGCGGGCGGTTTCGCACGACCCCACGCTGAAGCAGCTCATCGGCCTGCACGACGGCCGCCAGCTCACCGCCGTACAACTGCAGATGGAGTATCTCGACCTGGCGAAGAAGTACGTCGAGGACCGGCTGGGTTCGGATGCCGACGCCCAGACCGTCGACGTCCTCGCTCGTTGGGAGTCTGTGCTCGACCGCCTCGAGCGGGACCCGATGCTGTGCGCCGGCGAGCTCGACTGGGTGGCGAAGCTGAAGCTGCTCGAGCAGTACCGCCAGCGCGACGGCCTCGACTGGGACGACGCGAAGCTGCACCTCATCGACTTGCAGTACAGCGACATCCGGCCCGAGAAGGGTCTCTACCACCGTCTCGCGGCTGCCGGCCGTATCGAGCGGCTGCTCGACGACGTCGTCATCGAGCAGGCCATGCACGACCCGCCGGAGGACACCCGGGCGTGGTTTCGCGGCCGCTGTCTCGAGAAGTACGCCGACCACGTGGCCGCCGCGTCCTGGGACTCCGTCATCTTCGACCTGCCGGGCCGCGAGTCCCTGCAGCGCGTGCCGACGATCGACCCGCTGCGCGGCAGTCGCGCATCGGTCGGCGCCCTGATCGACCGGTGCGACACCGCGGAGCAGCTGTTCGACGCCCTGACCAGGTAGCAGAGGTAGCACGTCGAGTCGGTGCCGCCCTATAGGGTCGTGACATGGCCCAGGAGCACAAGCAGCCACGCAAGTCCACCGAGACGCAGCGCGCCGACGGCGAGGTCGAAGAGGCCGTCGTCGAGAGCGATGTCGCCGAGCGCAAGGAGGCACTGGACGACGACGTCGACGCGATCCTCGACGAGATCGACGACGTGCTGGAAGTCAACGCCGAGGACTTCGTGAAGTCGTTCATCCAGAAGGGCGGGCAGTGATGCTCGAACCCCGACTGCCGGCCGCCTTCCTCGTGCCCGGCTCGTCGTCGTTCGCCGACTTCCTCGGCCAACAGGCGCCCGACCTGCTGCCCTCGCGCAGGGCTCTCCCTGCGGGCAGCGCGGCCGACCTCGCTCCGCACGGCACGACCATCGTCGCCGCGACGTACCCCGGCGGCATCGTGATGGCCGGCGACCGGCGCGCCACGATGGGCAACATCATCGCCCAGCGCGACATCCAGAAGGTCTTCCCCGCCGACGAGTACTCAGCGGTCGGCATCGCCGGCGCCGCCGGGCTTGCCGTCGAGATGGTGCGGCTGTTCCAGACCGAGCTCGAGCACTACGAGAAGATCGAGGGCACGACCCTGTCGATGGACGGCAAGGCCAACCGGTTGGCCGCCCTCATCCGGGCCAACCTCGGCATGGCCATGCAGGGCCTGGCCGTCGTACCCCTCTTCGCGGGCTACGACACGAACCGTAGCCAGGGCCGCATCTTCAGCTACGACGTCACCGGCGGGCGCTACGAGGAGACCGCGTTCCACTCGGTCGGTTCCGGCTCGCTCTTCGCGCGCGGCTCGCTCAAGAAGCTCTACCGCGACGACCTCGACGAGGAGGGCTGCGTCACGGCGGTCGTGCAGGCCCTCTACGACGCGGCAGACGACGACTCCGCCACCGGTGGTCCCGACCTGACCCGCCGCATCTTCCCCGTGGTCTACGCCATCACCGCGGACGGCGGTCGACGGCTGTCCGAGACCGAGGTCTCGGCGATCGCTGACCGGGTGATCGGTGCCCGGATGGATCGACCCGACGGCCCCGCCGCCGCCCTGACCTGAATCTCGACAGGCTCGATCACCGAAGAAGGAACCACTCCATGAGCATGCCGTTCTACGTCTCGCCCGAACAGCTGATGAAGGACCGGGCCGACTTCGCGCGCAAGGGCATCGGCCGCGGACGCTCGGTCGCCGTCGTGCAGTACGACGACGGCGTGCTGTTCGTCTCCGAGAACCCCTCGCAGGCGCTGCACAAGGTGTCCGAGATCTACGACCGCATCGCGTTCGCCGCGGTCGGTCGCTACAACGAGTTCGAGAACCTGCGCATCGCCGGCGTGCGGCTGGCCGACATGCGCGGCTACGCCTACGACCGGCGTGACGTGACCGGTCGCGGGCTTGCCAACGCCTATGCGCAGACGCTCGGCACGATCTTCTCCTCGGGTGGTGAGAAGCCCTACGAGGTCGAGCTGTTCGTGGCCGAGATCGGTGACGACGCGGCCGACGACCAGATCTACCGGCTGACGTACGACGGCCAGGTCGCCGACGAGCACGGGTTCGCCGTGATGGGCGGCGCCGCCGACACCGTGGCTGCGCACCTCAAGGAGCACTATGCCGAAGGGTCCTCGCTCACCGACGCGCTCGCCGCAGCTGTCGCAGCACTCGGGCACACGGTCGACGACCGCGGCGAGGCAACCGACCGGGTGATCCCGGTCCACGACCTCGAGGTGGCGATCCTCGACCGTACCCGCACTCAGCCGCGCAAGTTCGTCCGCATCCGCCAGCCCCGGCTCACCGAGCTGCTCGGGGAGCGCGGCCCGGAGACCCCGGCCGACCCCGATGCGTCCGACACCGGCGCCGGCACCACGCCGTCCGCCGGGGCGCCCGACGACCCGGCCGATCCGACCGACCAGGTCAGCGGCGCCGTACCCCCGCTGGAGAACCCGGTCACCGGCGAGCCTCCGGTGGCCCCGCCCATCGCGCCGCCGCCGTCCGAGCCGGTCGACCCCGCCCAGCCCATAGTTCCCGTGGAGCCGAAGCCCACCGACCCTGGCGAGCAGTGACGGTCCCCTCCGACGCCGAGCGCGCATGGGAGACAACCGGAGAGGAGGTCGCGTACGACGGCTTCTTCCGCGTCCTGCGGCGCGGGGTGCGCCTGCCCGACGGCACCGAGGGCTCATGGGACCTGCTCGACATGGCCGCGACCGTGGCCGTGCTCGCCCTGACGCCTGAGGGCGACCTGGTGATGGTGCGCCAGTTCCGCCCGGGGCCTGCTCGCGTCGTGATGTCGCTGCCCGGTGGTCTGGTCGATGCGGGCGAGGAGGTGGTCGACGCCGCGCGCCGCGAGCTGCGCGAGGAGACCGGCTACACCGCCGGATCCGTCGAGGTCGTCGCGTCCGCGCACAACTACAGCAGCACCCGCCCGATGTACGCCGCCATCGCGCGTGACTGCGTGCTGGCGCACGAGCAGGACCTCGACGAGTTCGAGGACTGCGAGGTGGTGGTCGTCGATGTCGCGACCGTCCGTGGCCTCCTCCGGGGCGGTGGGCTCGGGGCCATCGCGCAGACGTACCTAGCCATGGATGCCGCCGGGTTGCTGTAGCCCTGGGGCTGGTGGTGGCGCGCCGTCATGCTGACCCGGTTTGGTCCCAAACCGCATGTTCGGGCGCCGTCTGGCTGTGGTTTGGGACCAATCCACAGCCGTGAGGCTGTGGACAACTGGGTTATCCACAGACGTCCTCGTCGAGCGCTGCCTCGAGGCGCGCTTCCGGGCAGGCTCGTCCCATGGATGACGACGAACCCATTCGAGGAGAGGTCCGGCTGGCCGACTGCCGCCGCGTGAGCCACGGTCTGTTCCTCAAGATCCGCGACGGCCTCAGCGACCACGACGAGTTCCGACGCGAGCTTCGGGCTTTCCTACTGGTCCTGCCGCCGGAAGCGGTGTTCACGCACGTCACGGCGGCTAGGCTACTCAGCTGGCGACTCCCCGCGCTGCCTGAGCAGGTGCCGGTGTTCGCGTCGGTCCAAGGGCATCGCCGCCCAAGGAGACCGGGCCTGATCTGCTCGCGCCTGGTGCGCGAGCCGGAAGCGTGCCTGGTCGAGGGGCTTCCGGTCGACACTCCCGAAGAGATCCTGCTGCGGGCTGCGCGCGATCTGGGCACCGTCGACCTTGTCATCATGATCGACTCGGCCCTCGAGCGAGGTGATCTCGACCCAGCCGCGATGGAACGCATGCTCGAAAGCGGTCGTCCGGGCGTCGGCCCGCTCCGCGCGGCGTACGGCCTGGCCACCGCTCGATGCGAGTCCGCCGGCGAAACGTTGTTGCGCCTGTTCCACACGGCGATGGACATCCCGGTCGAGCCCCAGGTCACGCTGCGCGACGGCGTGGGGCGGAAGATCGGCCGCGCGGACCTGCTGCTCACCGGCACGACCTTGGTCCACGAGTACGACGGCGCCGGCCACCGAGACAAGATCCAGCACCGGGTCGATCTCCGGCGGGAGCGCGGCTGGGCGGGGACGCCGTACGTCCGGCGTGGATTCACCCTCGACGACCTGCTGAACCATCCCGCCGTCGTCATGCACGAGCTTGACCGGACCCTTGATCGGCCGCATCTCATTAAGCGATTGAGGAAGTGGCGAAGGATGGTCGACAACTCTCTGTACGCCGAACCGGGCCGAGCCAGGATCGTGAACAGGTGGCGAAGGCAAATGGGGGTCGTCGATTGGTCAGGAACCGCATGATCCCGGCCTCACAACTTGCGGTTTGGGACCAAACCGCGTGCCCAGGGCACGCGAACCTCGCCCCCGCCCAACCCTCACCGCCTAGGGTGTGGGTGTGGACCGGCGGATCTTCGGCATCGAGAACGAGTACGGCGTCACGTGCACGTTCCGGGGCCAGCGCAGACTGAGCCCCGACGAGGTGGCGCGCTACCTGTTCCGCAAGGTCGTCAGCTGGGGGCGCAGCAGCAACGTCTTCCTCCGCAACGGCGCCCGGCTCTACCTCGACGTCGGCAGCCACCCCGAGTACGCCACGCCCGAGTGTGACGACATCGTCGAGCTGGTCACCCACGACAAGGCCGGCGAGCGGGTCCTAGAGGGGCTGTTGCTCGACGCCGAGCAACGGCTGCGCGACGAGGGCATCGCCGGCGACATCTACCTGTTCAAGAACAACACCGACTCTGCGGGCAACTCCTACGGCTGCCACGAGAACTACCTGGTCGGGCGGGCCGGCGAGTTCTCCCGGCTGGCCGACGTGCTCATCCCGTTCCTGGTGACCCGCCAGATCATCGTCGGGGCCGGCAAGGTGACCCAGACTCCGCGCGGGGCGACGTACTCCGTGAGCCAGCGGGCCGAGCACATCTGGGAGGGCGTGAGCAGCGCCACCACGCGCAGCCGGCCGATCATCAACACCCGCGACGAGCCGCACGCCGACGCCGAGAAGTACCGCCGCCTGCACGTGATCGTCGGCGACTCCAACATGAGTGAGACGACCACCATGCTCAAGGTGGCCAGCTGCGATCTGGTCCTCCGGATGATCGAGGAGGGCGTGGTGATGCGCGACCTCACGATGGAGAACCCGATCCGCGCCATCCGCGAGATCAGCCACGACATGACGGGTCGCCGCAAGGTGCGGCTGGCCAACGGCCGCGAGGCGAGCGCGCTCGAGATCCAGGGCGAGTACCTCTCGAAGGCCCGAGACTTCGTCGACCGGCGCGGCATCGCCACCCCGTTGATCGAGCAGACTCTCGACCTGTGGGAGCGGTGCCTGAAGGCGGTGGAGTCGGAGGACCTGGGACTGGTCGACCGTGAGATCGACTGGGTCATCAAGTGGAAGCTGATCGACCGCTACCGCGCCAAGCACGGCCTGCCGCTCGGCCACCCCCGCATCGCCCAGATCGACCTGACCTACCACGACATCCACCGCGACCGCGGGCTCTACTACCTGCTGGAGAAGCGCGGAGCCGTCGCCCGGGTCACCAGCGACCTGAAGATCTTCGAGGCCAAGTCGGTCCCGCCTCAGAACACCCGCGCCCGCCTGCGCGGCGAGTTCATCCGGCGCGCCCAGGAGCGCCGCCGCGACTTCACCGTCGACTGGGTGCATCTCAAGCTCAACGACCAGGCGCAGCGCACCGTGCTGTGCAAGGACCCGTTCCGCGCCCACGACGAGAGGGTCCAGCGCCTCATCGACGGCATGTGACCCTGCTGCCCACCCGGATGCAGGGGATTCTCAGGCGCCCCGGATAAGGTGACGGCGCACTCCGTCCACAATCAAAGGTGTAGCTCCGTGTCTCGTCGTGTTCTGGCTCTTCCGGCCGCCCTTCTCATCGCCGCCCTCTCGCTCAGCGCGTGCGGCAACGACTCCGGGGAGAAGTCCAGCTCGGACTCCGGTTCGAGCGCCGGTCTCTCGAGCGTCAAGATCACCGGCGACGAGGGCCAGGCACCCGAGGTCAAGTTCGACGGCAAGCTCGACCCGTCCAAGACCGAGACCGAGGTCATCACCGAGGGTGACGGCGACGAGATCGCCTCGGGCGACAACGTCCTCACCCACGTCTGGATCGGCAACGGCTTCACCCAGAAGCAGGCCTTCACGACGTACGACGCGGGCAAGCCCGAGGTCCTCAACGTGAGCGACGACCTCAGCCCGGCGATCAAGGCCGGCCTCGAGGGTCAGAAGGTCGGCTCCCGGGTCGCGGTCATCGCGCCGCCGAAGGATGCTTTCGGTGAAGAGGGTCGTCCCGAGCTCGGCCTCGGTAACCAGGACAGCGTGCTGTTCGTGATGGACCTGGTCGACAAGATCGCCACCGAGCCCCAGGGCGAGGAGAAGCCGGTCGCCAAGTGGGCCCCGGGAATCACCGAGGACGGCGCCAAGGTCACCGCGCTCGACTTCTCGAAGGCGACCGAGCCCGGCAAGAACCTCCTGGTCACCAAGACCATCAAGGGCGACGGCGCCGTGGTCAAGAAGGGCCAGACGCTCTACGTCAACTACTTCGGCCAGACCTACAAGAGTGACGCGGCCTTCGACGAGTCCTACAGCACCGGCGCACCCGCGTCGTTCCCGATCGGTGTCGGTCAGGTCATCAAGGGCTGGGACGACGCCCTGGTCGGCCAGACCGTCGGATCGCGGATGATCCTCGCCATCCCGCCGGAGCTCGGCTACGGCACCGAGGGCAACAAGGACGCCGGCATCAAGGGCACCGACACGCTCTATTTCGTGGTCGACATCCTCGCGGCTGTCTGAGCCGCCTGAACCGTCCCGGACAGTGATGTCCGGGGGAGGGGAACCGCCGTGGTGGCCCGCAAGAGTGAGCGGTTGATGAACCTGCTCATCATGCTGCTGGTGCAACGCCGCTACGTCTCGAAGGAGCGGATCCGCGAGTTCCTCTACCCCGGAGAGTCGCTCGACGCGTTCGAGAAGAAGTTCGAGCGCGACAAGGAAGAGCTTCGCTCTCTCGGGGTGCCCATCGAGGTGGGCACGCTCGACGCCTACTTCGACGACGAGGTCGGCTACCGCATCCGTCCCGACCAGTTCGCCCTGCCCGAGATCAGTCTGGAGGCCGATGAGGCAGCCGTGATCGGCCTGGCCGGCAAGGTGTGGGAGCACGCGCGCCTCGCCGAGGCCGCGACGGACGCCGTACGCAAGCTGACCGCGAGCGGGGTGCCGCTCGACCTCTCGGCCCTCGACCTCGTGCAGCCGCGCATCGGCGCCGACGAGCCGGCGTTCGACGTGTTCTGGGAGGCCACTCAGGAGCGGTCGGCGGTGGAGTTCGACTACCGCCGCCCCGGCGCGGTGGAGGCGACCAGACGCCACCTTCAGCCGTGGGGTGTCGTGCGCTACTCCGGGCGCTGGTACGCCGTCGGGTTCGACGTCGACCGCCAGCATGAGCGGGTCTTCCGGCTCTCCCGCATCGTGGGCGCCGCGACCATCACGGGTCTGCCCGGGGCGTACGACGTCCCGGCCGGCACCGACATCCGGGAGATGGCCCGCCGGCTTGCCCCGGCCCCCGAACGCGCCCACATCTCGCTGCTGGCCAGGGCCGACACGGGCCACGGCCTGCGCCGTGATGCCGCGTCGGTCGAGGAGGGCGTTACGGGGCCTGACGACGACACCCGCTGGGACCGGCTCACGCTCGAGGGCAACATCACCGTGCTGGCGGACGAGGTGCTCACCTACGGCGACCACATCTACGTCGAGAGCCCGCCACGGTTGCGCGAGGCCGTCGTCGACCGGCTCACCCGGCTCGTGGAGGCGGGTGCCCGATGAACCCGACGATCGCGGCCCCTGCCCAGGGCGGAGCCAAGGACCAGGTCAACCGGCTGCTTACCCTCGTGCCCTACCTGCACGGCCGCGACGGCGTACGCCTCGACGAGGCCGCCTCGGCGCTCGGCGTCCCTCCCAAGCAGCTGATGAAGGACCTCAAGGTCCTGCTGATGTGCGGCCTGCCGGGTGGCTACCCGGACGACCTGATCGACGTCGACCTCGACGCGCTCGAGGGCCAGGAAGCCGACGGGGTCATCCGGGTCTCCAACGCCGACTACCTCGCCCGACCGCTGCGACTGACGCCCACCGAGGCGACCGCGCTGATCGTGGCGCTGCGCGCCGTCCGCGGCGGGGCCGCCACCGACACCCGCGAGGTCGTCGACCGCACCCTGGGCAAGTTGGAGGCCGCTGCCGCAGAGGGCAGCGGGGCCGGCCGGATCGAGGTCGACGAGCAACCGTCGGCCGAGGCAGACGTGCTTCGCCAGCTGCGCGACGCCGTCGAGCGTGGCCGGCAGGTGCACCTGACCTACTGGGTGCCCACGCGTGACGAGGCCACCGAACGACTCGTCGACCCCCGAAGCCTGGTCACGTCTCCGGGCGCGAGCTACCTCGACGGCTGGTGCCACGCGGCTGAGGCGCCCCGGCTGTTCCGCCTGGACCGCATCCACGACCTCGCCGTACTCGACTCTCCGGTCGAGGCCCACGACGACGACCCGAAGGACATCACCGACGGGTTCTTCCGGGGCTCCGACGACGCCGTACTGGTCACCGTCGAGCTCGGCCCGCGCGCCCAGTGGGTGCCCGAGTACTACCCGGTGGAGGCGGTGCGGCCACTTCCGGGCGGCTCATCCGAAATCCAGATGCTCGTTGCTGACGAACGTTGGTTGGAGCGGCTGCTCCTGCGGCTCGCGCCGTACGCCCGCGTCATCTCGCCCGCAAGGGTGGGTGGCGAGGTCACAGCCACTGCACAGCGTGCCCTCAGGCTCTACGCGCATGACACCGGCGTAGACTGATTTCTGCACCAAGCCCGCAACCGTGAGGACCCCCATGTACGCGTTCATCGCCGGTCTCGGCCCCACCGAGCTGCTGATCATCCTGGCCGTCCTGGTCCTGCTCTTCGGTGCGTCCAAGCTGCCCGAGCTCGCCCGCGGCAGCGGTCGCGCCCTGCGGATCTTCAAGGCAGAGACCAAGGGTCTGGTCGACGGTGACGACGATGACGACGTCAAGACCGCCGAGCAGCGCGAGCTCGAGGCCCGCCGGGCCGAGAGCGAGCGCATCGCCCGCGAGCACCGCGACGACACCACCGCCTGACGACCGAGCTCGCCACCACACCCGTGAAGATTCGCGGTCTACTCAGCCTGCTCAGCGGCGCACCGACGCACCCCATCGGTGCAGACGGCCGGATGGCCCTCACCGATCACTTCCGTGAGCTTCGCGCCCGGTTGATCCGCTCCGCGCTCCTCCTGGTCGTCATCTTCGGCGTGTCGCTCTTCTTCTACAACGACCTGCTCAAGCTGGTGCTCGCCCCCTACAACGACGCTCGCATCGCCCTGGGCCAGAAGGTCGAGACGACGGCCTACATCAAGGGCGCCACCGGCCCGCTGCTGCTGCAGCTCAAACTCTGTGGCGTCGCGGCCATCGTCGCCTCCAGCCCCTACTGGCTCTCCCAGATCTGGGGTTTCATCGTCCCTGGCCTGCGCGCGCAGGAGAAGAAGTGGTCGCGGGTCTTCGTCGCGATCGCCGGGCCGCTGTTCCTTGCCGGCGTCGCTGTCGGCTACTACGTGCTCCCGCGCGGCCTCGAGGTGCTGATCGGGTTCACCCCGGTACAGCTCGAGAACCTCGTCGAGTTCGGTGAGTACTTCTCCTTCCTGACCCGGATGCTGCTCGTCTTCGGCGTCGCCTTCGAGATCCCGCTCTTCGTGGTGATGCTCAACCTCGCCGGCGTGGTGAGCGGCAAGCAGATCGGCCGCTACCGGCCGTGGATCATCATCGGCACGTTCATCTTTGCTGCCGTGGCGACGCCGTCCACCGACCCGTTCTCCATGCTGGCGCTCGCGATCCCGATGCTGGTCCTATTCGCTCTCGCCGAGATCATCGCCCGCGTCATCGACCGGGTGCGCCGCCGCGGCGAAGGGGACACCGACCAGTGGGACGACGACGAGGCCTCGCCCATCTGAGAGGCTGAGGTGGTGCAGCCACAGCCGATTGTCGCCGTCGACCCGTTCGACCTGCCCGACTGGCTGGGCACCGACGACGTCACCTGGTCGGCCGACGCCGGCCTGCGCACCGGTCACCACGTGCGCGGCATCCTGACGTCTCCGGGCCACGACGACCACACCCTGGTTTGCGACCTGCTGGCCGTCGACGAGGCCTATCCCGCGCCGGTCACCTGTGACCGCAGCCGGGCCGCCGCCCACCAAGCCTGGCAGCACGGCCAGGTGCTCATGGGTGAGTACGACGCCCGGCTGGTGCTCGCCGTACCCGGCACCGGGTTCGGTGCAGACCTGGTGCTCGACACCATCAGCCGGCTGGCCAAGGCGGTCGGCGCCACTCCAGAGCGGTTCGCCGCCCACCTGCGCATCGGGTCGCAGGAGCCGCGCCGCGCACGCCCCACTGGGTAGCGGCGGATAGGGTCGTGCCGTGCCCGGCCCCTCCCGCGAGATCGCGCTCATCACCAACCCGTCGGCCGGCAAGGGCCGCGGCGAGCGCATCCGCGACGTCGCGGTGTCCCGGCTGCGTGACGCGGGCTTCGTGGTGCGCAACCTGCAGGGCGCCGATGCCGACGAGGCCCTCGACCTGGCCCATGCCTGCGTGCGTGACGGCGTCGAGGCGCTGGTCGTGTGTGGCGGCGACGGCATGGTGCACCTCGGCGTCCAGGCCGTGGCCGGCACCGGCATCCCGCTCGGCATCATCCCGTCCGGCACCGGCAACGACGTGGCTCGCTACTTCGACATCCCGCGCAAGGATCCGGCGGCTGCCGCCGACCGCGTCATCGCCTCCCGCACCCGCACCGTCGACCTCGCGCGGTGCGGCTCGAAGTACTTCGTGACCGTGCTCGCCGCGGGCTTCGACGCCGTCGTCAACGAGCGGGCCAACGACATGACCTGGCCGCGCGGCCAGATGCGCTACAACCTGGCCACCCTGGCGGAGCTGCGCACCTTCGCCGCGCTGCCCTACACGATCGACCTCGACGGCGAGGTCGTCCAGCGCGAGGCGACGCTGGTCGCGGTCGGCAACGGGCCGTCGTACGGCGGAGGACTGCGGATCACCGAGGGCGCCGTCCTCGACGACGGCCTGCTCGACGTCGTGATCATCAAGAAGCTCAGCAAACCGGCGCTGGTGCGCGCCTACCCCCGGCTCTTCAAGGGCACCCACGTCACGCTGCCGCAGTACGAGCACCACCGGGTCCGCAAGGTCAGCGTGGCTGCGCCCGGCATCGTGGCGTACGCCGACGGCGAGCGCTTCGGCGCGCTGCCGCTGACCATCGAGAGCGCACCCGGCGCGTTGAAGGTGCTGGCATGACCGAGCGCGAGGAGACCGAGCTGAGCCCGTCGGAGAAGTACGCCGCGTTCCAGCGCGATCGAAGGCATCCGGTGCTGGTCGACTTTGCGGGGCAGTACGCCTTCCCGCTCGACGACTTCCAGGTCGCCGCCTGCCGCGAGATCGAGGACGGCCGCGGCGTGCTCGTGGCCGCGCCGACCGGCTCGGGCAAGACGGTGGTGGGCGAGTTCGCTGTTCACCTGGCCATCGCGAGCGGCCGCAAGTGCTTCTACACGACACCGATCAAGGCGCTGTCGAACCAGAAGTACAACGACCTCGTCGCACGCTACGGAGCCGACCAGGTGGGGCTGCTGACCGGCGACAACGTCGTCAACGGCGAAGCCCCGATCGTCGTCATGACGACCGAGGTGCTGCGCAACATGCTGTACGCCGGCTCCCGGACGCTGCTGGGACTCGGCTTCGTCGTGATGGACGAGGTGCACTACCTCGCCGACCGGATGCGCGGCGCTGTCTGGGAAGAGGTGATCATCCACCTGCCCGAGTCGGTGAGCGTCGTCTCCCTGTCGGCGACGGTCTCCAACGCCGAGGAGTTCGGCGAGTGGCTCGAGACGGTGCGCGGCGACACCACCACGATCGTGGAGGAGAAGCGGCCGGTGCCGCTGTTCCAGCACGTCATGGTCGGCCGCCGGCTGCTCGACCTCTTCGCCTCCTCCGACGTCGACGCCTCCGCCGGCTTCGTCAAGGAGGGTGCGCCCGTCAACAGCGAGCTGGTGCGCATCGCGCGGGACGACTGGGCCAGCACCCGGATGAAGGACCGCCGCACGGCCCGCGACAAGCGTCCCGGCCGCGGCGGGCCCAAGCAGGTCGGCAACGGCCGGCGGGTGTGGATCCCAAGCCGCGTCGACGTGATCGAGCGGCTCGACCGCGAGCGGCTGCTGCCGGCGATCGTGTTCATCTTCAGCCGGGTCGGCTGCGACGCCGCTGTCACGCAGTGCCTCAACGCCAACGTGCGGCTGACCTCTACCGAGGAACGCGACGCGATCTACCAGTACGTCGAGGATCGCTGCCGCCACCTCGACGACGATGACCTCCACGTGCTCGGCTACCACGAGTTCCTCGACGGACTCACCCGCGGCGTCGCCGCGCACCACGCGGGCATGCTGCCTGCGTTCAAGCAGTGCGTCGAGGAGCTCTACGTGCGCGGCCTCTGCAAGGTCGTCTTCGCCACCGAGACCCTCGCACTTGGCATCAACATGCCGGCCCGCACCGTGGTCATCGAGAAGCTCTCGAAGTGGAACGGCGAGGCACACGCCGACATCACGCCGGGGGAGTACACCCAGCTGACCGGCCGGGCCGGGCGTCGCGGGCTCGACGTGGAGGGTCACGGAGTCGTCCTGTGGCAGCCGGGGATGAACCCGCGCGAGGTGGCCGGTCTGGCGTCGACCCGGACCTATCCGCTGCGGTCCTCGTTCCGGCCGTCGTACAACATGGCGGTGAACCTGGTGAACCAGTTCGGCCGGGAGCGGGCACGCGCGACGCTTGAGCTTTCGTTCGCCCAGTTCCAGGCCGACAAGGCGGTCGTCGGGCTGGCCCGGCAGCTACGCAAGAGCGAGGACGCCCTCGACGGCTACGCCGAGGCGGCGACGTGCCACCTCGGCGACTTCATGGAGTACGCCGCGCTGCGTCGGCGCATCACCGACGTCGAGAAGGGCGCCGCTCGCAACCGGCGCACCGACCGACGTGGCGAGGCCGCGGCCTCGTTGGCCAGGCTGCGGCCCGGCGACGTGATCGAGGTGCCGGCCGGCAAGTTCGCCGGCTTCGCCGTGGTGATCGACCCCGGTGTCAGCGGTGACGGCGACCCGCGGCCGCAGGTCGTGACGGTTGACCGGCAGGCTCGGCGGCTCGCAATGACCGACTTCCCGGTGCCGGTGGAGTCGCTGACCCGGCTGAAGGTCCCCAAGTCGTTCAGCGGACGGAACCCGCAGATGCGGCGCGAGCTGAGTGACCTCCTGCGAAGCCGCACGCGTGACCTCACGCCGCCGTCACGCCAGCGCGCCAACCGCCGCGACACCCCGGTGGACGACGCGACCGAGCGCGAGATCGCGTCGCTGCGCAAGCAGCTCAAGGAACACCCGTGCCACCAGTGCCCCGATCGCGAGGACCACTCGCGCTGGTCGGAGCGGTGGTTCAAGCTGGAACGCGACGCGCAGACGCTCAAGCGCCGGGTCGAGCAGCGCACCAACACCGTGGCCCGTACGTTCGACCGGGTCTGCTCGGTGCTGACGACGCTGGAGTACCTCGCCGGTGACCAGGTCACCGATCGTGGCCGGCACCTGATGCGCATCTACACCGACATGGACCTCGTGGCCGCCGAGTCGCTGCGCCACGGACTCTGGGACGACCTCAGCGCCTCCGAGCTGGCGTCGGTGCTCTCGGTGCTGGTCTTCGAGGCACGGCGTGCTGACGACTCGTCGGTGCCGCGGCTGCCCGGTGGTCGTGTCAAGGACGTCATCGGCGAGATGGTGCGCCTGTGGGGCGATCTGGACGCGCTCGAGCGAGAGCACAAGCTCGACTTCCTGCGCGAGCCCGACCTGGGCTTCGCGTGGGCTGCCTACCGGTGGGCCGAGGGAGACGACCTCGACGACGTGCTGGGCGGCACGTCGCTGGCCGCCGGTGACTTCGTGCGCTGGATGAAGCAGCTGCTCGACCTCACCGGCCAGGTGGCAGACGCCGCGGGTGACTCACCGCTGCGCGGGGTCGCGCGCCAGGCCGTACACCGGCTGAAGCGGGGAATCGTGGCCTACTCCTCGCTCACCGACTGAGGGCGCTCACGGCCTCGGCGACGGGGGTCGCGCCGCCGACGAGGTCCCACTGGGCGCCGATGCCGGCACCGGTGTCGAGTACGGCCGCCACGACGGCCGCCACGTCGGCGCGCGGGATCTCGCCGCGCCCGGTCCGGTCGGCCAGCTGGACGAGGCCGGTGGGCTCGTCGTCGGTGAGTCGTCCGGGGCGGATGATCGTCCAGTCGAGCCCGCTGTCACGCAGGGCGGTGTCGGCGTCGCGCTTCGCCTCGACGTACGCCTTCCAGACCGGCTCCACGTCGGCCACGGGCTCGTCGACGCCGATGGCGGAGATCTGTACGACGCGGCTGATGCCGGCCTGCTGGGCACCCTCGATCGTCTTGAGCGCGCCACCGAGGTCGACGGTGCGCTTGCGCTCGATGTCGCCGTCGGGGCCACCGCCGGCAGCGAACACCACCGCGTGACAGCGCTCGAACGCGCGGGCGAACGCGATTGCGTCGCCCTTCTCGATGTCGAGCAGCTCGACCTCGGCGCCCAGGCCCTCGAGCTCGGCGCGGTAGGCGTCGCGGCGGACCAGCGCCACGGGCTGGTGACCGGCGGCGACCAGGAGCGGGTGGAGGTGACGGGCCACGTTGCCGTGGCCCCCGATGATGGCGATGCGGCTCATGGCTCCACCGTACGGACTAGTCCTGAGCCGGCCCCTGGAGTGCTTCCACCAGCCGGACGGCTGCGCTGCCGAGGTCCCAGCGCTTGTCGAGCGCCACCACGGCGTCGGGGTCCTTCGGGGTGCGGGGGAGCGTGGCGTCGTACTCGCCGAGGTCGAGGTCGCGCACGACGGTCACCACCTGCGGGGCGACCGCGAGGTAGTCGGCGGCGGCCTTGATCTTGCCGCGCGGGCCGGGCGCCAGGTCGGAGTCGGGGTCGCCGGCTGCCGCGACGACGCCGTCGATGTCGGTGAAGCGGTTGAGCAGCGTGGCGGCCGTCTTGTCGCCGACGCCGGCGACACCGGGCAGGCCATCGGAGTTGTCGCCGCGCAACGTCGCGAAGTCGGCGTACTGGTTGGCGTCGACGTCGTACTTGTCGCGGATGACCTGGTTGGTGACCTTCTCGTGCCGGCCGACGCCGCGGGCCGTGTAGAGGACGCGCACCTCCGCCTCGTCGTCGACGAGCTGGAAGAGGTCGCGGTCGCCGGTGACGATGTCGACGGGCATGCCGGCGTTGGTCGCGAGGGTGCCGATCACGTCGTCGGCCTCGTGG
This sequence comes from Nocardioides sp. InS609-2, assembly GCF_023208195.1. Classification (NCBI taxonomy): domain Bacteria; kingdom Bacillati; phylum Actinomycetota; class Actinomycetes; order Propionibacteriales; family Nocardioidaceae; genus Nocardioides; species Nocardioides sp. InS609-2. Next base: position 438,634 of record NZ_CP060034.1, on the reverse strand, counting down.
TGGTCGGCGCCGACGACGCAGATGCCGTACGCCGCGAGGACGTCGAGGATGATCGGGATCTGGGTCTCGAGCGGGTCGGGCACCTCCTCGACGTCGGGGTTGTCGCCGGGGGTCACCACCACGACGCGGTGGGCCTTGTACGTCGGGATCAGGTCGACGCGCCACTGCGGGCGCCAGTCGTTGTCCCAGCAGCAGACCAGGTGGGTGGGCTGGTATTCGCCGACCAGCCGGCTGATGAAGTCCATCAGCCCGCGCACCGCGTTGACCGGGGTGCCGTCCGGGGCGCGCATCGAGTCGGGCACGCCGAAGAAGGCCCGGAAGTACAGCGATGCGGTGTCGAGGAGCATAAGACGGGGCGGGGGTGAGGTCACGGCGCGATCCTGCCACGTACCACTACCCTCACGGCATGAGCACGAGCGAGGTCGAAGCCACCGATCGGCAGATCCTGGGCCTGCTGGCCGCAGACGGCCGGATGTCGTTCACCGACCTCGGCAAGGCGACCGGTCTGTCCACCTCCGCCGTGCACCAGCGCGTGAAGCGGCTCGAGACGCGCGGCCTGATCACGGGGTACGCCGCCCAGGTCGACCACTACGAGATCGGCCTGCCGCTGACGGCGTTCATCTCGATCCGCCCCATCGACCCCTCGCAGCCCGACGACTCCCCGGAGCGCCTGCGCGACATCCCCGGCATCGAGTCTTGCTGGTCGGTGGCTGGGGAGGAGTCGTACATCCTCAAGGTGCGCGTCGGCACCCCGCTGGACCTCGAGGAGCTGCTGGCCAGGATCCGCGCCGCCGCCAACGTGGCCACGCGGACTACGATCGTGCTCTCCACGCCGTACGAGAACCGCCCGGTCACCTGAGCGTGTCGCTTCGGAATCCCCGGTTGACCGGGGACTCCTGAACTTGTCGGGGAATGCATGGGCCGACAAGTTCATGGGTTGCCTGCCAAGTCATCTCGATCAGGCTGCTACGGGACGGAACAGCCGGCGGATGCGAGCGGCGACGTCCGACGGTCGGTACAGGTCTGCCCACACGATCCTGATGCACCGCCAGCCGGTGAGCTCGCAAATCATCGACTCGCGCTCCTTCTCCCGCAGCACGCACTCGGTCACGTCCTCGTCGTCGGCGAGATAGCGCTGGTACTTCACTTTCCCGTCGAACTCGAGGAAGACGCCCAGCTCGGGCCAGGCCAGGTCCACACGGGCGATCTCGCTGCCATCTGGCCCCAAGATCGGATAGTTGGGCACGGGAGCAGGAAGGCCCTGGGTCCAGCACAGGTATCGCGCCCTGCTCTCGCCGACCGACTCCGAGCGGCCATCCACCAGGCGAAGCACGAGTTCTGCCCGCAATGTGTGGGGCCAGTGCGTCATCTGCTGGTAGCGCGTCCGAAGCGCGTCAAGGGTGGTGTGTCGGTTGTGTAGCAGCCAGTCGATCTCGACGACAGCATGCTCGACGTTCGTCAACGTGATGATCTCAAGGGCAGCCCGCACCGGAACAACGGTCGGCACACCGTTCCGCTCCGTGACGTCTTGGGGGAGGAGTACGCCGCGATGCTGCTGGATGCCAGCTTCTTTGCGCCCGGTGCGGCGGTCGCGCCGCGTCAGGTGGACGATGTCGAACGGTTGGTCCCAGAGCGGCGCGCCGTACGCGTTGAGTGCGCTGAGGTGGCTCAGCACAGCACCGGTCCTGGCCTGGCGCAGGCCGGCCCGGCAGAGGACGGCGTACCTGTCGGCCTCGCTCAGCCGGTCCCAGGCGACTCCGAACACGTACGCCCCGCGACGAACCCGGACCCACATCCCTCTGCGGACGTACGACGCGATGGCGTGGTCGTGGTAGCCCAGCTCGACCGCCTCCTTGCGGAGGAAGACACCGTGTAGCTCGATCAAGGCATGAAGGCGTGGATCCATGCGGGACAGCGTGCCGGAGGAGCCCCACGCTTCGCCGAGGTACTCCTGACGCCTGTGGAGAACGCCTTGATCTGCCGGCCTGTGGACGCATTCGGGGCGCTCCGGGCCGGAACGACGCTGACTGGGCGGTCACTTCCTGAACTTGTCGGCCCGTGCACGGGGTGACAAGTTCAGGAATCCCCGGCCGACCGGGGATTCCTCGCCCAAACGCCCCGCCTCAGTAAGCCTGCAGTGCGGCCGTACGCCGGGAGGCCTCGGCCACCTCAGCAGCCTTGAGGGCGGACTCGTCGAGGCGCCCGTGCTCCGCCCACCACTGCTGACCCTCGAGGGGGAGGGTGTGGATGGGGTCGTAGTACTCGTAGGTGCGCGAGAGCGCCTCGGCGTCGGTGGCCTCGATGGAGGTGCGGTAGTTCTTGGTCCAGTAGGAGATGCCGCGCTCCGTGTCGTAGTCGGTGAGCTGGTGCACCCAGCGCTTGCCGACGAACGGCACGTCGCACACGATGCGCGGCGTCGCGAAGCCCGGCAGGTAGCCCATGATGTGGTGCTGCAGGCGCTGCGCGTCGGCAACCGAGACCCGCCAGTGCTCCGAGAACGGGATCATGTCGCACATGTAGAAGTAGTACGGCATGATCTGCGCTCCATCGAGCAGACGGAAGCACAGGTCGAGCAGCGCGTGCGGCTCGGCGTTGACGCCGTTGAGCAGCACGCCCTGGTTGCGTACGTCGCGCAGGCCGGCCTCCAGCATCGCGCTGGACGCCTCGGCGACGATCGGAGTGATGGAGTTCGCGTGGTTGGCGTGGGTGTGCATCGCCAGTGAGACGCCGCGCGAGCGGGCGATCGCGGCGACCCGGGCGACGCCCTCGACGACGTCGGGCTGCAGCCAGTGCTGAGGCAGGCCGATCAGGGCCTTGGTGGCGAGCCGGATGTCACGGATGTTCTCGATCTCCAGCAGACGGGTGAGGAAGTCCTCGAGCCGCGGCCAGGGCATGTTGGCCACGTCGCCACCGGACACGACGACGTCGCGCACCTGCGGCGTCCGACGCAGGTAGTCGAACATCGCGTCGAGCCGGTCGACGGGCTTGGCGGTGAACTTGAGCTTCTCGATGACCGGCGTCGAGTTGCCGACGAGGTCCATCCGCGTGCAGTGGCCGCAGTACTGCGGGCAGGTCGGCAACAGCTCCGCCAGCACCTTGGTCGGGTAGCGGTGCGTGAGCCCCTCGGCGACCCACATGTCGTGCTCGTGCAGCGAGTCGCGGGTGGCGTGCGGGTGCGACGCCCAGTCGGTACGACGGTCGCTGAGCACCGGGATCATGTAGTGCCGCACCGGGTCGGCGTACAGCTCGTCGGTCAGCGAGCCGGGTCCGCCGGGCGTGGCCAGCGGCATCATCGTGTTCATCATCTGTGGCGGCACGAGCATCGACATCGTGGCCCGCTCGGCCTGGTCGCGCTCGAGGTCGGTGTAGAAGCTCTCGTCGACCAGGTCGCCCATCAGCTCACGGAGTTGCTTGACGTTCTTCACGCAGTGCGCGCGCTGCCACTGGACCGACGCCCACTGCTCCGCGGTGACGTCGCGCCACCCGGGGAACCGGGTCCAGTCGGGTTCGACCAGCTCGACCCGTGTGTAGGGGTAGGGCTGCGTGGACTCCTGCCAAAGATCTGTTGGGTCGATGGCCGTCTCGATGCTCATGCGATGCTCCCGGGGATGCTCGGTCGGGGTGGTCGGCGCGGGGTTTGTGTGCCGCGCCACGTCTCTGTCAGAGTAGACGACAGATCCTCCGGTGCGCACATCAACGCACCGGAACATTTCCTGTCATTGTCCTGAACGAGTGGAGGAACAGCTGTGCGGAGCGATCCCACCGGACTGCATCGGGTGCTCGACGACGGCGTGGTGCTGCCCCAGGCGGCGCAGCGCCTCGACACCCGCCGCGAGCTGTGGCCCGACGAGGTCCGCATCCGGGTCGAGAAGCTCAACCTCGATGCCGCGTCGTACCGACAGCTCGAGCGGACGTACGCCGACGGTGACGCCATCCGCGCTGCCGTCCTCGAGATCGTGGCGACCCGCGGCAAGATGCAGAACCCCGAAACCGGGTCCGGCGGCATGCTCGTCGGCGTCGTCGAGGAGGTCGGGCCCGAGTCACCCCTCGGCCTCAATGTGGGCGACCGCGTCACCACCCTCGTCTCTCTGACCCTCACCCCGCTCGTCATCGAGGACGCGCTCCGCGACTGGGACGGCCTCTCCGAGCAGGTCCCGTGCGACGGGTACGCCGTGCTGTTCGGCCGCTCGATCGCGGCCGTGATCCCCGACGACCTGCCCCGCGATCTTGCCCTGTCGGTCATGGACGTCTGCGGCGCGCCCGCACTCACGGCTCGCGTGGTGAAGCAGTACGACGACGCGGTGGTCGCCGTCATCGGCGCGGCCGGGAAGTCTGGCTCTCTGAGCCTGGCGGCCGCGAAGGACGCTGGCGCGGCCCGCACCATCGGAGTGGTTCCGCACGAGCGCGAGGCCACCCTGCTGGAGGACGCCGGGATTGCTGACGCCGTCACCATCGCCGACGCCCGCGACCCGATCGCCCTGCGCGACGCCGTGCTCGCCTCCGGTGGCCCGGCCGACGTCACCGTCGTCTGCGTCGACGTACCCGGCTGCGAAGGTGGCGCGATCCTGACCACCGCCGACCGCGGCACCGTGATCTTCTTCTCCATGGCCACGTCGTTCTCGGCGGCGGCTCTCGGCGCCGAGGGCGTCGCGGCCGACGTCACGATGCTGGTCGGCAACGGCTACGTGCCCGGTCACGCGGCGTACGCCATGGACCTGCTCCGCAGCAACGACGGCGTCCGCGGTCTCTTCGAGGGCCGACTCGGATGAGGACCCTCCTGCGCAACGGCCGCGTGCTGGGCACGCCCGCCACGTCGGTGGCCGTCGACGGCGACACCATCGCCTGGGTCGGCGACGACGCCGAAGCCTGGGCAGACGCCGACGAGGTCGTCGACCTCGACGGGGCTCTCATCACGCCCGCGTTCGTCGACTCCCACATCCACACCGTCCGCACCGGCTTCGCCCTCACCCAGCTCGACCTCACCCTCGCCACCAGCCGCGACCACGCCCTCGACCTGCTCTCGTCGTACGCCGCGGGGCACCCGAACGACCTCCTGGTCGGCAACGGCTGGGACGAGTCGCGCTGGCCGGTCGCCGAGCCGCCAACCGCCGACGAGATCGAGCGGGCGGTGCCGGGGCGCGAGGTCTACCTGACGCGCGTCGACGGCCACTCGGCCCTCGTCTCCCACACCTTCGCTGCCACGATCCGCGACCTCGAGGCGGCCGTCGGCTGGACCCCCGACGGCCGGGTCGAGCGCGACGCCCACCACGTCGTCCGCGACGCCCTCGCAGACCGCACCACCGACGAGCAGCGTCTCGCCGCGGCCCGCGCCGCGTGCGGCGAGCTGGCCCGGCACGGCTTCGCCGGCCTCCACGAGAACGCCGCGCCGCACATCGGTCCCGAGTCCGAGATCGCGCTCGTGCGCCAGGCCGCAGAGGAGCGCGGCCTGATCGCCACGCTCTACTGGGGCCAGGTGGGCGTGGTCGAGAAGGCGCGAGCCCTCGGCGTACGCGGCCTCGCCGGTGACCTCAACGCCGACGGCGCACTCGGGTCGCGCACCGCGGCCCTGACCTCGCCCTACGACGACGCGCACACGCTCTGCGGCCACGGCTACCTCACGGCCGAGCAGATCGCCGACCACGTGGTGGAGTGCAGCAACGCCGGCCTGCAGGCCGGCTTCCACTGCATCGGCGACGCAGCCCTGGACGCCATCGCCGACGGCTTCGAGCTCGCCGCCCGCACCCTCGGCGTCGAGACGCTGGCCGCCCACCGGCACCGTCTCGAGCACGTCGAGATGCCGTCCGCGCGAGTCATCGAGGTGCTCGGCCGCCTCGGCGTCCTCGCCAGCGTGCAGCCGATGTTCGACGCCCTGTGGGGCGGTTCCGACGGCATGTACGCCGACCGGCTGGGGGAGCGGTGGCGCGGCACGAACCCGCTCCGCGACCTGGCCGCAGTCACGCGACTCTCGTTCGGCTCCGACTCCCCGGTCACCTCGCTCGGCGCGTGGGCCGCTGTCCGCGCTGCCTGCCACCACCACGACGAGCAGCAGAGCCTCGACGTGGCGACGGCCTTCGTCGCGCACACAGCCGGTGGCTGGTTCGCCGGTGGCGACGACGCGTCCGGAAGTATCGAGGTCGGCAAGCGTGCCGACCTGGCCGCCTGGGACGTCCCCGGCGACCTCGACCCCGACGGCTGGCCGGTGCTCCATCCCGACCTCCCACTGCCTGCCGCACGGCGTACTCTCGCCGCCGGCGCCACGATCTGGAAGGTGGACTCATGAACACCCCACGGAGATCTCAGCTCTCTCCACTGGGCTCCCCCCGCGCGCAACTCCGCAGGGACCCCGCATGAGCGGCAAGCTCAAGCTCGACCCGGCGCAGGTGCGCGAGGCGCGTGCCCTGGCCCGCACAGTCGGCCGCCCGATCGTCAACACCGCCAAGTTGCACACGACCGTCTCGGTCGAGCGGGCGACGCTGCGGCTCGCCGGGCTCGAGGGCGCCGACGCCGACGGCATCCCGTGGGTCAACCGCCTCGCCGACGCCGTACGCGCCGATCTCCACGACGACGGCGGCCTCTCCCACGGCATCGCGCTCCCGGTCTGGGACGCGCTGCTCCGCGGCGAGGCCGACGACCTCGCCACCCTGGCGCAGAAGGCCGGCGCCGGCTCGGTGCGCTTCCGGCTGCCCGAGGGCAAGGACTACACCCGAGCCCGTACGGCGTCGCGCAAGGCCGTGGGGGCCGGCATCCGCCGGATCGACGCCCGCCGCAAGGAGCGCGAGCGGATGATCGCCCGCATCGGCGACGCGCCCCGCAAGCCGTGGATCTACCTGATCGTCGCCACCGGCGACATCTACGAGGACATCCCGCAGGCCCAGGCCGCAGCTCGTGAGGGCGCCGACATCATCGCGGTGATCCGCAGCACCGGGCAGAGCCTGCTCGACTACGTGCCCGAGGGCGCCACCCGCGAGGGCTTCGCTGGCACCTACGCCACGCAGGAGAACTTCCGGCTGATGCGCGAAGCGCTGGACGTGACGAGCAAGGAGCTCGGTCGTTACGTGCGGCTGACCAACTACGCGTCCGGTCTCTGCATGCCCGAGATCGCCGCGCTGGCCGGTCTCCAGCGGCTCGACATGATGCTGAACGACTCGATGTACGGGATCCTCTTCCGCGACATCAACCCGATCCGCACGTTCGTGGACCAACGCTTCAGCCGGCAGATCCACGCCCGCGCCGGCATCATCATCAACACCGGCGAGGACAACTACCTCACCACCGCCGACGCCGTCGACGCCGCGCACACGGTCACCACGAGCCAGCTCCTGAACGAGTACTTCGCCAAGGAGGCCGGCCTCGAGGACTGGCAGCTCGGCCTGGGCCACGCGTTCGAGATCGACCCCGAGGTGCCCGACTCGTTCCGCCTCGAGCTCGCTCACGCGATGCTGGCGCGCGACCTGTTCCCGAAGGCACCGCTCAAGTGGATGCCGCCCACGCGGCACATGACCGGCGACGTCTTCCGTGGCTACCTGCTCGACGGCTTCTTCAACCTCGTCGGGGCGCTCACCGACCAGGGCATCCTGCTTGTCGGCATGATGACCGAGGCCGTGGTGACGCCGTGGATCTCCGACCGCGACCTGGCCCTGCAGAACGTCCGCTACGTGATGAACGCAGCCGGCAACCTGCACGAGGACTTCAACCCCGACCCGAAGGGCTTCATCGGCAGCCGCGCCCGTGAGGTGCTGGGGGAGTCAATTGGGCTCCTCAAGGACATCAAGGGCCACGAGAACGGCCTGCTCGACGCCATTGCCGACGGCACCTTCGGCCTGATGAAGCGCCCCGCCCACAAGGGTCGCGGCCTCGAGGGCGTCGCCAAGAAGTCGAAGGTCTACTACAACCCGGCCATCGAGATCCTGGAGGAGAAGTGAGCGACCCCAAGACCCCGGGTCTCGGCACGGCCGAGGCGCAACCTCCTGAGTCCACGGGGGGACGCCACATCATCCGCCCGTACGGCGACACGACGGGTGACGGCATGGTGCAGGTCTCCTTCACCCTGCCGATGGCGCATTCCAAGATCGCCGAGGGTGCGGCCGCCCAGCTCGCCAACAAGATGGGCATCGACCCCGCGCTGGTGGTGCACGCCAAGCCGATGGGGCCCGACTTCACGTTCTTCGTCGTCTACGGCCGGGTCAACCACCTGGTCGACACCTCCATCGTCGAGGTGATCGAGCGCGACTACCCGCTGCTGACGCCCAAGGAGGCCAACGCCGCCATCAAGCGCGCGATGCGTCGCCGCCTGGTCGTCGTCGGTGGCTGTATCGGCACCGACGCCCACACCGTCGGCATCGACGCGATCCTCAACATCAAGGGCTTCGCCGGCGAGAAGGGGCTCGAGTACTACCGCGAGCTCAAGGTGGTCAACCTCGGTGCCCAGGTGAGCGTGCCGCAGCTCGTCGAGGCCGCCCGGGAGGAGAAGGCCGACGCCGTACTCGTCTCGCAGGTCGTCACCCAGCGCGACGCCCACCTGCTCAACACCCGCGAGATGTCCGCGGCGTTCCGCGAGGCCTACCCGTCGGCGGCTCGGCCGCTGCTGGTGGTCGGTGGGCCGCGCTTCGACGAGACGATGGCCGACGAGCTCGGCGTCGACCGGGTCTTCGGCCGCGGTACGACGCCCGGCGAGGTCGCGTCGTTCATCGTGCACCGGCTGACCCAACGAAAGGCCTCCTGATGCCCGCAACCGTCGGAGAACGCGTCGTCCACCGCCGCTACGTGCCGTACTCCCATGCCCACTACGCCGGCAACCTCGTCGATGGCGCCTATTCGCTGGGCCTCTTCGGCGACGTCGCCACCGAGATGTGCATCCGCACGGACGGCGACGAGGGCCTGTTCGCGTCGTACTCCGACGTGCAGTTCCGAGCGCCCGTGATCGCCGGCGACGTCCTCGAGATCACCTGCGAGCTGGTCAAGGCCGGCACCCGCTCGCGCGTCATGGAGTTCGCCGTGCACGTCGTGGCGCGCGGCGCCGCCACCGAAACGGCACCGGGTGCCGCAGACATGCTCGACGAACCCCTGCTGGCGACGTCCGCGACCGGGACCGTGGTCGTCCCGGCGAAGTCCTCCTGAGGGCCCGGTCCGGTGCTCTGGACCAGTTGATCGGCGTGTCGTCGGAGACACGCCGCGAGGTCTGAAACTGGCCCGAAATGACCGGCGCGGGAGAGCGCTTCGCTGACCTGCGAAGACGCGCGTCTGTGCAGGTCAGGGACCGGTTGACAGTGCCGGGGTCCAGGATCCAAGGTGCCTGGGTCCGCCTGTGCAGATCGTGGCTTGCGGACCGACGTCCGAGTGGCCGAGTCGGTGGGTGTGGAGCCAGCGCTCGCCCGACCCGGTTCACGGAGGTCGGTCCCGCACCGCGAAGGCGGCGACGGAAGGGACTCCAGCTCCGTAGACAACAGCGCGTCGTCGGCATCCAGTCGGCTCCGGGTTGGTCCGAAGGGCTCGGGTCCCTTCCGTCGGCCTGTAACCGCTGACGGGTAGCGTTGCCACGTGCTGCTACGGAGTCTCGCCGCGCTGCTCGCCGGCGTCCTCCTGGCCCTAGCGTTCGAGCCCGTCGGGATCGCTCTCCTCATCCCGCTCTCGATCGCGGTCCTCGTGTGCTGTCTCCACGGGCTGCGCGCCCGGAGCGCCTGGCTGCCCGGCCTGCTCTTCGGCGGCGGCTTCTGCTTCGTCCTGATGTACTGGATGCGCGCCGTCGGACCCGACGCCTGGCTGTCGCTGGCCGCTCTGGAGACGGCGTTCTTCGCGCCGCTCGGCTCCTTGATGGCGCGGTTGATGCGGCTGCGCCGGTGGCCGCTGTGGACGGCGTCCGCCTGGGTCGCCATCGAGACCATCCGCGGTTCCTGGCCGTTCAGCGGCATGCCCTGGGGCCGCCTCTCCTACGCCGTCGCCGGTACGCCGTGGGCCGAGGCTGTGCCCTGGCTCGGGTTCTCCGGTGTGAGCCTGCTGCTGGCCGCCTCCGGGACCACGCTGGGCTGGCTGGTGCTCGGAGGGTGGCGGCAGCGGCGTACGGCCGTCCTGGCCGTCGCTACGGTGCTCCTGCCGGTCGCTGCGGGGGCTGTGGCGCCGTACACGACGGAGGAGAGCGGGTCGGTGACCGTGGCGGTCGTGCAGGGCAACGTCCCGGGCACGGGCAACGACCTGGTGGCCGTCCACCGTGAGGTCACCCGCAACCACGTGGACGCGACCATCGACCTGGCGGCGCGAGTGCAGGCAGGTGACGTCGAGCGACCCGACTTCGTCATCTGGCCCGAGAACTCCACGGCGGTCGACCCGTTCCTCGACGCGGAGGTCAACGCAGGCATCGAGTCAGCCGTGGCGGCGATCGGGGTGCCGGTGCTTGTCGGGGTCATCGCCGACGCGCCGGATCCCGACGCGGTGCTCAACCAGGGCATCGTGTGGGATCCCGTCACCGGGGGAGGGGACCGCTACACCAAGCGCCACCCGGTGCCGTTCGGCGAGTACATCCCGTGGCGCGACACGGTCTTCAAGAGCAACTTCGGCCAGCTCCGGCTCATCTCGCGGGACATGGCCCAGGGCACGCGGCTCGAGCCGCTGCGCATCGACGGGGCTCTGGTCGCCGACGCCATCTGCTTCGACGTGGCCTACGACGACGGCATCCACGCCCAGCTCCAGCACGGCGGTGAGCTGGTCACGGTGCAGACCAGCAACGCGAGCTTCATGGGCACCTACCAGATCGAGCAGCAGTTCGAGATCACCCGGCTCCGGGCGATGGAGACCGGGCGGTACGTCGCCGTGGCGGCGGTCAACGGCGTCTCCGGCATCATCGACCCCGATGGCACCGTGCTCGACTCCGCAGCGGCCCGCACGCAAGAGGTCCTGGTGCGCGACGTCGAGCTGCGCACCGGGCTGACACCCGCCGTACGCATGGGGTCCTGGCCCGGGCGGATCTGCCTGGCGCTGGCCCTGGTCGGCCTGGTTCTTGCCCTTCGGGCCCCGCGCGTCGCATATCCTCGCCGGACCGACCAGCCAGCCGAGGATGACGCGTGACGCCACCAGCCGACCACCGCACCGTGATGGTCATACCGACCTACAACGAGGCGGAGAACCTCGAGTGGATCGTCGACCGGTTGCGTACGGCGCAGCCCGGGGTCGACGTGATGATCGTCGATGACAACTCTCCTGACGGCACCGGCAGGATCGCCGACACGCTGGCCGCGAACCACGATGCGATATCCGTGGTTCACCGCAGCTCGAAGGAGGGGCTGGGCGCGGCGTACCTCCACGGCTTCCAGGTCGCTCTCGACGCCGGCTACGACGTGATCGGCGAGATGGACGCCGACGGGTCGCACCAGCCCGAGCAGCTGCACCGGCTCGTGGAGGCGCTGGCCGACGCTGACCTCGTCATCGGCTCCCGCTACGTGCTGGGCGGCTCGATCGTCAACTGGCCGAGGTCGCGCGAGCTGCTGTCCCGTGGCGGCAACCTGTACGTCCGGTTGCTGATAGGCATGCCTGTGCGTGACGCCACGGCCGGGTTCCGGCTCTTCCGGCGAGCGACTCTGGAGGCGATCGACCTGGCCTCGGTGAGGTCGACCGGCTACGTGTTCCAGACCGACATGACGCACCGGGTGCTGGTGGCCGGTCTGCGGGTGCGCGAGGTGCCGATCGAGTTCATCGAGCGGGTGCGCGGCAACTCCAAGATGACCGGTCAGGTCGCCGGTGAGTCGCTGAGGAAGATCACCCTGTGGGGGCTCGAGGAACGGCGCGCAGCGGTACGGCGGCGGCTCGTGGGTCGCCGGGTTTCACGCCGTGCTTCATGATGGAGTCGTGACTCGACGCCGCAGCTTCCCGATGTGGGTGCTCTTCATCGCGCTGGTGGTCGTGCCTCTGGCAGAGATCTACGTGCTGATCCAGGTCGGCCAGGTCATCGGCCCGTGGTGGACCATCCTGCTGCTCATCGCCGACAGCATCCTCGGCGGCTGGCTGATCCGCCGTGAAGGTGGCCGCGCCTGGCGCGCCCTCCGGTCTGCGCTCGACTCGGGCCGGATGCCCGCGCGTGAGCTCGCCGACGGTGCGCTGATCGTCTTTGGCGGCGCGCTGATGTTGAGCCCGGGGTTCGTCACCGACATCCTCGGCATCCTGCTCATCTTGCCGATCACGCGTCCCGTGGCGCGGAGGCTGCTCACCACCGTCATCTCCCGGCGGCTGCTTGCGGGCGTCGTACCCGCGGGTGGCTGGGGCCCCGGCAACCAGCCCCGGACAGCACAAGGCCCCGGACCAGTGGTCCGGGGCGATGTGGTGGACGACGAGTGACCTGCTCGATCTGATCTCGGGAACCAGACCCGCAGGTTCACATCGTCAGGCCGACTTGATCCGCTTCTTCGCGTTGGCGCGGTGCAGGTGGGCGGGACCGATCTCTCCGCCACGCAGCAGGTCGAGACGCTCCTTGAGGATGTCTTCGAGCTCCTTCTCGGACCGGCGCTCGAGCAGCATGTCCCAGTGGGTTCGGGCCGGCTTCTCGACCTTGACCTCCTTGGTGATGCCGTCGACGCTCAGGCCTTCGCCACCGCAGCGCGGGCATTCCCACACCGCGGGGATGTCGGCCTCGACCGACATCGTGATCTCGAAGACGTGTCCCAGCTGGCAGCGGTAGCCGACCTGCTGGCGGGCCGCGAACTCGATGCCGCGTTCGTCCTCGAAACTTTGCCCGCCGAGCCTCGCGCCACGCAATGTGCGCTCCGCCATTGAGCCACCTCCAGATTAGTTGCTTCCCGGGTACGGGAATGAGACGGCCCAGGTGAGGGTCCATGACGCCACATCGGTTGGCGACGTCATCCGTCGTTTGCCTTCAACGGTAGTGGGCCGGGCAAGATTCTGCCGATTCCGGCTGTCGGGAGTGCGTCAGATCACCCTCAGGCGATTGTCAGACAACGGCTGGGACGTCGTTTCCGGCCTCGCGGATGCCGCGCTCGGTGTCGACCCGCGTCAGCAGCAGCCCGCCGACGACGAAGAACACGATCAACGCGAAGATCGCGGGCCGGTAGGAGTCGGTGAACTGGTAGACGAGTCCGAAGACCAGGGTCCCGAACCACGACGTACCGCGGTCCATCGCGTGGTAGAAGCTGAAGTACTCGGCTTCCTTGCCCCGGGGGATCAGCAGCGAGAAGTAGGACCGGGCGAGTGCCTGGGTGCCACCGAGCACCACGCCGATGGCGACGCCAAGGAGCAGGAACGGCACCAGCTGTCCCTCGGGCAGCACGAGTGCCGCCGTCACGATGGCACTCCAGATGCCGAGCCCCACCACGATCATTCGCTTCGCGCCCACGCGTCCGGCCAGCCGACCGAACAGGAGCGCACCACCGACCGCGACGAACTGCACCAGCAAGTACGTCGCCAGCACGGTGCCCAGCTCGAAGCCCAGCTCGTCGGTGCCGTAGAGCGAAGCCTGCGAGATGACGGTCTGGATGCCGTCGTTGAAGAAGAGGTAGGCCAACAGGAAGGTCAGCGCAACCGGGTAGTTGCGCATGTCCTTCAACGTCGCCCAGAGCTGGCCGAAGCTCCGCGCGACGATGCCGCCCTCCACCACCTCGACGTCGTGGGGAGGGTGGTTCCGCAGGCCACGGAACGGAATGAAGGTGAAGGCCGCCCACCAGACGGCCGCCGACAGCATGCTGATGCGGGCCGCCATGCCCTCCGTGACGCCGAACGTGTCGTGGAACGACACCAGGACGAAGTTGAGGGCGAGGAGCAGGCCGCCCCCGGCGTACCCGTAGGCCCAGCCACGGGTGGAGACGCGGTCACGCTCGTTCTCGGTCGAGATGATCGGCAGGATCGCGTCGTTGAAGACGGCCGAGGCGGCAAAGCACAGGTTCGCGACGAGGAAGGACAAGGTGCCCAGCTGCCAGTTGTCGCCGGTGACGAAGAAGAGCACGCTCGTGGCCGCGGCGCCGGCCCAGCCGAAGCCGGCCAGCAGGTCCTTCTTGCGCGATGTCCGGTCGGCGACCGCACCCAGCAGCGGCAGCAGGATCGCGGAGAGGATCGTGGAGGCCGTCACGATGAAAGCAGGGAGCGCTCCGGGCGCGATGTCGATGCCGAGCACCGAGATCCGGTTGTTGACGGCGGCTTCCTCGGCGATCGCCTTGATGTACGGCCCGAAGAGCACGCCGGCCACGGTGGTGGCGAAGGCACTGTTGGCCCAGTCGTAGAAATACCAGGCCCTCTGCTCGCGGGCCCGGTTGAGCGGCTCCAGGTTGGCGATGCCCTGCGCCTGTGCGTCGTCGCTCATTCCGGTTCCCTCCATCGCCCGCCCTCGCGGAGCACGTCCCTGAGTATGTCGGTGCGATCGGTCATCAGACCATCGACACCACGCTCGAGCAGGGCCCGCATCTCTGCCGGGTCGTCGATGGTCCAGACGTGCACGTGCAGGCCAGCGGCGTGGGCGCGCCGTACGACGCCGCGCGTCGTGACCGTCAGGGGCCCCCGCCGGTGCGGGATCTGGAGGGCGTCGGGGCGGCCTCGCGTGAGCCGGCGGGCCAGCCGTGCACTGGGGGAGAGGAGGTAGGCAACAACCTCGAGCGGGTGGGCCGAGGTGGCCACCCTGCCGCGACTCAGCCGTCGGAAGTCATTGATCGACCGTCGTGAGAACGACCCGACGAGCACCCGGTCCCAGGCTTGGTGCTCGTCGATGAGGGCGACCAGGGCCGGGACCGCACCGGCGGCCTTGAGGTCGATGTTGAACCGCACCTCCGGGAACGACTCCATCAGCCGGGCCAGCGTGGGGATGGCTTCCCGGCCCCCGATCTGCGCGCGCTGCACCTCGGCGTACGTCATGTCGGCGAGCACGCCGCGGACATCGGTCACCCGGTCGAGGACCGTGTCGTGGAAGGCCAGCAGCACCCCGTCGCTCGTCACGTGTACGTCGGTCTCGAGGTAGCGGTAGCCGAGCCCGACCGCGTGGCTGAACGCCGCGAGGGTGTTCTCCAGGTGCACGATCTCAGGGTGGTACGCCCCGCCGCGGTGAGCGAACGCCAGCACCGGTCCGGGGTCGTCGAGGAAGGGGCGGCCAGTCGGGCGGTCGATCACGCCGAGCAGTATCCACCAGGAGTACGGTCAGGACATGGAATCCATGACCTGCCCTCGATGTGGCAACGAGATGGTGGAGCGCCCTGTCGGAGCGACCCAGGTCAGCCAGTGCCCCGAGGGGCACGGCGTCTTCCTCGATCGTGCCGATCTCGGCACCCTGGCCGAGGCCGAGTCCGACTGGCACCGCAACTCCGCCCAGCACACCACGCCCCTGCCCCGGATCACCCCCGACATGATCGCGCCCCCGGCCGCCGCGAAGCGGGCGAGGGCGTGGGTGGAGACGCTGTTCAACTAGTGGCTGACTCGCTCGTCGTTTGGCCAGCGCAGCGGGCGTCGACGCGGGGGAGCCACGACTTGTCAGGCATTTCCTGAACTTGTCGGCCCGTGCATTGCCTGACAAGTTCAGGAATCCCCGGTCGACCGGGGATTCCTAAGCCCGCGGTCAGATATCCCTGAACGTCTCGATATTGGCGCCGAGCAGGTTCAGCCGCTCGGCGAGGTCCTCGTAGCCACGGGAGATGACGTACGTCGAGCGCAGCACGGACGTGCCCTTCGCTGCAAGCATCGCGAGCAGCAGGACCACGGCTGGGCGCAGGGCCGGCGGACACATCATCTCGGTGCCGCTGAAGTGCGTCGGGCCCTCGATCATCACCCGGTGCGGGTCGAGCAGCTTGACGTTGCCGCCGAGCTTGTTGAGGTCGACGAGATAAATCGCGCGGTTCTCGTAGACCCAGTCGTGCAGCAGGGTCTGACCGTCGGCGACAGCCGCGATGACGGCGAAGAACGGCAGGTTGTCGATGTTGAGACCCGGGAACGGCATCGGGTGGATCTTGTCGAGCGGCGCGCGCAGGTCTGACGGCAGCGTGGTGATGTCGACCAGGCGGGTGTGAGCGTTGAGGGCGACGTACTCCTCGGTGCGGTGGTACTTGAAGCCCATCTCCTCGAGCAGCGCCAGCTCGATCTCGAGAAATTCGATCGGCACCCGGGTGATCGTGATCGACGACTTGGTGACGATTGCGGCGGCCAGCAGCGACATCGCCTCGATGGGGTCCTCGCTGGGGGCGTAGTCGACGTCGACGTCGACCCTCTCGCGGCCGGTGACGGTCAAGGTGGTGCTGCCGATGCCCTCGACCTCGACGCCGAGCTTCTGCAGGTAGAAGCACAGGTCCTGGACCATGTAGTTGGACGACGCGTTGCGGATCACGGTCGTGCCGGGGTGCAGGGCGGCGGCCATCAGCGCGTTCTCGGTGACGGTGTCACCGCGCTCGGTAAGCACGATCGGACGCCGCGGCTCGATGGCCCGGTTGACGGTGGCGTGGTAAGCGCCGTCGGTGGCCTTGATCTCCAGACCGAACGGACGCAGCGCAGCCATGTGCGGCTCGACGGTGCGGGTGCCGAGGTCGCAGCCGCCGGCGTACGGCAGGTCAAAGGTGTCGGCACGGTGTAGCAGCGGGCCGAGGAACATGATGACCGAGCGAGTACGACGCGCAGCGGCCTCGTCGATGTGGGTCAGGTCGAACTCGGCCGGCGGGATGATCTCGAGGTCGTTCTGCTCGTTGAGCCAGCGGGTCTGCACGCCGAGCGAGGCAAGCACCTCGAGCAGCCGGTTGACCTCCTCGATGCGGGCGACCTTGCGCAACGTCGTCTTGCCGCGGTTGAGCAGGGAGGCGCAGAGCAGGGCGACGCCGGCGTTCTTGGACGTCTTCACCTCGATGCTGCCCGACAGTGTGGTGGGCCCGGTGACGCGCAGGTGGGTCGGACCGGCGCCCAGGGCGACGATCTCGGAGTCGAGGGCCGCTCCGATGCGCGCCAGCATCTCGAGGGAAAGGTTCTGATGACCCTTCTCGATGCGGTTGATGGCGCTCTGCGAGGTGGACAGCAGGTCGGCGAGCTGGGCCTGGGTGAGACCGCGGTGCTTGCGGGCGTCGCGGATCAGGTTGCCGATGCGGCCCAGGTAGTCGCGTTGAAGGAGATCAGCCATGCCGGTCAAGGTATCTCAGATATGAGATAGAGCAAGATCGGCACGCCCGGCCGCGATGTCGGCGTACCCACGCCCCGTGCAAGGATCGACGGATGCGAGCCACGACCATCCACGCTGCCCGTGACATCCGCCTGACCGACCTCGAGACGCCGTCCGTCGGCGCCCCCACCGATGCCGTCATCAAGGTCACGGCGGGGTGCATCTGCGGCTCCGATCTGTGGCCCTACCGGGGCGAGAACCCCATCGAGGCCGGGTCCACGATCGGCCACGAGTGCGTCGGTGTCGTCGAGGAGGTCGGGTCGGCGGTGACGTCGTTCATGCCCGGCGACTTCGTAGTCGTGCCTTTCTGCCACAGCGACAACACCTGCGCCCACTGCCGGGCCGGCATCACCTCGGCCTGCGAGAACCAGGGCTGGACCGTCAGCGGTCAGGCCGAGTACTCCCTGGTCACCCAGGCCGAGGGCACCATGTTCAAGGCCGAGGCGCCCGGGGACGACGAGGACCTGCTCAAGTCGCTGCTCTCGCTCTCCGACGTGATGCCGACCGGCTGGCACGCGGCCGTGTCCGCCGGCGTACGACGCGGCGGCACCGCCGTGGTCGTCGGTGACGGCGCCGTCGGCCTGTGCGGTGTGCTCGCCGCTTCGATGATGGGCGCCGAGAAGGTCATCGCCATGTCGCGCCACGAGTCCCGCCAGAAGATCGCCACCGCCTTCGGCGCCACCCACATCGTCGCGGAGCGCGGCCAGGAGGGCGAGGCGGCGATCCTCGAGATCACCGAGGGCGTCGGCGCCGACGCGGTGCTCGAGTGCGTGGGCACCGACCAGTCGATGCAGACCGCGTTCGCCATCGCCCGCCCCGGGTCCCGCGTCGGGTTCGTCGGAGTGCCGCACGGCGTGGAACTGCCTGTGCGCCGGATGTTCCAGAAGAACGTCGGCCTCTTCGGCGGTGTCGCACCGGTGCGCGCCTACCTCGACGTGCTGCTGCCGAAGGTGCTCGACGGTTCGATCAACCCCGGCCTGGTCTTCGACTCGGTGCGCTCGCTCGACGAGGTGGCCGACGGCTACCGCGACATGGATGAGCGGCGCGCGGTCAAGGTCATGCTTCTCCCGTGAGCCCGGTGCGGGCAGTCGTCCTCGACATCGGCTCGGTGCTCGAGGTCGTCGACGACAGCGTCTTCCCGGCGCCGTTCCTGGCGCGCCACGGGTTCGCACCCGACTCGTTCGAGGTGTGCGTCCGGGCGCTGCCCGGCGACGGTATGACGGGCCGGGTCTCGGAGTCCGAGGTCCGCTCCCACTGGCAGACCGAGCTTTGTCTGAGTGATGCGCAGGCCGGCGAGCTGTTGACCGACTTCTGGCGATGGTACGTCGGCACGCTTGACCAGCCGTTGTACGACTGGTTCGCCGGGCTGCGCGACCGCGGCCTCACCGTTGGCATCCTCAGCAACTCCGCACCGGGCGCACGTGAGGCCGAGCGCTTGTACGGCTTCGAGGACATCACCGACGACATCGTCTACTCCCACGAGGTCGGGCTGGCCAAGCCCGACCCGGCGATCTACGAGCTGACGGCGCGACGGCTGGGCGTGCAACCCGAGGAGATCGCGTTCCTCGACGACCACGCGCCGCACGTCGAGGCGTCGCGGGCGGCCGGCTGGCACGGCGTACTGCATGAGGACACTGCTGCGTCGATCGCCCAGCTCGAGGCGCTCATCCAGGACTGAGAGCCGTCAGACGTCGACGACGGCGTTGTCGCCGAGGTCGGGCTCGCCGTCGGTGAGCAGTCCCTTCACGAGCGTGACGGCGGCGGCCACCTTGCCGGGGGACTCCCAGTACTCCGCGGTGCTTCCGTCGACGCGCAGGAGCACGTTGTCGGGGTCGTCGGGTCCGCCGGACATGAAGATGCCGGCGGAGGCGTCCCACAGCTCCTTGAGCTTTGCCCTGTCATCGGAGAGCCGGGCGGTGCCGCTCAGCGAGACCCAGCCCTTGTCGGCGGCGTACGCGACGTTGACGTCGGGTCGCGCGCTGATGGCGGCGATCTTCTCGCTGCTCTTCTGGGTGATGAACCAGACGGTGCCGGCGTCCTCGAAGTCCTGGGTGCCCATCGGCATCGAGACCAGCCGCCCCTCGGCGTCCTGGTAGGTCAGGGTGGCGATCCGGGTGTCCTTCATGATCGCGGCGACCAGCTCGCGCCGGTCCTGCTCGGTGCCCATGATGACTCCTCTGCGTCGATGGTGCGGTGCTCTCGACGCTGGCACACACCTGGTGACGCGACTACCTCCCGAGGGGTCAGATGGGGTCGAGGATGCGCTGGAGGAACTGCCGGGTGCGCGCTTCCTGCGGGTCGCCGATCACCTGCGCGGCCGGGCCGCGCTCGGCGATGACGCCGTTGTCGAGGAAGAGCACCTGGTCGGACACCTGCTGCGCGAAGCGGATCTCGTGCGTGACCACGACCATGGTCCAGCCCTCGGCCGCGAGGTCCTTCATCACACCCAGGACCTCGCCGACAAGCTCGGGGTCGAGCGACGAGGTGGGCTCGTCGAAGAGCATCAGCTTCGGCTTGAGCGCCAGCGCCCGGGCGATGCCGACGCGCTGCTGCTGGCCGCCCGAGAGCTGGCTGGGAAACGCGTCCTCCCGGTCAGCCAGGCCGACCTGCTCGAGCAGGGCCCGTGCCTCTGGCACGACTTCCGCCTCAGGACGACCCTGTGCATGGATCGGACCCTCGGACAGGTTCTCGAGCACGGTGCGGTGCGGGAAGAGGTGGTGCGACTGGAACACCATCGCGCTCTGACGCCGCAGCTGGGCGAAGTCGCGCTCGGCCTCCCGACGACCACGGACCTGGCTGAAGTCGACCTCGACGTCATCGATGCGTACGACGCCACTGTCGGGCACCTCCAGGGTGTTGAGAGACCGCAGCACGGTCGTCTTGCCGGAGCCCGAGGGACCGAGCAGCACGGTGACCGTGCCCGAGTCGACAGTGAAGTCGATGTCGCGCAGCACGTCCTGGTCGCCGAACGACTTGCGCAGGTCGGTGACCGACAGCAGGGGAGTGGGGCTCATACGGTGTGCCTCTCGAGTCGGGTCTCCAGGCGGCTCTGGCCGTAGGCCAGCACAGCGCAGACGACCCAATAGAACAACGCTGCCAGGGAGTAGAGCGCCATGAATTCGGTGGTGGCACCGGCGTAGTTCTGGGCCACGCGGAACATCTCCGGCACCAGGATCACCGAGGCGAGCGAGGTGTCTTTGACCAGCGAGATGAACGTGTTCGACAGCGGGGGTACGGCGGTGCGCGCGGCCTGGGGCAGCACGATCCTCCGCATCGTCAGGGCGTAGCTCATGCCCACGGTGGCCGCAGCCTCGGACTGACCGCGCGGCACGGAGAGGATCGATGACCGGATGATCTCGGCGGCGTACGCCGCGACATTGAGCGACAGCGCGAACGCCGCTGCGGTGAAGCTGTCGAGCTTGATGCCGATCTGGGGGAGTCCGAAGAAGACGATGAACAGCTGAACGAGCAGCGGAGTGCCCCGGACGATCGAGATGAACGCTCGGGCCGGCCAGTGCAGCCAGGGCCGGGTGGAGAGCCGGGCCAGGGCGACCAGCAGCGCGAGCACGAGGCCGATCGCCATGCTGAGGAGCGACAGCGTGATCGTGTACTGCGCCAGTGCCTTGAGCATCGGCCCGGCCGCGTCCTGTAGGACGTCCCACGCACCCTTGTTGCTGGCCCGGCCGGAGAGGTCGGCCTCGCCGCCGCCGTCCTCGGCGGAGACGTCGGCCTTGAAGTAGCTCTCGGAGATCTCGGTCAGCGTGCCGTCTGCGGCCATCTCCTCGAGCGCGGCGTCGGCCTGGTCGCGCAGCTCGGTGTCGTCCTGGGTGAACGTGAGCGCCTGCTTGCTGACCTCGTCGCCTGCGTCGCCGGCGATCTTGATGTCCGTAGACCCGCTCGCGGCGAGGAAGTCGAGGATCGCGATGTTGTCGTTGACGATCACGTCGACCCGGCCCTGGGTGAGCAGCTCGGCCGCCTGCGCAAGGCTCTCGACCGAGCGCACCTTGGCCCCGGCCTCGGTGGCGATCTCCGCAAAGCTGGTCGTCGACGACTGTGCGGCCGTCTTGCCCTTGAGGTCGTCGAGCGAGGTGATCGAGTCCTCGTCGGCGGCCGTGACGATGACGGCGCGCGAGTAGGTGTACGGCTCGGAGAAGAGGTAGCGAGCCGAACGCTCGGGGTTGATCGTCACCTGGTTGGCGATGACATCGATGCGGTCGGCGTCGAGCGCCGGGAAGATCGCGTCGAACTGGGCCTCGACGAACTCCAGCCGCCAGCCGGCGCGCTTCGCGACCTCCTTGATCACCTCGATGTCATAGCCGGTCAGCTCGTCGGTGTCGGGGTCGTGGAAGCTGAACGGCGGGTAGATCCCTTCGGTGCCGACGCGGATGACCGGGCCGTCGGTCGAGGGGTTGTCCTCTGCGCCTGCCGGCGCCGTCGTACCGAGGAGCAGGCCGACCCAGAGAAAGAGCAACGCGAGGATGCGCCATCGACGGTTCACACGACCACCATTTCTGACTTAAGTGTCTTTGGTTTGTGTGGTTAGGGAATCAGGACACTAGTCCATCGCCTTCACGTCAGGCCGTCGAGCGACTTCTTCAGGGAGGCCTGCGCGTTGTCGCCCAGCTTCTTCAGGAACGGCGCAAGGAGCGGCGCCAGCAGTTTGGACGCGCCGGAGAACGTGAACTCGGCGGAGTAGTCGACCCTGGTGCCCGTGCCGTCGGGGGTGATGCGCATCGTGTCGATGCTCTCGGTCGACTTGTTGCGGCCGACCAGGCGGACGACGGGGGGAGTGTCCTCCTCGAGCGTGTAGTCGAGGGTGACGGTGGTGCCCATGAACTTCGACTCGTTGCGGTATACGGAGCCCACCTCGCCGCCGCCGCTGATGCGCTTGCACGCGACGGTGCCGTGGTCCCACTCCGTGGCGTTCTCGAAGTCGGCCAGGTAGGCGAAGACGGTCTCGGGGGAGGTGCTGGTCGTCACGGAACGCTCGATGGTGGGCATGGTCGCCACGCTAGCGTGCGCGGGCATGTCCACCTCGGGATCGGCTGTTCGTTCCATACTCGAGGGACCACCGAGGTCTCCGAGACGCCTAAGGAGCGATCCATGCCGCAGTACCTCGCGCTGACCTACACCGCCGACGTCGACTGGTTTGCCCCTGAGCAGGCTGCCGAGCTCGCCGAGTACCGCGAGTTCGCGGTCGAGAACGCCCACAACATCCGCGCTAGCGCCGTACTCCACCCGACCAGTACCGCCACGGTCGTGCGGGTCGAGGGAGCGCGCGGGGGAGCGGTCGTGACGACCGACGGGCCGTACGCCGAGACCAAGGAGGCGCTGACCGGTTACTACCTGATCGAGGCTGCCGACCTGGATGAGGCAGTGGCGATCTCGGCCAGCCTGCCCGCGGCGTGGGGCGGTGCCGTCGAGGTGCGTCCCGTCATCGCATCCAGGTAGGTCGTCTGTGGGCGAGGAGGCAGAGAAGGCACGCCAGGCGGTCGCTGAGACGATCCGGGTCGAAGGGGCGCGCATCCTGGCGACACTGATCCGGACCGTCGGCGACGTGCAGGTCGCCGAGGACGCCGTGCAGGAGGCGAGCGTCGCGGCCCTCGGCGCGTGGACCGTCACGGGAGTGCCGCCGCAACCCCGTGCCTGGCTCACCGTGACCGCACGACGTAAGGCGATCGACATCCTGCGCCGCGACCGCCTGCGTCCGGGCAAGGAACAGGACGGGTTCCGCATGATCGAGCTCGCGAGGCCGGACCTCCCGACGGACGAGGTCGTCCAGGACGACGTCCTGCGGTTGATCTTCACCTGCTGCCATCCGGCGCTGTCGCCGCCGACTCGCGTCGCGCTGGCGCTGCGCACGCTGTGTGGCCTCTCACCAGCACAGATCGGCAGCGTGCTGCTCACCACCGAGGTCGCGACCATCAAGCGACTCACCCGGGCTCGACAGAAGATCGCCGCAGCGCACATCCCGTACCGCGTCCCGGCCGACGACGAGCTCGCCGAGCGGCTGCCCGCGGTGTGCGGGGTGGTCCACACCCTCTACACGGCCGGCCATGCGCCCCTGGACGGCAGCCTCGCGTACGACGTCGACGTGTGCGCCGAGGCGGTCAGGCTCGCCGAGCTCCTGCACGAGCTGCTGCCGGAGCAGCCGATGCCTGCCGGCGTACTCGCGTTGCTGCTGCTCACCGAGGCTCGACGGCCGACCCGGCTCGACGAGACTGGTGAGGTCGTGACGCTTGACCGCCAGGACCGGGCCCGGTGGGACGCCGCGTCGATCGAGCGCGGTGTCGAGCTGCTCAACTGCTCGTTGCGCCGCACCGGGGGACAGGCCGACGCCTACCAGCTACAGGCCGCGATCGCCGCCGAGCATGCCCGGGCTGAGGTGTACGACGAGACCGACTGGGCGGAGGTCGTGCGGCTCTACGACCTGCTCGTGTCGGTCGCCCCCAGCCCCGCAGCCGGTCTCGGCCGGGTCGTGGCAACTGCCGAGGCATCGGGCCCTGCGGCCGGCCTCGCGCTTCTGGAAGAGGTTCCGCCGAGCCCCCGATGGCACGCGGTCCGTGCCGAGCTGCTCGCCCGGGAGGGCCGACACGCTGAGGCCGCGAGCGAGCTGACCGCATCACTCGACGGGCTGGCGTCCGAGCCCGAACGACGCCATCGCGAGCAGCGACGTGACCGGTTTCTCCAGCTGGCTGCCGGCGAGGCCTCGCCCAGCGGTCAGGACGGTCGATGACGGTCCCGGTCGCGACCGAAGCGCACTGTGTGGCGCTGGTGACCTCACCCGTCGTCGTGGCACGATCATGCAGGTGACCACCAGCCCCGCTGAGGCGCAGCACCTTCGCGATCTCGCCCTTCTGCGCCGGGTTCGCGACCGGATCGACCGGGATTACGCGCAGCCGCTGGACGTCGAGGCGCTCGCCCGCGGCGTACACATGTCGGCGGGGCACCTCAGTCGCGAGTTCCGCCGGGCGTACGGCGAGCCGCCGTACTCCTACCTGATGACTCGGCGCATCGAGCGCGCGATGGCGCTGTTGCGGCGTGGCGACCTCAGCGTCACCGACGTCTGCTTCGCGGTCGGCTGCCAGTCGCTCGGCACGTTCAGCACCCGCTTCACCCAGCTGGTCGGTGTGCCGCCCAGCGTCTACCGGCGCGACGCGGCACGCACGACAGAGGGGATGCCGCCCTGCGTGGCGAAGAAGGTCACCAAACCGATCAGGAATCGAGAAGCGTCCTCCCCGGGGCCGCACCTAGCGTGATGGCCATGAACATCACCATCAACGCGAGCTACCTCCCACACAACGACCCGGACGCCTCCCTGGCCTTCTACCGCGACCTCCTCGGCTTCGAGGTCCGCGGCGACGTCGGCTACGAGGGGATGCGCTGGATCACCGTCGGACCCGTCGGCCAGCCCGGCACGTCCATCGTCCTCCACCCGCCGGCCGCGGACCCCGGCATCACCGACGAGGAGGGCCGCCTCATCGCCGAGATGATGGCCAAGGGCACCTTCGCCAGCATCAACCTCGCCACGCCCGACCTCGACAGCACCTTCGAGCGGGTTGAGGCCAGCGCCGAGGTCGTCCAGGAGCCGACCGAGCAGCCGTACGGCATCCGGGACTGCGCCATCCGCGACCCCGCGGGCAACATGGTCCGGATCCAGGAGCTGCGCTGATGGCCGCCCTGGACTCGGTCACCCTCGAGGTGTCCGACGCCCCGGCCGCCGAGGCGTTCTACGCGGCTGCCTTCGGCCTGGGCGACAAGCTGCACGTCCGTGCCGGGGAGACACCCACGACCGGCTTCCGTGGTTTCACCCTGTCGCTCGTGGTGGGCCAGCCCAGCACGGTCGACAGCCTCGTCGGCAGCGCCCTCGACGGGGGCGCCACCGTGCTGAAGCCGGTGAGCAAGAGCTTCTGGGGGTACGGCGGCGTCGTACAGGCTCCGGACGGGGCGATCTGGAAGGTCGCGACCTCGTCGAAGAAGGACACCGGTCCCGCCACCCGGCAGGTCGACGACCTCGTCCTGCTGCTGGGAGTCGCGGACGTGAAGGCGAGCAAGCGGTTCTACGTCGAGCACGGACTGACCGTGGCCAAGAGCTTCGGCAGCAAGTACGTCGAGTTCGACGCCTCGTCGTCGCCCGTCAAGCTAGCTCTCTACCAACGACGCGCCGCGGCCAAGGACGCCGGTGTCCCGCCGGAGGGCACCGGGTCGCACCGGATCGCCATCGGCAGTGACGCCGGGCCGTTCGCCGATCCGGACGGGTTCGCGTGGGAGGCTGCTCGCATGCGACACGGGGACAGGGAGACAACCTGAGCATGGCCAAGAAGACGGACACGCAGTCGGCCGGGATGCCCTTGGCCGACAGCCACGACCTGATCCGCGTGCAGGGCGCGCGTGAGAACAACCTCAAGGACGTCAACGTCGAGCTCCCGAAGCGCCGGCTCTCGGTGTTCACCGGCGTCTCGGGCTCGGGCAAGAGCTCGCTGGTGTTCGCCACGATCGCCGCGGAGTCGCAGCGGATGATCAACGAGACCTACAGCGCCTTCGTGCAAGGGTTCATGCCGAACCTGGCCCGCCCGGAGGTCGACCTGCTCGAAGGGCTGACGACGGCGATCATCGTCGACCAGGAGCGGATGGGTGCCAACCCCCGCTCCACGGTCGGCACCGCCACCGACGCCAACGCCATGCTCCGGATCCTGTTCAGCCGGCTGGGCAAGCCGTACATCGGGCCTCCCACGGCGTTCTCGTTCAACGTCCCGACGCGAAAGGCGAGCGGGGTGATGAGCACGGAGAAGGCCGGTGGCCGGGTCGCGAAGGCTGTGGTGCAGAACGCGGTCTACCTGGGCGGCATGTGTCCGCGCTGCGAGGGCATGGGCTCGGTCTCCGACTTCGACCTCACCGCGTTGTACGACGAGAACAAGTCGCTGGCCGACGGTGCACTGACCGTGCCGGGCTACTCGATGGACGGCTGGTACGGCCGGCTGTTCGAGGGCGTCGGCCTGCCGATGGACAAGCCGATCGCCAAGTTCACCAAGAAGCAGCTCGAGACGATGCTGTACTCCGAGCCGACCAAGATCAAGGTCGAGGGCATCAACCTGACCTTCGAAGGTCTGATCCCGAAGATCCAGAAGTCGATGCTCTCCAAGGACGTCGAGGCCATGCAGCCTCACGTACGACGCTTCGTGGAGCGCGCCATCGCGTTCCAGTCCTGCCCCGAGTGCGACGGCACCCGGCTCAGCCCGGAGGCCAGGTCCGCGAAGATCCACGGCAAGAACATCGCCGACCTCTGCGAGCTGCAGATCAGCGACCTGGCCGAGTGGGTCCGGGCACTCGAGGAGCCGTCAGTTGCGCCGTTGCTCAAGGGACTGCAGCACCTGCTGGACTCGTTCGCCGAGATCGGCCTGGGCTACCTCTCGCTGGACCGGCCGGCCGGCACGCTGTCCGGGGGAGAGGCCCAGCGCACCAAGATGATCCGCCACCTGGGGTCGTCGCTCACCGATGTGACGTACGTGTTCGACGAGCCCACGATCGGCCTGCACCCCCACGACATCGAGCGGATGAACGAGCTGCTGCTGCAGCTGCGCGACAAGGGCAACACAGTGCTCGTCGTCGAGCACAAGCCCGAGACCATCGCCATCGCCGACCACGTCGTCGACCTCGGCCCCGGTGCCGGCACCGAGGGCGGCAGCGTCTGCTTCGAGGGGACGGTGGAGGGGCTGCGGGGGAGTGACACCATCACCGGCCGCCACCTCGACGACCGGGCCACCGTCAAGGATTCGGTGCGTACGTCGTCCGGCAAGCTCGAGGTGCGCGATGCCTCGACGCACAACCTCCAGGACGTCGACGTCGACGTCCCACTCGGCGTGCTCTGCGTCGTCACGGGTGTCGCGGGTTCGGGCAAGAGCTCGCTGATCCACGGCTCGATCGCCGGCCGCGACGGCGTGGTCGTCATCGACCAGGGTGCGATCAAGGGGTCTCGCCGCAGCAACCCCGCGACGTACACAGGTCTGCTCGAGCCGATCCGCAAGGCCTTCGCGAAGGCCAACGACGTGAAGCCGGCGCTGTTCAGCTCCAACTCGGAAGGCGCCTGTCCCACGTGCAACGGCGCGGGCGTGATCTTCACCGAGCTGGGCGTCATGGCCACCGTCGAGTCCACGTGCGAGGAGTGTGAGGGCAGGCGGTTCCAGGCGTCGGTGCTGGAGTACACGTTGGGAGGACAGAACATCGCCGAGGTGCTGGCGATGTCGATGACGGAGGCGGAGGTGTTCTTCGGTGACGGCGAGGCAGCCACTCCGGCCGCCCACAAGATCCTGGAGCGGCTCGTGGACGTCGGGCTCGGCTACCTCACCCTCGGCCAGCCGCTCACCACGCTGTCCGGCGGCGAGCGACAGCGCGTCAAGCTGGCCACCCAGATGGCCGACAAGGGAGACGTCTACGTCCTCGACGAGCCGACCACCGGCCTGCACCTCGCCGACGTCGAGAACCTGCTCGGCCTGCTGGACCGGCTCGTCGACTCCGGCAAGTCGGTCATCGTGATCGAGCACCACCAGGCGGTGATGGCGCACGCCGACTGGATCATCGACCTGGGCCCGGGGGCTGGTCACGACGGCGGCAAGGTCGTGTTCGAGGGCACGCCCGCAGACCTGACAGCCGACCGATCAACCCTCACGGGCGAGCACCTCGCGGCGTACGTCGGCTCGTGACAGTGCAGACGCAGACCCACGACCTGACCTTCACGACCAGCGAGGTTCGCAAGAGGTACGTCAGCTGGGACCGCGGGGAGGCGGACCGGGAGTGGGCCTGCCTGACGCTCCTCGCCCAGCACGCGCCCGGCGTGGCACCGAAGCCCCTGCGCAAGGAGACATCCGACGGCGGCCCGGTGGTCGTCATGGAACGGATTCCGGGGGAGCCGTTGGGCGGCGCGCCTCTCACATCGGCCCAGACGGCATCACTCGGGCGGGCACTGCGCAGGCTGTACGACGTACCACTCGAGGCGGTGCGCGACTCCGGGCTCCAGGAGCGGATCTACGGGCCGACGACCCATGCTGCGATGGTGGCGGAGTGGCTGGGCGACTCGTCCGACCTGACCCAGTGCCGTGACGCGGAGCAGGTGCAGTGGGCCGTCGACGCGGCATCCGCGTGGCTGGCTGATCCGGACAGTCTTCCGGAGCCGCAGCTGGTGGCGCTGGGCATCTCCGACCTGAACCCCGCGAACGTCCTCTGGGACGGCGACATCTGTCGTCTGGTCGACTTCGAGGACGGCGGGCTCACCGACCCGGCGTACGAGCTCGCCGACCACGTCGAGCACATCGCGGGTCGCCTCGCCGGAGTCTTCGACCGCGACGCACTGGTCGACGCGGTCGGGCTCGCACCGGAGGAACGCGAGCGCATGCGCGCGTACCGCCCGCTCTGGGCAGCCTTCTGGCTGGCCATGCTGCTGCCGGGCAACGGTGGCTTCCGGCGGAACCCGTCCGGCACCACCGAGGCTCAGGCGAAGCACCTGATGGAACTGCTCACCTGACGGCTGCTGGTGACGGTGACGGCACCGGTTCCAGGACGACCGCGACCCTCTCGACGCCGGGGATCTCCTGGACCTCTTCAGTCACCGAGGCGACGCAGTGGCCACAGGTCATGCGGTGAGGGTGTAGGTGCGAGTCTCGCTCATGGCGAGCTCGGCTTCTCTTGGTCGGTGTCAGGACCGGACGAGTCGTGCGATGGCGTCGGAGGCTTCCTTGAGCTTGACCTCCGCCTCGGCATCGCCCTCGCGGGCGGCGTCGACCACGCAGTGGGCCATGTGCTCACCGAGGAGGCCCAGGGCGACCGACTGTAAGGCCTTCGTCATGGCCGATACCTGGGTGAGGATGTCGATGCAGTACTTCTCCTCATCGACCATCCGCTGGAGCCCGCGCGCCTGGCCCTCGATGCGGCGCAGCCGCTTGAGGTAGTCGTCCTTGCTGTGGATGTAGCCATGCTCATGGTGCGTGAGCGTGATCTCGCGGTGGGTGTCGGTCTCGTGACTGCTCATCCCGATGTCTCCTCTGGCTGTTGAGCCATGCTGCTCAGCGTACCCCCTGAGGGTATTTGGTCTCAGATGTCGTCCGCTGTTGATACAGTACCCCCCTAGGGTATATGTATTGCGATGCTCGGCCCGCACGAGCGGACCTGCGAACGGATCCATCGAAGGAGACTCACCATGTCCGGTTCCTCTGCGCCTCCAGCCCCACGGCGGTGCTCGCGGTGATCGCCACGGGCCAGTTCATGGTCATCATGGACACCTCGATCATCGGCGTGGCCTTGCCCCAGATGCAGGCCGACCTCGGTTTCTCCCAGGAGAACCTCTCCTGGGTGTTCAACGCCTATGTCGTGGCTCTCGGCGGTCTGCTGCTGTTGGGTGGCAAGCTCGCCGACCTGTTCGGCGCGCGGCGCGTCTTCACCACCGGTTGGGCGGTCCTGCTCGTCGGGTCCGTGGTCGCCGGCGTGGCCGGCTCGGTCGAGGTCGAACTGGTCGGCCGGGCGGTCCAGGGCGCCGGATCCGCGCTGATCGCACCCTCGGCCCTGACGCTGCTGATGATGCTCTTCGGGCACAACCCCCGCGAGCTGACCAAGGCGTTCGCCTTCTATGGGGCTGCGGCACCGGCGGGCGGCACGGCCGGCATCTTCCTCGGCGGCGTGATCACCGAGTACGCGAGCTGGCCCTGGGTCTTCTACATCAACATCCCCATCGCCCTCGTGCTGCTCGCCGTCACCCCGGCGCTGATGCCGGCGGGTGGAGCCGGCGCCCGGTCCAGCATCGACCTCGCCGGTGCCGCCGCGATCACCGCTGGACTCGGCGCCGCGGTCTACTCGATCGTCCAGGCCCCCGAGGTCGGCTGGGACACGACCCGGACGTGGCTGGTGCTTGCCCTTGCCGCGGTCCTGCTGGCCTCCTTCGTCGTCCTCCAGGTCAAGCGCCGGGACCCCCTGGTCCCGTTGCGCATCTTCCGGACGCCCAACCTGGCTGCTGCCAACGTTGTGCAGCTACTGCTCGTTGTCGCTTGGATCCCCATGTGGTTCTTCTTGAACCTCGACCTGCAGCAGGTGCTTGGCTATTCCGCGTTCCCGAGCGGCGCCGCCCTGTTGCCGATGACGGCCCTGATCATGGTCGGGATGGTCGTGCTGGCGCCCCGGGCGCTGGGAAGGTTCGGGCCGAAGACGGCTACCGTCGCCGGCCTGGTCATCCTGGCGGCCGGCATGGGCTGGCTGGCCCGGGTCCGCCCGGACGGGTCCTTCGCGACCGACGTCCTGCCGGCGTCCCTGGTTGCCGCGCTCGGCATGTCCTTGGCCTTCATCCCGTCCCTGGGTACGGCGATCTCCTCGGCCCGCCCCGAGGAGGGTGGGTTGGCCTCAGGCATCGTCAACACCAGCTACCAGGTGGGCTCGGCTCTCGGCCTGGCAGCGATGACCGCCATCGCCGCCAAACAGGGCGCCGACCAGCTGGGCGACCTGGGCGCACTCACCAACGGCTTCTCCTCGGCCTTCATCGGTGCCGCCGTGGTAGCCGTGCTGGCCGCCGCCGCAGCTGCGACGTTCCTGCGCGCAGCCCCGTCCGCCAGCCAGGACGAACCCGCCCCTATCGACGCTCACACTGTTTGAACCGTCGAAACCCTGACTTCCGGGGCCGCCCGGCACCGGAACCGAGAAAGGAAACAACGAAGATGTGCACCACTACCCACACCGTCCAGGGCATGACACGTGCCAGCTGCACGGGCAAGGTCACCGCGGCCGTTGCCGACGTAGCCGGAGTCGAAGCCACGGACGTCGACCTGGACATCGGCATCCTGACCGTCACTGGCGACTACGACAGCGAGCAGGTACGCGGCGCGATCAACGCTGCCGGCTACCAGGTCGTCTGACCAACGATTCGTCCCGGGCCGGAAGCCTGTTCGGCCCGGGACTGACCTGACCACTCGACACCACCAGCGACCGACCCATTACGGCGCGGTTGCCCTTTGACAGCGTTCCGCCTGCTTGGGCCCCGACGCTGAACCTCGACACCCCACGATGGAGAACCCAAGACGAGCTCGCCTCAGCGATCTGCGAGTGGATCCCAGCGCCGCGACCGAGCGACATAGGCACCACACCAACCGTGTCCGGAGAACCGGGTCAGGCTCCCTCTATCCGGACCCCTTCGGGATCTCCCAAGCGTCGGCCAACTCGGAGTGTTTGAGATTCCGTCCGCGCCCGCCATAGTGGGTGAACTTCATGATCAGGGGGGTCCCACTCTGGTCGGGTGAAGTCATCTCTGACCTGGCTGGTCTTCTGCGGCTGGTGACATGAGCGAGGCGCCAAACTCGGAAGAGCCGCTTATGGGCCCGAAATGCGCTTGCGCGAATCACGGGTCGGCACGTTGGCGGTGCAAAACCATGTCCCTCGTCGCTGTGGTGTGGGGTTGGATCCCTGTATGTCGATCACGCTGCAGCCCGAGACTCCGGACTCGTTGGGCGAGCTCGTTGAGGCGGTGGCGGTCTGGCAGCACGACGGCGGGCCGGTCCAGCTTCATCCGGGTGACCTCGGGTGGAACTGGAGCCTGGGCGTGCAGGAGTTGGCCGAGGCCGTCCGGGTGTGGGCCCGTGACGGGCAGATCCTGGCCGTTGGCATGGTGGACGACGCCACGGGGTTGATCCGCATGGCCCTCGCACCGAGCGTCGACGAAGACGACGCGTTCGCCGCCCAGCTACTGGCCGATCTGTCCGATCCAGGGCAGGGTGTGCTGCCCGACGGCGCCGGGGCCGTTGAGGCCCGATTCGGCGCTGCCTTTCGAGATCTCCTACGCCGCAGCGGTTGGGAGGCCGATGAGCCGTGGACCCCGTTGTCTCGCGACCTGACTGAGCAAGTGGAGGACTGCGGCCTCAGGGTCGAGGTCATCGACGCGCACAACGTTCAGGCTCGGATCGTTCAGGATCGGATCGCGGTGCAGCAGGCAATGTTCCCCAACTCGACGTTCACCCTGGAGCGCTGGCGCACGATGGCCGCAGGCTCGCCGTACCGTCAGGCTCGGTGCCTGGTCGGTTACGACGGCGATGGCGATGCGGTCGCCACGGTGACGGTGTGGTCGGCCGGGGAAGGGCGTCCGGGTTTGCTTGAACCACTGGGCGTCCATCGGGATCACCGTGGCCACGGATACGGCCCCGCCATCACTGTGGCGGCGGCCGCCGCATTGCAGGAGATGGGGTCGTCCAGCGCGACCGTGTGTACCCCGAGCAGCAACGTCGGTGGCGTGGCGACGTACGTCTCGGCCGGCTTCCAGAAGCTCCCGGACGTCACCGACTTCCGCCGCCCAAATTGACCGTGCCACCCGCAACCGTGAAGGCAGAGTGACTGCACCATGATGAGTTATCCCCTCCTGGATGTGCGCGTCAGCACGCCCACGCTGGAGCTGCGGGGTGCCACGGACGAGCTGTTGGACCAGCTCGCGGATGTCGTGCGCGCGGGCAAGGCACACGCCGATCCTGCGCCGTACGACGACCCGATCTCGTTCTACGAGCCCGATCCTGACCTGCGTGTGGCCAAGTGGCTGCGAGCGATCTGGCGGGGCCGAGGCAAGGTCGAGGCTGATGCCTGGCGGCTGTACCTCGTGGTCGTGGTCGATGGTCAGCCGGTCGGGATGCAGAACCTCTACGGGGTGAACTTCTCCACCTTCGGAACGGTCACGACCTTCTCCTGGCTGTCTGCCGATCATCGCGGCCAGGGGCTCGGACACGAGATGCGGGCAGCGATCCTGC
This sequence comes from Nocardioides sp. InS609-2, assembly GCF_023208195.1. Taxonomy (NCBI): domain Bacteria; kingdom Bacillati; phylum Actinomycetota; class Actinomycetes; order Propionibacteriales; family Nocardioidaceae; genus Nocardioides; species Nocardioides sp. InS609-2. The sequence goes on along the minus strand of NZ_CP060034.1, from coordinate 405,766 downwards.
ACCTCGCGTTCGACGGGCTCGGGGCGAACGAAGCGAGCAGCGACGCCTTCGTGGACAACCATGGCTCCAACGCGATCTCGCGAGATCTCGGCTACGAGCCCAATGGTTCAGACTGGGCGACACGACAAGGCGAACCCGCCCTGCTGAACCGGTGGCGACTGACCAGAGGCAACTGGGAACAGCGGCGCAGAAACAACATCCGGCTCCACAACATCGAGGCGTGTCGGACGTCCTTGCCCCTGTCGTGACGCAATCAGAACGTCCGCAGCTCGGGTTGAGCGGGCAGATGGTCACGGCGACCTGACTGAGCGGCCGGGATCGCGGAGGCGATCCATCTGTCGGTCCGGCACCGGTGCGAAGGTTCGGCCGCGAGGCGAGATGTTCACGCAGGAGCGAAGCAAAACGGCTCGCGAACGTCGGTCCGGTGCCTATGTGGGTAGCGGACGGTCGGTGACAACGCGCTTCATGACGATGGTCGAGTTCAGGCGCTGCACCCCGGGGAGAGCGGCCAGTACATCGTCTTCGAGTTCCTGGTACGCGGCGAGGTCGGCGGTCACGATACGCAGCAGGTAGTCGGGGTCCCCGAAAAGTCGTTGCGCCAGGAGCACGTGGGGGATCTCGCTGACGGCCTTCTCGAAGCCCAGCAGGGTCTCGCGGTCTTCTTGGCGCATGGTGACGAAGACGAGTGCCTCGAAGCCGAGGCCGAGCGCGGCCGGATCGACCACGGCGCGATAGCCCGTGATGATGCCGTCGCGCTCCAGGGCCCGGAGCCGGCGGTGGCACGGGGACACGCTCAACTGGACACGTTCGGCCAGCTCGGTCAGCGTCAGTCGTCCGTCGTGCTGCAGCAAAGCAAGGATCTTCCGATCGATCGCATCCATGCGCCAGATTATTCCACTGATACCCCTTGCACGGCCGGAATTAGGAACCCCCTTCGGCTCGATCGCGCCTAACGTTGCCGCAGGTTCCAACCTCGACCAGGGAAGTGATTGCATGCCTCTCCATGCCTCTCCATGCCTCTCCATGCCGTTCTCGCCTTCTGGGCCGTGGCCGCAGTCTTGATCGCGATCCCAGGGCCCGACTGGGCCTTTGCCATCAACGCCGGCTTGCGCCGCCACATCGCTGCGGCCGCGGGCGGCATCGTGCTCGGCTACCTGGCCATGACCTTGGTGGCCGCCGCAGGACTCGGTCTACTCATCGCCACCACACCGACCGCGCTGGCTGTACTCACCGTGGCCGGCGCCCTCTACCTGGTCTGGCTTGGCTCCGCGACCCTCAGCCACCCCGCCGACATCACCAGACCAGGCGCCCCGTCGACGTCCACCGACCGTCGCACGCTGCTCCAGGGCGCGACCGTCAGTGGCCTCAACCCCAAAGCACTGCTGATCTTCGTCGCCCTGCTGCCACAGTTCACGAGCACCCACGCCCCCTGGCCAATCCCGGTCCAGCTGGCCGTTCTCGGCCTCGTCTTCACCCTCACCTGTGGCGCCTTCTACCTCGTCCTCAGCGCAGCAGCCACCCAACTGCTGCACGCCGGACCAGCCGCCGCACGCACCGTCTCCCGCATCTCCGGCGCCTCGATGATTCTCCTCGGGACCGCCCTCATCCTCGAGCGATTCATCACGTAACAGCACCGCTGCGGGGACGGGCGACTCCATCCCCCCCGGTAGATCCGCCTGCCTCTAGCAGCCCAGCCGCAAGGGGATCCCTCGGTGGGGCACGCGAAGTACCGAGTCCGTGAGGCTCACGAGCTGGTCGACTCGGTTCTTCCCCGCTGGGGGGATGGGATACCGGGTCAGTACCTCGATCAAGACGGGTGTTGCGCGCTGCCGCACCTAGTACGAACCTGGAGTGCTCCCATGGCTGCGCGCGATGGTGATGCAGCTGAAGTCGTCGGGGCCACCCACCCGCTTGCACTTGTCGAGGGCCGTGTTGGCGGCGATGACGGCCGGGTTCGAGCACTGGATGGCGACTGCTGAGGACCAACGCTGACGCTGACTGCACGGCGTTCGTCCTGGTGTTTGTGCAGGTCAAGTACCAGGTCGGCGTCGTCGACGGGTATCGGGGCGGCGCGCCTGTGTGGTGATTCATCTGATGCGATACGCAGACTAGCCCCGGTCTTTCATGGAGGTAGTCGGACGGCTGCGCGTCGAGGTTGACGACGTGTGCGTTGCCTGGGCTGGTTCCGGGGTTGACCTGTAGGCCGACTGTCGCTGTCGGGTGCGGTTCTCCGGGTCCTCGGGTTGTGGGTGGGCGGGGATGTTCAGGCTGGTGGTGGGATCGCTGCGATGTTGGCGAATGTCGCGACGATCGCTGCCGCCCAGGGCCAGGTGTCGGGGATCCGGAGTTGTCGCCGTCTTCCGGTGTGGACCAGGCGTGCTGGTGCGTGCAGGAGTCGGTAGCGCAACGCTTTCGGCTCACAGCCGGCGAGCACAGCAGCCTCGCCGGTGAAGGCCAGAAGTCTGGTCCAGGCGGTGAGGTCGGCAGCGATCATGGTCGCTGTCAGCCAGGCCTGGTTGATCGCGAACTCACGTGAGGGGAATCTGCCCAGGCCGGTGTCCTTGGCGATCCGGATCCGGTCCTCGACGCGGGCGTGAGCACGGTGACGGGCTTCGAGGAACGCCAGCTGTCCGGTGGTGGTGTTGGTCGCGATCACTTGGTAGCGCCACCCGTCGGCTTCTTCGAACAGCGACAGCTGCGCACCGGGGTGGGGTCGTTCGCGGCGCACGATGAGCCGCATCCCGGGCGGCCATGCCGTCAGGTCAAGGAGGTCGGTGAGCTCGGCGACGTCACCACCTTCGCGGACCCCACCATCAGCATCGGACGCGGGTGTCCACACGTGCTTGGGGACGACCTTGATGGCTTCGCGGATCTTCTCGGTGACTGCGTAGCCGACGCTGTACTCCAAGCGACGTCCCCGCACGCGGCCTTGTTCGGTGAGCCAGGCCAGGAGCTTGTGGGAGGCACCCGCGCCATCGCTGCGGATCAGCAGGTTCTTGCGTTGTGCGGCGGGGACCTGGGCGATTGCCGCGGTGAGGACTTCGATGTGATCGGTCGCGGTGTTCGACCCCGCCTTCCCGGTCCGCAACGTGGCGGCGAGGAACTCGCCTGTGTTGTCGCACCACACCCCGATTGGGTGGTACCCGAACGTCCGTTTGAACGTCGCCGATGCCAACTCTTTCTCGGAGTGGGTGATCACGACCGTGGCATCGACATCGAGCACGACCACCTCGCCGAGGTCGGTGCCGGCGACCTTCGAGGCAGGGAACCCTTCGGGTGAGGCGTTCATGAGGGCCCAGACGTGGCGCCGTGTCCTGGCTCTGGCCACGGCGATTTTCTTGACCTGCCCGGGGTTGATCTCATCCAAAGCCCGCCAGACCGTGGCCTGCGAGGCCACCGCACCGAGCACGGGTTCCTGGTGGCGCAGGACCTCGATGTCAGCGATCGCTTCACCGCCGTCGGCGATCATCACCGCGACATCGACCAGGACCCGGCCGCGGTCATGGGCAGGGGTGAACGAACGTCGTGCCAGGGCCTTCGAGAGCTGTCCAGTCAGCCCGGTCCGATCACCTACGAGACGCAGCCCGACGCTTCCCGCGTGGGCCACCACGCCGACACCGCCCCCAGTTACTGACAGACCCCTCGACCACGAACTACGCTTCACCTGCAGAGTGCCTTCCAGTTGGAGAACTTGTTCCGTCGCAAGACCAAGTTTCCCCTGCTGGGCAGGCACTTCTGTGTTTCTACGCGCCGATCAAGCCGCCGACCCGTGAATGATCCGGGCTAGTACTTAAGATCAGGACTTCCTGTAGATCTTTCGTGCAGACAAGCTCGGTCTTCGCCGCCAAGTCATGGAGCGCCTTAAAGTGCCTGACGTCGTCGAACCCGCCCACTGCTTCGGTGGCAGCCTTGGCAGCCGACTCGCGGTTCTCGATTCGCTGTTCCAAGTTTCGACCTATGCGATGGAAGTAGTCGACAGAGGCTTCAATCTCGCTCAGCTCAGACAGCAGATCCGCGTAGACGACGCGTCGTTCAGAGCGGATCTCCCGCCTGCGCTCCTCCATCTGCTGGATGCGTAACAACTCAAATTGCCTGTTGGCTTGCAACCGCGCGCTCAAGTCGACGCGGACGGCCCGGAACCGCGTAGGTCCGGAACGTCCGACGGCTGGGCGTCAGCCCCTGGAGTAGGGACCGTAGTAGTCGCCGTGCTCGCCGCGACTGTCGTCGGACCAGGCGTCCTTGTCATAGTCGGGCGCGGACTTGATCTGGTCCTTGGTCATGTCGACCCTGACCAGCTTGTTCTCGTGGTCGACGCCGGTGACGGCGCCGGCGGGGATCAGTCGCTTCTTGCCGAAGATCCAGAAGCCGGTGTCCACGACGACGTGCGAACCACTCGCGTCGTTGGACGCCTCGTCGATCTTGCCGATGGAGCCGTCGGTGGCCTCGACGTCATAGCCGACGAAGTCGCCGCCCTCGGAGCTCCAGCTCGTGTCGCGGTAGTTCCAGACGTTGTCGTTGGTCATTGAACTCACCTTCCTGTGCGTCATCGGTTGCCGGACGTCTTCGACCGTACGTTCGCCGCGCGGCGCATGCCTCACCCCTAAGGATGGGGCGCAGGGGGCGCCTATCGCGCAGCGTTCGCGCTCTACCTCAGGGTCTCTGACGGGTTGATCACCAAGCAGCACATCCTCGAGGACAGCCTCGCCGTCAAGCGAGCGTTCGAAACGGCCCCCTGAGACCCGGAAGGGGGCCGCTTCGGTCCGCAGTTGAGCCCGCGACGTGATGGATTACCCAGTCCCGAGCAGGTCCGGGCACGCCTGCCGCAGTCGCTGCAGGACGGCGTCCGGCGCCAGGTACTCCGGGTCCGTGCGGTACACCTCGGCCCGTGCCTCCGCCAGGTCGAGCTGATCGGCGGCGCGTTGGAGCGTGGTCGCCGGGACGGGTCCGGTGACCCCCGGGTGCGACGTCCAGACCGACCGGCCCGGATCGAGGATGCCGTAGCGGATGCTGGATTCCACCTGGCGGCTGCACCGACAGGGGTTTTCTGCCCGTACAAGGCCGCAGCGGCCCGCGATGATCGATCGCATGGTCCGCCGGGCGCGCGCAAGTCGCTGCCGGAAGGCCGCCGGTGTGATTCCCAGCGCAGCACCGCCGTCCGTGTCCGGCAGGCCGATCAGATCACCGAGCAGGTAGGTGATGCGTAGGTTCCTGCTCAGGCAGAGCAGCATCCCGTACGTGCATGCGATGCGAACCTCTCCGCACAGCTCCTCGTACTGCGCTTGGTCCGCGACGTCGGGCTCGATCTCGCTGAGGTTTCGATCCAGCCACTCGGCGAAGGCCTGCGGCCCCCGCACGCTGTCCTCGACAGCCCGACGACGGCTCTGCAGCAGGTGTCGCGACGCGATCGTATAGACCCAGGTCGTCACCTTCGCCCGGCCTTCGTAGGCGCTCAGGTGGGTCACCACCTTGAGCAGGATCTCCTGCGTCACGTCTTCGGCGTCCTGGGGGGAGGAGAAGAACCGCAGGGCGAGCCTGTACACGACGTGCTGCAGGTGTCCGCACAGCTCATTTAGGGCTGCGGCGTCACCGCCGACCGCCTGCGCGGTGAGGGCGCGCAGGCGGTCGTCTGACGGCATTTCAGGCACGTACTGTCTCCGCGCTGCCTGCGTGGAATGCCACGGCACCATGCTCCATGCTGACGACCTGGTCGATGAGCTCGAACACAGCCGTGCACTCGGGCACCTGCATGACGGCGGCCTGGGCGACCTCGGCGGCGGGGCGGTCCGTCCATTCGACGATGTCGAGCCACGTGTGCTCGTCCAGCCGAACGAGCCTCAGGTCGATGAACCCTGGGATCCGCTCCCGCAGAGCGTCGGCCATCGCCGGCCGACGGGCAAGCATGGTGTCGATGTCCTGCTGCCGGACAGTGAAGCGGGCGAGCTCGATAGCGGTCATGTCGCGTCCTTTCGATGACGGGGGCCCGGATGGCCCCCTCACGAACATGAGAGGTGGGAAGTGGCACGACTGTGACACGCGGCCAGTTGGGGGATCATGAGGAACGCGTAGAGGGAGCGGCCCATGGTCGGTTGTTGAGTTCGTGCCATGCGAGGGCATCGGCCAAGACGCGACGCGCGAGGGGAGGGGTGTGCCCCCGGTTTGGTTGACACTTGGGGTTGATGGTTCCTACGACGCGTCTGCGGCTACGTAGATCATCTCAAACTCGACTGGGGTGAGCGTGCCAAGGGCGCGTTGACGACGGCGTGGGTTGTACTTGGTCGCGATCCACTTGACGATCGCGAGGCGCAGTTCCTCGCGGGGTGTCCCCACGCTTCGCGTCGAGGCCGCCGAAACTGCGCACCGGAATCGGTCGTTTTCGGCGGACCGCCCCGGGCCCGGTCGTCAACCATGTGACCGTCGGCGATAAGTGGCGGTGTTCTGCGGTCGCTAGGTGGCAGGCCTGGAGTGTGTGTCGGTTGGGGATCCGCCACCGGGACGCGAACTCCCTCAGCGTGCCCCTTATCACCCAGTTAGACGCGGCTGCGTTGGGCAATCAGGGGGTTGGGGAACGTGGAGCCTCTCTTGCCCGCGTCTCCAAAGCCACTCGGCATCACGACTCCTCGATGTCCTATGCCCGCACCGAGGCATCCGCTTCGAGGACCTTGCTCAGGGGGCGATGGCGTGAAGTTGGTGGAGCATGGTCAGGTCGTCGCGGACAACCCAGTGCTCGGCCAAACGGCCATCGGCGACGCGGCAAATGTGGATGTGCTCAACGGAGAAGCGCGCCGGCTCCGGGATCGTCGCCCCGCGGAACTGCGGGCCCCCGTATGTCCCCGACCACGTGATCCGGACAGCGACGCGGTCGTCCTCGGCGATCATGTCGACGACGTCCCACTGTGAGTCGGGCACGGCGGTCATGACCCCACGGATCGCCGCGGTGAAGCGGTCCCGACCCCGCTCGGGCTCGGCTTCTGGCTGATTGTTGATCATCTCGTCAGCCACGAACGCCTCGAAGTCGATCGAGCCGCGGTTCCAGCCTTCGTAGAACCGCAGAACCACATCCTTGTTGGCCTGAAGCATCGCCATCTCGGCCCCCTCACTCGCGGCGAGCATTCTTCGAAGTACTCGGCCTGCTGGGACCCTCACCGACTTGTCTCCGCAGACAGGCTCAAGCGCGAAGCGCAGGGTGAACAGCGTCCCGGCTCTCGCTTGATCCCCAGGATGACATGGTGCGGGGCGGTCTCGCCCGCCGCAACCACCGCGTCTTTCCGGCTCCCCACTGCTATGGCCGCCGGGTCCGCGCGGGCGGCCGTGCTCCGTGCGGCCAAGCGGGACCAGCCCGCCATCCTCTCTTGCTCGGTTGCCAGGATCAGCGTCCACGTGGGTCACAGTCTTACCCCGCATGTGGGGCCGCTGACCCCTTGCGCTCACTCACGCCAAGGCGAGGACGTGGGTGGGATCCGTTCGAGGTCTGGAGATGACCTGGCGCTGGGGCGGCGCTACGGTTGACCACGCAGTCGGAGCCCTCGAGGAGCACGTTGTCATGATCCTCCCGGAGGTCCGCGACCCTCGCTTCATCACGTTTCGCCGGGGTGGAACGCTCACAGATCCGCATCATCACCTACTTGCTCAGTGGGCGGCGACCTGCGCAGAGCACGTCCTGTACCTCTTCGAGATGGTCCGGCCTGACGACCCGCGACCGCGGGAGTCGATCGAGCACGCCCGCGCCTGGGTTCGCGGGGAGGTCACGATGATGGAGGCCCGCGCGGCGGGAGGCCACGCCATGGGAGCGGCCCAAGACATGAAAGGGCCGGCCCGGCACGCGGCCTACGCCGCTGGTCAGGCGGGGGCCGTAGCCCACGTCGCCGCTCACGAACTCGGGGCAGCCGCCTACGCCATCAAAGCTGTCCGTGCCGCTGCGCCGGCAGTCGACCGCGAACTCGCAGGGCAGCGCGAGTGTCGCTGGCAGCGTGAACATCTTCCGGAGGCTATCCGCGAACTCGTGCTCGACGACCAGGAACTCCGAAACGAGATCTGCTGGTCGGTGTTCGGCTGCTGAGCAAGCGCCGGAGACGGAGCCGTACCGCCAAGGACCGGTCCCGCCCGAATCGTGCGCAAGCCGGATGTGTCTTTCCCCCGCGTTAGTGCACCCAGATAGAGGCGCGACCGTGGGGCACCGATCTGCACCCCGTAAGCCGGTCACCTCGATCGCGAACGGCCCTGAGCGCACAGGACCGACGTCGGTGACCGCTCGAGTTGACGCCTCACGCGAGCGGCAGAGCCGAGACGCTTGCGCAGCGGACCTAGAGCATGGCGGTGATCATGAGGTTACCGACGTAACGCGCGAAGCGGGCGGGCGACCAGCCACGCCCCATCACCAGCAGTTCGTAGATCTCGAGCGAGCTGCATATCCAGAGGAGGTCGGTGGCTTCGGACACGGTCACGCCCTCGCGCAAGTGCCCCCGCGCCTTGAGGAACCGAGCATGGTGCCGCATCCGAGCGAGCCGCTCGGTCTCCGCGGTCTCAAGCACCGCCGCGATCTCGTGGTCCGTCAGCGCGAGGTGGCGCATCAGGATCCGGATGGGGGTCACGACGGACGCCACCTCGGCGGAGAGGCGTCCCCACTCGCGCATGATCGTCCGGGGATCGCTCTCCCGGTCGCGCATCTCGTCTGACCGCTCGTAGGCGCCCGTGTCCCCTCGGCCCTCTAGTCCGCGCTCGTAGATTTCCCGCACCAGCCGTGACTTGCTGCCGAAGGACTTGTAGATGGTTTCGACGGAGACAACGGCTTCCTGGGCGATCGAGGCGATCGTCGCCGTGCCGTAGCCATCTTCGAGGAACTGCCGCTCGGCGGCGGCGAGTATGGCCGTGCGCGTGTGGAGCGCACGTGCTCTGCGGCCAGTGGAGTCATAGCGGCGGGTGGCCTTGACATGAATCACCATTTCGTTACATGCTACTGTAGTAGATAGTGAGGAGGCAACATGAGCACCGTGATCGACCGGCTTGTGGGGGCGGTCAATGGATACGATCTCGAGGATTTGGTCTCGTGCTTCGCCGACGACTACGTCAACGAGACACCCGTCCACCCGCAGCGAGGCTTCAGGGGCAGCGACCAGGTGCGGACGAACTGGACGGAGATCTTCGCCGGCGTCGCCGACATGCAAGCGGCAGTCCTGCGCCGGGCAGAGAGTGATGACCAGGTCTGGACGGAATGGGACATGTCCGGATCCCGCTGCGAGGACGGCGGGCCGTTTCTCATGCGTGGAGTCGTCATCTTCGGGATCACGGGCGACGTGATCTCGTCCGCGCGCTTCTATCTCGAGCCAGCCGAGGAGGCCAGCGGGGACGTGGACGCGCACACGCGGCGCGTGGTGACCGGAATGGAACCGTCATGATTCTCGTCGTCGGTGCGACCGGACGCCTCGGTGGCAGCATCGCTCGAGCGTTGCTTGACAGTGGAAAGGCCGTGCGTGTGCTGGTCCGCGACGGTTCCAGCTTCGACGACGCGCGGGCTGAAACCGTACGCGGCGACCTAAGGGACCCCGATTCGCTCCGGAAGGCCTGCAAGGGTGTCGATGTCGTGGTGACCACGGCGAACGCGATTGCACCTCGCCAAGCAGAGGACACGATCGAGTCCGTTGATCGGCTCGGCAACCGCAACCTGATCGCCGCCGCCACGTCAGAAGGCGTGCGGCACTTCGTGTTCGTGTCCGTGCTCGGCGCGAGCGTGGATCACGTCGTGCCGTTCGTGCGAGCGAAGGGCGAAACCGAACAAGCGCTGAAAGTGAGCGAGCTTTCGTGGACGATCCTGCAACCCGACCCGTTCATGGACGTCTGGTTCCCCTTCATCATCGGGCCGGCGCTCGAGGGTGGTGCGGTGACCCTGGTCGGGGAGGGCAAGCAGCGGCACTCGTTGGTCGCCATGCAGGACGTGGTGGGTTACGCGGTGGCCGCGGTCGAGCGGGAGGAAGCCGCGAACCGTGTGCTCGCGATAGGCGGTGAACCTGTCACGTGGCGCGACGTCGTTGACGCGTTCTCCGAGGTGCTCGGGCAGGTGATCCCAGTCCAGACCGTTCCGCCAGGCGAACCAGTGCCGGGGCTGCCCGACTTCGTGGCCGAGCTGCTCGCGTCGCTGGAGCTCTACGAGTCGCCGCTCGACATGAGCGAATTCTCGCGAACCTTCGGAGTGAAGACCACATCGCTGCACGACTTCGTCCGAGAGTTCGTGGCTGCGGGAGCCTGACGCGCGCGACCCAGTACGGATCCCAACCGGCCGCAACTGAGGCTGGGCGTCGGTCGGAGCGTGTCATGCGTTCTTAGCCGAGGCTCAGCGGCTCACACACGCCCGCCTGGAGTGTGATTCCTCCTCGTGGACGCTCGCGGGCCTATACGACGTGAGAGCCAGGTGCGTCATAGCACCGCCTGCGGGAGCAGTGGCAAGACGCGCATCGCCGCGACTCTCCTTTCCGTGCCAGTGAGGTCAATGTGGAGGAGCATGGAGGGATGAGGCAGCGCGAGGAGTTCGTCATCTGGGTTGACACGGTGCTCAGGGACGCAGAGGTGGCAGTCCACAACGGCGACGCATCCCCGCGGCGTGCCATCTGGTCCCGGAACGACCCGGTCACTGTGCTCGGCGCTTGGAAGAACGCCAGCGGGCAGGCGGAGCTCGATGAACTTTTTGCGCATCTCGCGGAGAGCTTCTCGGACTGCACCTCGTACGAGTTTGAGCTGCTGGAGGCCGAGGTGTTCGGTGATGTCGCCTACACCGCTGGGTTCGAGCACACCTCGGCGTCGGTCAACGGAGTGCCGAGCACCTACACCCTGCGAGCCACGCAGATCTACCGGCGTGAAGACGGCGAGTGGAAGGTGGCGCACCGACACGGCAGCGCGCCGCCAGGCTGATCGGCAGAACTCTCAACACGCTTTGCGCTGGGTCTGGCCCACTCCATGTTCTCCGAGCCGCACCACGAGTGGCCGGTCGGAGGCCATCTATCGCCGCGAGATGCGCAACGAACGCCGCCGCGCCCCCGAGCCTATTGCGGAGGACTCGCGAATCCAGCAGCTAACGCGCCGCGTGCGGTGGCCACGCAATCGCAGGACATCGCCTGTCTCGAGCTGGAGCCTGCACTTGGCACCTAACGCCCAGCTCGGCCCTCGTCGCTTCCGCGCACGAGCCAGTTCTCGCCGGGCGCGCCCGGCTCACGGCCATGGGGTCCCGGCACGGGACACCCGGCGTTCGGTGATGAGTGGCCCCCGCCCTTGATGCCCGATCGGACGGGGCGATCTTGTGAACTGCTGGTTCGGCCGCCCATCTACTCTTGGCCGACCTGATCCACCTCAAGGTCGGACTTGACCTGGACGGCGAAGACCTGATCAACCAGGCTTTCGGGGGCAAGACCCCGAAAGTCCGCCTCAGTTCTGACACCAGGACCGGAATCAACCTGCACCACGGCTACACCGACTTGATGCGCGGCCTCGCGCGCATGCGCAACGCCCAGTCCCACCGCGGCCGTCCCGCGGTCACCGACCTTCATGTCGCAGCAACGATCATGGCCCTGGGGGAGTGCTTCGACTTTGTGTCCAAAAGCAATTACTGGACACGCTGCGTATCAAGTCCGGACGTATTCCCGCCCCGACCACCCGCGAGAGAAGGCGCACGACCCCAGAACGCTGGGGGATGATGTCGTCGTGCTTGTGGAGCAGATTCGGCAATGGGGTGAAGCGTCGTTCAGCCCTCCAGCGACCGCCGACGACGTTCGGATGTGCGAAGCACGCCTGGGCCACGACCTCCCGGATGAGCTCAGGCGGCTGTTGGCTGAGACCAATGGCATCCAGGGGGAGTACGGCCTCTGCCTCTTGTGGAGCGCTCACCGCATCGCGGAAGACAATGCGCGTTTCAGAGAGAGTGGTGACTTCCAACAGCTCTACATGCCGTTTCAGGGGCTTGTCTTCTTCGCTGACGCCGGCAACGGCGACCAGTTCGCGGTGGCCCTGAGCGGCAACCGCGAGGTGTTCGTGTGGGACCACGAAGACGACAGCCGAAGGTGGGTCGCACCTACCGTGTTGCGGTTCCTCGAAGACTGGATGACCGGGGCGTTGTCGATCTGAGGCTCGGGCCGGTCGGCTGGACTACAGGCCAGCAGCCGGCGGCGACGGCCGTAGATGAAGAGGCCGATCCTTCTCGGGCCGTCGGCGCGTCCTGGTGAGTGGCCGCACCCGTCCCTCGAAGTAGCTGATCGCAGCGAACGCGCACACGTGGTTGTGCGTGATCCGCTGGCCCGTCAGTGGCAGTGGGTAGTCCGGCTCCTCATAGCTGGCAGCAATCGCCTGGATGTCGGCGAGCTCGCCTGGAGACATGACCAGAGCCCGTTCAGCGACCCTGTCTTCGCCATAGTCCCAGAGACTTGCTGCGACCTGGCTTTCGCTGAAGCGCACGTGGAAGTTCGGCCGCCCCTTCAATAGGCGGGCGAGCTCAGCCTTCGCCTTTCGGTCCGCCCACAGGTTCACGAACGCGACGGTACCGGGCTTTGCCGGGCGCTAGTGGTCCGGATTTGAAGTCTTCATCCGGTTGGCTTTGGTGAGGATCTCGTCGGCGGTCTTGGTCCAGACGAAGGGGTGGGAGCGTTCGTTCCAGCAGTCGATGTAGGTGCGGATCTTGGTGTTGAGGTCCTTGACCGAGGTGAACACGCCGCGGCGGATGGCTTGGCGTTCGATGAGGGAGAACCAGACCTCGACGAGGTTCATCCAGGAGGCGTGGGTCGGGGTGAAGTGGATCTTGAAGCGCGGGTTCTCGATGAGCCAGTTCTTCACGTTGGTGTGTTTGTGGGCGGCGTAGTTGTCCATCACCAGGTGCAGATCGACGGGCTGGCCGGTCTCGTCGACGACGTCGCGGTAGGCGCGTTCGACCTGCTTGAGGAACGCGAGGAACTCTTGGTTGCGGTGCCGCGGCTTGAGAGCGGCGGTGACCTTCCCGGTGGCGATCTCCAGCGCGGCGAACAAGGTGGTGGTGCCGTGGCGGACGTAGTCGTGAGAGCGGCGTTCGACGAGCCCGGGTTGCATCGGAAGGACCGGCATGGTGCGGTCCAGTGCCTGGATCTGGGACTTCTCGTCCACGCACAGCACGATCGCGTTCTCTGGCGGGTTCAGGTACAGCCCGACGATGTCGATGACCTTGGCCTCGAGTTCGGGATCGGTGGAGAACCGGAACGACTCCGAGCGCCACGGCTTGACCCCGTAGGAACGCCAAGCCTCCGCGACGGTGTAGGCGCTGACCTTCAACCGAGCCGCCAACAGCCGCGTGGACCAGTGCGTCACGCCGAGCTTCTTCGGCGGGGGCTTCAGTGTCTCGGCCACGATTTTGCGATGGTCGATCGTGCGCGGACGGCCCGGACGCTGCCGGTCGAGGAGCCCGGCCATGCCCTTGCCCTGGTAGCGGCCCCGCCACTGCAGCACCTTCTGACGGCCGCACCCGACGAGCTCGCAGATCTGGTCGTTCGGCACCCCGTCGGCTGCCAGCAACACGATCCGAGCCCGTTGAGCCGCACCAGCCGAGACCGTCGAGGAGCGAGTCAGTCGCTCGAGCTTGTCCCGGTCACCATCACGCAGCACCAGGGCCGGAGCAGGTCGATTCGCCATGCGCCCATGATTTCACTTCATCAACCCGATGACTATTTCCCACGCGGACCACTAGTCTCCGTGCGTGGCGAGAGAGGTCGACATCCGGGGTGATCGTTCCGTCGACTTCCCGAGACTCGACGATCCGCTGACGATCACGCACGCGCGCATGTTCGCCTGCCGGTACGAGCGCTGGGATGCAATCGGAGCACTGACCAACCTCGTGTCTCTCGAGGTGTTCGATTGGCTCGCACCCACCTTCGACGCGCTACGGCCGCTTCAGCGGCTTGAGCAACTCCGGGTCCAGCACTTGCCGCACGTGACCAGCCTCGATGCCCTGGGGAGCCTGAGCTCCCTGCGCCGCCTGATCCTTGAGACGCGCCCGAGCTGGGACGGCAGCAAGGTCACGCAGGTCGACACCCTTGAACCGCTTCGGGGCCTGCCACTTGAGGAGGTGAACATGTTCGGCGTCCGACCCGCATCAAAGTCAGTTGATGATCTACTGGCTATTCCGACGCTCAAGAAGGCACGGCTGCCGAAGTTCGCCGCCAAAGAGATCAGGCGCATCAACCCAGTGATCCCGAACGAGTTCGTCGAGTGGCAGGAGCCATCGTGGGGCTCGGCGGCGGAGGTCGAGAAGACCAAGGAAGCATTGCCGACTGGTGTCAGCTTCCGAACGCCCTGACCGATCAAGGCGCCGTGATTGACCGCCCGGCGTACCGCGCCCAGGGCTCGGCCGGACGAGCCGGCCTGGCAGGTCCCTGGAAGACGCCGTTCTGCAGAAGCGTTTCCGCAGGTCAGCAGCACGGTCGTCGCTGCCGCCGGGGTAGTGGGACTCGGCCCGCGTGGTTGATTCATCTGATGCAATACGCAGACTACAGACTTACATAATGTCAGTTATCGGCGTTCATGTAGGACGAGTCGCACAAATGAGAACTCGTCGTGACCCACGATTCTGTTTCTGCTGATCAACGGGCCCTTTCGGGCCGACCGACCGAGGCAGACGTACCGGGTCGACCATGTGACGAAAGTTCCTCGGGAGGTTTCTTCCGTAGCCTCACACGGGGGCTCCTCAACGTTCGTCCTGAGTCTCAGCGCGATCACCGCTCTTCAAGCGAAGCGGCGGCGAGCGCCAGTGCCCCAGCTCACCTCCGACGACCACGAGATCGGGGGCAAGGACGTTGCACACGTCGGCAAAGATCGGTGTCAACGGTCCTGAGCGCCTATTTGGCGACGCCGCGGACCCGCCCGTCCCAGCCCCCATCGCTCGTCATCTCACGTGAGATTGGCGGACAACTCTCGACGAGAGTGCCAGTTCGCAGACCCGCTCGAAGGCGAAGCGCTCGTCCTCAGGAACAGCACCATCAAGCCGCCTCCGGCGAATCACCCAGCAAAGCGCTCGCACCTGACATGGCTCTGCGACGGGCGGAAGATGGCCGAGCACATGGGCATCTCCCGCCGCCACGAGTTCTTGTCAGAGTGACTCCCCCAGGGCTCAGTGCCAGTTGCTGATCTTGACGTCATGCGGCTCGGGGGCGCCCGTTCCGGTCTCGACGAGGGTCTTCAGGCTCATCAGGAAGGTCGCCCACTTCGTGCTGCAGTGGTACATGAACTCGACCGGCTCCCGCCATCCTTCGTGCTTGAAGAGAACGATCGTGAAGTCGTCCTCCTGCTTGAGGTCCCAGCTGACCCTGGTGCCGATCCACTCCTCGGGCCCGTCGACCACCTCCCACAGCACGTGCTTGGCGGGATGGAGTTCCAGGATCTTCATGTCGAAGCCGCCGGGCAGGAATCGGAACTGGAGCACTCCGCCTACCTCGGTCTCGCCTCGCATGTCGGTCGCCCACCAGCCGGAGAGCCCTTCGACGGTGGTCAGTGCGTCGTAGACGTCGTCCAAGGACGCCGACTTGACTCCGATTCTGTGAAGAATGTCTGCCATCTTGTGTTCCTCTTTCTCAGATTGATTGGATCACTGCTCTTTGGTGCGCTGAATCGCTTCCGCGATCTGCTTGATGCGCCCCAGTCGGGCGTCCCAGGTGGCCCCGACGAGAGCGAGCTGCGCCACCGCACGGGCGAATTGGGCGTCGTCGACCCGGTAGCGCATCTCCCGCCCGATCGGCGTCACCTGGACCAAGCCGACCCGGTGAAGCACCCCCAGATGTTTCGCGACGGCCTGACGCGTCACCGGCAGCTGCTCACTGAGACTGGTTGCCGTTCCGTCGCCGTCCGCGAGGAGCAGGTCGAACATTCGACGCCGCGTCGGGTCCCCGATCGCCGACCACAAGTCGTCGTCGACGACGACGCTCACGGCGTGGACACCAGCCGCGCGACGTACTCGCCGATGCTCGGAACGAAACGGTCCCAGCCTTCGACGTGCTCCTGGTACTGCTCCTCCAGAACCGCTGCCTCCCAGCCCTTCTCGCGGAACCCGGACTCGGTCAGCCGAAGAACGGTCCCCTTGCCCAACGGGACCAGCTCGAAGTTCACCAGCAACGAGTTGCCGGGTCCCGCGACCTCACCCTCGTCATGCACCCAGCGGAAGGAGAACAACCGGGGCGGATCTGCGACCAGGACAGTGATCGGTACGACGTGCACCCGGGCGCCGGTCTCGTCACGCCAGGCAAGCTCCCCAACCGATTCGGCGGCCGCATCGAGGTCGGCCTCCGCGCCACCCCACCACTGCTTGATGTGCCCGGGACTGCTGATGACCTCGTAGACCACCTCCGGCGAGGCGTCGATGCGGAGTTCGCGCTCGATGGTTTCGAATTCCATGGGTCTCCAACTTCCTGCAACATTTGGTTGCGCATAACGGTACGGCACGAAACCCGGCGTACGCAACCATTGGTTGCTCTTGATGTTGTAGCCACTCGCCTGCGTAAGGTTGCCCGTCACCAACGAGGGAGCCCGACGTGCGATCGATGCTGTCCCGTTCGAGCAGGCGTTGATGTCGGCCGAGGCCAGCCGAAGCGATATGCGGGGCTCCGTACGGGGAGCGGTCCTCGGAGCGGACCAACTCCCACAATGGCTACCGGACCCGGGCCCGTAAGGTGAGTCGCGATGAAACTCGGACTCACCAAGCTGATAGACCCGCGCCTATTGCCTCTCATTGACGAGTCCCGCGCCTTCTATGCGAGACGCTTAGCGGGCAGGGGCCCAAGTAGCTGGGAGGAGCTTCGCGCTGTCCGAGCCCAAAGCGCCGCACCCGCCCCGTCGAATCCGCCACCTGTCGAAGTGCTTGTCGACGCCGGCGGCCACCTGGTTCCGCTGCGGATTCACGCTCCTGTGGGCACGTCGGCGAGTGGCGTGGTCATGGATATCCACGGCGGCGGCTTCTACATGGGGTCGGCCGCCGCCAGCGACGTCCGCAACCGCCAACTTTCTGACGCTCTCGGTGTTCTGGATCCATGACCCACCGCCTGCGCTTGGCTATCGTTCGCTGGCTGTAGGCGCCGGGCGTTTGGCACGGGCAGATGGTAGGTCAGCGCAGTGCCGTCGAGCTCGGCTGCAGTCCCGGTGCGTGTGCCCTCACCATCGCGGTAACTACCCGGTTGTCGGCGGCGGTGGTGACCTGGATCCATTCCGCCCGCATCGCGACCGCCTCGTCGCGTAGTGCGTACAGGAGCGCTGAGCCGATTCCGCGTCCTCGCTGGTCGTCTCGCACCAGCAGCGCGATCTCTACGGCCGGCCGCCCTTGCCACGACTTCGCGTGGGCACACATGCCGTGGCCCACCACAGCCTCGCCGGCCAGTGCGAGCACCGATCGTGATGACGCGTCACGGGCGAGCAGGCGGTCGACCAGGGCGGTTAGTGGCGGTCCACCGAAGCCGACGAGAAAGCGCTGGTGGAGGGCGTCCGCGGACGATCCAGCCAGCAGCTGTACTACTCCCTCACGGTCTTCGGGCCCCGCCGGCCGGACGGACAGCGCACTCAGGAGCCGGGCCGCCGGCCATAACTGAGCGGCCGCCTCGGCGACGCTAGTCATCTGCGCGGCCCTCCCGGCCGATGAAGTTGACCACCGCCTGGACCACCGACGGGGAGTCGAGGATGCGGCTGTGCCCTAGCCCCGCCGTCTCGACGTACGTCGCCCGCCGGCCGTAGGTCCGGGTGATCACCCTCGCCTGTGCGGGGCTCACCACCGCGTCGTCGGAGTCGTGGACCACTAACAGGTCGCAGTCGGCGGGGCTGTCCACGGAGAAACGGCGCCAGATCTCGGCGTCACCGTCGAAGAGTGAGCGTTCGATCGAGCGTCGCAGCCCAGTGGCCACCACGCGGCTCAACCTCAAGCCGTCGCAGAATGCGTCGACGAGGTAGCCGAACTCGCCCATTCCGCTGACCGCCACCACCCGGGCTGGCGACAGGCCCCCTTGGCGCACGGCATAGAGGGTGAACAACGCCCCGAGTGAGTGTCCGACCACCGCATCGAAAGGACCGTGACGCTCGGCCAGCCCGCGCATGATCGCCTCGTGGTCGAGGATCGTCACCGCGCGACCCGCGGAGCCACCGTGGCCAGGCGCGTCGTAGGAGACCGGGCTGTAGCCGGCCTCCACTAGTGCGGTGACAAGGAGCGCATAGCGCGAGGCCCGAGCTCGCCAGCCGTGCACCAGCAGGACGGGGCGTCGGCCGTCGCCCCACGTGTAGGTCACCACAGTCCGGCCACGGTGTACCAGCTCACCCACGTCGGCCGACTCGTGAACAAGCCGCTCCGCGGGACGCACCGGCCCGCGGGCCAGCGGCCGGCGCCACAGTTCGAACGTCATCCGTCCGGCGAGGCTTGGCGAGACCCGCGCTGTGGTGTTGATGGCGTGGCGGACCGTGCGGCTGGTCATGCTCGTGGGCCCGGCCGGGATCGGAGGGACTGGAGCAGTCTCGAGTTGAGTCATAAGAGAACGAACGATCGTACTGTTAGTTAGAGATGTCAAGTCTTCTTCTTGCTAGTGTCGAGTCCATGGACGAGACCGCGCTCGACGAGACGGACGGCCGCCTGCGGCGGGGCAGTGAAACCCGGCGCGCGGTGCTGGCCCGGGCTGTGCAGGTTGCCTCGTTGCACGGCCTGGACGGCATCTCAATCGGACAGCTGGCCACCGACCTGTCGATCAGCAAGAGCGGCCTGTTTGCTCGCTTCGGCGCCAAGGAGGAACTCCAGCTCGCCACCATCAGGGCCGCTCGGGCGATCTACGCCGACGCTGTTGTGGCGCCAGCCATGCGGGTGCCTCCAGGGCTGGCACGCGTGTGGGCCCTCAGTGAGTCGTGGATCGCCTACTCCCAGGCACGCATATTCCGCGGCGGCTGCTTCTTTGCGCGGGCGAGCCTGGAGTTCGGCGGGCGACCAGGAGCCGTCCGCGATGCGCTCGTGGCGGCCCATCGCGAGTGGATGTCCCTGCTTGGGCAGACCCTCGACGACGCAAGGTTGCTCGGCGAACTGCTTCCCGCCCTCGACGTTCAACAACTCGCCTTCGAGCTCCAGGCCGTCCTGGACGCGGCGAACGTCGGATCCCTGCTCGACGACGAGCAGTGCTACGCGCACGCCCGCGCTGCTGCCCAGCAACGACTCCAGCAGGCGGTAGCGCCCGACATCGCCCTGCCCTGGGACGCCGGCTGACCCTTGTCGGCAGCCGGTGGTGGAGGCTTGACCCCTCGACCTGTTGCGCCGAGGCTCACCGCTCCCCTGGCGCACCCACCGCACCTTCGAGCCGAGAGTCAACTATTACGGCACGCCAGTGATTCTCATCAGCACACTGAACGAAGACGGGACGCCCAATCTGGCGCCGATGTCTTCGGCGTGGTGGCTCGGCAAAAGCTGCATGCTCGGACTGGACACCACCTCGCGGACCACCCTCAATCTTCACACACCGGAACCCCGGTCGTTCAGCCTCACAAGGCCGCCAAGGGATATGTGTTCGCGAGAGACAAGTTCGACGTGGCCGGCCTCACCGCAATCGAGTCACATGTTGTGAGCCCGCCGCGCGATCGCGAGTTCCAGATTCATCTAGAGGGACGAGTTGAGGCAATCCACGACGTCGGTGACGCCGACTCCGGCGTGGCAGCTGTTGAGATCGGCATCCTGCGCTCCCACATCGACCCTGACTTACTGATCCCCGGATCCGATCGATACATCATGCCGACCAAGGAGTCTTCGTCAATCGAGTCGCCCCGTACGTCGTCAGGCGGCCGGAACTCGCCGCCGGGCCGGGCAGCTTTGTGCTCCTCCCCTTCGGCCCGCCGCGCACCTTCCTCGTTGGCCCCGAGGAGCCGTTGCACATCCTGCAGATTACGACGCCGTCGGGCTTCGAGGAGTTCTCTACGGCCGCCGGGAACTAGCGTCCAACCACGGACAATAGGGGTGTCGTGGTCCCCCGAGTCGCATTCGCGGCATCTACGCTCCGGGCATGGAACAAGGGACGATCGATGAGGCGATTCAGGCCTACTACGGCAGCCAGTTCGACGAATCCGCACGACTCACAAGTCGCTCCGCCCAGGGAGCACTCGAGTTCATCGCGCGCAGGAAATCATCACTGACCGCATCGCCCCGCATTCGAGGATTCTCGACATCGGTGGTGCCACTGGTGTCCACGCCGCGGCTCTTGCGGATGCGGGGCATCACGTCACTCTGATCGACCCGGTGGGGACGCAGGTCATCAGGGCCGAACGGCACGGCACATTTACCGCTCAGGTCGGCGACGCTCGCCAGTTGGAGTTCGAAGCTGACACCTTCGATGCGGCACTGCTCTTCGGGCCGCTCTACCACCTGCACTCACAGGAGGAACGCCGCGCTTGCTTGCGGGAGGCTGTGCGCGTCGTCAACCCTGACGGGCTGATCTTCGCTGCCGTGATCCCCCGATTCATCCGCCACGCAGTCGTGACCCTGGCCGAGGGCATCCCCCATCCCTACCCCAAGGAATGGATCGCGCTTCTCGAGCACGGCACACCCACACCGGGAGGACGCTTCCCCGCAGGTCACTTTCATACCGCCGAGGAGCTTGAAGCCGACCTTCTTGATGTCGGCTTGGAAGACGTCGAGCTCTGTGCCATCGAAGGCGTCGCCGGGCTCGCCTTGGAGCACATCCACGGCGAGGACCCGGAGCTTCTGAGCGCCGCCCTGACCCTGGCTCGAAAGACCGGGCATCTTCCGGGGATTCGGGACATGAGCAACCACCTCATGGCAATCGGACGTGTTCCCTAGATCCCGTCATCTCCGCGCGGCAGCGCGTGATTGATCCGCGCCGCTTGTCGGGTGAGGTGGTCACGTTCGGCGAGATTGTGGGCGGACCGCGCGGCGTCGGCGTACAACCGCGCCGCAGTCGGCAGGTCACCAGCCTTCTCGTGCAGGTACGCCGCGGCGGCGGTGTGCCGCGGTAGGTCGGGGTTCACGGTGGCCAGGGCTGCGAGGCCCGCCCGGGCGCCATCGGCCTGACCGATCGCGACGGCCCGGTTGAGCTGCACGACGGGGCTGCCGGTGAGCCGGAGCAGCTCGTCGTACCAGCCGACGATCTGCACCCAGTCGGTCTCCTCGGCGCGCGGCGCGTCGGCATGCAAGGCGGCGATGGCGGCCTGGGCCTGGAACTCACCGAGTCGGTCACGACCCAGCGCTGTCTGCAGGACGTCGACACCCTCGGCGATGAGCCCCGTGTCCCAGCGGGATCGGTCCTGCTCCCCCAGGGTGACCAGGCTCCCGTCGGGCCGCGTCCGCGCCGGTCGTCGAGCGTGGTGGAGCAGCATCAACGCCAGCAGCCCCGCGCCCTCCGCGTCATAGGTCATCGACGCCAACTGCCGGGTGAGCTGGATCGCCTCGGCCGCCAGGTCTACGTCACCGGTGTAGCCCTCGTTGAAGACCAGGTAGAGCACCCGCAGCACCGTCGCCAGGTCGCCGGGCTCCTCGAACCGCACTCCCCCGACCGTGCGTTTGGCCCGGCTGATCCGCTGCGCCATCGTCGCCTCCGGCACGAGGTAGGCCTGAGCGATCTGTCGGGTCGTCAAGCCACCGACGGCGCGCAGTGTGAGGGCCACCGCGGAGGCAGGGGTCAGCGACGGATGGGCGCACAGGAAGAAGAGCTGCAACGTGTCATCCGCGGACTCGGTCGGTCCGGGCGGCGGCTCGACCTCGACCCTCTGCTCCCGGTCGCGACGGGAGGCCTCGGCGCGATGGGCGTCCAGGAACTTGCGCCAGGCAACCGTGATCAGCCAGCCCTTCGGGTCGGTCGGCGGCCGGTCCTGCCAGGTCAGGGCGGCCTGGATGAGTGCTTCCTGCGCGGCGTCCTCGGCCGTCGCGAAGTCGACTCCGCGACGCACGAGGACGCCGATCACCGAGGGAGTCAGCTCCCGCAGCAGCAGTTCGTCGATCACCGGGTCCGTCCTATCCGTGATCTGCCGGTCAGGTCACTCGGTGATCGTCGGCGGTGCGGTCAGGAACGGGCGCACCTCGAGCCACTCGTGGATCGGCTTGCCGCCGGCTCCGGGGGCGGCCGACAGCTCGCCGGCGAGCGCGAGCGCGCGGTCGTACGTGTCGACGTCGATCACCATCCAACCGGCGATCAGGTCCTTGGTCTCCGCGAAAGGCCCGTCGGTGACTGGCGGTCGGCCCTCCCCGTCGTACCGGACGAACGTGCCCTCGGGCGAGAGCGCCTGGCCGTCGACGTACTCACCGGTGCCCTCGAGCCGGGTGGCGAAGTCGTTCATGTACTGGATGTGGTCCTCGACCTCCCCCGGTGTCCACCTGTCCATCGGGACGTCGTTGACGCCCTCGGGGGCGCCGCGGTAGTGCTTGAGAAGCAGGTACTTCGTCATGCTGGTCTCCTTGGTGTGGTGCGGCCATGGTTGCCGCGTCTGCCCCTGGGACGGAGCCGCCAGGCCGGTCTCGACATCGTCGGCCACATCCTCTTCGAGGACTTTCCCCAGCCCGGTCAGGAGATGTCGTCCGTGCGCAGCGCGAATGCGTTGATGATCGCCGCCGTGAGTTCGCGTTCCTGGCGCTCGAAGAGGAATCCGATGTGGCGTCCCAGCGCAGCCTTGTCGATCGTGATGACGTTGTCGCAGCTCACGACGGACGGCTGGTCCAGCCCGTTGGCGGCTCCGACCGGCACCTCAGTGCTCAGGCCCTTCACGGTCGAGGTGATCGGAGCGACGGTCACGCGGCGCATTGCGGGTCGCACCGGATCGCGCGTCAGCACCAGGACTGGGCGAGGCTTGTCCAGGTGCGCAATGTGTATGTCGCGCATCAGTCGTCGATCGACGAGTGGCCAACCAGTTCGTCGAAGTCGTGGTAGTCGCCCGACTCCTCAAGGATCCGCGCATCCCGTTCGCCTCGCAGCTGCTGCTGGTAGAGATTCAGCGCCCGCGCCACGACAGCGGCACGCGACCCGGCTCCGTCACGCACCAGACTGTCGACGTACTCGACAAGCTCATCCTGCAGGCGGACCGCTATCTGGGTGGACATACCGAGATGATACCACTTTGGGATTCGCAGCCGATGGTCGCCCGCCGACAACGACTCGTCATCGGGATGAGCGAACACCGCGAGCAGGCTCGGCACGGTCGGGACCTTTCACCTGGATCTACAGGACGTGGGACGAGGCCAGGCTCGCCGAGCCGTGACTGCGACCCGGCGCATGACACGCTCCCCCGCTCCTCCGACCGGGCACACTGAAGGCCGTGGAAGCCCTTGGCAGCAAACAGATGTACGCCAACCCGTGGATGTCGGTCCGGGAAGACGCGATCCGTCGCCCGGACGGATCCACCGGCATCTACGGCGTGGTGGACACCCCGGACATCGCGCTGATCATCCCGTCCGACGGCGACCGGTTGCATCTCGTCGAGCAGTACCGGTACCCGGTCGGCGGCCGACGCTGGGAGTTTCCCTCCGGAACCGCTGACCAGAGCCTCGACGTCGACGCGGCGGCGCTGGCCGCACGCGAGCTGCGCGAGGAAACCGGGCTCTCGGCCAGCACGCTGACCCCGCTCGGCACGCTCGACGTCATGCCCAGCATGTTGAGCCAACGGTGCCGGGTCTTCCTCGCGACGGGCCTGACGCAGGGCACCCCTCAGCGAGATCTCGAGGAGCAGGACATGCGGTCGGCCTGGTTCACCCGCGCCGAGCTCGAGCGCATGATCACTGACGACACCATCACCGACACGAGTCCATCGCGGCGTACACGCTGCTGCTCCTCAGTCCGCTTCAGCCAGGCCGGCACGCTCCTCGCGGAGCTGGCACTTGAGGCTCTTGCCCGACGGGGCGCTTGAAGCTGGAAAGTACGCCGCGGCTATGGGTCAGCGTCACCCCGCGCCACGTCGCTCACTGGCCGCCGGTCTCGCTACCGGGGGGTCAAGACACAGAACTCATTGCCATCGGGATCGGCCATCGCCACCCGGCTGGCCTCGCTCCGACCGGTGTCGATGCGAGTCGCCCCGAGAGAGACGAGCCGGTCGACCTCTGCCTGCTGGTCACCGTCGGCAGGTGGAGCGAGATCGAAGTGCAGCCGGTTCCTACCGGTCTTCGGCCTCACCGGCGGGCCGCCCCACGTGATCTTCGAACCACCGCCCGGCGCCTGGATCGCAGTCTCCTCGTCCTGGTCCCAGACCAGCGGCCAACCCAGCGCCTCGCTCCAGAAGTAACCGACCTCCTGCGAGCCGTCGGACGACAGCGCTCCGATGAGTCCGGTGTCAGCAAGGAAGTTGTTGCCCGGCTCGATGACGCAGAACTCGTTGCCCTCGGGGTCGGCGAGCACGACATGGCCCTCCTCGGGGAGCTGACCGATGTCGATGTGCCGGCCGCCAAGTTCGAGCGCCTTCGTCACCGTTTGTTCCTGGTGCTCGAGGGACGTGCTCGTCAGATCGAAGTGCATCTGGTTCGGGCCGTCCTTCTGTTCCTGGGTCGGAAGGAAGTGGATCCGGAACTCGGTGTCGTCACTCGGCAGCAGCGTCACGCCGTCGTCGGCCGTCTCCCGGCCCAGGACGCCGGCCCAGAAGTGCGCGAGTCGGCGTGGATCGTGTGCGTCGAAGGAGAGCGCGAAGAGGTGAGGGGTCATCGCTTGCAACGCTAGGTGCTCGGGTCCGGTCCCGCACGCGAACAGTTCAGCGCACGAGGCCGCTCCCGACCCCTACGAGTAGCGGTGGCTCTTGGCCGCGTGACCGTGCTCGCGGGTGCAGGTGCGCCCGCTGATGGCCCGATGACCGCACAGGAGCGAGTCGGTCGACTCCGGGGTGGCAGCGGGACGCTTGGCCTCGACACCTTTGGGAGCCGGCTTCTTCGTCGCCTTGGCGACTGCTGACGGCTTGGCTGCCTTCGCGGCTTCCGCGTAGCGGGCCTCGCGCATGGCGCGCAGTCCATCCATCTTGCTCATCGTCGGATCACCCGACCACCCTAGGGCCGACGTCGGACAGTTCCGAACAGGCGCCTACAGCTTGACGAGCATCTTGCCGGTGTTGGCTCCCCCGAGGAGGTCGATGAAGGCCTGCGCAGCCTGGTCGAGACCCTCACGCACCGTCTCGTCCCGCGTGACCGAGCCGTCGGCGAGCCAGCCGGCCATCTGCTCAGCGAACTCGGCCGACTTGTCGGCGTACTCCCCCACCAGGAAACCGCGCACGTTGAGTCGCTTGCCGATGAGGAGCGCCAGGTTGCGGGGGGCAGGACTCGGCTCGGTGGAGTTGTACTGCGAGATGGCTCCGCACATGGCCACCCGGCCGTACAGGTTCAGCGAGGAGAGGGCCGCCTCGAGGTGCTCGCCACCCACGTTGTCGAAGTAGACGTCGATGCCGTCGGGCGCGGCCTTCTTGAGGCTGGCCGAGACGGGACCGTCGTGATAGTCGAAGGCGGCATCGAAACCGAGCTCCTTCAGCCGGGCGACCTTCTCGGGCGAGCCGGCACTGCCGATCACGCGAGAGGCACCGGAGGCCTTGGCGATCTGACCGACCACGGCTCCGACGGCGCCGGCCGCGCCGGACACGAAGACGGCGTCACCGGGCTTGAACCGGGCCGCGTGCAGCAGCCCGCCCCAGGCGGTCAGCCCGGTCATGCCGAGCGCGCCGAGGTAGGCCGACTCCGGCGCGAGGGAGGTGTCGACGACCGTGACCTTGCCGGCGTCGAGCACGGCGTGCTCGCGCCATCCGAGGCCGTGCAGCACGGTCGCGCCGACTGCCACGTCGTTGCTGGCGGAGGCGATGACCTCACCCACGGCGCCACCGTCGAGCGGCGTGTCGATCTGGAACGGCGCGACGTACGACTTCACGTCGTTCATGCGCCCGCGCATGTAGGGGTCGACCGACATGTAGCGGTTGGCCACGAGCACCTGACCGTCGTCGAGCACGGGTAGGTCGACCTCAGCGAGCTTGAAATTGTCGGGCGTCGGCCAGCCGTCGGGCCGGGACTCGAGGTGGATCTCACGGGTGCGGAGGGGCACGGAGAGCATCTGGTCAGTCCTCCACAACGTCGAGGGTGACCGCGATGTTGCCGCGCGTGGCGTTGCTGTAGGGGCACACCTGGTGCGCCATCTCGGCCAGCCGCTGGGCCGCCTCGAGGTCCAGGCCGGGGATGACCACCTCGAGGGTGACCTCGAGCGCGAAGCCGCCGTTCCCGTTGGGGCCGATGCCTACGAGGGCTCCCACGGAGGACTCCCCCAGGTCGGCCTTCTCACGCCGGGCGACGGTCTGGAGTGCCGAGTGGAAGCACGCCGCGTAGCCGGCCGCGAAGAGCAGCTCTGGGTTCGCGGCGCCACCTTCGCCACCGAGCTCCTTCGGGATCGCCAGGTCGGTGTCGACGATGCCGTCGGAGGTGCGCACGTGGCCGGCTCGGCCGGCTCCCGTGGCGAGGGCTTCTGCGGTGTACAGGGAACTCATGAGACTCCTTGGTTGTGTGCTTGTTCGTCTGGATGCTCGGCAACTTCGGAGAGTCGACGCGCAAGGGTGCGCAGCGTCGTGACCTCCTCGGCGGTGAGACCGACCTTCGCGGCGATCTCGCGCTGGACGCGCGTCACGGGCTTGCGCATCGCCTTACCCTCTGCGGTCAGGTGGATGCGCACCCGTCGTTCGTCATCCGCCGAACGCCGCCGCTCGACGAGCCCGAGTGCCTCGAGCCGCTTGAGCAGCGGCGATAACGTGCCGCTGTCGAGGTACAGCCGCTGTCCCAGCTCACCCACGCCGACGCCGTCCTCTTCCCACAGTGCCAACAGGGCGACGTACTGCGGATAGGTCAGGCCCAGCTCACCGAGCGCGCTGCGGTAGGCGCCGGTCGCCGCGCGGGCGGCGGAGTACAGCGCGAAGCAGAGCTGGTCGTCGAGACGGGTGGTGTTGCCCATGCACGAAGAATGGCACGCAATTCAATTGTGCACAATTCAACGCGCGCGACGCGCGCCCTCGTCGAGCCTCTCGAGCCCCTGCCGCGCCCCTGAGCTCTTCTCCTCGTCAAGAGGGATCGAGAGCACACCCTGGACCATCGCGGCGGGCAGGGCTTCAGCGAGCCCTTCGGTATCGCCGTACGCCGCCATCGTGCGGTTCCAGTCGGCCGGCCGGACCGACGAGACGAGGTCGTCCAGCGGTTCCCGGCCGCTCGCGTCGGCGAGCCCGAACGACCCGGCCCGCCTGATCGGCTGGCTCGTCAGTGACGAGGGCCGGTGGGTAGTCGGCCAGGTGCGCGCCTCCCCCACGTCATAGGTTGGCCTGGTGATCTCCGTCGTCGACTACGACCCTTCGTGGCCACACCGGTTCGACGCCCTGCGCGATGAGTACGCCGAGGCCTTGACGGCGGCCGCCACCCAGATCGTGTCGATCGAGCATGTCGGGAGTACGGCGGTGCCCGGGCTCGCCGCGAAGCCGGTCATCGACTGAGACATCGTCGTCCGTGAAGCGCACGTCGCGGCGGCTTCCGACGTACTCGTGTCGCTGGGCTTCGCGCCGCTCGGCGAGCTCGGCATCCCGCAACGCTTGGCGTTCAAGGAGCCGGCCCGGCTGGCCGGCACCAACACCTACGTCGTGGTCGACGGCTCGCTGTCGTTGCGCAACCACGTGATGGTGCGCGACGCACTCCGGAGCGACGCCCGGTTGAGGGACGAGTACGCCGCGGTGAAGCGCGAGGTCGGGGCGTCGGCGGCCGACATCGACGAGTCCGGCCGGGGCAAGAACGCCATGGTCCAGAAGATCCTCGCCGCCGCGGGGCTCACCGACGACGAGCGCGCGTCGATCGGCGCCAACGCCGTGCCGTCCCACGACGAAGTCCCCCGCTAGATCGGAGCAGCAGATGCACGACGTACTCCTTGGTGTCGCCCTGGTGGGAGCCACCATCACCACCGGGCTCACGGCCGGAGTCTTCGCGCTCTACGCGCACACGATCATGCCGGGGCTGAGGAAGGTCGACGACCGCACGTTCATCCGGAGCTTCCAGGCGATCGACCGGGCGATCATCAACCCGTGGTTCATGGCCGGCGGGTTCGTCGGTGCGCTGGTGCTCACGCTGGCTGCAACCGTGCTCAGCCTCCGAGAGGATCCGCTCCCCTGGCTGGGCGTCGCGCTCGTGCTCTACGCCTTCACGTTCGTGGCCACGATCGCCGTCAACGTCCCCCTCAACGACGCCCTCAAGGCGGTCGACCCCGATGGCGACGTCGACCTTGCCGCCGTACGCAGGGAGTTCGGCGAGGCCCGCTGGGCCGCGTGGAACCTCGCCCGCACCGTCGCCAGCACCGGGGCCTTCGCCTGCCTGGCCTGGGCGCTCGTGGTGTTCGGTGGCGCCACCGGCTGAGCCGGGCGGGAACCCCTGCGGCAGTTCGCGCGTTGGACTCCTGCCAACCCACGCCGTCCCGGAGGTCTGTACTTGCCCACCACGCTCGCGCCACTGCCCGCCCTCACCGCACAGGCCGATCGACTCATCGAGCTCGGCCTTCACCAACAGGCCGGACTCACCACCACTCAGTTGTACGACGCGGCAGCGGCCGGCCAGCCGGGCGACCTCCTCGTGCTGCACCACGATCGGGTGGCGGCTTCGGTGCTCGCGCCACTCCTTCAGCGGATGGACAAGCCGGGCTTCGTGGTCGAGGACATGACCGACGTCGACCTGTTCGTGCCGATCGACGGCGTGATCGTGCCGCCGTCCGCCCTCTACCTGTTGCGCGACGTCAGCCGCGGTGACGAGATGGCGAACTGGAGCCCGGACGAAGCCCTGCCCGCGATCGAGGCTGACGGACGCACGCCGCTGACGTTGACCGAGGGCATCCACTGGGCGCTCCAGCAACCCGACGTGATCGAGCGCAACCACTGCTACATGACCATCGGCTCCCGGCTCCCGGCTGCGGAAGCCGAACGGCGCACTCGACGCGCGCACGCCCGCACTCTGGATCAGCAACGGCACCGGGCGTGACGGCACGGACCGGCGTCAGGCCCCGAAGGTGGGTTGGTGCTGGGCCGGCAATCGGCACACCTGGCTCGGCTTCGCGAGCGCGGCGTCGAGATCTCAGCTCACGTCCTGACCTCTCCCCCTGCGAGCAGGGCCAGCACATCAGCCGTCGGCCGCACGTCGGCGAACGAGCGGTAGAGCGTGTGCAGCGCCGCATTGTGCGACCTGTCGTCGCCGGCCGCGCAGCCGTCTGCGACCACGATGGTCCGGTAGCCCAGGGTGGCGGCGTCGCGGGCGGACGACTCGACGCACACGTTGGTGACGGTGCCGGTGATGACGACGGTGTCGACTCCCCGGGTCTCGAGCTGGGCGGGCAGATTCGACCGCCCGGGGAAGAACGCGCTCCACGCTGACTTCTCCGCCACGATGTCGGCCTCGTCGGTCACGAGTCCCGGCACCATCCGGTCGGCCAGCGCGCCGGCGCCGCCGGAGCCGGCGTACAGCTGTGCCACCTGCTCGCCGTAGAACTCCAGCGCCCAGGGACTGGGTTCGACCGCCACCTCGGGCAGCACCCAGGCCACGACACCGCCGGTCTGACGCGTTGCGGAGGCGAGGCTGTTGAGCTGCGGCACGATGCCGCGCACGAACTCGTTGTCCTGCGCGAACAGGCCCACCATGTCGACCACGACGAGTGCCGTGGTGCGCGGGTTCCAGCTCTCGTAGGCGAAGCGGCGGCCGCGGCGCTGCTCGTGCCGTGCATACTCGCGTTCGGCGATCTCCCAGGCATGCCCCTCGGTCGACACCGGCGTCAGGGTGCGCAGGGATCGACGCCCGGGCGGCCCGGCCGCTCGATCTTGCGCGCCTCGAGGATGCGCTCGAGCAGCTTCGGCTTCGCCGCCATCACGCCGTCGACACACGCGTCGAGCACCCTGTTGTACGTCGCCCAGTCGTCGGGTGCGCTGCAGCTGAACCAGACGTGCACGGCGTACCCGTCACTGTGCGCCCGCTCGACGAACTCGCGCGTGACGATCGGGATGCCGGAGTAGCTCACCGGGACCTGGAGCGCGGCCGTGCCCTCGGCCGGTCGGACGCCGCCCAGGAAGTAGCCGAACAAGCTCGACTGGCCCGGCGCCAGCGCGATCTGCGGCGCTTGGGCGTGGAAGCGGGCGATTGCCTCGTCCTTGAACGACACCACGATCACGTCGGTGCGGCCGCTGCGGTTGATGAGCTGGGCAAGCAGGTCGGCGTTGTGCAGGTACGACGCGAGGTCGTCGTCGCTGGCGCCCTTGATCTCGATGTTGATCGGCGTGTCCGGGAAGGCCTCGAGCACCTGCGCAAGGCTCGGGATGCCGAAGTCGATCTGGCGGTAGCCGCGCACCTTCACGTCGCCGTACCTCGCACCGCGCAGCTTGTAGCGCTTGTCGGCGAGACCGTGCTCGGCGCTCTTGCCGCGGACGAACCAGTACGCGGCGTCGAGCTTGCGGACCTTCCGCCAGGGCAGCTTCGAGACCAGTCCATGACCGTCGGTGGTCTCGTCGACGTCGGCGTTGTGGATGACGACCAGCTTGCCGTCGCGGGTCGACTGCACGTCGAGCTCCAGCATGTCGCCGCCAGCCTTCACCGAGCGCTCGAACGCGTAGAGCGTGTTCATCGGCGCCTCGAGCTCGCCACCGGAGTGCGGCATGCTCATCACCCGCGACTCGAGCCACGGGTGAGGCTCGACCTGTGCCTGCGCGGGCGGGTTCAGCAGCGACGAAGCGACCAGGGCCGACGCGATGGCGAGGGCAGCCGCGCGACGCCCGGCGCGGCGCAGAGCACTCATGGCCACAGCCTGCCATGCCGGACCGAGGCTCCTCGCCTACTATCGCGGCCATGCGCGTGCGAATCCTTGCCCCCCTGGTCTCCGTGGTGGTCCTCCCGTTCCTACTCGTTGCCTGCGGTGGGGACGACGATGACGACGGCGGAGCCGGCGTCGCGTGTGACTACCCCGAGGACTCCGTGGCAGCGTCGAAGGACGTCGACCCGCCTCCGGACAAGGCCACGGTGAAGGGCGACGTGGCCGTGACGTTCGAGACCTCCATCGGCGCTCTCGAGATGACGATGGATGCCGACGCCGCGCCGTGCACGGTGGGCAGCATCGTGTCCCTCGCCGAGCAGGGCTACTTCGACTCCACGTCGTGCCACCGGCTGACGACGTCCAACATCTTCGTGCTCCAGTGCGGCGACCCGACGGCCACCGGTGGCGGTGGCCCGGGCTACACGATCCCCGACGAGTTCACGGGCGAGGAGACCTACCCGGCCGGGACGCTGGCGATGGCCAACAAGAAAGACCAGCCGAACTCCGGCGGGTCACAGTTCTTCATCGTCTACGACAAGACGCAACTGCCATCTCAATACACCGTCTTCGGCACCATCGACGAAACGAGCCTCGACGCGATCCGCCGCCTTGCTGCTAACGGCACTACCACCGGTAGCCCCGATGGCCCTCCAAAGACACCGGTTGAGATCCGCACGGTCACCATCTCCTAATTGCGCGGTCGTCGACGAAGTATATGGACTCGGCGGCACGCGAGACCGTGGCCGTAGGTGTGTTGTCGTCGAGCACCCCCTGGTCGCGCGATGCGCACTCCGAGGGCGCTATGGTGGCGCGAGGTGATCACCCAGGTGGCCATCGTCACTATCGGCATCGGGCCGATATTGTGTCTACGGGAGGATAGGTATGCTTCGCAAGTTTCTCTTGCTCGCTACATCCATGGTCTTTCTCACAGGGGGAGCGGCGATTGGTGTCGTATCGCCTGCTTCGGCTGCAGGGGTATGTGCCGGGAAGGCCCACAAGTTCATTGAGCTGAGATTCAATGCATTCGCTGGGCATGCGATTGTGGCGAACAACAAGTTCTGTTTCAAAGCGCCGGTTGGAACCGTTGGGCCACTTTACGGAATCTCTGGCACCACCCCGCCGACGATCAGTTTGCCGTCGCGGCTTCCTATGGGGGGAGGAGAGTCGGTCGAACTCATCTCTGGTCCAGACATCATTAGCACGTCTGCCGACCAGCACATCTACCGCATTACAATCAAGCAAGGCGCCGTCATGATCCCGCCGAATCAGTCATTCAGTTTCGACATTCACTACTACGGCAATGGAACCGGGAAGATCTGTTTCGTTGGAGGCTCCTGTGGGCCGACCGGCTACTAGCGTCTCGAGGTCACGACTGATGTCAAGTTCCCGAGGCGAATGGAAGCCACTGATCGTGCTTTTCGGCGCGCTCTTGGTCGTCGGATCGGGGATCCTTGCCGTAATGCTTGTGGCAATGGCCATTCGCGGATCCTAATCGCCTTGCTCTGATCCAAGATGGGTCGTCGGCGGAGAGGGCAAACTTGTCAGCTCCGCCGACGATGCATGTAGCCCAACCCGGGGCGCGTCACCCGTACGTCGAGCCTTCGACGTACTCGATGGGCTCGCCGAGGGCGACGGTGCGGCCGACCGAGCAGAGCCGGTCGCGGGTCTGCGCGATGGCGCGGGGCAAGGCGGCGCGCGCCGCGTCGCCGGCCTCCCCCTCGGGGAAGACGACGTCGAAGCTGACCCGCAGGCCGACCAGGTGGTTGCCCTGCTCGTCGCGGATCTTGTGACCCGAGGCCGTGAGGTCGAACTGCGTGGCCCCGGCACGCTTGCCGGTGATGCCGTCGACGTCGATGGCGCTGCAGCCGGCGATGGCGGCCAGGAGGAGCTCGACCGGGGTGAAGTCGGGATCGTCTCCCCCGCTGCCGATGAAGGTCTCACCACCGCGGGCGTTGGTGGCCTTGTAGCGACCCTCGCCGATGCGAGTGAGGGCGATCGAGCGGAAGGTCTCGTCGGTGAGTTCGGGCGTCTGGTGTGCAGGATCGGTCATGAGCCAGAGCCTGCCAGACGCGCCGGCGTCGGTCAGCGACCGAAGATGCGCAGCGCCAGGATCAGCCGGCGGTCCTGCGTGCGAGCCAGCTCGACCGTGCGCAGCAGCGCGTGGTCGTCTCGCGAGTTGGCGCGTGCCCGGACGATTCCGTAGGCCTCGTGCAGCTGCGTGCTCATGGTGCGTCATCCCTTCGGTCCGCGTTGGACCAGCCATAGTCAAGTGCCGTTATTGTCACAATGTCGTGTAATGGACGGCATCGCTTTTGCGACTATTACAGTCTACGATGACAATTAATGACCTGTGACCGTTTCAAGGGTGATGTGCCCCACGAGATGGGGGTCACAGAACGGCTATGGCATCCTTCGGCAGGTCGAACCAGCGCAGGTGCTCGAAGTCGGCGCTGACGTTGGCCGGGTGCTCGTCGAGGGGCGGCGGAGTGGCCGCGTCGAGGATGCGTACGGCGTCGAGCAGGTGCTGGGCCAGTAGCTCCACTCCCCCGACGTCACGGGCACACGGCATCGAGAAGCTGCCGTCGTCGGCGTACCGGATGCGGTGCAGCGACAGCGGCGGCTCGACCAGGCCCTCGCGGTGTCGCCAGCGTCCGGTCGCGGGGTCGAAGAGATAGTCACCGAGCAGCCGCCAGCCGTCGCGCGCGACGAGCCGCACCGCCTCGATGAGGTAGTCGCTGACCGGCTCGGAGACGAAGTAGTTGAAGTTCATCCGCACCCAGCCGGGCTTGATGCCTTCGCAGCCGCCGGTGATCTCCCGCTCGAAGGCGTGCGAGCGCTCGATGTCGATGCCCAGGAGCCGATGGCCGTAGGGGCCCGCGCACGAGCAGCCGCCGCGCGACTGGATGCCGAAGAGGTCGTTGAGCAGGGCCACGACGTAGTTGTGGTGCAGGTAGCGACCGCTGGGCGAGCGCACCATGAAGGACACGATCGAGAGGCGCTCGGCGTCGAGGTTGCCGAGCAGCTCGACCCCGGGCTCGTCGCGCCAGGTCTCTACCGCCCGGCGCAGTAGCCGTTCCTCACTCGCCCGGATCGTCTCGACGCCGACGGCGTCCTTGAGCTGGAACACCAGCCCGGCCCGCACCGCCTCGATGATCGCCGGGGTGCCGCCCTCCTCGCGGTGGGCGGGATCGGTCAGATAGCTGTGCTCGTCGGCGTTGACGTAGGCGACGGTGCCTCCCCCGGGCACGTCGGGCACCCGGTTGGCGAAGAGCTCGCGCCGCGCCACCAGCACGCCCGGTGTCGAGGGCCCGCCGATGAACTTGTGCGGGCTGAGGAAGATCGCGTCCTTGAAGGCGCCCGGTCGGTCGGCGGGCGCGTTCATCTCGATCTGGACGTACGGCGCGGCGGCCGCGAAGTCCCAGAAGCTCAGCGCGTCGTACTCGTGGAGCAGCTCGGAGATGCCGGCGGTGTCGGACACGATGCCGGTGACGTTCGAAGCCGCCGAGAAGCTGCCGATGCGCAGCGGCCGGTCGGCGTACTTCTCGAGCTGGTCACGCAGGTCGGCCTGGTCGACGTGACCGTCGGCGTCCTGCCGGATCGTCACGACGTCGGCGACCGTCTCGCGCCACGGCACCTCGTTGGAGTGGTGCTCGAAGGGCCCGATGAACACCACCGGGCGATCGCCCGGCGCGATGTGATCGCTCAGGCCGTGCAGGTCGTCGAGGGTCGACGGGATCCGGAGGCCGAGGATGCCGATCAGCTTGGCGATCGCGGCCGTGCAGCCGGAGCCGGTGAACACGACGACGGTTTCGTGGTCACCACCGACCGCCGTACGAATGATGTCCCTGGCCTCTTCGCGCAACCGCGTGGTCTGCAGGCCGGTGCCGCTCGACTCGGTGTGCGTGTTGGCGTACGACGGCAGCACCTGGTCACGGATGAAGTCCTCGATGAAGGTCAGCGCCCGGCCTGACGCCGTGTAGTCGGCATAGGTGACCCGACGGCGCCCGTACGGCGTCGCCATCACGTGGTCCTCGCCGATCACCGCCTCGCGGATCGTCGCCAGCAGCGGGTGGTCGGCATCGTCGTGCGCACCCATGACGACACCGTAGACCGCCTGTCGACCCGGCGGCATCGCGTTGGTCATGCGCCGCGATCCGACGCTCGGAACCACCTCCTAGAGTGAGCCTGTGACCTCTCCCACACAGTCTCTCCAGCACACCGAGGCGCAGGCGCGCCGCGCCCTCCTCGACATCGAGTCGTACGACGTCCGCCTCGACCTCGCGGCCGACGACGCGACGTTCTCGTCGGTGACCACGATCCGCTTCAGCTCTCGCGGTGGGCCGACCTTCGTCGACCTCAAGCCGGTCAGCGTCAGGACCATCACGTACGACGGCGCGTCCGTCGACCCCGACACCCTCGACCGCGGCCGGCTGCCGATCGAGACGACGGCGGGCACCCACGAGCTCGTCGTCGACGCGGTGATGCCGTTCCGCAACGACGGCGAGGGCCTGCACCGTTCCGTCGACCCGGCCGACGGCAGGCACTACATCTACGGGATGAGCTTCATGGACGCCGCCCCGACGATCTTCGCGTGCTTCGACCAGCCCGACCTCAAGGCGCCGTACACGTTCCACGTGGTGGCGCCGAGCGACTGGGTCGTCATCGGCAACGCACCGGGCGAGCAGGTCGAGCCGGGCGTCTGGGAGTTCGAGCAGACACAGCCGCTGTCGACCTACTTCGTCACCCTCGTCGCCGGGCCGTACCACCTGGTCACCGACGAGCACGACGGGATCCCGCTCGGCCTGAGCTCCCGGGCGTCGATCGCCGCCGACCTCGACAAGGACGCCGACGAGCTGTTCACGATGACGCGACAGTGCTTCGACGAGTTCCACCGGCTGTTCGGCATCCGCTACCCGTTCGGCAACTACCACCAGGCGTTCGTGCCGGAGTTCAACGCCGGCGCCATGGAGAACCCTGGCTGCGTGACCTTCCGCGACCCGCTGATCTTCAGCTCGCGCGTCACCCGCGGCCTGCGCATCCAGCGCGCCACCACACTGGCGCACGAGATGGCCCACCAGTGGTTCGGCAACATCACGACGCCGGCGTGGTGGGACGACCTCTGGCTCAACGAGTCTTTCGCCGAGTACATGGGCAACCGCGTGACGGCCGACGTCACCGAGTACGACGACGCGTGGACCCACAACGCCTACGCCCGCCGCCAGTGGGGACTCGTCGCCGACCAGCGACCGTCGACCCACCCGGTCGCCGGCAACGGTGCCTTCGACGCCACGGTCGCGTTGCAGGACTTCGACGGCATCTCCTATGCCAAGGGCTCCTCGATCCTGAAGCAGCTGAACGCCCGGATCGGTGACGACGTCTTCTTCAAGGGCGCCATCGACCACTTCGAAACCCACCGGTTCGGCAACGCCACCATGCACGACCTCTTCGCGTCCTGGGAGAAGTCCGGGGCGGGTGACCTGTCGGAGTTCACGTCGTCATGGCTGCGCACCGCCGGCCCGGACGCGATCGTGCTCGACCGCGAGGCCTCGGTGATCCGCCGCACCGCGCCGGCCGGGCATCCGGCCGATCGGTCGCATGCACTGAGGGTCGCGACCGCGAGACCGGGTGAGGCATGGAAGGTCGAGCCGTTCACGGTCGCCGGTGACAGCACTCCCTTCAGTGCGCCTGCTGGGGCGGCCGTCGTACTCGATCCGTTCGAGGACAGCTGGGCGCTCGTGCAGCCCGACCCCGAGACGGTGTCGCTGCTCAAGGCTGCGCTGCCGACCACCGACGACGCCCGGTTGCGCTCGGGCATCTGGAACAACGTGCGCAGCGCCTTCCACAACGCCGCCATCGACCCGGCCGACGTCATCGACCTGGTCGAGGCGGGCATGCCGGTCGAGGACAGTGACGACGCCGTGTCGTTCACGATGCCGTGGGCGATCGGCAAGGCCGCCGCGCTGTCCAACGAGCCGCTCGCGTCGCTCGCCCGCATCCACCAGGTGATGGTGACCAAGACGTCGTCGAGCGAGCCGGGCTCGACGCTGCAGCTGTCGGCGTTCCAGTCGGCGATCAGCAGCGCGACCGACGCCCGCACCCTGCGCGGCTGGCTCGCGGAGGACGTGCCCGACGGGATCGAGGTCGACCTCGACGTGCGCTGGAAGATCCTCGTCGCGCTGGCGTCGATGGGCGAGGCGACCCGCGACGAGCTCGACGACGCGCTTGCTGCCGAGCCGACGGCCAAGTCGAGCGTCGAACACTCCCGTGCGGTGGCGTCGATGCCGGACGCCGAGGCCAAGGCGTGGGCGTGGCAGCGATTCACGGGCGAGGCGGGCGTGCCCAACTACGAGCTCGAGTCGGCCGGCCTCGGCATGTGGCGGGTCGGTCAGGAGCACCTCACCGACGAGTACGCGCAGCGCTATCTCGACGCCCTCGTCGGCCTCGAACAGGTGCACGCGGGGTGGGTTCTGGGCGACGCGGTGCGCTCGTTCTTCCCGATCACCGCGCTCTCGGACGACGTCGTGGCGCACGCCGAGCTGCTCATCGCCGGCGGAGTGCTCGACCTCACCGTGCGTCGTGGCCTCGTCGACATGACCGACGAGCTCACGCGCCGGATCGCGGTGACGAAGGCGTACGGCGGCCCCTCATGACCGATCTCGCCCGCCGTCCCGGGCCCACGACCCGCACGAAGGTCGAGGTGTACGACGGCGACGCGGTCTCGCGGCGCGAGGACCGTCTCGCCACCGAGGAACCGCTCGAGATCAGGCTCGAGTGGCCGGGTATGCCGGCGCACCGGGTGTGGGTCACCATGCGCACCCCCGGTCACGACTTCGAGCTCGCGGCGGGGTGGGCCACGCACGAGGGGCTCCTGCGCGGCGGCGGGCTGGGTTCGGAACATCTGGCCAGCGTGGCCTACTGCACCGACACCGCCCTGGCGCGCGAGCAGGAGTTCAACGTCGTCACGCTCTCCCTGCGTGAGCCGCCGGCGCGCGACCCCGGCCTGCGCCACGACACGTCGGCCACGGGGTCGTCGGCCTGCGGTGTCTGCGGCAAGGACAGCATCGATGCGGCGCTCGACGTGCCGCCCGGGGCTGTCCGGTGGGCGGGTGAGGTGCCAGGCCCCGACGTCGTACGACGGCTGCCGGAGGCCCTGCGCGAGCATCAGTTGGTGTTCTCACGCACAGGTGGCGTGCACGCTGCCGCGCTCTGCGAACCCGACGGCACGCTCCTCGTCGTCCGTGAAGACGTCGGCCGGCACAACGCCGTCGACAAGGTCGCAGGCGCGCGGGTGCTGGCGGACGAGTCCGCGGCGGCGTCGTGCCTGCTGGTGAGCGGCCGCGCCGGCTTCGAGCTCGTCCACAAGGCGGTCTCGGCCGGGGTCGGATCCTTGGTCGCGGTCGGCGCTCCCACCAGTCTGTCGGCGCAGCTCGCACGCGACTCCGGTCTGGTCCTCTACGGCTTCACCCGCGGCGAACGCTGCGTGCGCTACACCTGACGGCGTGGGTACGCCGCGGTGTCGGTGACCGCGTCTAGGTTCGTCACATGCGCCTGCTCCACACCTCCGACTGGCATCTCGGCCGGTCCTTCCACCGGGAGGGCATGCTGGCGCACCAGGCTGCCTTCGTCGACCACCTGCTCCAGGTCGTCGAGCGCGAACGGGTCGACGTCGTGCTGGTCGCAGGTGACGTCTACGACCGAGCACTCCCCCATGTCGACGCCGTTCGGCTGGCCGACGACGCGTTCGCCCGCCTCGCTGCGTCGCGGGCGCGGCTGGTCGTCACGAGCGGCAACCACGACTCCGCGCTGCGGCTGGGTTTCGGCTCCCGGCTGATCGACGCCGCCGGCGTCCACATCCGCACCGACCCGGCCACCGTCGGCACGCCCGTGCTGCTCGACGACGAGCACGGCCAGGTGGCCATCCACGCGCTGCCCTACCTCGACCCCGACGCGCTGCGTGAGCCCTGGCAGCTGCCTGCTCGCTCGCACGAGGCCGCCCTGGGTGAGGCAATGCGGCGCGTGCGCGCAGACCTGGCCGGCCGCGACGCCCGATCGGTGGTGCTGGCCCATGCGTTCGTGGCCGGCGCCGAGCCGTCCGAGTCGGAGCGTGACATCAGTGTCGGTGGTGTCTCGCTGGTGCCAACCTCGACTTTCGACGGCATCGACTACGTCGCCCTCGGCCACCTCCACGGCCGGCACACGTTGACCGACCACGTCCGCTACAGCGGCTCCCCGCTGGCCTACTCCTTCTCCGAGCAGGCTCACGTCAAGGGCTCCTGGCTGGTCGACCTCGACGCAGCCGGCATCGCGGGCGCCCGGTTCGTCGAAGCCCCCGTCCCGCGGCGGCTGGCTCGCCTGCACGGCGAGATCGACGCTCTCCTGAACGATCCGTCCCTGGCCGCGCACACCGACGACTGGGTTCAGGTCACACTGACCGACCTGCCCCGTCCGTTGCGCGCCATGGAACGACTGCGGACTCGCTTCCCGCACACGCTGGTCATCGCGTTCGAGCCGCTGGGTGAGTCGGGCGACGACACCCCGCAGTCGCGCGTGCACGGCCGCTCCGACCACGACATCGCCCTCGACTTCGTGGCCGATCTGCGCGGCGCGCCCGCCAGCGCCACCGAGGCGGCGCTGCTCCTCGCCGCCCATGACGCCTGTCGCGACGACCCCGACGCCGATGCGCTGCACGCCACCCAACCTGTGGCTGAGGCCGGCTGATGCGCCTGCACACCCTCGAGGTCACCGCCTTCGGCCCGTTCGCCGACGAGGTCACCGTCGACTTCGACGCCCTCTCCGAGGCCGGGCTCTTCCTGCTCTCCGGTGCCACCGGGGCCGGCAAGACCAGCGTGCTCGACGCGGTCTGCTTCGCGTTGTACGGCGACGTACCCGGCGACCGCGGCGCGGCCAAGCGCCTGCGGTCC
The DNA here is from genome assembly GCF_023208195.1 of Nocardioides sp. InS609-2. Lineage (NCBI taxonomy): Bacteria > Bacillati > Actinomycetota > Actinomycetes > Propionibacteriales > Nocardioidaceae > Nocardioides > Nocardioides sp. InS609-2. The sequence continues at coordinate 366,087 of NZ_CP060034.1, read as the reverse complement.
GACCATGCCGAGCCCGGGCTCGCGCCGCGCGTCTGTCTCGAGGCGACGTTGGCCGGGCGCCGCTTCCGCATCGCGCGGGCGCCGGCGTGGGAGCGGCCCAAGCGACGCGGCACCGGCACTACCGTCCAACAGGCCTCGGTGACGCTCATTGAGCGGGTCGACGGCGAGTGGGTGCCGCTGACGTCCCGCATGGACGAGGCCGGGCACCTGGTCACCGGGCTCCTCGGCATGACCCTCACCCAGTTCTGCCAGGTGGCGATGCTGCCGCAGGGCCGCTTCCAGGCGTTCCTGCGGGCCCGTTCCGAGGAGCGGCACGCCTTGCTGCAGCGGCTCTTCCGCACCGGTCGCTTCGAACAGATGGAGCGCTGGCTGCGCGACCACCGGCTCGCCCTTCGTCATCAGTCGCGCGAGCAGCACGACCGCATCGCCCATCTGCTCCAGCGGTTCGGCGAGGCCGCCGATGTCGCGTTCCCCGCCGAGTGGGACCTGCACGACCTCCAAGGCGTCGCTCCGGCCATCAGTCCCTGGCTCGACACCGTCGCCGGTGACGCCGATGCCTCCCAACTCGAGGCGACGGCCCGCGCCGAGCGAGCCGCTGCCACCGAGGCCGCCATCGCCGAAGCTCTGGCCGCCGGTCGGGCGCTCGCGCGGAGCCAGGCCCGGCGGCTCGCTGCGGTCCGCGATCTCGAAGCTCTCGAGGCTGAGGCAGAGACCCAGGCCGAGCGGCGCGAGCGACTCGAGGCGGCCAGCCGCGCCGCCACGCTCGCGCCACTGTTCGACCTGTCCGACCGGGCGACCGAGGAGGCGGCGGTCGCGGCGCGCGATGCCGCCGCTGTCAGCGGACATCTCGCCACCTGCCTCGACTGCGAGCCCAGCACCATCGACATCGCCGAGGCCGAGCGCCACCGTCGGCAGGCGCTCGAGACGGGGGCCCGCGGCCGGGCGTTGCTTCCGCGTCGCGACCGCTGCCACGCCGTGCGCCGCGAGGTCGAGGCCCTCGACGACCGACGCGAAACCCTCGTCGCGCGCCTGGATGCTGCGCGCTGCGACCTGGCCGGGCTGCCCGGTCGCATCAGCGACCTGCGTGCCGCGCACGCCACGGCGCAGGTGGCCTGCGAGACCCTGCCCGCCACCGAGCTCGAACTGACGACGATCGAGCGAAGGCGCTCTGCCCGGGCCGAGGTCCAGCGACTGACCTCGGTGCTCGCCGAGGTGGGTGCGGCCCATCGCCAGGCCGTCGACACACTCCACTCGCACACCGCCAGCTGGCTCGACCTGCGCGAGCAGCGCCTCACCGGCATGGCCGCCGAGATCGCCGGCCAGCTCGCCGTGGGGGCGTGCTGTCCGGTCTGCGGCTCGGCCGAGCACCCGCACAAGGCGGCAGCAGGTCCTGGTGCCACCGACGCCGTGGCCGAGCGCGCTGCACACAAGGAAGTCGAGACGGCCAAGGCCGTCGAGCACGCCCATGCCAACCGGGTCCGCGAGGTCTCCAGCCAGCTCGCTGTCTACCGTGAGGTCGCCGGCTCGACCGACGACGATCTCGCCGCCGCCGCAGCGGCCGTCGCGGCCCGGGTCGCCGCCTTGCGCGCCGACGCGGCGGCCCTCGACGCCCGAGCAGCAGCGGTCGCGGCAGCAGAGGCCGAGCGCGAGCACGCGGACGCGTCACTGCGCAAGCTCGACGCCGATCTCCTCGCCCTCGACCACACACGATCCGGCTTCCTGCAGGAGGAGGCCGATGCGCTGGCCGCTATCGACGCCGAGCTCGCGGGGACCGGTCACGACGACCTCGACGAGCTGCTGCGCCAGTCCGACCGGGTTGCCCTCCTCGCGGCGGCAGCAGCCGACGCCCAACGGGCCGACACACGCGCCCGCGAAACCCTCGACGGTCATCGGAGCATGCTCCGCGACGCGCTCGCCGCACACGGGCTGGCCGATCCCGGCGAGGCTCGCGCCTGCCTGCTCGACGACGAAGAGCTCGCTGACCTCACCGGCCACATCGAGCGCCACGTCGAGGCGCTGGCCACCGCGCGAGGAGTGGTGGGTGATGCCGAGTCTCTGGCCGCGGCCGAGCAGCCGGCCCCCGACGTCGACCGGCTGGCCGAGGCCTGGCATCTCGCCTCGGCCGACGCCGGCCGCGCCAAGAGCCGCCACGATCGTGACCGCCGCCGGGTCGAACGTCTCGCCAGCCTCGGTGCCGACCTCGCGACCGCCCTCACGGGCTGGTCCCCGATGCGCGACCAGCTCGAGGTCGCTACCACTCTGTCCTCGTTCGTCGACGGCAAGTCAGCCGACAACCGGCTGCAGATGAGGCTGTCCGCCTACGTCTTGTCCTACCGGCTCTCCCAGGTCGTCGCGGCGGCCAACGACCGGCTGCGCCGGATGAGCGACCAGCGTTACTCCCTCGAGCACACCGGCCAGCGCGGAGCCGGCGAGACCCGAGGTGGCCTGAGCCTGCTCGTTCGCGACGACTGGTCCGGCGACACCCGAGACCCGGCGACCCTCTCGGGCGGCGAGACGTTCGTCGTCTCCCTCGCCCTGGCCCTCGGCCTGGCCGACGTCATCGCCCATGAGGCCGGCGGCGCCGATCTCGACACCTTGTTCGTCGACGAGGGCTTCGGCTCGCTCGACGCCGACACCCTCGACGACGTCATGGACACCCTCGACGCCCTACGAGATGGTGGCCGGGTCGTCGGCGTCGTCAGCCATGTCGCCGAGATGCGCGACCGCATCCCCACCCAGCTGCGCGTCATCAAGGCGCGCTCCGGCTCACGGGTCGAGGCGGGCCGGGGCTGACAAAGGGGCTGACAATGCGGCTGACCCGGGCCCGACCTACGTCGCCGTCGGCCAGCCACCCAGGTCGAGCCCCCAGTCGCGCTCGAGCCGGGCCACCTGCGGGCGATAGAGCACACCCAACGACTCGACCAGGCCCTCGGGCGGGGTCCACGACGCCTGGCTGCTCGAGCGGGACGGCCGGTCGATGTCCGTCAACGACACGGCCGAGAGGCCCAGCCGCGACCAGAGCGCGTCGACCGCGGCCTGCGGCTCGCGGCGTACCTGCTCGTAGACCATCACGACCATCCGCTCGCGCCCCACCGCGTTGGCCCACATCGCCAGCTGGTCGGCATAGAAGCCACTGAAGGTCTGCACCGTGATCGGCACCGGGTAAGGCCACGGCGAAGTGGCGCGCGTGGCGGCCAGCCGCATCGCGGACAGGAAGCGCTCGACGGGGTCGCGCAGCATCACGAGCACCGGCGCATCGGCGGGCAGCACCCGGGAGGCCGTGAAGGGCGCAGAGGAGTGCCGCAGGTACTGCGGGGTCCACTCGCCCCGACGGATCTCGTCGTCAGGGAAGAGATCGAGGTACGCCGACAGCGGCTCGACACCGTCACCGACCTTGTGCAGCAGGTGCTGTTCCTTCTTGCCGTTCGCTCCCAGCCCGACCGACGGATGCTGGCAGATCAGGTCGGTGAACCACGTCGTACCCGAACGCTGGGCGCCGATGCCGAGCCAGGCCGGAGAGGTCATGGGCGCGACCCTATCTGTCGGATAGGTTCGGCCCATGAGCCATCAGGGCATCGATCCCACCTTCGCCGCGCTCCCCTACCGCGCCCTGTCCGAGGTCGCGCTCGGACACGCGCGCGACCTCGGTGTGACGCACGCAGACTTCCGCTTCGAGCGGGTCCGCTACCAGTACCTCGGCGTGCGCGACGGCAACCTCCAGGGAGCGACCGACGCCGAGGACCTCGGCTTCGCCGTCCGGGTGATCCACCGTGGCGCGTGGGGTTTCGCGAGCGGGGTGATCCTCACCGCCGACGAGGCGCGTCGGGTCGCGGAGGCCGCGGTGGCGGTGGCCGAGGTCGCCTCGGCGATGACCACGGCACCGGTCGAGCTCGCCCCCGAGCCGGTCTACGACGACGTGACCTGGGTGTCGGCGTACGACGTCGACCCGCTCGAGGTGCCGACTGCCGAGAAGGCCGGCGTGCTGATCGACTGGACCAACACGCTGACCGCGCACGGCGCCGTGGAGCACGCGTCGGCGTCGCTCTTCCAGGTGCACGAGAACAAGTTCTACGCCGACCTCGCCGGCAGCCGGACCACCCAGCAGCGGGTCCGGCTGCAACCGACGTTCGAGGCCATGGGCAGCGATGAGGCGACCGGCGTCTTCGACTCCATGTCGAGTGTCGCACCGCCGGTCGGCCGTGGTTGGGAGTACCTCAGCGACGGTGGCTGGGACTGGGCTGCCGAGCTGGCCGAGGTGCCCGAGCTGCTCGCCCAGAAGCTGGCCGCACCCAGCGTCGAGGCCGGCAGCTACGACCTGGTCATCCACCCCTCCAACCTGTGGCTGACGATCCACGAGTCGATCGGGCACGCCACCGAGCTCGACCGCGCGCTCGGCTACGAGGCCAACTACGCCGGCACGTCGTTCGCGACCTACGACAAGCTCGGCTCGCTGGTCTACGGCTCGCCGGTCATGAACGTCACCGGTGACCGCACCGTCGAGCACGGCCTGTCGACGATCGGCTACGACGACGAGGGCGTCGAGACCCAGGCGTGGGACATCGTCAAGGACGGCATCCTGGTGGGCTACCAGCTCGACCGCTCGATGGGGCAGATGAAGCCCGAGCTCAACGGCGGCCGATCCAACGGCTGCGCCTACGCCGACTCGTCGGGCCACATCCCGATCCAGCGGATGGCCAACGTCTCACTCCAGGCGGCGCCCGACGGACCCACGACCGAGGAGCTGATCGGCGAGGTCGACCGTGGTCTCTACGTCGTGGGCGACAAGTCGTGGTCGATCGACATGCAGCGTTTCAACTTCCAGTTCACGGGTCAGCGCTTCTACCGGATCGAGGACGGCCGGCTCGCCGGCCAGGTCCGCGACGCGGCGTACCAGGCAACCACGACCGAGTTCTGGGGCTCGATGGAAGCCGTCGGCGGCCCGCAGACGTGGGAGCTCCACGGCGCCTTCAACTGCGGCAAGGCCCAACCCGGGCAGACCGCGGCGGTCAGCCACGGCTGTCCGACCGCGCTGTTCCGCGGCGTACGCATCCTCAACACCAGCGACGAGGCAGGCAACTGATGACCAGCACCCCGCAAGAGCTCGTCGAGCACGCGCTGGCGACCTCGCGTGCCGACCACTGCATCGCGATCGTCCGCAACGAGACCAGCGCCAACCTGCGCTGGGCCAACAACACCCTGACCACCAACGGCGTCATGCATGCCGTGTCGGTCACGGTGATCTCGTTCGTCGGTGCCGGATCGGGCTCGATGAGCGGCTCGGCCAGCAGTCCCGAGCAGGTCACCGCGCTGGTCGAGTCGGCCGATGCCGCGGCGCGCGCAGCCTCGCCGGCCGAGGACGCCGCCGACCTCGTCACGGGCGATGCCGCCGCCGACTGGGACGACGCACCCGTCACCACCGACATCCACGTGTACGACGCGTTCGCGCCAGCCCTCGGCGAGGCGTTCGGGCGCGCCGGCGACGGCCACCGGGTGCTCTACGGCTTCGTCAACCACGAGCTCACCACCACCTACCTCGGCTCGAGCACCGGCCTGCGGCTGCGCCACGTCCAGCCGACCGGCCACTACGCGTGCACCGGCAAGACGGCCGATCTCGGGCAGAGCGCCTGGGTCGGCGGCGCCACCCGCGACTTCGCCAACGTGGACGCGCTCGCCATGGAGGCCGAGGTCGCCACCCGCCTGGGCTGGGGTGCCCACCAGGTCGACCTGCCTGCCGGTCGCTACGACACGATCCTGCCTCCCACCGCGGTCGCCGACATGATGGTCGACGCCTACTGGAGCGCCGGCGCCCGGGTCGCCCACGAGGGTCAGTCGGTGTTCAGCCGCCGCGGCGGTGGCACCCGCATCGGCGAGCTGCTGGTGCGCCCCGAGGTCACGTTGTTCTCCGACCCGGCCTACCCCGGTCTCGAGTGCGCACCCTTCAACGTCGCCGGCTCCTCCGACAACACCGAGTCCGTCTTCGACAACGGCCTGCCACTCGCACGCACTGAGTGGGTCTCCGGCGGCAACCTCGGCGCCCTCCTCCAGACCCGTCACAGCGCGGCGATGACCGGGCAGCCGGTCACGCCGATGGTCGACAACCTCGTGCTCGAGGTCGACGGAGCGACGGGCAGCATCGACGACCTGGTCGCCGGCACCCAGAAGGGGCTCCTGCTCACCTGCCTCTGGTACATCCGCGAGGTGGATCCACAGACCCTCCTGCTGACCGGCCTGACGCGCGACGGCGTCTACCTCGTCGAGAACGGCGAGATCACCGGCGCGGTCAACAACTTTCGCTTCAACGAGAGCCCGGTCGACCTGCTCACCAGGTTCAGCCACGCATCGGCGACCGTCCCGAGCTTCAGCCGTGAATGGGGCGACGACTACTTCAGCCGTACGGCGACGCCGGCGCTGCGTGTGCCCGACTTCAACATGAGCTCGGTCAGCCAGGCGCGCTGATCTCCGCGGGATCAGGTGCGGGGTCGGGCTCGATCGCCTCGGTCACGGTCTGGAACTTCTGCCGCGGCACGAGCACGTCGAGCGCTTCGTCGTCGCTCGCCTTCAACGAGTAGAACCGGATCACGGCGCCCCCACCATCTCCATGGTCACCGTGACCCGAGCACCGGATCTCTCCGAACATTGTGCTCCGGACTGCATGCCACTCACCCTCTCCCCGGTCCGTGGCGGGACCCTCGGGCTCCCCCGAGCCCTTCGGGCAGGCTAGAACCGGGGATGTGCAGTGACAATCCCTCGTTCCAGAGGTCTAGACAACCTGACCCGGAAGCGCCGGTCACTCCGCGAAGGCCTCCGGCGGCGGGCACGCGCAGACCAGGTTGCGGTCACCGTACGCCTGGTCGATGCGCCCGACCGGCGGCCAGTACTTGTCGGGGTCGATGCCGCTGGGGAACACGGCGAGCTCGCGGGAGTACGGGCGCTCCCACTCGCCGACCAAGGCCCGCGAGGTGTGGGGTGCATGCCGCAACGGTGAGTCGTCGGCGCTCCACTCGCCCGCACCCACGCGGTCGATCTCGCCCTTGATGGCGATCATCGCGTCGCAGAAGCGGTCGATCTCGCCGAGGTCCTCGGACTCCGTGGGCTCGACCATCAGCGTCCCGGCCACCGGGAACGACATCGTCGGTGCATGGAAGCCGTAGTCGACCAGCCGCTTGGCGACGTCGTCGACACTCACGCCGGTGTCCTTGGTGAGGCCACGCACGTCGAGGATGCACTCGTGGGCGACCAGTCCGCCGTGGCCGCGGTACAGCACCGGGAAGTGCTCGCCGAGGCGGGCTGCGACGTAGTTGGCCGACAGCACAGCCGAGGCGGTGGCGCGGGTCAGACCGGCGGCACCCATCAGGCGAATGTAGGCCCAGGTGATGGGCAGGATGCCTGCCGAGCCGTACGGCGCGGCGCTGATCGGACCGATGCCCTCACGCTTGGCGGCTTCGGGGTGCTGCGCGTGCGACGGGAGGTACGGCGCGAGGTGCGCGCGCACGGCCACCGGACCGACGCCCGGACCACCGCCGCCGTGCGGGATGCAGAACGTCTTGTGCAGGTTGAGGTGAGAGACGTCGCCGCCGAACTCACCCGGCCGGGCGAAGCCGAGCAGCGCGTTGAGGTTGGCGCCGTCGACGTAGACCTGCCCGCCGTGGCCGTGCACGATCTCGCACAGCTCACCGATGGTGTCCTCGTAGGCACCGTGCGTCGACGGGTAGGTCACCATGATCGCGGCCAGGTCGCCTGCGTGCTCGTCGCACTGCGAGCGCAGGTCGTCGAGATCGATGGATCCGTCGTCGGTCGCCTTGACGACGACCACCTTCATGCCGGCCATCACCGCGGACGCGGCGTTGGTGCCGTGCGCCGACGACGGGATCAGGCAGACGTTGCGGGCCTCCTGGCCATTGGCGCGGTGGTAGCCACGGATCGCGAGCAGCCCCGCGAACTCACCCTGCGAGCCGGCGTTGGGCTGGATCGACACCTGGTCGTAGCCGGTTACCTCAGCCAGCCAGCCCTCCAGGTCGGCGACGAGCCGGAGGTAGCCCTCGGCGTCCTCGGCCGGAGCGAACGGGTGGAGGTCGGCGAAGCCCGGCAGGCTCACCGGCTCCATCTCGGTGGTGGCGTTGAGCTTCATCGTGCAGGAGCCGAGCGGGATCATGCCGCGGTCGAGCGCGTAGTCGCGTGCCGACAGCCGGCGCAGGTAGCGCAGCATCTGCGTCTCGCTGTGGTGGGCCGAGAAGACCTCGTGCGTGAGGTACGGCGTCGCCCGGCGCAGCTGCGACGGCAACGCGTCGTCGCCCTCGGCGTCGAGTGCGTCGAAGTCGGCAGTCACCCCGAACGCCTCGAACACGCTGGTCACCGTGGACCGCGTGGTGGTCTCGGACGTGGAGAGACCGACATGGTCGGCGTCCACGAAGCGAAGGTGCAGCCCGAGCGCGCGCCCGGCCGCCATCACGTCGGCAGCCCGCCCGGGCACGGCCACGGTCAGCGTGTCGAAGAAGCTCTCGTTGACGACATCGAGACCGGCCGCACGCAGGCCACTGTCGATCAGGGCCGCGTAGCGGTGGGTGCGGGTCGCGATCGCGGCCAGGCCCACGGGGCCGTGGTAGACGGCGTACATCGAGGCGACGACGGCCAGCAGCACCTGCGCGGTGCAGATGTTGGAGGTCGCCTTGTCGCGACGGATGTGCTGCTCGCGGGTCTGGAGGGCGAGCCGGTAGGCGCGTCGACCCTCGGCGTCGACCGAGACTCCGACGAGCCGGCCGGGCAGGTGTCGCTCGAGGCCCGCCGAGACAGCCATGTAGCCGGCGTGCGGACCGCCGTAGAACAACGGCACTCCGAAGCGCTGCGAGGAGCCGACGACGACATCGGCGCCCAGCTCTCCGGGCGACTCCAGCACGGTGAGCGCCAGGAGGTCGGCAGCCACGACGACCAGGGCGTTGCGGGCGTGGGTCTCCTCGATCACCGCGCGGGGGTCGAGGATCCGGCCGGACGCACCGGGGTACTGCACGAGCACTCCGCACAGCTCGCCCTCGGGCAGGCCTTCGCTGAGGTCGGCCACGACCACGTCGATGCCCATCGCCTCGGCGCGCGTGCGCACGACGTCGATGGTCTGAGGCAGGGCGTCGGAGTCGATCACGAACGGCCCGCTGGCCTTGCGGTTGGCGCGTCGGACGAGCGTCATCGCCTCGGCCGCCGCGGTGGACTCGTCGAGCAAGGACGCGTTCGCCGTCGGCAGACCGGCCAGGTCACCGATGACGGTCTGGAAGTTGAGCAGCGCCTCGAGGCGGCCCTGGGAGATCTCCGGCTGGTACGGCGTGTACGCGGTGTACCAGGACGGGTCCTCGAGCACGTTGCGCCGAATCACCGGCGGGGTGATCGTGCCGTGGTAGCCGAGCCCGATCATCGCCTCGGCGGGCCGGTTGCTCGCGGCCAGCGCACGCAGCTCGCGCGCGGCGGTTTCCTCGGTGAGGGGCGCCGGCAGGTCGAGTGAGGCGCTCTGCCGGATCCCACCGGGTACGGCGGCCGCCATCAGGTCGTCGAGCGAGTCGAACCCGACCACCTTGAGCATGGTCGTGACCGCATCGTCGTCGAGGCCGATGTGCCGGTCGACGAACGGTAGTGCCGCGTCGAGCTCAGCGAGAGTGAGGCGTTCGGGCGGGGTCTCAGAACTGGTCAAGGGGGGTCTCCAGAGTCGGGTGACTGGTCCCCTCCCCCTCTGTCACGCCGGCCCGTCGGGCGGCCGGTGCTTCACAGTTGCCTGCTCCGCGCGGTCCGGGTGCCTGAGAGGTTCCGGGGAGGAATTGCCCCTTCGGCGCACGCCCCCGCCCCCGGTGAGAGGGCGGTGCTGTGACTCTCCCGCGCGGGATGGTCAGCAGGGACGAATCTACCAGCGAGGTCAGCCGGCGCTGCGGGCGGCGCGGCGAGCGGCCAGTTCGTCGCTGGCCGAGATGGCCGAGATGGCCTCGGGGTCGGCGATCTCGGCGGTGCGCTCGCTGGGCAGATCCGCGAGCGTGCCCTCGATCTCGCGCCAGACACCACCGATGGCGATGCCGAAGACACCCTGGCCACCCTGGAGCAGGTCGATGACCTCGTCATTGCTGGTGCACTCGTAGACCGAGGCGCCGTCGCTCATCAGGGTGACGCGGGTCAGGTCGTCGGTGCCACGCTCACGCAGGTGCGCGACGGCGACGCGGATCTGCTGCAGCGAGATGCCCGCGTCGAGCAGCCGCTTGACGACCTTGAGGATCAAGATGTCGCGGAAGGAGTAGAGGCGCTGAGAGCCGGAGCCCTTGGCTCCGCGCACGGTGGGCTCGACCAGGCCGGTGCGGGCCCAGTAGTCGAGCTGGCGGTAGGTGATGCCGGCCGCGCTGCAGGCCGTCGGGCCGCGGTAGCCGGTGTCGCTGGGCAGCGTCGAGACATCGTCGGTGAACAGCAGGCCCTGCTCGTCGGCCAGGCCGACCGCCTCGGCGGCCTTGGCAGCAGCCGCCTTGTCCTGTTCGTTCTCGTTGACGCCCACGGCGATCCTCCAACGGTCTACTTCGCTGTGCGTAACTTCAGAGGAACGTCGGTTGCGGGGAAGGTGCAACAACAACGGTGGAGTTACATCGAAGACAGTTCAAGGTAAGCCTCTACCGGAGGGTGGTCAACGCACGCGACGGCGTGTCGCAACCCTCAACCTCAGGTGGAGGGTGAGCGTTGCCCACACTCACTGCGTCTCGAAGTCCTCGGGCGTGACCTGGTCGAGGAACTCCCGGAACCGCTCGACCTCGTCCTCCTGCTCCGCGGGAACGGCCAGACCGGCCTCGTCGAGGACCTCCTCGGCACACACGATCCGGGCGCCGGTGCGCAACGCCAGCGCGATGGAGTCGGAGGGCCGGGCACTGACCTCGGTGCCCTCCTGCGTGCTGCCGCCGAGCACCAGAGCGGCGTAGAAGACGCCGTCCTTGACCTCGGTGATACGGACCTCGGTGAGCTCGGTGCCGGTGGCCTCGAGCAGGTCCTTCATCAGGTCGTGCGTCAGCGGCCGGGGCGGCGTCACACCCTGCTGGGCGAAGGCGATCGCAGTCGCCTCGACCGCGCCGATCCAGATCGGGAGGTATCGCTCCCCCGTCACCTCGCGCAACAGCACGATCGGCTGGTTGGAGGGCATCTCGACCCGTACTCCGATGACATCGAGTTCGCGCACGTCCAGAACCCTACTCCGGCCCGGTTGGCGCGAGGTGGGCAGATCAGATGCGCTCGAGGCCCTGTTTGACCAACGTCGCGTGCAACCGCACGGACAGGGCCGCGATCTCGCTGGTGACGTCGTCGGCGCGGCCCTTGGCCGCGGCGTCGCGGCCGCGCTTGAGCGGTGCCACGACCTGCTCGACGAGGCCGACCTCGCGGTCTGCGGCGGTCTTGAAGGCGCGCAGGTGGCGGGGCTCGAAGCCGAACTCCGCGAGCTCGCGCGCGGTCTCCGCGATCACCAGGGCGTCGGTGTCGTAGTGGCCGGTGCCCGTACGTGCGGAGACCAGGCCGAACTGCTCGAGCTGGGTGAGCAGCTCGTCGCTGACCTCGGCGATCTTCAGCAGTTCACGCCGCGAGAGTCGTACGTCGGAGCGCCGGGCGAACGACTCGGGCGAGGGCAGCCCATCGCTGGTGAGCGACACCTTCGGGACCGTGGGCACCACGGAGTCGATGGGCGGGGGCTCGAGCCCCCGGTCGATGGCGTCGAGGTGCTGACCGATCACCTTGAGCGGCAGGTAGTGGTCACGCTGCATGCGCAGGATGTAGCGCAGCCGGTCGATGTCGTCACCGGCGAACTTGCGGTAGCCCGACGGGGTGCGCTCGGGCTTGATCAGCCCCTTGTCCTCGAGGAACCGGATCTTGGGGATGGTGATGCCCGGGTAGTCGGGCCGGAGCTGGTCGAGCACCTGCCCGATCGTCATCCGGGCGCGACCGGCGGTCGAGCCAGCGGCTCCGGGCGACGAGCCGGCCGACGGAGAGGGAGCCACGGGTCAGCCGCTGACGTGCCCGGAGAAGAAGACGAGGCGGTACTTGCCGATCTGCACCTCGTCGCCGTCGGTGAGGTCGACGGAGTCGATCCGGTCGCGGTTGACGTAGGTCCCGTTGAGACTGCCGACGTCGGAGACGCTGAACGACGAGCCCGTACGACGGAAGTCGGCGTGCCGACGCGACACCGTCACGTCGTCGAGGAAGATCTCGGACTCGGGGTGGCGACCAGCGGTCACCAGGTCGGTGTCGAGGAGGAAGCGGTTGCCCGCACCGGGGCCGCGCTGCACGACGAGCAAGGCATGTCCGGTGGGCAGCGCGTCGACCGCGGCGGCGTCGACGGCGCTGAGCTGCCGGTCGGTGGCCTCTGCGGGCCGCTCCCCTGGACGCTCCGGCGGGTTGCCGAACGTGATGGTGGCGGTCTGCTCCCCCGGTGCCTCGGCGGGTGCCGCGTCGGCAGCGGCGGCGATGGGCGTGCCGCACTGCGCGCAGAAGCGCGCGTCGTCGGGGTTCTGCTTGCCGCAGGCCGTACAGAACGGCATGTCTTCCTCCGCTTCAGGATCGTGATGTCACCGCAAACCCTCAATCAAGGGCTGAGGGTGAAGGTTGTCTCGAACCTATCAGCCGCGACAACCCCGTCGGTACGGGAAGGGACGCGTCAGGAGAGGAGCTGCTGGTAGCTCGCGGCGTCGAGAAGACCGTCGACCGCGGCGGCGTCGTCGGGGACCACCTCGAATAGCCAGCCTCCGGCGTACGGATCGTTGTTGACGAGCTCGGGAGTCGCGTCGAGCGCCTCGTTGCGGCCCACGACCTGGCCGCTCACCGGTGCGTAGATGTCGCTGACCGACTTGGTCGACTCGAGCTCACCGCAGGTGTCGCCGGCGGTGACGACCTCGCCGACCTCGGGCAGGGAGACGTAGACGATGTCGCCCAGCGCGTCCTGCGCGAAGTGGGTGATGCCGACACGCACGGCACCCTCGTGGTCGCCGGGGCTGCGCACCCACTCGTGCTCGGCGGTGTACTTCAGGTCCTCGGGGTACATGCCTGCTCCTGAGAATGAGGTCATCTGGACACGTGCAAACGAGTGCTGCTGCCGGTGAGGCTACTGCCCGTCACCGGGCTGTGCGAACTCCGGTCGGTCGGTCGTGCGGATGCTCTCGATGTCGACTGAGGTGAGCTCCTCGACATCGACCCTGGAGCCGTCCTGTGTCTCCAGCGAGGAGATCGGACCGCTCGGAAACGTGAGTCCGCTGTGCAGGGTGTGCGGCTCCCCGATCACCTCGAGGACGTACGGCGCCTCGAGCGTTTGGCCGTCGACCTCGAGGTTGCCGTCGATGTCGTTGAACGAGCTCTCGGCGGCGAGCCGGACCTCGTCGTTGAACTCCATCGCCTCTGCCCCCGCGGTGCGCAGCTCCTGCACCGTGTCGAGCAGCGAGTCGATGCTGACCCGGCCGGTCTCCTCGGTGATGGTGATGCGCAGACCGGGCCCGGTGACGGGCACCAGTCCGGCCAGGATGTTGAGGGTCTCGACCCGTGCCTCGGCCTGCTCGATGGCGGCACTGCGGGCACTGGTGTCGGACTGCAGCTGGTTGCGGGTGTCCTCGAGGCGCGAGATCTCGCGGCGGGCCCGGTCCGACGTGCCGGTCAGGCCACCGAGGATCTCGATGAGGTCCTGCTCGCGGCGACCGCTGTAGGTGTCGTCGAGCTGGTTGGTGCGCACCTGCACGATCGCGGCGAACCCGAGGGCCGCCAGGAGCACACCCACGACGGCCTGCGACCGCGACGGCTTCATGAGGGCGCGAACGAGCCGGTCGCGCCCGGTGTCGGGGCGCTCCTGCTCGGGGACGTCGGGAGTCTCGTCACGCATGGAACAGGTGCCTTCGGATAGCGGCGACGTTGGAGAAGATCCGGATTCCGAGCACGACGATGACACCGGTCGAGAGCTGGGCGCCGACACCGAGCTGGTCACCGAGGTAGACGATCGCGGCGGCGATCACGACGTTGCTCAGGAACGACACGACGAACACCTTGTCGTCGAAGATCCCGTCGAGGAGCGCACGCAGACCGCCGAACACGGCGTCGAGCGCGGCCACCACCGCGATCGGCAGGTAGGGCACGAGACCGAGCGGCACGTCGGGCTGGAGAAGGAGCCCGGCGACGATGCCGAAGAGCAGTCCGAGCGCGGCGATCACGGGAGTGCCTCCTTCTGCGTGCCCGCGAGGTCCGCGGCCGATCCGGTCTGGGCCTGCCGCAGCGGCAGCAGCCGTGCTGCCGGCAGGGTCAGTTTGTCATCATTGTCCATCGAGAAACGGAAGGCCAAGCTCCGGGCCAGCGCGTACCACGCGGCGCCATGAGCGGTGTTCAGCAGTCTCGCCGGCAGGGTGTCCTGGTTGCCGATCACCTCCACGACGTACGGCGGAGCGAGGGGCCGCGTGTTGACGTGGATGGCTCGACCGGAGTTCTGGATCGAGGTGAGCACCGTGAGCCGCTGCCCGTTGATGGCGATCGCCTCGGCGCCGGCGGCCCACAGCCCGTCGACCAGGATGGCGAGGTCGTCGTCACGCACCACCTGGGTCTCGTCGCCGTTCTCGGCATCGTTGACGGTGACCACCACACCCTTGCCGGTGACCGGTCCGAAACCCGTGCGGGTCTCGAGGCGGCGTACGCGGGAGGCCAGGTCTGCCTGGCGTGTGCGCATGCTCCGCAGTGACTTGTCGGACGTCGCGTTGTCGGCCACGAGCTCACCGACCCGGTCCTGGATGGTGGTGAGCTGGGTCTTCTCGTCCTGGATCCGCGAGATCAGCGCCGAGCGCCCCACCGCGTCGGTGTCGGCGTTGCGGGCGGTCTGCACTCCGGCGATCGCGACGAGCGTGCCGAAGACGGCGACGACGATCGCGCTGAAGGCCCGTGTGGTCGTTGACTCGGGCGGCTCGGCACCGGCGGCTCGGGCCCGGGCCACGTGCTGGTAGTCCTCGTCCATCGACTGCTGGGTGATCTTGGCCAGCAGCGGAAGAGTGACGTGCTCGGGCAGCTGCTGGCTCATCGGGGCTCGGCCAGCAGCTTGCGGACCTGCCAGGCGTAGAGCACTCCCGCCCACCAGTAGAGACCGATCCCCCAGAAGGCGAAGGCCCAGCCGAAGACCTGGGCCAGCGTCGCGACGGTGCCCTCGCCGTCACCGAGGAGCAGCAGCGGGAACGCGTACAGCAGGTTGAACGTGGCGGCCTTGCCCAGGAAGTGCACCGGTAGCGAGCTGTAGCCACGCGTGCGCAGGAACGGCACCAGCCCCCACAGCAGCGCATCGCGCAGCGGCAGGATGATCGCCACCCACCACGGGATGATGTCGCGCAGCGCAAGGCCGATGACGACCGCGAGGATGTAGAGCCGGTCGGCGACCGGGTCGAGGATCTCGCCCACGCTGGAGAACTGGTTCAGTTTGCGGGCGAGGTAGCCGTCGAGATAGTCGGTGACGCCGGAGACCATCAGCAGCGCCAGCGCCCAGCCGTCGGCCTCTGGGCCCAGCACCAACCATAGGAACAGCGGCACCCCGGCGAGCCGGAGCATGCTCAGCATGTTGGGCACGGTCCAGACCCGATGGCTGCGCTCGACCGGTTCATGAGCCGGTTCGGGAGTCACGTCGGGGGCCGCCTCAGGCGGCTGCTCGGGCGACGGCTCGGGCACGGCGTGCATCCTCAGACTGCTTCTGTGAACTGATCCGGACGGGGGCGAGCCCACCCTATATAGCGACGGGGCGTGCACGGCGTACCGCCGCCGCAGGGCGGGGTCAGACGTTCTCGTCCTGGTGGGAGGCGTCGCGGATCTCGCCGACCAGCTCCTCGAGCACGTCCTCGAGCGTGGCGATGCCCAGGGACTCGCCCTCACGCGACACGACTCGCGCCATGTGCGCACCGCGGCGCTGAAGGCTCTCGAGCACGTCGTGCAGGAGCTCGTCGGACGCCACCGTCGCGAACGGCCGGATCCACTTGTCGTCGACGGCGCTGCCACGGCGCGACTCGTCGGTCTCGAGGACATCCTTGATGTGGAGGTAGCCCATCAGGCTGCCGTCGTCGTCGACCACCGGGAAGCGGCTGAAGCCAGTGGCCGCGCAGACCTCTTCGACGTCGGCGACCGTGGCACCGCGCAAGACCGTGGTCAGGCCGTCGACCGGCATGAGCACCGACGAGACCGTCTTCTCGATGAACCCGAGCGCACCGGCGAGCCGGCCGTACTCGTCGTCCTCGAGCATGCCCTCGCCGCGGGACTCCTCGACCAGCGCCGCGACCTCCTCGCGGGTGAAGGTCGAGCTGATCTCGTCCCTGGGCTCGACGTTGAGCAGCCGCAAGGTCGCGTTGGCGATCGCGTTGAGTACGACGATCAGTGGGCGCAGCAGGGTCACGACCAGCACCATCGGTGGGCCGAGCACCAGTGCCGACCGGTCGGGGCCGGCGAGCGCGATGTTCTTGGGCACCATCTCCCCCAGCACGACGTGGAGGTAGACCACGATCGTCAGGGCGACGACGAACGACACCGGGTGCAACCACGACTCGGGCACGTTGACGGCCTGGAAGACGGGCTCCAGCAGGTGGGCGACCGCCGGCTCGCCGACGGCACCGAGACCCAGCGAGCAGATGGTGATGCCGAGCTGGGCGCCGGCCATCATCAGCGTGACGTTCTCCATCGCCATCAGGGTCGTGCGGGCGACCCGCGAGCCCTGCTGGGCGCGCGGCTCGATCTGGCTGCGCCGGGCACTGATCAGCGCGAACTCCGCGCCGACGAAGAACGCGTTGAAGGCCAGCAGCACGACTGCCAGCAGAACGCCACCGAAGTCACTCATCGGCGCCCACCTCCTTGACGCGCATCGTGATCCGGTCGACGCGCAGGCCATCCATCCGCTCGACGGTCAGCTCGACCTGGTGCTCGCGGCGGTCGCCGGAGTCGTCGAGGTCGGAGAGTGACAGCTCGGCCACCTCGCCGTTGTCGGGCACTCGCCCGAGACGCTGGAGCACCAGGCCGGCGATCGTGTCGTAGGCCTCGTCCTCGGGGAGCTGGATGCCGGTCAGGTCCTCGACCTCGTCGGGGCGCAGCAGACCGGAGAGGGTCCAGGTGCCGTCGCGTCGCAGCCGGGCGCGGGTGCCGTGACGGTCGTGCTCGTCGGCGATGTCACCGACGATCTCCTCCACCACGTCCTCGAGGGTCACGATGCCGGCCTGGCCGCCATACTCGTCGAGGACGACGGCCATCTGGAACCCGTCTTCGCGCAGCAGGGCTAGCAACGGGTCTAGCCGGAGTGAGTCGGGTACGACGATCGGCTTGAGCATGATGTGTTTCACTCGCGTGGTCGCGCGTTCGTGCACCGGCAGCGCGACGGCGTGCTTGACGTGGACGGTGCCGACGACGACGTCCTCGTGGTCGAGCACCGGGAAGCGGGAGTGCCCGGTGCGGCGGGCGAGCTCGATCACGGCGGCGGCGCGGTCTCCCTCTTCGAGCGAGGTGGTGCGCACGCGCGGGGTCATGATCTCGCCGGCGGTGCGGTGGCCGAACTCGACCGACCGTTCCATCAGCTCGGCGGTCTCGGCGTCGAGGGTGCCGTGGTCGGCCGATCGCTGGACGAGCGAGGCGAGCTCCTGCGCGCTGCGCGCTGAGCGCAGCTCCTCCTGCGGCTCGAGGCCGAGGCGACGGACGATGGCGTTGGCGGAGCCGTTGAGTACGGCGATCGGCCCGGCCATCCCGCGGGTGAACACGCGCTGGAAGCCCTGGGTCGTGCGCGCTGTGGCCAACGGGGCCGAGATGGCGAGGTTCTTGGGCACCAGCTCGCCGAAGATCATGGTGAGGAAGGTGCCGGTCAGCAGGCCGAGCGCGATGGAGATGCCGGGCACGAAGCGCTCGGACACGCCGGCCGCCCCGAGCGGGCCGTCGACAAGCTGCGCGATGGCCGGCTCCGCGAGGAAACCGATCGCCAGGTTGGTGACGGTGATGCCCACCTGGGCCCCCGAGAGCTGGGTCGACAAGGACTTCAGTGCGCGCTGGACGCCGATGGCCTTCGCGTCGCCGGTCTCGGCCGCCCGGTCGACCGAACCGCGGTCGACGGTCACCAGTGCGAACTCGGCCGCGACGAACAGCCCGCACGCGAGGACCAGGAGAAGGGAGACGCCGAGCAGGATCAGCGGGGTCAGCACGCGGCACCTGCCGGGGCGGTCAGAGGGGGGTGCTGGGGCTGGCTACTTTGAGGCCCGTCCATGTGAAGAGATCATGTCTTCCGTTGTCGGCGATGATGCCCGAACTGTATCGGCCCTGCCTTACTCTTGGCCCATCGCGCACCCCTGGCCGGGTGCCGTCGACGACCATCTGACGCATCGACCACGGGGACCGATCCATTGAGCGGCTGGAGAAGCAGCGCTGCTGCTGTCCTAGCAGGTCTGTGCGTCGTGGGCTTCGTGGGCGCGGCGGCAACCAGTGGTGCCGACTCCGGCTCGTCCGACCGGTCCGGCGACAGCGGGCTGGCGCTGATGACGGGCGAGCCACCCGATCCGGATGCCGCGTTCCCCGGCTCCGTGCCCGCGCCCCGCCGGGGCACCGCAGTCGGCGCCGACCGCCCCGACAAGACGGCACAGTCGTCGCGGCCCAACGTGGTCGTCGTACTCACCGACGACCAGGCCGACTACGACCTGCGCTGGATGCCGCAGACCCGCGAGGCGCTCGGCGACGGCGGCATGGAGTTCACCGACGCGATCTCCCCGCACCCGCTGTGCTGCCCGGCACGGGCCGAGCTGATCACCGGTCAGTACGCCCAGAACAGTGGCGTCCGGCACAACAACGGCCCGCACGGCGGCTACGCGGCGCTCGACCCGGTGGAGACGATCGGGAAGTGGTTCCAGGACGCCGGCTACCAGACCGGCTTCGTCGGCAAGTATCTCAACGGCTACCACGCCAACGACGGCCGCAACTCCGGCTGGACGCTGTGGGACCCGCTCGTGCAGGGCGTCTACGAGTACTTCGACTTCGCGTTCTTCAACGACGGCCAGGGGGTGGCGGCGTACAAGAACTACTACGTCACCAACGCCGTCGAGGAACGCACCAATGCAGCGGTGCGCACCTTCTCCCGTGACGACGAGCCGTTCTTCCTCTACTCCTTCCACCTCGCGCCGCACTACCGCTTCACGAAGCAGGGCCACCCGGTGCCGCCGCCTGCCGAGGGCCGCGACCGGGAGGCGTACGCCGACGCCGAGCCCCCGTCGATGAGCAAGCCGAGCTTCAACATGGCCACGCAAGGCAGCCGACCCGCGTACCTGCGCGGCCGTGCCCAGCGTGAGGTGGGCGAGGTGCGCGGGACGTTCCTGGCGCGGATCCGCTCGCTGCGCGCTGTCGACCGGTCCGTGGCGTCCCTGGTGGCCACGCTCAAGGAGACCGGCGAGTGGGACAACACCTGGCTGTTCTTCACCAGCGACAACGGTTACTCCCTCGGCGAGCACCGCTTCGTCGGCAAGAACGTCATCTCCGAGGAGGCCTTCCAGGTGCCGCTCCTCGTGCACGGCCCGGGAGTCGTGCCCGGCTCCATGTCCACGTTGCCGGTGAGCACCGTCGACCTGCCGGCCACCTTTGCCGACATTGCCGGCGTCACTCCCCTGCGCGACATCGACGGCTCGTCGCTCGCGCCGGCGCTGGTCGGGCAGGCCAGCCCGTTCCGCGACACGACGCTGGTGCAGACCGGCAAGTCCTACGGCGACGGCTGGGCCTACCGCGGTGTCCGCACGTCTCGTTACACCTATGCCGTGCAGGGCTCGGGTGGCGACGTGCTGCTCTACGACCGGGCGCTCGACCCCTACGAGATGGTCAACCGCGCCGAGGACCCGACGTACGCCGCGATCCGGACCCGGCTCGAGGCGCGTCGTCAGCAGCTCATCGGTTGCGCGTCCTGGACGTGCAACCCGGTCTTCGGGCTGCTGCCCGAGCCGACGGCGCCCGTCGCGCCCTGACCACCTGGGCCATGCCCGGATGGTCGATCGGCCATTTGAGGGCCGAACCCGACGCACCACGTTCGCGGCGTACCTAGTTTTAGGTATGTGACCTGTTCAGTCGGCCCGACCATGCTCGAGACGCCCGTGGCCTCCAGGCGGGCGGTGCTGACGCGGGTCGCGGCCACCGCCGGGCTGGTCGCCGCGGGGCCGGGCATCGACCTGGTCACGCCCGTGCCGGCCCTCGCCGCACCTGGCCGGACGAAGCAGCGCAAGAAGGGCAAGCAGGAGAAGAGGAGCAAGAAGGCGCGCAAGAAGGCCCGCTCCACGGCGTATCGGAGGAAGACGGTCGTGCTGTCGACAGCCGACCGGCACCTGGTGGGCCGCTTCTCCTACGGCATCAACGCCGGCCTCGCCAAGCAGGTCGCTAGGGCCGGCGGCGCGAAGGCGTGGTTCGAGGGCCAGCTGGACCCGGCCTCGATCTCCGACGCGTACACCGACGGGCTCAAGTCGTGGTGGCCCGGACTCGCCAACTCGCCGCAGGTGCTCTGGGCCAACACCCAGAGCGGCGTCGAGCCGAGCTGGCAGGTGATGGCCGACTACCAGCGCTGGGCGCTGGCGCGGCGCATCCACTCCGGGCGGCAGCTGCTCGAGGTGATGACGGAGTTCTGGGAGAACCACCTGCACGTGCCGGTCAACGGCGACGGCGCGTTCACCTACAGGGTGGCGTACGGCGAGCTGATCAGGCGGCACGCGCTCGGCTCGTTCGTCGACATGCTGACCGACGCGATCACCCATCCGGCCATGGGGATCTTCCTCAACAATGCTGTGTCCACCCGCCGGGCGCCCAACGAGAACCTGGGTCGCGAGTTGCTCGAGCTGCACACCGTGGGGCGCGGCAACTACGACGAGGGCGACGTCAAGGACTCCGCACGCATCCTCACCGGGTGGCGCGTCGACGCCTACAGGACGTGGAACGCCGGCTACGTCCCGGGTGACCACGCGACCGGCGCGGTGTCGGTCATGGGCTTCAACGACCCCAATGCGTCGACCGACGGTCAGGACCTGACCCGCCGCTACCTGCGCTACCTGGCCCTGCACCCGGCGACCGCGCAGCGGATCGGGCGCAAGCTGGCCGTGAAGTTCGTGCGCGACGACCCGCCGCAGACCTTGGTCGACGAGCTGGCGTCCGTGTACCTCGCCAACGACGGCCGGGTCATTCCGGTGTTGCGGGCACTCGTCGGGTCATCGGCGTTTGCCGGCTCCGTCGGCGCCAAGGTGCGCGACCCCGGCGAGGACGTCGTGGCGACGTACCGCGTGCTGGGTGTGAGCCCCACCAGGCCCACGACCGATGACGACGCCGCCAACGCGATGCTGTGGCAGGTCGCCAGCCTGGGCGCGGTGCCGTTCGGCTGGGCGCGTCCCGACGGCGCCCCGATCGACAACGCGTCGTGGGCGACCACGTCGCGGATGCTGGCCGCGTTCGACGTCCACTACTCGCTCAGCGGCCAGTGGTGGCCGTCGAAGGGCGCAACCTTCGCCAAGCACGTCTCGTGGCTGCCGCAGAAGCAGATCCGCTTCGACCGGTTCGTCGACCACCTGTCGCGGCAGCTGCTCCAGCGGCCTGCGTCACCGACCATGCTCAAGGCGTGCGGCGAGGCGACCGGCATCGGCCGCAAGACAGTGATCACCCGCAAGCACGACCTCGTCAAGTGGGGCATGCCGCGGCTGCTCACGACCCTCCTCGACTCCCCCACCCACATGAGCCGGTGACCGCCATGACCGCACAGACCTGCTGCCCCGAGTACGCCGGCGTCTCACGCCGCGGCTTGATGCTCGGCACCGCCGGGGTGGCTGGCACCGCGATGATGTTCGGCGCCTCCCAGGTCGCCACCAGTGCGTACGCCGCGGCGCCGGCCCCGTCGGTCCTCGTCGTGTTGTCCCTGCGCGGTGCAGCCGACGGTCTCTCGCTCGTGGTGCCGCACGCGGACCCGGTCTACTACCAGGCGCGGCCGCGCATCGGCGTACCCGCCGAACGCCTGCTGGCAAAGGACGGCATGTTCGGGCTCCACCCGGCGCTCGAGCCGCTCCTGCCAATGTGGAACGCCGGCACCCTTGCCGCCGTACACGCGACCGGACTGCCGGCACCCAACCGCTCGCACTTCGCTGCCATGGAGGAGGTCGAGGACGCCGCGGCCGGCTCGACCACCCGCAACGGCTGGCTGAACCGGATGATCGGCCTGGACGCGACGAACTCTCCGCTGCAGGGGCTGAACCTGGGAGAGGCCGTGCCGCCGACGTCGATCTCAGGGCCGCAGCCCTACATGTCGGCCACCGACCTCGACGGCATCAAGATCGCCGGCGCCGACAAGTGGGACATCGGCCAGGGACGCCGCCGTTCCCTGAACACCCTGTGGGGCCAGGACACCTCCGCCCTCGGCGCGACGGCCCGCGCGACGTTCCAGGCGGTCGACGAGTTCGCGCCGGTCGCAGCGCAGCCCGAGAGCTCCGCGTCGTACCCCGACGGCGACCTCGGGGACGCCCTCAGGCACGCCGCCCGGGTGATCCGAGCCGACGTCGGCGTGCAGGTGATCACCGTCGACCAGGGCGACTGGGACATGCACACCGACCTAGGCAACCTCGACCGGGGACAGATGCGCCTCAACGCGGCGAACCTCGCCACGGCGATGGCCGTGTTCTTCGCCGACCTCGGCACGATGGCCGGCAAGGTCACGCTGGTGACGATGAGCGAGTTCGGCCGGCGGGTCACCGAGAACAGCAACTGGGGTCTCGACCACGGCTACGGCAACGTCATGTTCGTCGCCGGCGCCGGGGTTGTCGGCGGCCGCTACTACTCGCGCTGGCCCGGTCTGACCACCGGTGCTGACGCCGACCTGCTCGTCACCACCGACTACCGCAGCGTGCTGGCGGAGGTCGTGAGCACCCGTTTCAACGCGGACGTCTCCCGGGTGTTCCCGGGCTTCACCCGCGAGCCCGTGGGCGTCATGCGCGCCTGAGCCAACAGTCCTCGGCAGACGGCTCGGAGATCGCACGCACAGGGGTCGTGCGATCTTCGAGAACCCAGCCCCTGCGGCGGGTCAGGGCGAGGTGGCCGGCGCCGGGTACCGCTGGACCCAGGGCTGCGCCTCCTCCAGCTGCGCCGCCAGCCGCAGGAGATCGCCGTCCGCGCCGAGACGGCCGACGAACTGGACCCCGAGAGGCAGTCCGGCATCGGTCCAGTGCAGCGGCACGCTGATCGCGGGTCGTCCGGTCAGGTTCGCGAGCTGCGTGTACGGCACCCAGCCCAGGTTGTCGGAGATGATCTCGTCCATCACCCCGGACGCGGCGAGCAGCTTGCCCGCGCGCAGCTTCCTGACCACGCGTGCGGCCTTCTGCAGGCGGTCGGGCGTCCTGGTCGACAACACCGGGAGCGGCGGCTTCGCCAGCGTCGGCGTGAGGAAGTAGTCGTAGGTCTGGTGGAACCCGGCCAGCGAGTGGATGTAGTCGTTCACACCCTGGAGGGCGCGCAGCAGCGGGAGCATCCCGGTCGCCCGGCCGAGCTCGGCGCTCGCGAGGGTGTCGGCCTCGAAGTGGCTGTCCGGTGAGCCGAGGCGCATCTTCACGTCGGCGACCTGCCCGTACAGCTGGGCGAACCAGATCGTCAGGAAGTCGCGCGCCAGGGCCTCGTCGTCGTACGGCGGGGAGACCTCCTCGACCTGGTGGCCCAGCTCGGTGAGCAGCTTGGCGGCGCCTTCCACGGCCGCGATCGCCTCCGGGTCGGGGTTGGCGTTGATCGCCGAGGACGCTGAGTAGCCGATGCGCAAGGTGCCCGGACGCTCACCGAACTGATCGGCGAACGACACCTCGTGCCGCGCACCTGCGTAGCCGGCGCGCGGGTCGGGTCCGATGATCGTGTCGAGCAGGGCGGCGGTGTCGCGGACTGTCCGCGAGAGCACGCCCTGGGTGACCATCCCGAACATGACCTCGCCGGTCTGCGGACCGTAGGGCCCCAGGCCGCGGCTGGTCTTCAGGCCGACGAGCCCGTTGCAGGCTGCCGGGATCCGAATCGAGCCGCCGCCGTCGTTGGCCCCCGCCGCCGGGACGATCCCGGCCGCCACGGCCGCACCGGAGCCGCCCGACGATCCGCCGGGCGTGTGGCCGGTGTTCCACGGGTTGCGCGCCGGCCCCCAGTACTCGGACTCGGTCACGCCCTTGGCCCCGAACTCGGGGGTGTTGGTCTTGCCGAAGATGACCAACCCGGCGTCGAGGAAGCGCTCGGTGACCAGCGCGTGGCGCTCGGCCACGTCGTCGGCCAGTGCTCGACAACCGTTCGACGTCGGGAACCCGGCGTACTCCTGGCCGAGGTCCTTGACGAGGAACGGCACTCCGGCGAACGGTCCCCGGAGCGAAGCGTCGGCGGCGCGCTCGTCGGCAACCTGCCCGAGATCGGCGACGACTGCGTTCAGCGTCGGGTTCACCTCGCCGCATCGCTGGCGGGCGAGCGACAACAGCTCGGTGGGCGTCACGTCACTGCTGGCCACCAGCCCGGCGAGGCCGGTGGCGTCCTGAGTCAGGTACTCGTCCAGCTCCATGGCCGGACAGTACCCGGCGGAATAGGCCGTCGCGCCGCATCGTTGCGGACACACACATCGACGAAGGGTGACTCATGAGCACGGTTGTGGTGGCGGCGGCGTACGGCGGTCCTGAGCACCTCGAGGTCCGCGAGGTCGACGTGGCCGCACCCGGTCCCGGCGAGGTTACGCTGGAGGTGCGCGCGGCCGGGATCAACCCGATCGACGTGAAGTCCTACAGCGGGATGATGAGCACCGATGAGTCTGAGCTGCCCAAGAGGCTGGGTCTTGAAGTGGCCGGGGTCGTCACAGCCGTCGGCGACGACGCAGTAGGCCCCAGCGGGCCGATCGCCGTGGGCGACGAGGTGGTCGGCTACCGGGTCACCGGGGGCTACGCAGCTACGCTGAACGCGCCCGCGTCGTCGGTCTTCCCGAAGCCACCGAGCCTGTCCTGGGAGCAGGCCGCGGGCATGTCGCTGACCGGCGTGACGGCCTACCACCTGCTCGAGGCGACCGGAGTCAGCGAGGGCGACGTCGTCTTGGTGCACGGGGTCGCCGGCGGCGTCGGCCTATCCGCCGCCCAGCTCGCGCTCGGCCGGGGAGCCACCGTGATCGGCACCGCGGCCGAGCACCGGCACGAGACCCTGCGCGGTTACGGCATCGTGCCCGTCGTGTACGGCGCCGGGCTGGCCGATCGCGTCCGCACAGCGGCTCCCGACGGGGTCGACGTCGCCCTGGACACGATCGGCACAGACGAGGCGGTCGACGTGTCAATCGAGCTGGCGCCGCTCGACCGGATCGCCACCGTCGCCGCGTTCGGCCGTGGGGACACCGGCATCAAGCTGCTGGGCGGCGGACCGGGCGCCGACCCCGGCACCGAGATCCGTGAGGGCGCACGCCTGGTGATCGCCGAGCTCGCCGGCCGCGGCGAGCTCGACGTGGTCGTCTCCCGGACCTTCCCGCTTGCCGAGGCTGCCGACGCGCACCGGTTCGTCATCGAGGGCCACGCGGGCGGCAAGGTCGTGCTGCTGCCCTGAGTGGTCGTTTGCAGATCCTGGATGCGGGTACCGCATGGCATCCCCTCACCACGTCCCACGCACAGGAGCAAGCAGATGAGCTCGTCGTCCTACAGCACCGTGCCCGACATCGGAGCCGACACCGAGCCTGATCTCCGGGTCGACCTCGAGAACGACGAGGATTCGGACCCCGCCCGCCACGCAGATGAGTCCGAGGGCTGGACCGACGAAGGCGGCGCGACCCCAACCGGACCGGCGACCGCCGACGACTGAGTCGGTCGCATCGTGACCTCCCTCTGGCTCGACAACTCCGTTCCGCTCCCCGACGACGTCCTGCCCGACCCGGACGAGCCGCTCGACGCCGTCGTCGTCGGCGCGGGGCTGACCGGTCTCACCACCGCGTTGCTCCTCGCCCGCGCCGGCCAGCGGGTCGCGGTGGTGGAGGCGCGCCACGTCGGCGCCGTCACGACCGGCAACACGACGGCAAAGCTCTCGCTGCTGCAGGGCACCCATCTTTCCCGGATCCGTGATCACCAGTCGCAGAAGGTCGCCTCGGCGTATCTCGACGCCAACCGCGAAGGCATGGAGTGGCTGCTGCGGTTCTGCGACGACCACGGGGTCGAGGTGCAGCGCCGCCCGGCTGCGACGTACGCCGCGACGAAGGACGAGCAAGCCGACGTGGAAACGGAGCACCGCGTCGCCAGCGACCTTGGACTGTCGGTCCGCTGGCAGGACGAGCTCGAGGTGCCGTTCCCGAACTTCGGTGCGACCGTGCTGGCCGACCAGGCGCAGTTCGACCCGATGGACGTGCTGGCAGCGCTCGTCAACCAGCTCCGCGCCCACGGCGGCACTCTCCACCAGGGTCACCGGGTCAGAGGGGTGTCCCGGCTCGGCACACCGACCGTGCGGTTGGCTGGTGGCGAGACGCTGCGCGCCGGCCAGGTCGTGCTCGCCACCGGAACGCCGATCCTCGACCGCGGCCTCTACTTCGCCAAGCTCGAGCCGTTGCGTTCCTACGGGCTCGCGTTCGAGGGCGTCGAGCCCCCGGAGGGGATGTATCTCTCGGCCGGGTCGGACAGCCGATCGGTGCGCGACGTCCCTCGGGACGGCGGGAACCGTCTGCTTGTCGGCGGCAGCGGCCACGTGGTGGGGCGTACCCGCTCGGAGCTCGCCCACCTCGACGCGTTGCGTGCGTGGACCGAGACCTGGTTCCCCGGCGCCGTCGAGACGCATCACTGGTCGGCCCAGGACTACCGGAGCCACGACGGCATCCCGTTCATGGGGCCGCTCCCCCGCGGCGGCGGGCGCATCCACGTGGCAACCGGATACGAGAAGTGGGGCATGACCAACGCCGTCGCAGCGGCGCGGAGCATCTCGGCGCAGATGCTCGGATCGAAGCCGGCGTGGGCGAAGACGCTCGGCCACCGGATCACCCGCCCCTCCGGTGCGGCCGAGATGGTGCGCACCAACCTCGGCGTCGGGGTGGCGCTCGCTGGGGGCATCGCCCGCGTTGCGCGCGACCGGCTGCCGGGCGGCGACACCCCGTCCACCGACCCCTCCTGCCGGGTGGTCGGCGTGTGCACCCACCTGGGCGGCGTACTCAAGTGGAACGACGCCGAGGAGAGCTGGGACTGCCCGCTGCACGGTTCGCGTTTCACGGCTGACGGTGAGGTGCTGGAGGGGCCGGCGACCAGGCCGCTGCTCAAGCGCTCCTGATCCCTGGCACGATCTGGCTCATGGACACCGAGATCCGGCACTACCGCACCGGTGACGTCGAGCGCGTCCTCGACGTCACCCGCGACTGCGCCAGTTTCGTCTCGTCTCGTGGTTCCGGGCTGCTGCACGTCTTCGTGCCGCACGCGACGGCCGGCATTGCCATCCTCGAGGCCGGCGCCGGCAGCGACGACGACCTGCTGGCCGCGCTCGCCGATCTCCTGCCCGCCGACGACCGCTGGCGACATCGGCACGGCAGCCCCGGGCACGGGCGCGCGCACGTGATGCCGGCCTTCGTGCCGCCGTACGCGTCTGTACCCGTGATCGACGGAGAGCTCACGCTTGGGACGTGGCAGAGCATCTGCCTGGTCGACCTGAACGTCGACAACCCCGTGCGGGACGTGCGGTTCAGCTTCCTGTCGGGCGGCTGACCGTCCGGCATGCGGAACAATGACCGGATGGCAGCAGAGAGGGGCAGTCTCCGGCCCCGCAGCGCAGCCCGCGCGGAGGCCCTGCTGCACGCGAGTCTCGATCGCCGGCTCCGGTCGCGGGGCTGGACACCCGGGGTGGTGCCGTACGTCGCGTACGGCACGGCCGGCTGGACCCGGGTCCTCGCGCGCGTCCTGCTGACGTCACCGACGCCGGGACGCGAGGAGCCGGAGAACGCCCGGGGCTGGCGTCGCTTCGTCACCGCGTCGGCCTCCGACGTCCCGGTCACCGTCCAGCTCGGCGAGCACCGCCACGTGGTCACGAGTGACAGTGGCGGCTACGTCGACGTACGCCTGGATTCGGCCTTCGAGCCCGGCTGGAACTCCGCGACCCTGGCGACCGACGGCTCGCCTCCCGTCGACGTGCCGGTTCGGACCGTCGCGCCCGGACCGGGGCTGGGCCTCGTCAGTGACATCGACGACACGGTGATGGTGACGATGCTGCCGCGGCCGTTGATCGCCATGCGCAACGCCTTTCTGCTCAGGGAAAGTGCTCGCCAGCCCGTGCCCGGCATGGCCGACCTGTACCGCGAGATCGTGGCCGCCGAGCCGGGCATCTTCGTCGTCTACCTGTCCACTGGCGCGTGGAACGCCGCCGGCGCACTAGGCGACTTCCTGCGGCGACACGGCTACCCGATGGGACCTCTGCTGCTCACGGACTGGGGACCCACCCAGACCGGGTGGTTCAGGTCAGGGCAGGACCACAAGCGCCAGCAGCTGCGCCGGCTGTTCGAGGATCTCCCCCAGCTGGACTGGCTGCTCGTGGGCGATGACGGTCAGCACGACCCGTCCTTGTACGCCGAGGCAGCCACCGCCGCGCCCGACCGCGTGCTCGCGGTGGTGATCCGTGAGCTCAGCACCACCGAACAGGTCGTCAGCCACGGGACGCCGTCGCCCAAGGACGACGCGACTCTCCACGCCGGGCTGCTCGACGATGCCGTGCATGCCAGCGACGGGTACGGCCTGATCAAGGGACTGCGCGTCCGCGGCATCGTCCTGGGCCGTACGTCGTGAAGCTCATCGAGCTCGGGTCCGCCGCGGGGACCCTGCACGCCACCTGACCGGCACTCCGATGCGGGCGCCGGTCGCGGCCATCTCACGGACGAGCGGGAAGACCATCTTCTCGGCGGGTTCGCCTGGGACAGGTAGGCAGCAGCCCTGCGCAGGATCTCGTTCTCCTGCTCCAGCAGCCGGATCCTGTTGTTCAACTCGCGCAACTCCCTGCGGTCGCCTTCGCTGAGGCCGGGACGGTGGCCGCCATCGATGTCTGCCCTCTTCATCCAGTTGTGCAGGCGACCCTCGGAGATCGCGCGTCCTTCGCGATCTGGTTCAACGGAGCCTGATCCTTGACGTCGTCGCGGAACTCCGTGAGATTCGGCTTCGGCATGGTCGACATCCTTCCGAGGAGGTCGAAGCCTCACAGGTCAGGTGACCTGCCCTACTGCTTGGTTTCCACTCGCGGTGGTGAGTCTCAGGCTGGGATGGTGTTCTTCTTCTCGGAGATGAGTTCGTACTCGATTGGGGTGCGGTAGCCGAGGGCGGAGTGGCGGCGCTGACGATTGTGGAAGATCTCGATGTACTCGAAGATCGCGTTCGCGAGCTCGACCCGGGTCTTCCATTTCTTGCGGTTGAGCAGCTCGATCTGCATCGAGGACCAGAACGATTCCATCATTGCGTTGTCCAGGCCATCGCCGACGCTGCCGAACGACGGCATGAGGCCCGCTGAGCGGATCTTGTCGCCGAAGGCCCAGGACGTGAACTGAACGCCGTGGTCGGCGTGGACGATCCCGCCCGGCTCCGGCAGCCGGTTTCGGATGGCCATGTCGAGTGCGTTGACCACCAACGTGGAGTCCTGCCGGGAGTCGATCGACCAGCCCACGATGCGCCGGCTGAACGCGTCGAGGACCGCGGCGCAGTAGATCTTCCCTTCGCGGGTGGGGTGTTCGGTGTAGGGGTCGGACCGGGGCGCCCTGCCAGCCTTTCGGCTGGTGGGTCTCCCTGGCCCGCCCTCCGAACCGGACGTGCGACTTTCACCGCATCCGGCTCTCCACGTGGTCATGCCGTTGGTGCGGGTGATCCCTTTGTCGGTGCGCTCGACCATGGTGTGGGGATCTTGGTGCCCCCGGTAGCGGTAGCGCTCGATAACGATCGCTTCCGGTCGGAACATCTCGATTCCTCCGGCGCGGATCTGCCAACCGGGCAGGTAGCGCCGGACCAGGGTGTGCATATTCAGCCCGACGTGTCGTTTGCGGAGCCAGCCGACGATCCGCCAGAAGGCGAAGTGATCGACGTAGCCGAATGTCCGCGAGGCTCCGGCCGGAACGTCTCTGCGTGTTCGAAGGTCCTGCTGCTGCGGTGCAGGACGTACGGACTGACCAAGAAGTTGTGCCCGCGCTTGAATGCGTAGCCACCTACCGTGACTGGGCCGGCTGCGGCTCGATGAATCAGCCAGGTGGGCGGATGCAGACGAAGAGACTCTAGGACCACGCCACGCAAAAGGACGTTCGAGGCGCGCACTTCGTCCACGACGGAGGGCGACATGCCAGCAATGTGCATCAGCGTCCACGCCGCGCCAGCTGCGGGGATCCGCTGGGAGGCGAGCAGCGATCCAATGAGCAGGTCTGCCGTGCGTCGTGCTGTATGCCCCGCGGCGTGTGCCGCGTTGGCAACTCTTGAGGCGTACACGGCGAGCGCGCTTTGGTCTTTCGCTGCGCAGTAGAAGTGGATGAGCGGGAGAACCTCACTCTGGAGAGCAGCGTGCGCGCGACGCACCCGGACATTGACGGGTGTAGGTACGTAGCTGGGCAAGGAGAATGGATTGCCGAACACATCGCTGAGGGCATCGAGGAGCTCCTTGACCAAGTCGCGCACCCTGGTCCCCGCGTCCCCGAAGTAGAACCGGGCAATCGCGCCTGACATTGCCCCCTCCAGCACTGGTAAGGGATCCAGAAACGACGAACGTGATTCGTTGGCGAAGGCATCCGCAACATGGTCGCGACATAGGGCCTCTAGCGGCCCCAGTGCTGCGGGTCGAAGCCCCGCGTTCAGGAGCTGTCTGGCGGGATCCACGACCGAGGCCGCACCCAG
Source organism: Nocardioides sp. InS609-2 (assembly GCF_023208195.1). Classification (NCBI taxonomy): domain Bacteria; kingdom Bacillati; phylum Actinomycetota; class Actinomycetes; order Propionibacteriales; family Nocardioidaceae; genus Nocardioides; species Nocardioides sp. InS609-2. The sequence continues at coordinate 335,275 of NZ_CP060034.1, read as the reverse complement.
AGTGCGCCGCCGGTTGAGAAACGTGCCAGGAATGACAAACGACGCGTGGTCCTCCAACAGGCCCTTCGCCATCTCCGCGTCATTGACCACCGTCGTGTTCGTGTCAAAGGAAACGAGATCTCCATACTCGTCTCGCAAAGCCAACAGATAGCCAAGCCGGTCGGCCTCATATGAGGCCAACGAGGCACCGCCGGGGCGTGGCCCCGGCGGCCTCAACCGCGTTGCCCGGCGGGGCGTCACGGCGTCCGCGTCCTTGACCGGCCCGAGGTCAGGTCCAGATGTAGGTGGCTGCGGAAGAGCGCCCCTGAGCGCGCTGAAGGGCTCGGGCGAGCGCGTGCTTGAAACGGGTCATGGTCGACTCCCTGCCTCGATGATCGAGGCCCAAGTGTCAGGTATGACTTGACGAACGACAGGGAGATCTTGACGGCGTGTCGGGAGATTGTTTGCCGCCAGGGTTCGTTCCCGCTTCGACACCGGTTGAGCCGAGGGGCCTCGGTAATGGCGTCAAGTAAACCTTGACAAAGAGTCACCGATCCTCGAATCTTGCGGTGGGCACACACTCGGGGGTGGGACGGGTGGCCTATCTGCTGCCCGCCAATAGAAGAAAGATCAACATGAGCAAACGCCGCATAACAGCTGCTGCGACTCTTTGCTGTTTGGCCCTCGCGCCTTGGGCCAACTCAGCTGCCGCTGATTCACAGGACAAGCTGGACGAATATCTCGCCAGCCCCTACGTATCCACCAACGACCAGGGCGAGATCACTCTCGACTTGTTGGCGGGCGGTGAAGACGCGTACCTCGACACCGTGGAGGCAATGCCGGTCCTCGACGACCAGACCATCACGGTCGTCGTTCCGGAGCTGCCGACTCTTGCCGAGCGGATCGAGGCGGACGCGCAACTCGAGGCGCACGAGCCGCACAATCGCAACGAGAACGCCGCTTGCCCGACACTGTTTAGCTCGCCACGATCCGCTCGTGGCGCGCGCCCGGACTTCGGTTGCGATTCCGGGACGGGTGCTGAGAAGTCGGGGCCGGTGATTCCGGGTCCACTACGTCAGAGCGTCCAGTCTGCTTTGCAAGCCGCGCTGCAATACAACCTGGTCGATGGACAAGTGCCTTCCCTGGTCGTGACCGAGAAGGCCGGTCGGGTCGTTGTTAACGTCACCGGCGATTGGGCCACCTACGTTGGCGCCCAGGAGAAGCACCTCGCTGAGCTGCAGGAGCTGCTCATTCGCACCGTCTACTCCGACCAACGCGCAAAGTCGTTGCGGCTGGAACTGCAAGGTTCGTGTTTCAACTTCTCGACGTCACTCGGCGGCGACGTATGCTCGGAGGTCGGGTTCTGATGCGCAAGACAATCATGGTGTGCCTTTCCCTGGCGCTCACCGCACTTGCACTCATGACGGGCGCCAGCCCAGCCAGTGCGGACTCAACATTCCAGCCTTCGTTTTGGAATGGGAGATCGGTCTACCTATCCGTGGCCTGCCACGATGGAAACGATGGTGTACCCGGCGGCCCGTGCATCGCCAACATCGGATGCAGCAGTTACAACGAGAACACCGGGTCCTACAACCTGGCATCCCGGGCAGCCATCGGAACCGGGACCGGCATGAACCTGGTCGAGCGCGGATACAAGGCGCGCATCGGTGACGGGACCCTCAGTGCGAACCTTGGCAACTCGAATGCGTGGGGAGCCGATCTCCACATGCCCCTGCACAGCAATGCCGCAGGAAGCGGTCCATGCTCTGGAGGCACCGCATCGGTTAGGGGAACGTGGGGCTTGTACGAGGATGCCGGTGACGCTAACTGCGCCAACCACATCGTGCAGAAGGTCGGCGGCCTGAGTCCTGGATACAACGACAAGCCCGTCGCCAGCGGCGGGCTGGGGGAACTGCGGGCGAACGCTCCGTCGTGCTACTTCGAGTCCGAGTTCCACACATGGGCGAGCGGGAGAAACTTCCTGGTCGACCACCTCAGCTGGTCCTACAAGGTCGGCGCGACGGCTGACGCCTACTTCGGACGATAGATGAGGGGTCGCTCGACAACCGTCGCACTGCTCGCGGCTGTCCTTGTTGCAACCGCCGGGTGTGCCCTTGTGGAGGACAAGGGCGCACCCGGCGCAACAGAAGAGTCTTCTAGCAGTTCCGCGACGGAGGTGAACGGTGCACCTGAGAGCGCCCTGAACGTCGCGGGGCGACTTCGCCCCGGACGCGAGGTCACCGTCACGGCAACGAACTTGAAGCCTCGTCAAACGTTCCTTTTGGTGCAATGCGCCTCCCAACCCTTGGGCGCTCAGGAGACGTTGGAAAAGGTGTGTGACCTCTCTCGTCCCGTCAAGGTGCGCGTAACGACCAACGACCGTGGACGGCTGACTACAGGGTTCACGCCTCGGGGAGCCATCGGCGTAGGTGCCCGTACGGAAGTGGATTGCCTGCGCTCGGCGTGTTACCTCGCGCTGGCAGGGTCGCAGGACAAGGCCGTCGCGTCGACGCCGATGACCTGGCGACGAAGCGCGAGTCTCCCGAAGCGACCCCACCTCATGGTCGAATCCATCACACGTGAGGCGGGCCCGATATGGGGCACGGCCGCGGTGCGGGGATCTGGTTATGCCGCCAACGTCCAGATCGAGGTATCGCAGTGTCCCGCCAGCGCGCCAGGTGCGAGCGTGGACGCACTCGACTGCCTGTACGACACCACTGGGATCTTCCGGTCCGATGCGACGGGAAGCTTCGTTGGCGAGATGCAAGTTGCTTTCAAGTTCCAGCGAAGCGACGGTGAGCTCATCGACTGCGCCGCCTCGCCGAGTAACTGTGCCTTGGCTGTTCCCTTCCCCAATGGATACGGGGTTCGGATGAGCCGGGTGCTGTTCAGCACGGTCCTTCGCCCTTGATCGCCGCGAGAGCACCGGTCGACACCCGCTGATGGGTGTCGCCCGGTGAACTCCGTCGACCGCGCAGACCCAAGAAAGAATGCAATCGACAAGTTCGCCAGCTCATCCTTGTCGCACAACGACTGGAAGAAGCCGCTCTGGGCAAACCGACGCATCGGAGGCGTAGCCGGCGTCCCGCAGGTTCATGCGCAGACCGAAGGACACGGCAACGCTCGCAGGGCCGGAGCAGTCAAAGCTGCATCATGGGCAGCGACCGGACCGCCATGCATCACCACCAACAGCTCCGCTGCTGTGTGCCATCTCGTTGAAGCGCGACCGTTGTCGGACGATCGGACTAGGCTCCGGCACGTTCGGGTTGCAAGTGCGGTCCGTTTCTCGGTCAGGGGGACCCAGTGGGCTTGTTCGATCGGTGGCGCAAGCAGAAGCCTCAGCAACCGAGCATTCGCGCCACGGAGTCGCTGTTCAACCCCGACACCCCCGGGGCAGTTGCCCAGTCGAACGGGGCCAGCGCGATCGCGCGGGCACGGAACTCGGGAGGGTAGGGACGGGGCACGGTCGGAGCCTTTCAGTCAGGCCCTCGACTCACCACCGGATCTGGAAACCAAACCGTGGGTCAGGTCAAGGTGACAACCAAACTCTCGGCAGACCCACCGACGCGAACACCCTCGATGTGACCGTCGAGGTGAGTGCAGCCGCAGCGCCCCCAGACCAGCGTTGTCGCCAAGGTCGCCGGAGGCGCCGAGGAAGCCGACTGAGAGGGCACCCCCGCTCCTTGCTGCGACGCCTCGGCTCGGCACGTCACTCAGCGTGACCGGCAGGACCGCTTGCCTAGGCTTGCCGCGTGGCTACTCGTCGACCGTCCTCGGGTCTCGCTGACTCGCGCGGCGGATCCGGGCCGAGCCCGGTGCCCCGCGGGCGACCCGCTTGGTCGCCCTGGCGGACGGTGGTCGCGTTCGGAGCTGTCAGCCTCGCCGGCGACATGGTCTATGAAGGCATGCGCTCGGTCGCTGGGCCGTTCCTGGGGAGTCTGGGAGCCTCAGCACTGCTTGTTGGGCTAATCACCGGCGCCGGCGAAGCCGTCGCGCTGCTCCTGCGATTGTTCTCTGGTCCGCTCGCGGACCGCAGCGGCCACTACTGGTCGCTGACCATCCTCGGGTACGCGATGACCGCCGTCTGCGTTCCGCTACTGGCGGTAGCACCGTTCGTGGGCGGCGTGGGGCTCGCCCTGGCGGCCACGCTCATCCTGCTCGAGCGCACCGGGAAGGCCATCCGGAGCCCGTCGAAGTCCGCCTTGCTCGCGCGCGTCGCCGTCTCGGTGGGCCGCGGACGCGGATTCGCCGTACACAAGGCCCTGGACCAGGTTGGGGCGGTCGCCGGACCCCTCGTGGTCGCCGGTGTCATCGCCCACGCTGGTGTCCAGTGGCCCGCGTTTGCCGTGCTGGCCATCCCGGGCACGGTGTGCATCTTGCTGTTGTTCACCCTCAGACGCCACTCGGACGTCGCGCAGCCCGAGATCGAGGCCGCCCCCACCGCCGACATGGCGGGCATTGAGCCGCGGACGCTGCCCATGCACTTCTACGCCTTCGCCGTCTCGTGCGCACTCGGCACGCTGGGGTTGATGACGTTCGGGGTCATCTCCTACCACCTCGTCGACGCCGGACTGTTCACAACAGCCGTGGTGCCTCTCCTGTACGCCGCGGCGATGGCGACAGAGGCGCTGGCGGCTCTTGTCACCGGGTTCGCCTACGACCGCTGGGGTGCCCCCATTCTGTACACGTTGCCGGCCGTCATCATCGCCGTCCCGGCGCTCGCCCTCTCCGACACCTGGCCCCTGGTCCTGACCGGTGTCCTCATCTGGGGCGCCGCGACCGGTGTCCAGGACTCCACCGTCAAAGCGCTGGTGGCCGACTTGGTCCCCCAACGCCGGCTCGCCACCGCGTACGGGGTGTTTGCGGCGTTCCAGGGCGTGGCGGCTCTGGCAGGCGGGACGCTGGCCGGTGGCCTCTACGACGAGCACCGCGCCCTTCTCGTGGTGCTGGTGGCACTGGCGCAGGTCCTCTCCGCGGGCCTGCTCGTGGTCGCGTTGCGGCGTCGCGGCGCGCACACGCCGACCTGACCACGACCGTGTTGCACATCTAGTGGTCCCCCTTCGCCGCGGTGCAGCACGTCACGCAGGAAGGAGTTACAGCCTGCGGTCATGTTTCCTTCATGTTGGACTCATAGCGTCCGGGGCATGAACGATTTTCTGGCCGTGGACGCGCAGGGCGTGACCAAGACGTACGGGTCCGTACGTGCGGTCGACGACATGTCCGTCCGGGTTGCTGCAGGCGAGGTCTACGGCGTCCTCGGTCCCAACGGTGCCGGCAAGACGACCTTCCTGCGGATGCTCTTCGGGTTGATCCGTCCCGACGCGGGCACCATTCGGGTGTTCGGCAGGACGTGGGAGGAATCCGGAGTCGGCGTGCTAGACGGGGTCGCGGGATTCATCGAGAGCCCGCGGTTCTACCCGTACCTCACCGGTCGACAGAACCTTGAAGGCCTCGCGCTCCTCGACGGAGGTGCGCCGACCGGCCTGCTTGAAGAGGTGCTGGACGTCGTGGAGATGAGCGACCGCGCCGACCAGAAGGTGGGCGGCTACTCCTACGGCATGCGCCAACGCCTCGGCGTCGCGGCCAGCCTGCTGCGCGAACCGCGGCTGCTCATCCTCGACGAGCCCGCCAACGGGCTCGACCCTGCGGGCATCAGAGACATGCGCGCGTTGGTAAAGCGGCTCGCCGACCGCGGCCTGACGGTGCTCCTCAGCTCCCACGACATGGAAGAAGTAGAGGAGATCTGCGACAACGTGACCATCATGACGCGCGGCACGGTCGCCTTCCACGGCACCATCGCTCAGCTCCGGACGATGGCCCCCGATCCCGGTCACGTGCTGGCCACCACCGACGACATACACGCATTGGGCTTGGCCCAGGACCGGCCCGGGATCATCGTGGCGCGCGACCCGGAAGGGGCGCTCATCGTGACCGGCCCGCCGAGCCACGTGTCGTCGTACGTCGGATCCCTCGTGCGCGCCGACATCGGCCTGCTCGCCTTCACCCCGACCCGGACCCCGCTGGAGGCTTTGTTCTTCATGCTCACCGAGGACCCCACCCATCAGTCCCTGGACCGCCCCGCCGAGCTGCAGGACGCAGTCCGGTGACGACCACGCCGACGGCTCCATCCCGCATGGCCAGGCCTGACCACGTCGCCCGCCGCCGTGCCGGTCTCCTTGCAACGCTGAGATGGGAGGTCCGTAAGCTGCGTGCGCAGTACCGCGCCCGCGCCATCCTGCTCGTGGCCGCCCTGGCCCCCGTCGCGATCGTGGTGGTCATCCACGGGCAGTCCCGCCCACCGAAGGACTCCCTGTTCGGACGCTTCGCCATCGACAACGGGTTCGCACTGTCGCTGCTCGTGCTCGGCTTCGCCTCGCAGTGGTTGTTGCCCCTGCTCACAGCCGTCGTCGCCGGCGACGTCTTCGCCAGCGAGGACCAGCACGGCACCTGGAAGACCGTGCTGACGCGCTCGACTAGCCGGAGCCGGCTGTTCTGGGCCAAGACCATCACCGCTGTCGGCTTCGCCACGCTGGTGCTAGCCCTGCTCGCGGTGTCCACGATCGCGTCGAGCTGGGTGATCGTCGGGCATCAACCGCTGATCGGGCTCTCCGGCCAGACAATCCCCGCCGGAAGTGCCCTGCAGCTCGTGGCCGAGAGCTGGGCGACGACGCTCGCCCCGATGCTCGCGTTCACCTGCCTGGCGATCTTGCTCTCCGTCTGGTCGCGCAACCCGGCGGTCGGCATCGCCGCTCCCGTCGTCCTCGGAATGGTCATGCAGCTGGTCGGTGCACTCGGAGGCGTCGAGGCGATCCGCCCGTTCCTGGTCACCACATCGTTCGAGGCCTGGCACGGCCTGTTCACCGCACCCTGGTTCTCCGGACCCCTCGTCGAGGGTCTGCTCGTTAGCGGGGGCTGGTGCTTTGTCTCGCTCGCCGTCGCCTTCGCCCTGCTCCGCCGTCGCGACATCACTGGAGGCTGAACACCGTGCGCCGCATCACCCTCATAGCCCTCGTAGCCCTCGTCGCCCTGGTCGCCGCAGTCGCCTTCGGCTCGGCCGTCGCGGTCGGCGGCCATGGCAGCAGCGTCACCCGCGCCCGCCTGGAACGGTCGCTCCCGGTCACCTTCGCCAACCTTTACGTCGAGCAGGCACGCATCCTGGGCCGCGACGACCTCACCCCTGAATCGCTGCACGTCGAGGCCATGTGCGACAAGCACGGGCCGCATGTCGCCGACGTCGGCCCGGGCGGCGACTGGGTCTGTCTCGTGGGTTGGACCGACCCGAAGCGGCCGCTACCGCCCGAGGGCTACGGCAAGTTCGAGCTCAACGTGCACAGCAACAGCTGCTACACAGTCACCGGACCCAGCAAGATCATCGGGTTCCTCACCATCACCGACCCCCGCGGGCGTGAAGTCTTGAACCCGGTCTTCGAGTTCGACGGGTGCTTTGACCCGAACGGCGACAACGCCTCGACCGGCGTGGCCTTCCCCTCGCTGCTCAGCGTGACGAGCACTTCCGTGACGCCGGACGACCAAGGTCGGGTCGGGTTGCAAGTGAGCTGCGGGGCAGGGAGTGGAGGCTGCTCGGGCACAGTGACCGCGAAGGCCGGAGGCCGAGACCTAGGCCCGTTGCCGTACAGCTTGCAGGAGCAGTCCACTGGCACGCTGACCTTGCCCACATCGGTGCCTGACAGCGTCGATGGGGTGTCGTTCCAGCTGCGGTCTGCGACCGGCGTCAGCCCGACGTCACCCGTCTCACTGCCGGTGCAGCGCCCGTAGACCCGCTGATCGAGGACGGCACGCCGACCAGCGATCCCTGTGCACCATCGGCATCGCGGTCGTAATGGTTGCCGGGCCGCGGGGCCATCCGACCACCATGGCGGCGACGGTCCTCAGCACCTCCCCCACCAGCACCACCACCGACCGGCTGCCGGCCTCGTCTCATGTGCCGATGCTCTCCGTCTTGACAGGCTTAGGGGCCCGGGCAACCGCCACCTCAGTTGGGCCCGTCGTCTTCATCCTGCCGTCATGTGTGCTCCGTAGCGTCGCTGATGTGAGCGTGCAACCGAACCTTGACCGCGCAGACCTGCGCCGTGGGACGGGCGCCGGGTCGGTCGCTGACGCACGTCGCCCCGCTGGCGACCTCCGCACATTCCGCTCTGCCCCATCGACCCGGTTTCCCCTTGCCGTGGCGACGCTCCGAACCTTCTCGCGCCGACATTCGGTGATGCTCGCGTGCCTCGCCACGCTGTCGGTCCACCTGCTCTCGCTGACCCGTCAGTTCGGTTCCGACGAGGGCGGCTTCGCGATGGTGGCCCGGCACTGGCGCGACGGCGGAGGATTCCTGTACGGCCCGCAGTGGGTCGACCGGCCACCCGGTCTCATCGCTCTGTTCGACGTCGCCCAACGACTCGGGCCGTACGGTGTGCGGCTCACCGCGGGTGTGCTGGCCGTCGTCCTCGTCGCGGCCCTCGCCTCCGCTACGGAGGCCATCGGAGGTCGTCCCGCCGCCAGGTGGGCGGCCTGGACCGGGTTCGCGTTCGGTTCATCGATCTTGTTGCAGGCACAGCGGCTCAACGGAGAGCTCGCCGCCGCGGTCCTCGTGACCGTGTCCGTCGCCACACTCCTGCGCGCCGTCCATGTTTCGACCGACCGGACCCAGATGGTGCTGCTCGCCATCCTGGCCGGCGCCGCCGCGACCATGGCGATGTTGATGAAGCAGAACTTCGTCGACGCCTTCGTGTTCGCCGCCGTCCTCCTCACCATGGGTGTAGCCACCCGTGCCAACCGGCTCACCTACCTGCCCCGCAAGGTCCTGATGATCGCGGCAGGGTTTGCATGCGGTGTCGTCATACCCGGCGCCGTGACCCTGGCCTGGGCCTCCGGTCACGGTGGCGTGGGTGCGCTGGAGTACGCCACGTTCGGTTTTCGGGGAGACGCCTCAGCGGTGATGGCGAGCTGGTCGTGGAACGCACCCCTGCACCGGCTCGGCCTCCTCGCCCTTCTCGCCTGCTGGTCCGGACTGCTCGTCCTCGTGCTGCACCTGGGCTGGAGCCACCGGCGGCGACTTCGTCACCTAGACCCGCTTCCGTGGGCGATCTCCGCAACCGCGGTGGTCGAGGCATCCGGGGTGCTGGCCGGAGAGAACTTCTGGCCGCACTACTTGATCGCGCTGATCCCGATGGTGGCCTTGGCAGCAGGGCTCAGCGCGCACCGCAGGGTGCCAGGCTGGCGCTGGACCCGTCATCTGGTTGTCGTGGCGGCTGCCACGACAGCGTTGGTCTCCCCGATTGTTGCCGTCATCGCCGCGACCGGGTCAAGTCAGACGTACACGACGGGGCGGTGGGTCGCCGAGTCCGCGCGGCCGAGCGACACCCTGGTGGTGCCGTTCACGCACGCGAACGTCATCGACGCCTCCGGGCTCTCACCCGGCTACCCGTACGCGTGGAGTCTGCCCGCCCGGACCCTCGACCCGCACCTGACGCTGCTGACGTCCACCCTGACCGGACCGGCCGCACCGACCTGGGTGATCCGGTGGGACCCCGCGCACACCTGGGGCCTCGACCCCGACGACCGCGTGGACGCGGCGTTGCACACCTACTACCGGGCCGTGGCCCTGGTGTGTGGGCACACTGTCTGGCTGCACGACGGCGTGAACCGTCCTCTCGCGACGATTCCGCCGCCGTCGGCGTGCGGAGTGGGTGCCCAGTGATGTGGCAGAGCACACGGAGCGATTGGTTTCCGGCCGTGAACCAGTTCGCCCAGAGCACACCCGCGCTGCACGCCCCGATGAGGCTCTACGCCGAGTACGCCGTAGCCCTGTTCGCCGCCGTCCTGCTTGTGGCGTGGTTGTGGGCGCGCCGCGACCGGAACCCGAGGAGCATGGCCTCGGCCCTGTGGGCGCCGGCGGGCGCGCTGCTCACCCACCGATGCCTCGGCGCCGCGACCGCGGTGGCCGCGGTGGCTGCGGTGGTGATGGCGTTCGCCCGCGTCTACGTCGGTGTGCACTTCCCCCTCGACGTCATTGTCGGGCTGCTGCTCGACGCGGCGGTCACCTGCTCGGGCTACCTGGCGGTGCGCCCGTTGCTCATTCGGGTTGCGGCCGGGTCGAGCCGCACCCCGCCAAGACCGCTCCTGACCACCGCCGAACGGAGCCTGTCTCGATGATGAGCGCCCTTGCGTCGCACATGCTCGCGCTGCCACCGGTGGTCGCTCTGCTTGTGGTGTTTGCGCTCCCCGCACTCGAGTCCTCCGCGTTCATCGGGTTCATCTTCCCCGGCGAGATCGCGCTCATCCTCGGCGGCGTCCTGGCCTACGAGGGCAACGTCTCATTGGGTGCGGTACTCGCGGCCGGGATCGCGGGTGCCGTCGTCGGCGACAGTGTCGGCTACGCGGTCGGACGCCGCTACGGAAGACGCATGCTGGACGGGACCGTGGGGCGGTTCGTGAAGAGCAGGCACCTCGATCGCGCGGAGAAGTACTTGGCCGAACGCGGAGGGAAGGCAGTGTTCTTCGGCCGGTTCACCGCCGCGCTGCGAGTCATGATCCCCGGCCTGGCCGGCATGTCCGGGCTGCGCTACCGCACCTTCGTCACCTACAACGTGGCGAGCGGCGTCGCGTGGGGAACCATGTCGGTGCTGCTGGGCTATCTGGGCGGCAGCAGCTGGCGGCACGTCGAGCACATCGCATCCCGGATCGGGCTCGCCGCCTTGGCCGTCGTCGTCGTCGCGCTGCTGGGCGGAGTCCTGCTCCGTCGTACCCGCGCAGGGCGGTTCACCCGACTCGCAACCCGGATCACCTCCAGCCCTGCCGTACGGGGAACCCGGGAGCGGTTCCCACGGACGACCAGCTGGATCGGTGCACGCATCGACCCGACCAACCGCACCGGACTCGCGCTGACCGCTGCCCTCACGGTCGCCGTCGCGGCCACGTGGACATTCCTCGGGATCACTCAGGACGTCCTGGCTCGCGAAGAGTTCGCGCTGCTGGACCCGCGCATCCACGGCTGGGTCCTCGCTCACCGAATCCCGAGTCTCGATGCCTTCTTCAAGACGGTCACCTGGCTGGGTGCCACCACGGTCACCGTGCCCCTGCTGGCCATCGGTGGAGGGCTCCTCGCTCGACGCCGCCGGTCCTGGGCTCCGGTACTTGACATCACTGCCGTCTACGGGACCGCTCTTCTCCTGCACGCCGTTGTCGGTCAGCTCGTGCACCGGCGCCGACCGCCGGCAAACGACTGGCTAGCGTCCGCCGACGGGTGGGCCTACCCGTCGGGCCACACCACCCAGGCCGTCGCCGCGTGGGGCATCCTCGCGGTGATTGTCTCCGCCGGTGCCTCGCCACGCGGCCGGGTTCTCGCAGGTTCGGGTGCCGCGAGCGTCGCTGTGCTGGTGGCGGTCAGCCGCGTCTACCTCGGTGTGCATTGGACCACCGACGTCCTGGGAGCGGCCGCGATGTCCACGGCGGTAGTCGCGACCTGGACCGTCGCCCGCCGGTCCCTCATCACTCCGGCTGGCACGACACGACGCCCACCCCCCTCTCCGCCCAGCTTCGTCGCCTCGACAGGCGACCCGCACCCACCCAGGAGCCACATCATGACCCCGCTGGACGCGTCCGCTGCCTTCGACTCCCGTCGCACGGTGGTGATCATCCCGACGTACAACGAGGCAGGAAACATCACCACGGTCATCGACCGGCTCCGAGCCGCTGCCCCCGCCGTCGACGTCCTGGTGGTCGACGACAACAGCCCCGACGGCACCGCGTCTATCGTCATGCATCAACGCGGATACCTCGCAGATCACTCCGGCCGACGGGAGGGACCAGGTCGCGTCTTCCTGCTGTCGCGGGCAGAGAAGGACGGTCTCGGAGCCGCCTATCGCGCCGGATTCACCTGGGCACTCGCCCTCGGCTACGAGGCCGTCGTCCAGATGGACGCTGACCTCTCCCACCCCGCGGAGCGCGTTCCCGCACTTCTGGGCGCTCTCGGCCAAGCAGACGTCACGGTCGGGTCCCGATACGTCCCAGGGGGAGCGGTGAGCAACTGGTCACTGAGCAGACGGCTCATCTCCCGGTCCGGCAACCTCTACGTCCGCCTCGTTCTCGGGCTTCCTGTGCACGACACGACCGCAGGGTTCAAGGCGTTCCGACGCGACGCCCTCGAACGCCTCGGCGCCGTCGAATCCGCGTCGAACGGGTACTGCTTCCAGATCGAGATCACGTGGCGCGCGGTCCGGCTCGGCCTCAGAGTCACCGAGGTGCCCATCACATTCACCGACCGGCCAGCCGGCACCTCGAAGATGACGGGATCCATCGTCGCCGAAGCGCTGTCTCGAGTGCTGGTCTGGCGCTGGAACGAACTCCTCCACCGCTACGGAAAGGGATCCCGTCACCACGCCGGCGGATGCGACACACCAGGGACAACCGCCACCCCCCAGCTCGGCGCGCACGACAAGTCGGTCGGGCATCATGCGGCGGCGTGAGCTGATCGAGCGACTGCTGCCTCGCGAGGTGTTGACGTTTCTCGCGGTTGGTGGCACCGGGTACGTCGTAGACGTCGTCGCGTTCAACCTGCTGCGCTCGATGCACCCGTTCGCGGGCATGGACCCGTCGGTGGCCCGTACCCTCGCGCTCGCAGTCGCGATGTGGGTCACCTACCTGGGGAACCGCAGCCTGACTTGGCGCGACCACACCTCGGGGAACCGGCGACGCGAGGTGAGTCTCTTCGTCCTCTTCAACGTGATCGGGTTCGGGTTCTCCATCGTCACCCTGGTCCTCTCCCACGATGTCCTCGGCCTCACCAGCCGCGTCGCGGACAACATCTCCGCGAACGTCGTCGGGCTCGCGCTCGGCACCGTGTTCCGGTACGCGACCTACAAACGGTTCGTGTTCGCGACGCTCCCGACGAACATGCCCTCGACACCGCAACAACGCACGGACCTGCCGGCGCGCGAGGCGCCCGTTGCCTAGTGTCCTCGCACCAGACGCGAGGCCACTCACCTACGCTGACCGAATGCACGTGGTAGTGGTCGACGACGAGCGTCGGATGGTCGAGCTCATCGCGAGCTACCTCGAGGACCAGGGCGTGATGACCATCGGATGCTTCGATGGGCCGAGTGGTCTCGCCGCAGGCCGCGCGCTCGACGTCGACGCAGTGGTTCTCGATCTGATGTTGCCGGGCCTGAGTGGAATCGAGGTGTGCAAGCAGCTTCGCCGAGAAGGCAACGACGTCCCCATCCTGATGCTGACCGCCCGCGGCGCCGTCCCCGAACGGGTCGCCGGTCTCGAGGCCGGGGCCGATGACTACCTCGTCAAACCGTTCGCCCTCGAAGAGCTGCACGCACGTCTGCGCGCCATCCGGCGCCGCCTCGACCCTGACACCGATCACCGGCTCATCGTCGGCGACATCACCCTGGACCCACTTGAGCAAAGGGTCTGGGTCGCCGACTCCGAGGTCACCCTGTCTCGCCGCGAGTTCGCGATGCTCACCTCGCTGATGGAGAGCCGCGGCCACGTCGTGAGCCGAGCCCGACTGTACGAAGACGTCTGGGACGGCGAGGTCGACATCCGCAGCAACGCTCTCGACGTCCACATGTCCAGGCTCCGGATCCGGCTCGAGGCGTCCGATCTGGTCACGATCCGCACGCTGCGAGGCGTCGGATACCGACTGGAACAGACCAAGAAATGACCCAAGGATGACTCTGTGGCGCCGCCTGGTCGGTGACCGACCCATCGTCACCCGCCTGGTGTTTGCCGTCGCCGCCACCATGACCGCCGTGCTCCTGATCGCCGGAGCCTTCGTGTTCTGGCGCGTCGGGTACGCCCTGAACCGACAGCTCGACCAAGACCTCGGCGCATACCAAGAGGTTGTCCAACGCGCCATCTCCACCGGTGACACGCCACCGACCGACACACCCGGCCAGAGCTACCAGGTCTACGACCCGCAAGGTCGCGTCATCGCCGGCAACGCCACGATTCGGCTCGCCGACCCGGACGCCCTCGCGCAGGCCGCCGCCGGCACCGAGGTTCGCGAGGACGTAGGCCACCTCCTGCCCCCGACCGACCATCCCTACAAGGTGGTGGTCGCACGAGTTGACGCCTCGCGCGGACCCGTCGTGGTCGCATCAGCCATCAGCACGAACAAGCACGACGAGGCACTGCGTGAGCTCCTGCTCCAACTCACCATCGCCGACCTCGCCACCCTGATCGCCGCCTCGCTCGTCGGCTACGGAACCGCCCGGGCGGCCCTCAACCCGGTCGAGAGATACCGCCTCGCCGCCGAGCAGGCCGACGGGGCGCCGCTGCTCCCCGTCGCCACCGGCAAGGACGACGAGGTCACTCGCCTTGGGCACACCTTCAATGCAATGCTCGAGCGTATCCGGCAGGCCAACGACCGCGAACGACAGTTCCTCGCGGACGCCTCCCACGAACTGCGTTCACCGCTTGCACTGATGCGCACCGAACTCGAGGTGGCCCTGCTGCGGCCCCGCGGCAACGCCGAGACCACGACCGCCTTCGAGTCTCTGCGCAGCCAGGTCGAGCGACTCATTATCCTCTCCAACGCCCTCCTCGACCTCGAGGAGCTCCGCGCCTCCGGCGAAACCCCGCACGACCCCGTCGACGTCGACCAGCTCCTCACCAGTGTCACCGACCGCTTCACCGCGCAAGCCAACGCGGAGGGCCGAAGCCTCGAAACGTCCGCACCGACCGGCCTGACCGTCGAGGGGAACCAGCACTGGCTCGACCTCGCCCTCTCGAACCTCATCTCCAACGCACTGCGATACGGCGAAGGCACCATCCGCGTCACGGCCACCGAAACCCGCGAAGGAACCCAGCTAGCCGTCAGCGACGAAGGCCCGGGCTTCCCCGCCGATTTCGTCGATCAGGCGTTTCACCGTTTCAGCCGCGCCGACACCAGCCGCGCCACCCGAGGCACCGGCCTCGGACTTGCCCTCGTCCAGGCCGTCGCCGAGGCCCACGACGGCAGTGCCTGCATCACCGGTCGGCAGGTCACCCTCGACCTGCCGACCCGCGCGGCCTCGACGTAGCACCGCCTCGGCGAGTGCCCATGTTGTTGGGCAGCCGCGTTCGGTGAATCACCCGCCGCCGGAGGGTGTCGCACCCGCCGATGTCGGGCCAACCTCCACAGGTGAGGGCGGTTCGCAGGTCCCCTCTCTGAGGTCCATACGCTCATCGTCTGGCGACCGTGCTCGTGGGCCGACCCGGGAGCCGCGACGCCTGGCCGGCCAGGCCGGTGGGAGCCCGGGGTCAGCCTACTCAACGTCGCAGTCCGAGAATGCCGTGGAGAACCTCAACCAGACGATCGCCCGCCCTGACCAGTAGGCCGCCGGACGTCAGTTGGCCCAACTGAACTCGTAGAGGATCCAGTTGGTGTCGGTGAAGTTCAGCGCGATGCCCTCGGCCGAGACGTCGAACGAGCCGACCCCGCAGTTGCCGTCGGTCCAGATGAAGCCGTCGGGCAAGGTGATGTGGGCCTCGTGCGGCTCATTGGTCACCGGGTTGCGCAGTGCCTGTCCCTGAGCTCGGCCGACCCCCTCGATCTCCACTGCGGAGTCGATGCCAGCCTCGGTGATCCGGATCGGTGCCTTGACCAGGCCCGCCACCTCGAAGGTCGTCCCGAGGATCTCCCAGGGCATGCCGCCGAGTGCACCCGTGTAGATCTGGCTCAGAGCGCCAACCTGCTCGTCGGTGGTCTCCGGGGCAACCACGAACACCGCGCGTCCGTTGCCGTCGTGGATGGCGTGCGGCCAGTCAAGGATGGCGACGGCTGTGACGCCCGCGAGGTCGAGGGACTGTCCGAACAACGGTGTAAGTGGCTCGACACGCCGACCTGCTGGTTGGCGAGATGGAGTCACTGATGACCGAAATACTGGATGGTGTGAGCCCACCCGAGGATGTGGCGGTGTTGCCGCCAGAAGACGCGCAGCAACATGACCCAGGTCTTGAGGGGTCTGCTCAGCCGTCAGCTGAGGAGCTCGAGATCGCCCGCGAGCTGGTCCGTACGACCCGGGCGCGCGGGGTCGCGTTGACCGGTCCGGACGGGATGCTCAAGGCGCTGACCAAGACGGTGATCGAGACCGCTCTGGACGAGGAGATGTCTGAGCACCTCGGCTACGACAAGCACGAGGTCGCCGGCCGCAACGGCGGGAACTCGCGCAACGGGGTGCGGACCAAGACGGTGCTGACCGACAACGTCGGACCGATCGAGATCACCGTCCCACGTGATCGCGATGGCACGTTCAGCCCGGTGATCGTGGCCAAACGCCAACGGCGCCTGGGCGATGTCGACACGATCGTGTTGTCGTTGTCAGCCAAGGGGCTGACCACTGGGGAGATCAGCGCCCACTTCGCCGAGATCTACGGTGCCTCGTTGTCGAAGGACACGATCTCGAGGATCACTGACCGGGTCGTAGCCGAGATGGCCGAGTGGACCTCGAGGCCGCTGGAGAAGGTCTACGCCGCGGTGTTCATCGACGCGATCTACGTGAAGATCCGCGACGGCCAGGTCGGGAACCGGCCGATCTACGCCGCGATCGGTGTCGACCTGGGCGGCCACAAAGACATCCTCGGTATCTGGGCCGGCAATGGTGGTGGGGAGTCGGCAAAGTTCTGGTTGCAGGTCCTGACCGAGCTGAAGAACCGTGGCGTCGAGGACATCTTCTTCGTGATCTGCGACGGCCTCAAGGGACTACCCGATTCGGTCGGCGCGGTGTTCGGCCAGGCGATCGTGCAGACCTGTGTGATCCACCTGATCCGCAACACATTCCGCTACGCCTCGAAGAAGTACTGGGGACAGATGGGTCTGCCCCCGGTCGTCGAGCGCATCCGACCGGGCTCCGACGAAGATTGGCTGATCGTCGCGGGCGACGTCGGTGAGATCTTCGATGACATCGCGTGGGCCCTTGATGCGCTGCGTGGCCGATTCGCCAAGGTCATTTGGGCACCGGGCAATCATGAGCTGTGGAGCCATCCCAGCGACCCGGTGAAGCTGCGCGGCGTGGAGCGTTACATGGCCCTCGTGGCCCTGTGCCGGCGGCTGGACGTGATCACCCCCGAGGACGACTATCCGGTGTGGCCCGGTGCGGAAAGCCGGGTCGTCGTGGCGCCACTGTTCGTGCTCTACGACTATTCGTGGACGGTACCCGGCACGACCACGAAGGAGGATTCGCTTCAGCGCGCTTATGATGCCGGCGTGGTTTGCACCGACGAGATTTTGCTGTTTCCCGACCCGTACCCCGATCGGGAATCGTGGTGTTCGGCCCGGCTGATCGAAACGGAGAAACGGCTCACCACGATCGACGCGGCCCTTCCGACCGTGCTGGTCAGCCACTGGCCGCTGCGCCGTGAGCCGACCGAGGTCATGTGGCACCCGGAGTTCGCGCAATGGTGTGGCACCTATCGCACCGCGGATTGGCACCTGCGCTTCCGCGCCACGGCCACGGTCTACGGCCATCTGCACATTCCCCGAACCACTTGGCACGACGGGGTTCCGTTCGAGGAAGTGTCGCTCGGCTATCCGCGCGAGTGGACCCGCCGTGGTGACGCGCCACAGCCGGTGCGACGCATTCTTTCGGGTCGTTCATGATTGAGATGTTGCTGCCTCCGACGGTCGTGGCGGTCGAGGCGTTCGACGATGTGCCGGACGAGAAACCCTTCCCGGGCGAGGAAGACCTCATCGCCAAAGCGGTCGCCGAACGGCGGCGCGAGTTTATCACCGCGCGCCGATGCGCCCGAACGGCGCTGCGCGCATTCGGCTACTTGGACGCCCCCATCCGCACCGGGCCCAAACGCGAACCCCAATGGCCGGCCGGAATGACCGGCAGCATCACCCATTGCGCCGGCTATCGATCCGCGGCGGTGGCTCGCATCGCCGACATGTCCCTGCTCGGCATCGACGCCGAACCGCACGGCCCGCTACCCGACGGCATCATCGAATCGATCGCCCGGCCGGCCGAGAAGGACATGCTGGGGCGCCTCGAAGTCACCCACCCGGACATCCACTGGGGGCGGCTGCTATTCAGCGCCAAGGAATCGGTGTACAAAGCGTGGTTCCCGGTGACTCGGCGTTGGCTCGGCTTCGAGGAGGCCCAGCTGACCATCGACCCAAATTCCGGCACGTTCAACGCACAGCTGCTGGCCGACTGCACCAGGATCGACGGCGGACCGCACCTGACGGTTTGGCCGGGCCGGTTCACCATCACACGAGACCTCGTGCTGACCACCGTGTTCGCCGGCTGAAAGCCGCCCCGGTTGCGGTGGGAGCGATGCCGCTCGCCGGTACCGCGCCGAGGCCCGGGGATTGATCGCGTAGTCCGTGAAGCCGTCGTGGCGATTAGCCAAGTGGCGGGCACTCGTCTACGAGGAGTGATCGCTGGGATCGGCGAGCTCGCGCAGGCCACCGCACACGGTGGCGAACAGGGCGATGGCGAAGACCCAAACGCCGAACACCAAGCTGGTTACGGCCGGTCCGAACCGGCCGAGCAGCACTCCGGCGATACCGGCGCCCAGCGGGAAGCTGCTCCACGCGATCAGCTTGAAGGCGGTACCGACCCGGCTCTGCAGGTGGTCGGGGGTGGCGGACAGCTGGTAGCTCAGGGCTGCGATGCCGAAGATCTGCGCCGTCGCCACGAACACCACGAGGAGCGGGGCAATTAGCAAAACGACGTGGGCGAACAACCCGATCAGAACCCACAGAGCAGCTTGGCACCACATGACACTCAGCAGGATGTGGCCGAACTCGAACCGGGCCTTGAGCCGCGAGGCGAGGATTGAGCCGGCCACTCCGCCGATCCCGACAGCGGAGAGCATGGCGCCGATGACGGCCGGCGACGCGTCTTCCCGCTGGGCGGCGATGATGACGACTAGCTCGGCGCCGGCCATGGCCAGTTGCAGCCCGGCCGCCGCGATGGCGACGGTGCGGATCGCCGGATGGGTCCATAGCCATCGCACGCCGACCACGATGTCCGACCGCAGCTTCGTTTGCGTCTGCTCCCGCGGCTGCTGGAACTCGAGGCGGGCCGCGGACAGCACGATCGCCGAAGCCAGGTAGGAGATGGCGTCGATGAGGAACGGCAGGCCACGGAAGATTTGGAAGAGGCTGCCTCCCAGCGGGGGCGCCACCACGGCCGTCGCCGAGCTGGTCGCCTGTTGCGCGGCCACGGCGGAGGTGAGCTGGTCCTTCTCAACGACGTTGGGCAGGGCGCCGGCGTCGGCGGCGCTGAAGAACACGAAGAACACGCCGCCGAGGAAGCCCGTCACATAGAGCTGGACGGGGGTGACGTGTCCGAGCCACAGGGTCAGCGGGATGGAGAAGACGGTCACCGCGCGGCAAAGATCGCAGATGATCATGACGCGTTTCCGGTTCCACCTGTCCGCCAGGGCGCCGGCGGGGAGCCCGAGCAGGAGGTACGGCAGCGTGCACACCGCTGAGAGCGCGCCGGCCTGCGTCGGGGAGTGGGTCAGGGCCAGCATCAGCAGCGGGTAGGCCAGCATGGTGAGGCCGGTACCGAAGTCGGACGCCGTCTGTCCGCCCCAGATCAATCTGAAGTCCCGATTACGCCAGACGGACGTTGCGATACGCGCCTCGGCGTGGGGAGCCTTTCCAGCCTGCATTTTGTACCTCTCCGTCGGGCCGCCATATTCGGCCAACCTCATCGATGATCTCCGTGCCCACCAGTTCCGGAAATGGAGCCAGCGTCATTCCTCGTCTGAGAACCGCTCCCATGCCGACTGTCGCGCCATACCCAGCGCTCCACCGATTCGAGCCCAGCTGACTCCGCGATCCCGCAATCGTTGGACCCACACGCGCAAGTTGTCTTCGACTTGCGTCGCCACGGAGGCCACGCCAGGTAGAAGTTCGAGCATCTCGTCGTCGGTCATCGTCCTCCAGTGCGGGATGCTCGTCTCGTCTTGTCCGCTTTTGCCGGCTGCGAAAATGTCGTTGCATAGCGCGACGCACTCATTGCAGATATGGACGCCGGGTCCAGCGATCATTTGTTCGACCTGCGGTTCTTCCTTCGTGCAGAACGAGCAGTTCGTTACCACAGTCGTTGCCACAACCGTTGCTGCATCCATCATGACTCCTCATGTCAGGTGACGCCTGACATGAGAGATTGTCAGGTAGCGGCTGACGTGTCAACCATTCGAGGGCGACGACGGCGCTCGATGGTCCGTGGTTCACGGGCCGGTGTACCTAACCCGCGGCGGCCGAAGAGGGGCGGCCGTCGTCGACGCCGAGCTGCTCGAGCAGCTGGTCGAGGAGCCGAGGACGACGCCGACGTCCAAGCGGCTGCCGCACGAGCTGAGATGGCCCCGGCGAGGCCGCGATCCCGTGGGATCAGGTGAAGGCGAACTCGGCCGGCCGAGCCCGGTACAGAACGACCGGCGGCGGCGGGTTCATTGGCCACTTTGTTGCTGACAAGATTCGAGACCTGAACCCGCCAACCTGAGCGTGACCACCGGAGTCGATGGCGAGTTTGGGCCACGGAGCCCCTTCGGACGCGCCTCGACGCTGACAGGAATCCGACCAGCGGGCGAGCATCGGGTGCGCATCTTCTGACTCGGCCCCAGAGCCTCGAGGGGCACGACGACGGCCGCGGCCTCTACCGACATGCACCCGAATTTCGTCAGAACTGGGGTGTTGCAACGGGCGGCCTGCTCGATCAACTGTGCCCGTAGTGTGCCCGGCCCTCTGGACGCCTCTGATGTGCAACGCAACGAACCAGCCCCCGCACTGCGTTTCCGCAGGTCAGGGGCTGTTTTCGGTGGTGCGCCTGTAGGTGTCTGGGTTCACGACATGGGTCCCACCTGACAGGTCTCACGTGAGTCGGGACATGCGTCACTGTCTTGGAGCTGTCGAAAGCCCGCGTTGCAGTGCTCAAGGTCGTTACTAGGGAACTCTCGGTCACTGCTGCCGCGGCGCAGTACGGCTTCTCGCGACGCCACCTCCATCGTCTGCTGGCCCGCTACCGCGAAGGCGGCCTCGACGCCGTCGACCCACGTTCACGGCGCCCGCACGTCCCCGGCAACGCCACCAGCGACGACGTCCGGGAACTGATTGTTCAGCTGCGACTGAACCTCACCGCTGCCGGACTCGACGCCGGACCTCTCACCATCGCCTGGCAACTCACCCAGGCAGGCCACACCGCGCCCTCCACCTCCACGATCCGGCGCATCCTCCACGCAGCCGGACTCGTCGTCCCCGAACCGAGAAGACGACCGCGCTCGTCCTACCACCGCTTCGAGGCCTCCCAGCCCAACGAGTGCTGGCAATCAGACTTCACCCACTGGCGCCTGGCCGACGGCACACCGACGTCGAGATACTGAACTGGCTCGACGACCACTCCCGCTACCTCCTGGCCTGCTCCGTCCACGCACCGGTGACTGGTGACCTCGTGGTCACCCAGTTCCTCCAGACCTGCAACGAACACGGCATCCCCGCCGCCACCCTGACCGACAGCGGTCGCGTATACACCGCACGCTTCGGGGGCGGAAAGAACGCCTTCGAGTACACCCTCGCCGCGCTCGGCGTCACCCAAAAGAACGGCGCCGCCAACCACCCCCAGACCCAGGGCACGGTCGAACGCCTCCACCAGACCCAGAAGCGCTGGCTCGCCCAGCAGTCGCCCGTTGACACCCTCGCCGCCCTTCAGGCTCAGCTCGACGTCCTGCGCGAGGTCTACAACAACCACCGTCCCCACCGAGCACTCGACCGAGCCACCCCCGCCAGCGCCTACAACGCGCTGCCCAAGGCCAGTCCACCCGCCGAACAAGGACAACCAGCCGGGCACTACCGGTTGCGCTACGACCACGTCGACATCTGGGGCAAAGTCAGCCTCCGCAGAGCCGGACGAATGCACCACCTCGGCGTCGGCTACGCCCACCGAGGAACCCGAATCCTCGCCATCGCCGACAACGCCACCGTCATCAACCTCGCCACCAGCGAGATCCTCTCTCACCACGACATCGAACCCACCAAGAACTACTGGCGCAACACACAAAGAACCCCGGGCCGATGGCCCGGGGTGAAGCGCCCGAGGTTTTCAGCCGTTCCTATACGGGGTGCGGCTCTCGGTTGAGGGCAGCGTAGTGGGCTTGCTCGTACTCGATGGGCGGGACGTTTCCCAGCGTCGAGTGCAGGCGCCGGTTGCTGTACCAATCGACCCAGCCGGCGGTGGCGTACTCGACGTCGGCGATGGTCTTGTAGGGTCGATCTGAAACCGATCTACGGTGCCCCGAGTCGCGATGCGGCCTGGCGGGCGTTCGAAGAGTTCGACGAGAAGTGGGGCAAGCCCTACCCGGCGATCAGTGGCCTGTGGCGGACGGCGTGGGAGCAGTTCACCCCGTTCCTCGACTATGACGCCGAGATCCGCAAGGTCCTTTGCTCGACGAACGCGATCGAGTCTCTCAACGCCCGCTACCGCCGGGCCGTGACGGTCCGGGGCCACTTCCCGACCGAGCAGGCCGCGATGAAGTGCCTGTACATGGTCACCAGGTCGCTGGACCCCAAGGGCACCGGTCAGACACGATGGACCATGAGGTGGAAGCCAGCACTCAACGCCTTCGCCATCACCTTCGCCGACCGGATGCCGGCCCCGGAGATTCGCTAACAATGGAAACCGCCGCTTACACCGTTACTCAGACAGACCCCCTTCGAGTTCTGCCCCGGGAGTGGAGAGGTGCAACGTCCGTTGCTACCCAGTGCTCAGTCGTCGGCGTTGTCAGGGTCGAGGCGAGTTGAAGCAGGGCCGCGCCTCCGAAGATGACAAGGCCAGGACGATGAGCGCTGTGCGCAGGCTGTGCTCGTCGAGATCATCCAGCTGGCTCATCATGCCGGTGGACTGGCTGGACGGCTAGGGACGTTGTCTGGCGAGAAGACGGCGCCGGTGCCGGGCCTTACGCCGCCAGACCACCTGTTGCAGCGCCAGGGTGGCCCACCCGGCGATGATCATGCCGCTGATGTTGATGAGGAGTTGCTGGGCGCTACCCCAGACTTCGTCGCCGGCCCCGACGGCGATGCCGAGGGCGACGTTTCCGGCGGCGGGGACGGTGGTGACGGAGATGAAGACGCCGGAGAGTCCGCCGACTTTCGCGGAGGTCAAGGACAGCACTCCGGCTGCGGCGGCAATGACGGCGACGATGAAGGACCACTTGTCGGGTGAGTAGATGAAGCCGGTGCCCGGTCGTTCTCCGGTCACGTCGTCGAGGGTGATCCAGCCGAGTGCGCGTCCGGCGAGTGCGGCGACGGTGGTGAAGCTGATGGCGACCGCGAACCCGATGAGCAGGGTGCGCGCAGCCAACCCGAAGAGGGTGCCGCGTCGTCTAACCAGGGCGAGGCCGAGGGCGGCGATGGCTACGAATTCCGGGCCGAGCACCATCGCCCCGATGACCAGGACCTGGGAGTCCACGACGACGGCGATGGAGGCAAGCAGCGTCGCCAGTGTCATGAACGCCAGGTACGTCCAGTTGAGCTCGGACTCCTCATATGCGCGTTGGGTCACGTCTGCCCAGACCACGGCGTCGGCGCTGGAGCCAGGGGTGTGGCGTTCCGCGTCGAAACCGGCCTTCGACACCCAGGTCGTGACTGGTTCGACGTGAATGGTGCCGCTCTGGGGGAGCCCGAGGGCGTCGAGCTGGTCGACGACCTCGTTGGCAGCTTCGCGGGCGACGTCGGCCAAGACGAGGTCGCCTGCCGGTTGCACCGAGACACCCCGGAGGACCGAGAGGTTGCTGACTGCGGGGTCGTCGGTGAAGACCGCCAGGACTTGTTCGGTGAGGTCTGAGGGTGTGGTGATCCGCATGTGCAGCATGACTTGAGTTTGCCCTTCTGGTCGTTCTGGTCGACCGCGCGTGCTCTGGTACGCCGGAGGCCGGGTCAGCCGCCGACGTGCACCATTGGGCGCTTCTCGGGGTCGGACTCGGCACGGCGCAGGATCTCGTGGGTCAGTGGAGGCACGTCTCCCTCACCTGCGAACAGGAACCGCAGGGCGTTCTGACCTGGTGCCCGCTCGCTCCACTCGAAGTAGATGTGGGAGGGCATGTCGTCCCTGTCGCTCACTGCCAGGAGGACGGCGGCAAGTACGTTCGGGACGCTGGGGCCGGTGGCCCTGAGGACCCGGTGGGTACCGATACGGGCTGCGGTGACTTCGACGTGGGTGGAGAACTCGCTGGCGTCGGTGACGGTCACCTCGAGAAACACTGCTGTCTCGGCGGCGTCGAGGTGGTTGTCCATCCGTACGTCGAGGGACTTCTCGACGTACTCGACGTCGTCCCCGGCCTGCACCTTGTTCGCGATGAACCGCACGGGCGCGTTCACGACGAGCACCTCGTCGAGCAGTTCCTCCGCCGCGGGGTCGAAGGTGACCTGTTGAACGCGCAGCTCGGTGCTGCGGGCGATCCGGGAGACCACCGACAGGATCAGGATCAGCGCAATGAACACCAGCGCGATGAGGAGTCCCTCGGGCCGGTCGATGATGGTCACCGAGATCGTGTAGACGAACACGGCCGCGACGATCCCGAAGAAGGCTCCGGCCTTGCGGTGTCCGCGACGCCATTCGGTCAGCGTGACAGCGACCGCCGCGGAGGTCATGAGAGCGAGCACACCAGTGGCGTAGGCCCCGGCCTGGGCGTCGACGTCTGCCCTGAAGGCGATGGTGACGAGGGCTGCGATGACGGTGAAGACAACGACCAGGGGCCGGGTCGCGCGGGCCCAGTCCGGCGCCATCCCGTACCGGGGCAGGTAGCGAGGCACGATGTTGAGCAGCCCCGCCATCGCGGATGCACCGGCGAACCAGAGGATGCCGATGGTGGCGATGTCGTAGACGGTGCCGAAACCATCGCCGAGGAACTCGTGGGCCAGATAGGCCAGAGCCCTTCCGTTTGCTTCACCGCCCGGTTCGAACTCCGCTGCCGGGATCAGCAACGTGGTGACCATCGCGGAGCCCAGCAGCATGACGCTCATGATCAGAGCCGCGGTGGTCAGCAGCTTGCGAGTGTTGCGGATACGTCCCGTGGGCTCTGCAGGGGTGTCGGTGGCGTCTCCCTTGACCAGCGGCATCACCACGACGCCGGTCTCGAATCCGGACAGGCCCAGCGCCAATGCTGGGAATACCAGGAGAGAGGCTCCGAAGATGGCCAGCGGTGAAGAGTGGGCGTCGGTGACCAATGTGGTCCAGTCCGAGAACGTGGAGGGGTTCGCGAGGACCCGGACGAACCCGTCCACGACGACGACGGCGCTCAGACCGATGTAGACGACCACGAGGACGACGGCGATACCGATGGCTTCACCGAAACCCTTGAGGAACACCGCCGCCAACGCAGCCAGCAGCACGAGGGTGATGACGACCTCGCGCCCGTGCAAGGCGTCGGTCAGGAACGGGTTCTCGACCAGGTGAGCGCTCGCGTCAGCTGCCGAGAGGGTGATGGTGATGATGAACCCGGTGGCGACAAACCCGATGAGGGCGAGGACGAGGAGTTTGCTGGGCCAGTACGACAGCAGCCGCTCCAGCATGGACAGGCTGCCGTCACCGTGGGGGCTCTCGGCTGCGACCCGGCGGTACATCGGCAATGCCCCGAACAAGGTCACCAGGACGAGGACGAGGGTGGCGACGGGGGCCAGCGCACCCGCTGCGAGGGCGGCGATACCGGGCTGGTAGCCCAGGGTGGAGAAGTAGTCCACGCCGGTCAGGCACATGACCTTCCACCACGGCTTCACGTGCTGGTGACTGGTAGCCGCGGACTCGCTCTCGTAGAACCCGCCCGGGTCGGGCTGCTGCTCGGCCTGGAAGAACCAAGTGCGGAAGCGACTGCGGTCGCGGACGTTCATCACGTCCAGAAGAGTAGGTCGCGTCGCCGGACGCGTCCCTGGCAACCCCTCCACGCTCAACCTCGACCGGTGGATGCAGGCAGGTCCTCGTTTACTCGTGTTGCCAAACTCTACCGAGGCGAGCAGGAGAAGGGCTGCGAGGAAGGGGATGAGCACCGCGCTGGGGACCGTGTTGAGGAGCAGTCCCCCGACGATGGTCCCCGCAACCGAGCCGAGCGCCATCGCGATCACGAAGGACCGGTGGACGGCGAGGGCGGCGCCGTAGGTCCTGCCGGTGCCATGAATCGCCGCCGGTAAGCACCACGTATCGACAACGAGGGGCACCACGCCGCCAAGCAACCTGCCAGGGTCGGCGTGACGGCAAGCTTCGTCAGCCAGCTCGAGGCCGGACGCACCAATGCCAGCGTCGCGACACTCCGTCGTCTCGCGGACGCCTTGGGAGTCCTGGTCGCCGAACTCTTCGACCCTGCTCCACTACCCAGCGCGCGCGTCGTACGGACCGAGGAAGCAGTCTGGGAAACGGGGGCAGCTGGATCCCTCCTGCGCGCCGTGACCCATGCCCCCCAAGTCGTCGAAGCGACCTGGTGTGTGATCCCGCATCGCTCCTCTGTGGGTCCCTCTGACGTCGACATCGAAGCGAACGCCGAGACGGTCATCCTCGTCGTGGGCGGCCAAGGTGTCAGCGTGCGGGTCGCCGACGAGGAGTTCGTCCTGGAGCGCGGCGACTCCCTTGCCTGTGAATCGATTCTGCTGCAATCAATCACGAACCCGCACGCCGAGCAAGCAGAAGTCATAGCCCTGTCGAGCCCGCCATACGCCTAGGAGATCCGCTCGGGCCCCGTTGAACAAGAACTTCCGCGCAGCCCGTCCTGGGCGCGGGCCCCGACGTCGACCGTGGCCGCATCAGCGGGCAAGGACCCGTGTCGTCATGACCTGTCCCGTGCCTCGCCCAGCGCCTCGCCGAGCACCTCGATCGCCTGGCTAACCTGGCTGGCCGTCGCGGTGAGGGGCGGGACCAGGTGGATGCGGTTGACGTTGGCCAGCGGGAGAAGCCCGCGCTTCTTGCAGGCGGCGACGACGGCCGCCATCGCCGGGCTGCTGCCGGGATACGCGGCGAGGGGTTCGCGGGTGTCCTGGTCGGCCACAAGTTCGACGGCCCAGAACGCACCGACACCGCGCACCTCGCCGACCCACGGGTCGCGGTCTGCCAGGTGCTGCAGCCGGGGGCGGAACACCTCCTCCCCGAGCGCAGCGGCGTGCTCGACGATGCGGTCGTCTTCCATCGCGCGGATGGTGGCGACGACGGCGGCGCACGCCAGCGGATGGCCGGAGTAGGTCAGCCCGCCGGGGTACGCGCGATCGGCGAACGTCGCTGCGACCGGTTCGCTGATCGCGACACCGCCGAGCGGGACGTAGCCTGAGTTCACGCCCTTGGCGAACGTCAGCAGGTCGGGCACGACACCGTCGAGCTCGACGGCGAACCAGCGGCCGGCCCTCCCGAACCCCGCCATCACCTCGTCGACAATCATCAGGATCCGATAACGGTCGCACAACTCACGCACACCACGTAGGTAGCCCGGCGGCGGCAGGAGCACGCCCGCCGTACCCGGGATCGACTCCAGCACGAGAGCCGCGAACGTGTCTGCGCCCTCGAACAGGATCACCTGCTCCAAGTGCTCCAGCGCCCGCGAGCACTCCTCCTCGACGGAGGTGGAGTGAAACGGGCTGCGGTAGGCGAACGGCCCGAAGAAGTGCACCGTGCCGCTGGAGCCGACGTCGTTGGCCCAGCGCCGCTGGTCGCCGGTCAGGTTGATCGCCAACTGGGTGCCGCCGTGGTAGGAACGATATGCCGACAGCACCTTGGGCCGGCCGGTGTGCAGTCGCGCCATCCGCACGGCGTGCTCGTTGGCGTCCGCGCCGCCGTTGGTGAAGAAGATCCGGTCCAGCCCCTCGGGCGTGTGGCTCGCGATGAGCCGCGCAGCCTCGGACCGCGTCGCGTTGGCGTGCTGCGGGGCGACGGTGCACAGCGTGGCCGCCTGCTCCTGGATCGCCCGGACGATGCGTGGATGCTGGTGGCCGAGGTTGGTGAAGACGAGCTGCGACGTGAAGTCCAGCAGCCGGTTGTCGTCCTGGTCCCAGATGTAGGAGCCCTCGGCCTTGGTGATGACCATCGGCCTGATCTGGGCCTGGGCGGACCAGGAGTGGAAGACGTGCTTACGGTCGAGCTCGTAGGCGGACTCTGCGGTCATGGGCGTGAGATCCGTGCCGGTCGTCGTGGTCTCAGTCATTGCGGGGGAACCCCAGCTCGAGCCCACCTTCGGGACGGTTGGCAGGGTCGACCCACCGGGTGGTGACGACCTTGCCGCGGGTGAAGAAGTGCACCCCCTCGGTGCCGTGAGCGTGGGTGTCCCCCATGAGCGATCGCTTCCAGCCACCGAACGAGTAGTAGGCGACGGGCACCGGGATGGGCACGTTGACACCGATCATGCCGACGTGGACGTCGGCCTCGAATCGTCGGGCGGCTCCGCCGTCATTGGTGAAGATCGCGGTGCCGTTGCCGTAGGGATTCGCGTTGATCAGTGCCACTGCCTCCTCATAGGTCTCCACGCGCACGACGGAGAGCACCGGACCGAAGATCTCCTCACGGTAGATCTCCATGTCGGGGGTGACGTGGTCGAACAGGGTCGGGCCGAGCCAGAAGCCGTCGGCCGCACCGCGGGCCTTCACCTCGCGGCCGTCCACGACGACCTTGGCGCCCTGCCGCTCGCCGGAGTCGATGAACGACGCAACCTTGTCGCGATGATCCTTCGTGACGAGCGGCCCCATGTCGGCCTCGCCGCTGCCGTCGGACGGGTTGCCGTCGCCGGTGACCAGCGTGTGCGTGCGATCGGCGATACGAGCGACGAGTTCGTCGGCCACGGAGCCGACAGCGACGAGCACGCTGATCGCCATGCAGCGCTCGCCGGCACTGCCGTAGCCCGCGTTGACCGCAGAGTCCGCGGCCAGGTCGAGGTCTGCGTCGGGCAGGACGACCATGTGGTTCTTGGCGCCGCCGAGGGCCTGGACCCGCTTGCCGTTCCTGGAGGCGTTCTCGTAGACGTACTGCGCGATCGGCGTGGAGCCGACGAAGCTGATCGCCTGCACCTCGGGGCTTTCCAACAGCGCGTCGACGGCGACCTTGTCGCCCTGCAGCACGTTGAAGACGCCGTCGGGGAGGCCGGCCTCCTTCCAGAGCTCGGCCAGCCACAGCGACGCGGACGGGTCCTTCTCGCTCGGCTTGAGCACGACGCTGTTGCCGGCAGCGATCGCGATCGGGAAGAACCACATCGGAACCATGGCCGGGAAGTTGAACGGTGCGATGATGCCGACGACGCCCAGCGGGTCGCGCTTGGAGTGCACGTCTACGCCGGTCGACACCGACTCGGAATGGCCGCCCTTGAGCAGGTGCGAGATGCCGCACGCGAACTCGACGACGTCCTGACCGCGCGAGATCTCACCCATCGCATCCGAGCGGACCTTGCCGTGCTCGGACGTGATGATCTCGGCGAGCTCCCCCTTCCGGGAGTTCAGCAGCTCACGGAACGCGAACAGCACCTGGGTACGGCGGGCCAGTGACGTACGGCCCCACGAGGCGGCCGCGGCGCTAGCGGCGGCGATCACGTGGTCGGCGTCCTGGCGCGAGGCGAGGGCGAGCTCACCCGTCACTTGACCGGTAGCGGGGTTGGTAACCGGAGCGGTCCGGTCGCTGCTCCCGGCGAACGGCACGCCGGCCGCCCAATGCATGATCGTGGTCGTGGTCGTGGTCGTCATGCCGAGATTGTGACAGTGCCAGCCCGGACGCCGTGCCCGACACAGTGTAGGATTGTCGCGTCTGAACCGACATTGTGACGGGAGCGGCCGGTGGCGGTCACGGTGGCCGACGTACTAGCCATGCCGGCGCTGCGCACGGCGCAGCCCGTTGTGCTCGCCGGCGCCGACGCACTCGACCGCGGCGTGCGCTGGGTGCACACGACGGAGCTCTCCGACATCGGACCGCTGCTACGCGGCGGCGACCTGGTGATGACCACGGGAATCGCCCTCCCCGACTCCGAGCAGGCGCTCGGCGAGTTCGCCACCTCACTGTGGGAGTCGCGCGCCGCCGGGCTGGCCATCGAGCTCGGCCGGCGCTGGTCAGTGGTTCCCGACGGCCTCGTCGACGCCTGCACACGGGTGGGTCTGCCGCTGATCGCGCTGGGCCGCGAGGTCCGCTTCGCGGCCGTCGCCCAGAGCGTCGGCGAGCGCATCGTCGACGACCAGCTCAGCCAGCTGCGCGAGGCCCAGCACGTGCACGACGTCTTCACCGGGCTCAGCGTCGATGAGGCCGACCCGCAGAAGATCCTCGACGCGATCGTCTCGCTGGCCGGCGCGACAGTCGTGCTCGAGAGCGGGCGTCACCGTGTGCTCGACTACCGGCCGGGTCCACGAGATGTGAGGGCGTTCTTCGACGACTGGGAGCGGCGCTCGCACGCAGTCCGCCTCACGCAGCGGACCCAGTGGGACGAGAGCAACGGCTGGCTAGTTACCCAGGTCGGCCGACCCGAGCGCGACTGGGGCCGGTTGGTAATCGGGTGCCAGTCCGACCCGTCCGAGCGGCTCGTCGCGGTCGCAGAGCGGGGCGCTGCCGCCCTCGCGCTACACCGGCTCAACGACCGTCAGCGCTACAGTCAAGTGCGCCGCCTCCACCACGAGCTGCTCGTCGGCATCCTCGCTGACGCCGCCAGCGACGAGCTGGGTCGGCGGTGTGTTCTCGCAGGCTTCCCCGTCGAACGCCGCCAGCTCGTCGGCGTCGCGCTGCGTTCGGACTCCCCCACGTCTCCCGACTGGGTGGACGATCTGGTCGCTGCGACGCTGCACGCCGCTTCCGTGGCTGGCATCCCCGCGCTCGTCGGCGTGATCGACGAAGACGTGCACATGTTGCTGTCCGTGCCTCCACGCGCCAACGCCGTACAACAGAGCGACGAGGTGGTCCTCACCGTGGCCCGCCGGCACAAGGTGGTCGCCGCGTGCGGGACCGTGCTGGACGAGTTGGGGCACGCGGGCCGCACGCTGCGCGAGGCGCAGCAAGTGCTCAGCTCGGTACGACGCGCGCCGGATGGCCCCCAGGTGTTCCGATTGGAGGACGTGCACGTGCGTGGTCTGCTCGCGCTGTTGCGCGACGACGAGCGGCTGCGCGCGTTCGCCGACCGCGAGCTGGCTCGGCTGCGCGCGGCCGACGCCGCGCACGGCGGGCGGCTGGAGAAGGCGGTCCGTGCGATGCTCGATCACCCCGGCAGCAAGTCGGCCGCGGCAAAGAGCCTCGCGGTGTCACGGCCGGTGCTCTACGAACGCCTCGCCACGGTGACCCGGGTGCTCGGGGTCGACCTCGACGATCCGGAGATCCGTACGTCGCTGCATCTCGCCGTGCTCGTCGACGACCTCAACCAAATGACCTGACCAGCAACCTTTCCCCGGGCTGGACCGGCCAACCACCCATCAGCTCACGGACGTAGGAGGCGCACGCCTCTCCACGGTCGACCGGCGCGCCAGTGACCTCGGCGATGCCGGACCCGTCGAGCATCGTCGAGGTGCGGTCGATCCAGGCTGAAACCTCGACCTGATGCCGGCCGCTATCGACCGCACCGCCCACCGCCGCCCAAGCGACCCCGGCCGCTCGCTACGAGTCGATGCCGAAAGCCCTGCCCGGCAACTCCGAGACCGCCCGGCGCTTGACAAGCGGTGCGGGCGGATCCAGGTGAACCTCACACGATGAGTACCACCATCGACACCACCAGCAGAGCATCATCCTCACCATCGACGAGGCTGCGGCCTACCTCGCGATCCCGAAGGCGACTCTGTACACCCGGCGGGAGGGTCCGCTGCACGGATAGGTCAACCAGTCTGCGGTGCCGAAGGGTGCCGCTGAAAGAATGTCCCTGTGCCGAAGCCCTATCCCCAAGCAGTTCCATGACGACGTCGTGAACGTCGCCCGGTGGCGTGAGTCGGGCCAGACGCGCAAGCAGATCCCAGCCGACTTCGGCATCAGCGAGTCCGGCCCAACGGGCTTGATGGGATCCGCCGACGTCGACGAACAGCAGGTTTGGTCCAGGCACCTTGCGCAGCGAAGGACCGCTGCTCGTAGAAAGTGCGTAGCCGGTGCGGTGGTGAACCGGAATCAACTGAACCGCGTACCCGACACGACCTGGGCCACGGAGCCCGAAGACGCTTCACCGGATGTAGAGGAAGCGCGACGGAGTTCTGGCCCACCTGCAGCAGTTGCTGTGAAATATGACGGTGCCCGCCGACCGCTTCGGTCAGTTGTAGCGGAGTAAGAAATCCCGGTCCGTGTCCCTGCCACCCTCAGGGTCCTGCGCGCGCTCGGTCTCCACGGAGGCGATCGTCTCCTCGATGGCGGT
This sequence comes from Nocardioides sp. InS609-2, assembly GCF_023208195.1. NCBI lineage: Bacteria > Bacillati > Actinomycetota > Actinomycetes > Propionibacteriales > Nocardioidaceae > Nocardioides > Nocardioides sp. InS609-2. The sequence continues at coordinate 303,028 of NZ_CP060034.1, read as the reverse complement.
GGGTCGGGGAAGCACGGCGAAGCGGCCTCGACGGGGCGGTTCTTGCTTCTCGGTCACAGACCTATCCTAACTACTTGCCGCGCATGGCGGCCCGGCAGCGCATCCTCGCAACTGCCATGACACATCTCTCCCGGGCCCCGGCAGATCATGTTCAGATACGTGTGGAGCCGGTCGGTGACGCACGACTCGACTCCCCCGGCCGGCTCGGGTCGTTCAACGCGGACATGTGCGGAGGTCCCGTGTGTCCCGGAGTAAAGGGGCCAGCCGACCTCGGTGCGACTCCGACTGCGCCTGGGCCAGGCTCGACTGGGGGCGTGAGTGTGTGCGAACGCCCCTGGCCACCGGGGATGGACCAGGGGGCGCTCTGGTCGGAGGCGGATGGCCGCCTCCGACGCTCTCGCCGCCGCGTCGGACACCGGGACAGGCGAGATGAATCAGGCGGTGGCGCGGCGCATGAGGATGTGAGCGCGAATCTTGTGCAGGCGCGGCATCAGGCCGTAGATCACGATCGGTACGGCAACGGTGGCCAGAACGAACGTGCGGAGCACGCTCGGCAGGTCGGCGAGGGTGTCCCCGAACAGCAGGTTGAGTACCGTCAGGGTCGGGAAGACGGCGACCCAGATCATCAGCGCCAGCTGGTGCTTGGTGGGCGGCGGGACCGGGTTGGCGCGGTGGGCAGTCTGTGGGTTGGACATGGTGATGCTCCTCGGTTGGTGTGATGTGGGCACGGCCGGAAGGCCGCTCGGGCGGTAGGGGGCGAGGCCCGCGGTATGCCGCCCTAGGGCGGCGGTGAGTGGGTGGCGGCTGGTGGGTAGTTGGGGGTCAGACCGGGAGGCGGAGGTTCGCGACCGCGATCGGCAGGTCCTCATCGACCAGGTCGTTGTTGATCGCGATCCCTGCTGCCGAGCCTTCGCCAGCGGCAGTAATTACCTGGGCGCGCGGGTTGACGGCGTTCCCGGCGGCCCAGACGCCGGGGACGCTGGTGCGGCCGGTCGCGTCGGCGGCTACCCAACCGTTGTCGTGGGTGGCGCACCCCAGGCGCACCAGCAGGTCGTCGTTGGGTACGAAGTGGGGTCGGACGAACACGGCCGCGCGCGGCACGACGTGGCCCGACTGGAGTTCGACCCCGGTCAGCTGGTCGTTCTCGACCACCAACCGGGTGACTGGCTCGTCGACGACGCCGATAGCTCGGGCGACGAACTGCTCACGCTGGTCGACAGTCAGCGTGGCGCCGTTAGTGAAGAACACGACGTCCGAGGACCACTCGCGGATCAGGTGCGCATGAGCGACTGCTTCGGGGGCGCCGCCGAGTACGCCGAGGGGCTGGTCGCGGACCTCGTAGCCGTGGCAGTACGGGCAGTGGAGCAGGTCGCGGCCCCATCGCTCACGTACGCCGGGGATGTCGGGGATCTCGTCGCGCAGCCCGGTCGTGATCAGGACGCGACGTGTGCGCAGCGTGGATCCATCCTCGAGGACGACGTCGAACCGTAGGCGGGCATGTGCGCCGGTCTGCGCGCACTGGGTGATGGTGGCGACGGTCCCGGACATGAGATCACCTCCATAGCCGGCGACTTCCGAGTGTCCGGCCGCCAGCAGCTCGCTGGGAGGCAGGCCGTCGGAACCGAGGAACCCCTGCACGTGTGCCGCGGGGGCGTTGCGCGGCTCGCCTGCGTCGACCACAGCGACGCGACGGCGGGCGCGAGTGAGGACCAGGGCTGCTGAGAGGCCGGCGGCGCCTCCGCCGACCACCACCACGTCGTATTTGCTCATGCCAAGAGAGTGACCGCGCAGGGCACTCGCGACAACGCTTGTTGCTGATTCTGGGAACCGCGCGGTGCAATGGGGCCATGGCAGCGCTTCGAAACACTCCGACCAACAACGTCCCAACCGGCACGGACCCGGGCGGCCCAATTGCGGCAGCCCTTGACCTGGTTGGTCCCCGACTGCGGCGGGTGCGCGAGCAGCGTGGCGTCACCCTCACCGAGGTCGCGCACTTGACTGGCATCTCCAAGAGCACGCTGTCGCGGCTGGAGAACGGGCAGCGGCGACCGAGCCTGGAGCTGCTGCTGCCCCTCGCCCAGACCTACCGGGTGCCGATCGATGACCTCGTCGGCGCCCCAGACGTGGGTGACCCGCGCATCCGCCTGAAGCCACGGCGCGTCAACGGGCGCACTGTGCTTCCCCTGACCCGACCGGGCGGCATCCAGGCGTGGAAGATCGTCATCCCCACCTCCCAGTCGGAACCGAAGCCGCGCACCCACGACGGGTTCGAGTGGCTCTACGTCCTGTCCGGTCGGATGCGGCTCGTGATGGGCGACCAGGACGTCGTCCTCGGAGTCGGGGAAGCGGCCGAGTTCGACACCCAGGTGCCGCACTGGTTCGGCAGCACCGGCGACGGCCCCGCCGAGGTGCTCAGCATCTTCGGCCGCCCCGGGGAGAGGATGCACACGCACGCACAGACCACGACATCCGAGTCGGCGCACTGACGACGACGAGCGCAATCTGGGGCCCGCCTGGTCCAGCCCGCGACCGTCCCCTTGCCCTACGTTCGTGGGCGCCGAGTCCGACAGCAGGAAGGGGAGCGCCGATGGCCAACCCGCTGGTGGAGACCAAGCTTCTCCTGCCCAGGCCGCGCCGCGAGATCATCCTGCGCCCTCGGCTGGCCGATCTGCTCCGGCGAGCCTCGGAGGCCCCGGTCACTGGCTTGTTGCGTGGGTGTCCCTGGATGAGCGTGACCGCCAGGCGACGTCGTTCTGGACCTACGTCCTCTTGGCTCTCGAGCGTGTCGTTCCGGGTTCGGGTGCCGCAGCGCTGACCTCCTTCAGTCCGGGCAGGCGCCGATCGAGACCGTGTTCGCTGATGTGGTGAACTACCTGAGCGTTCACTCCGGCGAGGTCACCCTGGTCCTCGACGACTACCACCTCGCCGACGGCATCGACATGGCGACCGGGGTGACGTTCCTCGTCGACCACCTGCCGCCGCAGCTTCAACCGGTCATCGGCACCCGGGCCGATCCGGCGTTGCCGCTCTCGCGGCCGAGGACTCGCGCAAGCTCGTCGAGATCCGCGCGACTGAACTTCGCTCCACCCGTGAGGAGGTGTCCAGCTACCTCAACGACCTCGACGGCTTTGACCTCACGACCGCCGACCTCGCAGCACTCGAGGCCCGCAAAGAGGGCTGGGTCGCCGCGCTCCAGTTGGCGGCGCTCTCACTCCGCCACGGCGATGACCCCTCCGGCTTCATCGCCGGGTTCGCTGTCGACGACCGGTTTATCGGCGACTCCCTCGCAGACGAGGTCCTCAGCCGTCAGCCCGACGGGGTACGCCGCTTCCTGCTCGACACCTCGATCCTCGATCGGCTCACCGGCGAGCTCGCGGACCCGGTTGGGCAGCCAGTGCTGCGCGAAGTAGTCCGAGAAGAGAATGGTTCCAGGCGAGGTGTCCCGCTTGATCCCCCGACGTGAGAGCAGCTCCGCTTCCTGAGCGCTTCGCGCTTGGACGTACTCCAACCTGCCAGGAGGACCTTCCGATGGGCATCTCGATACATGCCGCGATACCGGCGCCCTCGACGGCTAGTGGTTCGTGTCGTAACTGTCTAGATGGTTGTGGTCTGAAATCATGGGGGTATGGCGAATCGTCCTGCTCCGGCCCTTGTTCTGCGTGCTGGCGATCGCGAAGAGCTCGAACGTTGGACCCGGGCATCGACAGTGACGGCGTCTGCTGCGAAGCGTGCCCGGATCGTGTTGCTCGCGGACGACGGGGTGGCCAACACCCGGATCGCGGAGCTGGTCGACGCGACGGTGACCACGGTGTTGTTGTGGCGGCAGCGGTACCAGGCCAAGGGGTTGGTTGGTCTGGCTGATCAGCCGCGGTCTGGTCGTCCGCGGACGCTGGACCATCGTGCGATCGTGGCCGAGACCTTGAAGCCGCCGCCGAAGAAGCTGGGTGTCACGCACTGGTCCTCGCGACTGCTTGCCGAGCGTCTGAAGATCAGCAACACCTCGGTCGCCCGCGCGTGGCGGGCCTACGGGGTCAAGCCGTGGAAGGCCGAGTCGTTCCGGTTCTCTACCGACCCCGAGCTGGTCGGGAAGGTCACCGACATCTGCGGTCTCTACCTCGCGCCACCGGAGAACGCGATCGTGCTGTGCGTGGATGAGAAGTCCCAGATCCAGGCTTTGGACCGCACCGTCCCGATCCTGCCCATGCAGGAGGGGCGGATCGAGCGCCGATCCCACGACTACTACCGACACGGTACCTCGACCCTTTTCGCCGCCCTCGACATCGCCACCGGGCAGGTCACCGCGGCACTCAAGCAACGGCACCGACATCAGGAGTTCCTGGCGTTCCTCAAGCAGATCGAGCGGGCCTACCGACCCGTCCTCGACAGCGACGGCGAGCCCGTCGAGCTGCACCTGGTGATGGACAACTACGCCGCACACAAGCACACGAACGTCCGCGCGTGGCTCGAGAAGAACCCGCGGTTCAAGGTCCACTTCACCCCGACCCACGCCTCCTGGATGAACCTGGTCGAGGTCTGGTTCGGCATCGTCGAGCGACAAGCCATCCGCCGCGGAGTGTTCAAGTCCGTCAAAGACCTCAACACCAAGATCCGCACCTTCATCGACGGCTGGAACGACCGCTCCCACCCCTTCGTGTGGACAAAGACCGCCGAGGAAATCCTCAAGAAGGCCAACCGTCCAACAACTTCAAATCCGCGCCACTAGCCCAGGCCATGTGTACTCCTTGATGGCCCTCTGCGTGATCGGTGCATGGTGAACTTCTTCGATTCTGGGATCGGGATGGGGATGGCGGCCGAACGCCGCCAGGGCGCGCCGTCGGAGGGAGAAGCTCCCCGGGCATGCGGTTCCTTGACCATCTGGTCAAGGGGTCTGAGGTGCCTCGGCGCGGGCGTCAAGTGACCGGCCATAGGGGCGGTCGCGCTCGTTTGAGCGCCAGGGAGCCGTACAGAGGGAGCCCCGCAGCGGCATCGCAAATGTTCTGCGACCCATCTGCGACACCACCGGTGACCCACGAAATGGCTAGGTACAGATCGTGAGTTTGTGAAAGAACAGAAACACCCCGCCTGATCTGCGGTTATGCAGACTCGGCGAGGTGTCGATTGTCGGGCTGACAGGATTTGAAACTGCGACCCCTTGACGTTGAGTAGGTGCTCGGCTCGGACTTGTTCTTGTTCGCGGAAACCGACGCTGACCTGCAGAAACAGCGTCATGCGCCTTTGACGTCGCTTGCGCAAACCGGGACGTGTCTGTGCGACCTTGCCAGAGTTAACGACTAGTAGATGTCCAGCGCGCGTGGCTGGTTGCGACTATCGATGGCCCATCGGGGCTACCCAGCGGAAGGCGCTGAGGATCGGTCGGCGACACCAGCACGAGGATGAGCAGTGGCAACGCTGCATCCCGGCCGCCTCAGCGGCGCGTGTCCCGAGCGCCGCGCCGAGGTAGAGCGTGATCGCGATGACTACGCTGCGCCTCATCTCACCGAATGTACTCCCCCGGGCCGGACGCACGTGGCCGTCGGATTAGGCGTCCGGCGCGATGATGTGACAGATCTGAACGTCGGTGCAGTCAGCAGGATCGAGTCGGTCACTGCGAGTGATTAGCCCTTCCAGCTCCACCTCGAGTACGGCGAGCTCACGCTGCCGGGCCCGGATGTCATCCAGCTTGGTCAGGAGCAGGGAATGGACGTGGGCGCACGGGACAGCTCCGTCGCGGCGCAGATCGAGGATGCTGGCCACCTCCACCAGGGTGAGTCCGGCCGTCTGCCCGCTGCGGATGAACGCGAGTCGAGTGAGGATCGAGGCGTCGTACTCGCGGTATCCATTGTGGCCCCGCCGCGGCGCAGGCAGTAAGCCCCGGCGCTCGTAGAAGCGGATGGTCTGCGTCGGCACGCCCGCGGTCTCGGCGGCTTCTCCGATGCGCATGACTCCACTCTACGACTTGACCTTGCACTGCGGATCAAGGTCTAGCGTCGCGGGCATGGACATCACGCTGCTCTACTTCGAGGACTGCCCGAACTGGAAGGTCGCTGACGAGCGGCTGACCGCCATTGCGGCTGAGCGCCCCGATATCCGCTTGACCCGCCACCTCGTCGAGACTCCGGCAGAAGCCGAGCGCACCCGGTGCCACGGCTCACCGAGCATCCTGGTCGACGGCGTGGACGTCTTCGCCGCACCCGGCGCCGAGGTCGGGCTCTCCTGTCGCAGGTACCTCACGCCGGACGGCTACCAGGGCGCACCCACGCTCGCCCAGTTGCGTGCGGTGCTAGCCGATGCGTGACCGGATCGGGACCCTCGGGCCGATCGCCGCGGTCGCCGGAGTCTTCGGTCTCTGCTGCGGCCTGCCGGTCCTGCTGTCGCTGGGGGTCCTGGGCGCGATCGCCGGATGGTCATTGCAGAGCGCGGCCCTGATCGGACTTGGCGTCGCGCTCCTCGCCGTCGGGTTGGCGCGGTGGGCGAAACAACGGCGGAGCCCCGACCTCACCTGTGACCTGCGTTCGCCAAGCGCGCACCAGGCCACCAAATCCCACGGGACCTCCGACGACTCCCCGAAGGAAAGCCACAGATGAGTCAGAGCTACGACCTCATCGTCATCGGCGCCGGCATGGCCGGTGTCGCCGCCGCCAACAAGTGCGCAGCTCAAGGATGGAGTGTCGCCATCGTCGATTCCCTCCCCTACGGCGGCACGTGCGCGCTGCGGGGATGCGACCCGAAGAAGATCCTGCGGCGCAGTGCCGAGATCATCGAGAGCGCGCGACTGATGCGCGGCAAAGGCATCGACGACGCACACCTCTCGATCAACTGGCCCGACCTGATGAAGCACAAGCACGGCTTCACCGACCCGGTCCCCCGAGGCGTGGAGGACGGCCTGACCGGCAACGGTGTCACCACCCTGCACGGCCAAGCGAGGTTCACCGGTCCACGCCAGATCGAGATCGACGGGACCCCCTACGACGCCGACCGCTTCCTCGTCGCCACCGGCGCCCGACCCCGCCCCCTGGACTTCCCGGGCCACGAGCACCTCATCGACAGCACCGACTTCCTCGATCTCGACGCCCTTCCGTCTCGGATCTTGTTCGTCGGTGGCGGTTTCATCTCCTTCGAGTTCGCCCACATCGCCGCGCGGGCAGGCAGCACTGCGGTCATCGTCGACCGCGGCGAGCGCCCGCTGAAGAACTTCGACCCCGACCTGGTCGAGCTCCTGGTCGACCGCGGCCGGGAAGTCGGCATCGACCTGCGCCGCACCACCACCATCGTGGCCGTACAGCCCTCTGACGGCGGCTACCAGGTCACCCTCGAGCACGCCGGCACTCGGGAAACGATCGAGACCGACCTCGTGGTCCATGGCGCGGGACGGGTCGCGGAGCTGGCCGACCTGGGTCTCGACGCCGGCGGGGTCGAGTGGGGCGAGCACGGCATCAAGGTCGCGGACTACCTGCAGAGCACGACGAACCCGGCCCTTTGGGCTGCCGGAGACTCGGCCGACACCGAAGGCATGCCGCTCACCCCGGTCGCGGTCTCCGAAGCCAAGGTCGCCGCCTCCAACATGATCAAGGGCACCACCACCGCCCCGGACTACGCAGGCATCCCCACAGCGGTCTTCACCATCCCCGAGCTCGCCCGCGTCGGCATGCTTGAGTCCGAAGCACGCGCAGCCGGGATCGACCTCGCCGTCCGCTACTCCGACACCAGTGGCTGGTACTCCAACTACCGGATCGGCGAGACGACCGCAGCAGCGAAGGTCCTCATCGACCAGTCCAGCGACCAGATCGTGGGTGCCCACCTGCTGGGTCCCGAGTACGGGGAACTGATCAACACCCTCGGCCTGGCCATCAAGCTCGGCCTCACCACCCGACAACTCAAGTCCGCGACGGCCGCCTACCCCACCGTCGGATCCGACCTTGGATCGATGCTCTAGGACTCCGGCTAAGCACTTCATGATCACGTCCGAGATGTCGCCGCTACCCGCGCGCCCCATCCGCTGGTCCCGTTGCGGCCAGGCGGTCGGACGTCCGGGAAAGCTAGACGAATCGCGCTCATTGGCGCAACGGCCCTGCCTCCTGCGAGCCGGGACTGTGCCTGTGGCCTCCCTTGCAGTTGTCTTGGTCGGTGTCCTTGTCAGGTTTGGACGTGTGCGACACCGAGCGCGCCGGGCCGACCTGGACGACGCCCACCTCCCGGGGTTGGTCGACGAGTTGGTCGGAGAGGCACGCCGAATGACACGAGCTGGCCGTCGTGCTTCATCGGCGCGAGATCGTGCGCGACCCGGCTTATTCCCGAGGCTGTGTCAGGTCATCATCGCGAGTTCGAGAACGGCCTGCTCGTGCTCGTGCATGGCTGGGTAGTCGCCGATCCGATGGCCTCGGTACTGCCAGGAGACGTTGTGGTGCCGGACCAGGATGACCACGCCGGGAGCTTGGACGGTGTCGCGAGTGATGTGCTGGGGCCGGAGGCCCATACGTAGCGAGCGCGTGTAGGCGGCTGCGCCACGGGGGTCCAACAATTTGAGTCCGAGGCGTTTGTCGAGGACAACCGCGCTGCGGAACTGGTGATCGGGGTCGAGGAATAAGGGTACGTCGACGCCTTGTTCGTCTCGCAGCCACCGCGCCTGGTAATCCGCCGATCCCCCGATGGCGGCTAGGGAGATGCCGTGCTCGGACAGGGATGGCGCCAGTTGGTCGAGCTGCATCAGCCAGTCCTGGCAGGGAGGCAGCCGAAGTAGCGGACGAGCTGGACGACGAGAAGCCGACCGGTCACCAGGTTGGCGACGGGGACTGGATCAAGGGGTCCGCGAGCTTACCTTCCGTGATGGCCGTCACGGAGCCACCAACGTTCCCACGCTCAAGCCACATCCTCGTGTGCTCACGGGCTCTTCGAATGAGGTCGTCTGCCTGGCCGAAGTCGGTCGGGGTACCGAGATCAGACACACATGCAGGGCCACCCCCAAGGCGCCTCGTGGAGGCCTGTCGAGAGCACACGCGTATCCGGTCGCGACCACGCAGACCTCATCTGCGCCAAGCTCGACGGCATGTGAGATCGGCGTGTTGTTCACGACGCCGCCGTCCATGAGTGCCCGTCAGTCGACGACAACCGGCGGGAGCACACCCGGGATGGCAGAGCTCGTCAAGATGGCTTCGATTGCGTCCCGGATGAAAGCAGGACTCCCTCGCCGGTCAGCAGGTCCGTGGCCGCGACATGGAGCGGGGTCGCTGCGCTCTCGAGATCCGAGAACCGAAGGTGAGTGCGCAGCAGCCGCCGGAGGCCGCCGTCACTGCCCAGATGGTCGCTTCTTCCAAGAAAGCCCAGCAGTCCTCCCACCGGCCCTGCGGGGAACACATCGGAGCGTCGCAAGGCCCGCCATACGTCGAGGAGATCCTCGATGTCACCTTCGCCCGCGATCCAGGCTCCGTTCACGGCCCCGACCGAGGTGGCCACGATCAGATCCGGGCGGATCCCGGCCTCGCCCAGCGCTACCAGCGTGCCCGCCTGGGCTGCGCCGAGGTTCGCTCCACCGGAGAGCACGAACGCGGTAGTCATCGCCTGCCTCCTCGATCCGGAGGTGGGCACCTCCAGTTACGAGAAAAGCCCGAAATTCACCGCTCGGCGACGCAGAGTGTCACCTTGAAGACACAAGCCGCTGGCTACTGCTCCGTGGTGATGCCTGCGAGCGCCGCAGCGTCGAGGATCTGCACCCGGCCATAGCTGATCTCGACCAGGCCGCCGCGAGCGAACTTGCGGAGCACCCGGTTCACCGAGGGACGGCGAACTCCGAGCAGCGCGGCCACGGTGGTCTGGGGCAAGGACACCACGTCGTCCACGCGTTCCTCCAACAGCAGCTGAGCGACCTGGGTCTCGAGCGGCTGCCCGAGCAGGCTCGTCAGCCGGGAGTGAGATCGCGCCAGACGCTGGGACACGCTTGTCAGCCACCGCCGCGAGACCTGGGGGTGGGTGGCGAGGAGCTCTTCGAAGTGGCTGCGGCTCAGCATGAGACAGGTGGTCTCGGTGTTCGCCCGTGTTTCGTAGGGCATCGGCATGCCGAGCAGGATCTGGATGTCACCGTCGATGTCACCTGCTCGTAGCGTCTGGATGACCATTCGCCCACCAGACCCGTGCACCGCGATCTCCAGGCAGCCCTCACGGACGATGCAAACCGCCGTTGGCACCTCGCCGAGGCGCTGCAGCGGCTCGCCGGCGACCAAGGTTCGTACCTCGATGAAGCGAGCAAGGCCTTCGACGTCCTCGAGTCGTAGCGGCGTCGTCTCCGCATGTCCCACGCACCGTGAGACCCAGAGGGCATCCCGGAAGGATGCTGATTGCTCCTGGCGAATGCGCATGCTTCTCCTGCACGTTTCTTCGAAGGCGATGGTCAACAGTGTCACCGAAGTGACACTCCGGGACGTAGGCGGGACATGAGTTGCTTCTACGTACGTCAGCACCGCATCCACAAACCAGAGGAGAGCCACCCATGGCCCGGATTCCCGTCCACACCACTCAGAGTGCCCCCGAGCAGAGCCGCGACGACCTGAAGGCGCTGGAGGCGAAGTTCGGCAAGGTCATCAACATTCACGGCGGGATGGCCCACTCGCCGGTAGTGCTCCAGAGCTACATCGCCATCCAGCAGGTCATCGCCGACTACGGCTCGTTCGACGCACGCACCCGAGAGGCGATCGCACTGGCCGTGGGCAACGCGGACGAGTGCAACTACTGCCAGGCAGCCCACACCGGAGGCGGCAAGGCCGCGGGCCTCACCAACGACGAGATGATTGCCATCCGACGAGGCGAGGCGGACTTCGACGCCAAGCTCGACGCTCTGCTCACCCTCGCCCGCCAGTACACCACCAACATCGGTTCCGTCGAGGACGCCTCCTGGCAGGCTGCCCTCGACGCGGGGTGGAGCGACGAGCAGATCACCGAGCTGTCCGCGCACGTCACGTTGAACCTGCTCACGAACTACTTCAACCACTTCGTGGAGACCGATCTCGACCTTCCGGCCGCTCCGGCGCTCTGAACGTCGCTTCCACGCTCGAGTCACGGACGGGTGCCGCCCGAACAACGTCGTCGTTCGGGCGGCACTCAATCGTGAGGTAAATCCTTCCCGGCGCGTTCTAAGCCTCGATCCACCGATGGGCAGGGGCTGAGCGTCCGCGGTCGCTGAGGCGGGGTCTTCGAGTGTGTGGGCGTGGCCGACCGTCTGGCCTCGCTGCCAGGTTGTTCCGGGTTGGTCGTTGTGCCGGTGTCGGCTGGGGGTGGTCAGGTCGTCGGTGCCGGTGGTGGTCCGCAGGCCCGGGTGAACAGGTCGCTCCAGGCGGTCTCCCAGGGCCATCCGGTCGGGAGGTGCAGAGTCACTCTTCGTGCCGAGGAGGCGACCCGGGCGGGCACGGCGATCAGCTTGCGGCGGATGGTCGCGGTGGTGGCTTTGGCGAGTCCCGGGCCGGTGATGGTCGCGGCTGCTCTGGTCAGGTTGAACGCTATGACGGCCAGCACGAGCCAGGCGGCGTTCGCTGCGAACTTTCCCGATGGCAGATGCGCGAGGGCGGAGCCCTTGAGGTCGGAGTGGACCTGTTCGATGATCGCGTGGCCGCGGTGGGTCTTGTCCGCGGCCACCGTGCCGGCCACGGCCGGGTCTGTGGTGGTGAAGAAGGCGTGGAAGCGCCAGGTGTCGAACAACGTCTCCTGACCATTCTTGGCGGACGTGTTGAGGTCGGGGATCCGGCGGACCACGAGCCGTCCGGTGACTTGGTCGGCTTTCTTCTTGGAAGTGAACGCGGTGAACGGAATCTCGGCGACCTCGGCGCGGGAGACCCACGTGTTGGTGGGTTCATCGAAGACGGCGTCGGTGTACTCGATGGTGGTCCAGGCATCGTCACCGATGGTGGCGATCGCCGCCTTGACCTTGGGATCCATTCGCACGGTGACCGAGATGTCGGCGCCACCGCGCAACGCCGCGTTGACCACCTCGGCGCCGTAGAACGCGGAGTCGGCTCGCAGCATCGGGCGCAGATCGGACTTGGCGGGCAGTTTGCTGGTGGTCTTCAACGCGTCGGCGACCAGGCGTTTCGCGCCCCGCGGTGAACCACATGATCCCTTCCGGAGCCGGTGGGCCACGATCACCGGCGCGGACTGGCTCGTGGACACGACAGCGAGCAGCGCGTTGAGCCCACGCACGCCGGAGTAGCCGTAGCCAGAGCCCTGCTTGGCGTGCCCGTGGACCTCGACGATGGTGTCGTCGATGTCGATCATCACCCGCTCGCTGGTGTCAGGTGAGGTCACGATCAGCGGTGCCTGCTCGGCCAGCCCGGCCAAGAACCTCGAGGCGACAGCGTCGAGCTGGCGGACGTGGCCGAAGCTGAACGTGCGCAGGAACGAACCCAGCGTCGAGGGCGCGTAGGCGTTCGTGAACACCCGGCCCATCCCGCCGTGACGGAGCAGCGCCATGTCATCGATGCTGTCCGCGCCGGCGACCATCCCGGCGACCAGCGAGGACACCTTCAACCCCGCGTTCGCGCCCTTGTCGGTCGGCACAGTGAGGTGGGCTTGGGCCAGTTCCTGGAGTCCCGCGGATCGGGCCAGCGCGAGGACCGGGACCAGCCCGGCCGACGACACGAGATTGGGATCATCGAACACTGCCGACGTGGCACGGGGCGTGTGGCAAAGTTGCATCTACGAGATGCCCTTCGTCTTGGTGAGAATTGGGACCCTGAAGAAGTCCGATTTTCCCAGCACGTAAGGGCATTCTCACTTCACGACGCGCTCACAACCTCAAGCTCATCGGTGGATCGAGGCTAAGACGCCCCGCGGGGATACCGATATCGGCCACCCAGAGCTCGCCGACCGCGTCCACGTGGAGGCCGGTCTTGGGCAGTGCGAGGGTCACCGTGGTGGTCGCGCGAACGTGGCTCCCCGGGGTGTGGCCGGTCGAGGCATCGATCCCTGAGGGAACGTCGAGTGCCACCACCGGGGCCGCTACGTTCGACATCCAGCCGATCAGGTCGTCGGCCATGCCGCGCGGCGCGCCCTCCAGGCTGTAGCCGAGCAACGCGTCCACCGTGAGGGCTGGCAGAAGCGAGCTCAGGTCTCGCGGGTCGGCGATCCGACCGTTGGTGGCCCGGTAGAAGGCCAGTTGTTAGGCCGGAACACCGGTCAGGCGCCGACTGTCCGAGACCACGAGCGTGACGTCAGCCCCATGGTTGGCCAGATGCCGGGCAGCACAGATGCCGCCGCCCCCGTTGCCCCCTGTTCCGGCGACCACGGCAACGGGACGACCTGCTCCTCGCTCCCCCAGCATCGTCATGCAGACCGAGGCCAGGCTTCGACCGGCGTTCTCCATCATCTGGTGGCGGTTCGGACCAATATCCTCTACGGCCACCCGGTCGACGTCGCGCATCTGCTGCGCGGTGACGGCCGGGACCCTGAGCCCACCCTCGGTGTGAAACCAGTCCATTCCAATCCACGCTTCCTGACGCCCAAACCGAACCGAGGGACCGTTCTCAGGGTCCGATCAACGATGGTCCACCGCGCGGTCGTACCGTCAATCAAGGCCGGCGGCCGACCCCACGGTGGCAACTGGGAAACCCGGTCAAGCGGCCCGGATGTTCCACAGGCAGGGCAGACTCCTCGACCTTCGGCACTGCCGGTGCTGTGTCCTCCGCTCAGCCGAGCTGGTCGGCGAGGTCGGTCAGGGACACCGCCCGGAGGTCAGGGGCGCTGAAGTACTCCGGATAGAGCCCATCAGTACGATTCACCCACGCCGTGGCGAGCCCCGCACGAGAGGCGCCGTCGATGTCCCAGGGGTGGACCGCCACGACCATCGCGTCCTCCGGGTCGACACCACACTCCTGCAATGCATACGCGTACGCCTCGGGGGCTGGCTTCCAGCGGCCCGCGTCCTCCACCGTCAGCAGGCCCTCGAAGTGCTCGCGGATGCCGGCCCGGTCGAACAGTGCCTGGGCTACGGAGGCTGACCCGTTGCTGAGGGTCACCAGCCGGATCCCGAGACCACCCAGTGCCCCGATGCCGTCGGGGACGTCGTCATGCACGGGAAGTCCGGCGAACCCGTCCATGATGTAGGAGACCGCGTCAGCGGCTCCGCGGTTCAAGGGCAGGCCGTGGAGGCCGACCCTCAACGACTCAGCGGCGATGTGGGCGAACGAGTCGCTGGAGTCGACGGCCGCGAGCGCGAAGCCGTCGCGCAGCAACCCCGCGAACCAGGTGGCCGCAAGGTGGGCTGGTGCGCCGACGTCCTTGAACCGCTTCGCCATGGGCGACATGTCCGAGAGCGTCTCGTTGACGTCGAAGATCAGCAGGCGTGGGACTCGGGGACCGTCCGGACTGGCGGGGTGATCGACACTCGGGAGTGATTGGTCCAGGTGTTCGCTCGACATGCCCGTCACCGTAGCCTCAGATCGAAGCCGCTCGTCAAGGAGTGCTCGTCGCCGGCGACAGGCTGTGCGGGTTGCGCTGAGGTCTGTGATTTGGCTGGCCCCGGTGGCTCGACGACGGTGAGCGGGAGGAGTCGACGCAGCTGCTCGTTCTCGCCCGGGTCGAGGACTGAATGCTGGACGCATGCGGGGACGAGCTCGCCGGTCTCTGGGTGCGCCATCGCGTAGGCGCATGCCGACAGCCGCTCCTGAGTGGCTCGGACGGCCGGATCACTCGCGACCAGGTCAGCTTGCATCAGTCGCCACGCGGGAGCGACATCTGCGGCGTCCATGAAGTTGTGCACCACGTAGGTCATCGGCGTGACGACCCCGCGACGCAGGGAAGACCAAACGCGACGGCCCCCGCCGGACCGCTCGACCAGCCGGCGTACCCATGCGACCGCGACCGTGACGTCGCCCGGGTGACGAGCGAGCACGCGCAGCACCTTCACCGCCAGCACAAGGGGCGTCGTGCCACCGAAGTTCACACCACCGAAGTGGGCGAGGGCACGGTCCCTCGCGGCAAGGTCGCCCTCGCTGTCAGGGTCGAACATCGGAACCCAGCGTTCATCGACGCGGATGCCGAAGCCGGTTCGGTTGCAGCGGGGGTCGCCGACCTGCAACGCCTGCCAGGCGACGCGCTGTCCGAGACCGACCTCGAGCTGGTCCCAGACGTCGTCGATGCCGACCGTGCGGTAGTCGCCTCCTGTCCATCGTCGTTCGTCACCGACATGGGCGGCGGGCTGGAAGGACAGCATGGAGAACCCCATGCGGCTCACCTCGCCCACAACCTCGGATACCTGGTCGAGATTCGCTGGAGTGATCGTCATGGTGTGAGCGAGGTAGGAGCGCACGCCGTGGTCGCGGCGCAGGTCGCGAAACATCTCCACGAACCTGGCGCGGAACGGGTTCAGCTCGACCTCGGTCCTGGGCCGGGGAATCCCGGTGCGACCGCGCATGAGCGAGTCGAAGTGGGCTGCGAACGAGAGCCGACCGAAGCGGGGTCGTCCCTTCTCGTCCAGAGCAAGCGCACGCAGGTAGTCGCTGCCGAAGTCGCCGTGGCTCATCGACATCGGCTCACGACCGTGCCTGCGCATCGCCGCCAGCGCTGCGGCGTGGTCCTCGGGGTCGAGGAGGGACACCTCGCCGCCGATCAGCTGGGCGTGCGCTCGCGGACCGCGCTTCGCCTCGAGAAGACTCATCTGGGCCTCCACCTGTGCCACGGTGTGGGCGCCGTCGACACGCACCTTGTTGGCGTCCTTGGAGTGATAGCAGGGCGAGCAGGTCAGGTTGCACTTCGGGAAGACGCCGTGCGTGCCCTCGCATCCCACTGCGTGACGCCCGAGGATCTGTTGGTCAGTCCTGACCCCGGCCGGCAGTGCGGCCCACCGCTCAGCAAGCACTCGTTCGGTGACCGGGTGCACGGGCCGGGTGGCCCGCTCCAGGCTCTTCCACCAGGACAGCTTCCTCATCAGGCACCTCACTGATCAGTCGAGCCGAGCACTTCGGTGTCGACATGGAAACTCGCCCAGGCGAACCAGAACGTGTCGAGGTGCTGGTAGGGCTCGAGCTCGGCTCCCTTCAGCGGTCCCGCGGTGGATCGTCCGAGCACGTTCCAGCTGCTGCCCGTCTCGCGGTCCCGGAATCCGGCACCGTCGGCCTCGAAGTTCAACCGCTCGCCGTCCAGGACCGGAACGAAGACTCCCACCGTCCCGATGTCGGCGCCGCCGGCGATCGTGCCGGCGTCGAGGGCCGAGGCTTGTCCGGGCCGGTGCCAGACGACCAGGCGGCGGCTACCCACGGTCACCTCCAGTGGATCCTTACCTGCCAGAGAGCTGCGTACGACGGCGACGCTGGACGATCCGTCGACCAGACCCACCACCCGCTCCTTGACCAGGAGCCGGGTATCGAGGTCATCGGGCAGTCCGAACAGCAGTCGTCCGTCCGGGTCGTCGTACCCGGAGTACGGGTTGACGCCGTAGCGGCGGTCGAAGCCGGTGTCCTGCGACAGCACCCGGGCAGTCGGGTCCGCGGCGACGAAATCGCGCCAGGCGACGGTACCCATCGGGATCGCCTCGAGCTCGGTGCCGGTCAGGGCGCCGATCGAGGCCTGCCCCGTCAGCTGGGGCCACAGCGATTCGGTCTGCCGGTCATACATCACCAGGTTGTCGGCGTAGAGAAGTCCCGAGGTCCCGAAGGAGAGGACGCCATGGTCGGGCACCGTGCGCTCGAAAGCCACCCCAGAGTTGCACAGGGGGCAATAGGTCACCGCGACGGGCACCCCACCCACCTCGTCGTTCACGATCTCGTGCCAGGTCATCACCCGCAGCGGGTACGCCCGGGTCTCACCGCTCACCGTCAGCGACAGCACGGCTTCGTTGTCCTCCAGCCAGTCGACCTTGTCGGCCCGCTCGAAGGTCGGTGCGTCGATCGCAGGGATGCCGTCTGGCGGCGGGCCTCCTGAGAGGAGCTCGTCGGGGTCGATCAGAGGCGTAGGGAACGCAGGGTTGTCGCGGTCGTCGAGCGCCGACGGCACATCCTCGCGAGCGGCGTCCGCGACCCGGCCGGACGGCTCCGGCCCAGGATCTGTGTGCTCGTCGGTGTCAGCGCTCGAGCAGGCGGTCACCAACGTCAACATGGCGACGACCACCAGGTGCGTCCATCGATGGGCCATCGTCGCCGCCTCCTGTGGATATCCCTCGGAGCCCCCACATGGTGGTTCCTTCACGTCGAGGATTCGCCACATCAGCAGGCAGTTCCGTAAGCCCGGTCACTGAACTGGCCCAGTGGCGTCGGCGACGCTGAGCGTGTCGACCACGAAGGAGTGCGCTGTGCGCTTGAAGATCGCCGCCGGGCTGCTGCTCGCCGCCGTCCTGGCTCTGAGCGGGTGTGCCGCCTCCGGGAGCAACACCGAGAGTGGAGCCCGATCAGGCGCGAGTGCCGTCAGTCTGAAGTTCACCGGGGAGGACATCGACGGCGCGCCGTACGACGGTAAGCAGCTCGCCGACAAGCCGACGGTCCTGTGGTTCTGGGCACCGTGGTGCCCCACCTGTCGGGCCCAGGCCGGCGGGGTCGAGACGCTCGCCAAGAAGTACGCCGGACAGGTCAACGTCGTCGGAGTGGGCGGCCTCGCCGACGCGGCCGACATCCGGGACTTCGCCCGACAGGTCGACGGTCCGATTCACCTGATCGACGAAGAGGGCGAGATCTGGCGGCATTTCAACGTCACTGCGCAGAGCACCTACGTCGTACTGGACGCGGACGGTGTCGTGGTCAGCGAGGGCTACCTGGACGACGCTGCGCTCGCTGACCAGGTGGCGGAGCTCGTGGGCTGAGGTGCTGAGCGCAAGCGGGGCTCTGGCTCTCGGGGCGGGCATGCTCGCCGCCCTCAACCCGTGTGCCTTCGCCCTTCTCCCCGCCTACCTGACCCTGCTGGTCACAGGAGACCAGCCAAGCCGTGCAGTCGCGGTGACGCGGGCGCTGATGATGACCGCGGCGATGACCGCCGGCTTCACGGCGGTGTTCGCCGTCTTCAGCCTGGTCGTCGCACCTGTCGCCAGCTCGGCACAGCGCTATCTGCCGTGGTTCAGCGTTGCCGTCGGGCTGGCTCTCGCCGGTTTGGGGCTGTGGCTGCTTGCCGGCCGCACCATCGCCGTACCACGCACGCGGCCACGCGGGCGGGCACCGATCACCCGCTCATGGGGGTCGATGTTCGGATTCGGGGTCTCCTACGCGCTGGCGAGCCTGACCTGCACGATCGCCCCTTTCCTTGCGGTGGTGGTCTCCGCGTTCCGCGCCGACTCTCTACTCACCGGTTCTGGCTTGTTCCTCCTCTACGCCGCCGGAATGGGCCTCGTGGTCGGGACTGCGGCGCTCGCCGTCGCATTGGCCCAGCAGTCACTCGTCCGCGGCGCTCGCCGCCTGGGCCGGCTCGTCCCCACCGCGGGCGGCGTTTTGCTGCTGCTCGTGGGCGCGTACGTCGCCTACTACGGCTGGTGGGAGATCCGCGTCCTTCGTGGAGCACCCACCGAAGACAAGGTGATCGAGGCCGCGGCCGCGGTGCAGCACTGGTTGGCCAACACGGCCACCTCGATCGGAGCATGGGGGTTCGCCCTGGCCCTGGTCGGGTCGATCACGGCCATCAACCTGCCTCGCATCGGGCGTCGCCTGCTCACGAGGACCCAAACTCGCAGCGATGCCGCACAGGACTCCTGATCGCAACGCGATCCACCAGGGCTCGTCCGTGAGCCCGCTTACGGAACCCCAGCTGACGCGACCCTAGCGTTCGAATTGTTGAGACCCCGAGGCGTGAGGAGCAGCAGATGAGGATGAGGGCGGTCTGGAAGGACGTCGTGCTGGCCGAGAGCGACGACACCGTGGTGGTGGAAGGCAACCACTACTTCCCACGGGAGTCGCTGAATCAGGAGTACTTCACCGAGAGCGACCACCGGTCGGTGTGCCAATGGAAGGGCGAAGCCTCCTACCTCTCGGTGTCCGTCGGCGGCCAAGTCAACCCCGACGCGGCCTGGGAGTACGAGAGCCCCTCGATCCGCGCACGAAAGGTCAAGGACCGAGTGGCGTTCTGGCGCGGCGTCGACATCGTCAGCGTCGACTCGAGCGACTCGAGGTCGAGCAGTTCATGAGCGCCCTAGCTGCCGATGAGACAGTGGACGTGGTGGTGATCGGACTGGGGGTCGCTGGTGAGGCCGTCGCAGGCGACCTGGCCGCAGCGGGACTCGACGTCGTCGGGGTCGAGAGCCAACTTGTCGGCGGTGAATGCCCCTACTGGGGATGCATCCCGAGCAAGATGATGATTCGGGCGGCCGGACTGATCGCGGCGACCTCCCGCGTGAGGGGACTGGCCGGCCAGGCCACCATCACCCCGGACTGGTCGCAGGTCGCCCACAGGATCCGCGCCGAAGCCACCGACGACTGGAACGAAGGGTGGCGGTCGACCGGTTCGTGGGGCACGGTGGCCGCTTCGTCCGAGGCCGGGCGACGATGGTGGGTACGGGTCTTGTCGAGGTCGACGGACAGACATTCGAGGCGCGCCGCGGGTCGTCCTGGCGACAGGCACCACCGCCGCGATCCCTCCTGTGCTGGGTTTGGCCGACACGCCGTACTGGACCAACCGAGAAGCCATCGCGACCGCCACCCTGCCCGACTCGCTGGTGGTCCTCGGGGGCGGTGCGATCGGGCTCGAGCTTGCTCAGGTGTTCACCCGGTTCGGCACCACGGTGACCATCATCGAGGTCGCTGACCGCCTGCTGGCCGCGGAGGAGCCGGAGGCGTCCGCGCTCATCGCCGAGGTACTCAAGGGCGAGCACATTCCCGTGGTGACCGGAGCGACGGTGGACCGGATCAGCCACGACGGGGACGGATTCCACGTGAACCTGGACGGCAGCGACTCCGTCGCCGCAGAGCGGCTCCTGGTGGCCAGCGGGCGGCGAGTCGACCTCGCCGACTTGGGCATCGACACCGTCGGTCTCGACCCGGGTGCCCGGTCCCTGACGGTCGACGACCGGATGCGCGCCGGCGAGCGCCTGTGGGCCGTCGGAGCCGTCACCGGACACGACGCCTTCACCCACATCGCCACCTACCAGGCCACCATCGCCGTCCGCGACATCCTCGGGACCCCCGGCCCCGGCGCCGAGCCTGACGCCGTGCCCCGAGTGACCTTCACCGACCCCGAGATCGGCGCCGTCGGCCTCACCGAGGCCCAGGCTCGCGAACGCGGACTAGCGGTCCGAACCGGCCTGGCACAGGTGCCGTCCTCGGCACGAGGCTGGATCCACAAGGCAGGCAACGACGGCCTGATCAAGCTCGTCGTCGACGCCGACACCGGCCTGCTGGTCGGCGCCACCTCGGCCGGGCCCACCGGCGGCGAGGTCCTCGGCGCCCTTGCGGTGGCCGTTCACGGCCGAGTCCCTGTCGAGCGGCTGCGGCACATGATCTACGCCTATCCCACCTTTCACCGCGGCATCGAGGACGCCCTACGCGACCTCGACGAGCACGCCGGATCGGAATCGGGATGACGACGCGTGGTGCCGGCCACACTGGCGAATCTCCAGCGGCGGCCGATGCCGTCGCCGGCCAGCCGGACTCGGACCCGGACCCCTCGACGTACTGTCTGGTGGGACGACTTGACGATCTTGAACCCTTCGGCGCTCGGCCGTGGGCACCCGGACGTCGTGAGGAGCTGGCCGACGTGGAACGTCGCGCACACGGGTCCGAGGACCCCTGGTGTATGTCCGAGGTCGACATCTTCGCCGACCTCAACGACCGGGAGATGGCGACCATCGCCGCGGCCGCACCGATGCGACAGTTCACCCCTGGCGAGCTGCTCTACTCCCCACCCCAGCCCATGGAGACGCTGTTCATCCTCAAGCAGGGGAGAGTCCGCATCTTCCGCGTTTCCCCCGACGGGCGCGCCCTCACCACGGCGATCCTCACGCCCGGGACCATCTTCGGCGAGATGCTCCTACTCGGGCAGCAGATGCACGACAACTTCGCCGAGGCTCTCGACAAGGTCACGGTCTGCGTCATGACCAGGTCCGACGTACAACGCTTCCTGCTCTCCGACGCACGGATCGCCGCACGCATTTCCGAGATCCTCGGCAACCGGGTCTCCCAACTCGAACGCAGGCTCTCCGACACCGTCTTCAAGAGCGTCCCACAGCGCGTCGCCACCACGCTGTGCCTGCTCGCCGACCAAGAGCCTCGCCGCCTCTTGGGACGGGGGATCCAGATCCACCTCACCCACGAACAGGTAGCCGCACTGGCTGGCACCTCGCGCGAGACCACCACGAAGATCCTCAACGAGTACGCCGTTCAGGGACTGATCCAGCTGGGCCGTGGGCGGGTCACCGTCCTGGACCTGCTCCGGCTGACGAAGGAGACGGGCGAGTCGTGACGTTCCTTTCTTCACTCCCGGACAACGCGAAGCTTCTCGACGTGTTCCGGGCCTACCCCGACACCGCCTTTCCGCTTCTGGACTACCACGAGGCGCTGATGCGTGGGCCGTCACCGTTGAGCATCGCCGAGCGCGAGCTGATCGCGGCCTACGTGTCGGGACTTAACCTCGATCCACCGATGGGCAGGGGCTGAGCGTCCGCGGTCGCTGAGGCGGGGTCTTCGAGTGTGTGGGCGTGGCCGACCGTCTGGCCTCGCTGCCAGGTTGTTCCGGGTTGGTCGTTGTGCCGGTGTCGGCTGGGGGTGGTCAGGTCGTCGGTGCCGGTGTTGGTCCGCAGGCCCGGTTGAACAGTTCGCTCCAGGCTGTCTCACAGGGCCATCCGGTCGGGAGGTGCAGCGTCACTCTTCGTGCCGAGGACGCGACCCGGGCGGGCACGGCGATCAGCTTGCGGCGGATGGTCGCGGTGGTGGCTTTGGCGAGTCCCGGGCCGGTGATGGTCGCGGCTGCTCTGGTCAGGTTGAACGCTATGACGGCCAGCACGAGCCAGGCGGCGTTCGCTGCGAACTTTCCCGATGGCAGATGCGCGAGGGCGGAGCCCTTGAGGTCGGAGTGGACCTGTTCGATGATCGCGTGGCCGCGGTGGGTCTTGTCCGCGGCCACCGTGCCGGCCACGGCCGGGTCTGTGGTGGTGAAGAAGGCGTGGAAGCGCCAGGTGTCGAACAACGTCTCCTGACCATTCTTGGCGGACGTGTTGAGGTCGGGGATCCGGCGGACCACGAGCCGTCCGGTGACTTGGTCGGCTTTCTTCTTGGAAGTGAACGCGGTGAACGGAATCTCGGCGACCTCGGCGCGGGAGACCCACGTGTTGGTGGGTTCATCGAAGACGGCGTCGGTGTACTCGATGGTGGTCCAGGCATCGTCACCGATGGTGGCGATCGCCGCCTTGACCTTGGGATCCATTCGCACGGTGACCGAGATGTCGGCGCCACCGCGCAACGCCGCGTTGACCACCTCGGCGCCGTAGAACGCGGAGTCGGCTCGCAGCATCGGGCGCAGATCGGACTTGGCGGGCAGTTTGCTGGTGGTCTTCAACGCGTCGGCGACCAGGCGTTTCGCGCCCCGCGGTGAACCACATGATCCCTTCCGGAGCCGGTGGGCCACGATCACCGGCGCGGACTGGCTCGTGGACACGACAGCGAGCAGCGCGTTGAGCCCACGCACGCCGGAGTAGCCGTAGCCAGAGCCCTGCTTGGCGTGCCCGTGGACCTCGACGATGGTGTCGTCGATGTCGATCATCACCCGCTCGCTGGTGTCAGGTGAGGTCACGATCAGCGGTGCCTGCTCGGCCAGCCCGGCCAAGAACCTCGAGGCGACAGCGTCGAGCTGGCGGACGTGGCCGAAGCTGAACGTGCGCAGGAACGAACCCAGCGTCGAGGGCGCGTAGGCGTTCGTGAACACCCGGCCCATCCCGCCGTGACGGAGCAGCGCCATGTCATCGATGCTGTCCGCGCCGGCGACCATCCCGGCGACCAGCGAGGACACCTTCAACCCCGCGTTCGCGCCCTTGTCGGTCGGCACAGTGAGGTGGGCTTGGGCCAGTTCCTGGAGTCCCGCGGATCGGGCCAGCGCGAGGACCGGGACCAGCCCGGCCGACGACACGAGATTGGGATCATCGAACACTGCCGACGTGGCACGGGGCGTGTGGCAAAGTTGCATCTACGAGATGCCCTTCGTCTTGGTGAGAATTGGGACCCTGAAGAAGTCCGATTTTCCCAGCACGTAAGGGCATTCTCACTTCACGACGCGCTCACAACCTCAAGCTCATCGGTGGATCGAGGCTTAATGCCTGCGACTACTGCTACGGGGTTCATCAGGTCACCGCTGAGCGATTTGGCATCGACGAAGCGACCCTGGCCGGCCTGCTGGCGGACGTGTCGACCGCTGAGGTCGACGACCGCATGCAGCCACTGCTCGGCTACATCGGCAAGCTCACATGCGACCCGAGCAAGGTCTCCCCTGCCGACGCATGCGCGGTCCTGACCGCCGGCTGGGACGAGCGCGCCCTGCACGACGCGGTGTCGGTCTGCGCCCTGTTCAACTTCATGAACCGATTCGTCAACGGCCTCGGCATCACCGCGGACGACGACTACTCGGACACGTCTGGAACCCGGCTCGCCGACCACGGGTACGCCGGCCTGAAGAAGCTGATGTAGCACCCTCGGCGCGCCCCTCCAGCGGCGCTGGAATCCGCCGCCGCATTCACCGGGTTCCCCTCTCAGCCGCAGGATTCTCCCGTGGCTGAGAGGAAGATCGACGTATGCGCAGTGAGAAGGTCACCTTTCCGGGCTCAGGCGGCACCCAACTGGCGGGGCGGCTGGACCTGCCGGATGCTCGACCGCAGGCGTTCGCGCTCTTTGCGCACTGCTTCACGTGCAGCAAGGACGTGCTTGCCGCGTCGAGGATCGCGCAAGCGCTGACCGGGCACGGCATCGCGGTGCTCCGCTTCGACTTCACCGGTCTCGGCGGGTCCGACGGCGACTTCGCCAACACCAACTTCACGTCCAACGTCGCCGACCTGGTCAACGCGGCGGACTACCTGCGCAACACCCACACGCCCCCCACGATCCTGGTCGGGCACTCCCTCGGCGGCGCCGCCGTCCTCGCAGCCGCCGAAGACATTCCCGAGGCCCGCGCCGTCGCCACCATCGGTGCACCCGCCGGCACCGAGCACCTGATGCACCTACTCGGTGAGAGTCGCCACGAGATCGAGGAATCCGGCGAGGCCGAGATCTGCCTGGCCGCTCGCCCCTTCCGGATCCGCAAGCAGTTCCTCGAGGACATCTCCAACCAACCCCAGGTGGATCGGATCCGCCGGCTGGGCGCCGCGCTGCTGGTGATGCACTCGCCCTCCGACGAGACGGTGGGCATCGACAACGCCCGCATCATCTTCGACACGGCCCGCCACCCCAAGTCGTTCGTCTCCCTCGACGGCGCCGACCACCTGCTCATGCGGGTCGCCGACGCCCGCTTCGCTGCCTCGATGCTGGCGTCCTGGGCGAGCAGATATCTCGACGAGGGCGCCGTGCCGTCCCCCGAGTCAACGGACTCCTCCGCCAAGGCCGAGATCGAGCAGGGGGTGGTCGTCGTGTCCGAGAACGGTCGCGGCCCGTACGGCCAACGCATCACGGCCGGCCGACACCAGCTGAGCGCCGACGAACCAACTCCGGTCGGCCACGACACCGGCCCCACGCCGTACGACCTGCTGCTCGCCGGACTCGGCGCCTGCACCTCGATGACCCTGCGCATGTACGCGACCCGCAAGCAGTGGCCCCTGGAGAGCGTCACCGTCACATTGCGCCACGCCCGGATCCACGCCAAAGACTGCGAGGACTGCGCGACCGACTCCGGCCAGCTCGACCGCATCGATCGGGTGATCCAGCTGAGTGGGGCCCTGGACGCCGAACAGCGCCGGCGACTTCTCGAGATCGCGGACCGATGCCCCGTGCACCGGACCCTGCACTCCGAGGTCAACGTGCGCACCACCCTGGCGTCGGACGACACGCTCCCGGTCGTAGCCGAAGTCCCGACGCCTGGGGCGTCGGCATGACCTCGCTCCCGATCGGCGCGCACGCCCTGCTGTCGGATCGGCACTCCGCCGCCCTGGTCACCGCCGCAGCGAGTTACGTCAACGACGTCGGTCTGCTGGCCGAGAAGGTCGATTCGACCACCGGCGAGCTGCTGGCAACTGCGCCCAGGCCTTCAGCCACATCGGCCTGGTCAACGCGACTTGGGCACTCGACCAGGCCTCCCGCTCCGATGCGATCCGGGGGTGTGAGCCGTGGACTGGACCGTCTACTGGTTCATGCTTGACTGTAAGCCAGGCCACAGACTGCAGCACCTCCATCGCGGTGTGGTGGAAGTCCAGGTCCGCGCACCGCGCGAAAGACGTTGAGACAGGATGATGGTGAAGCAGGCGGCGCAAGCGGGGCTCCGGTGGCTCGTGGGCCCTGCGGTCGACAAGGTTCCCCACGGGCACGCGCGTGCGGCTGCTGCTCTGCGGATGCTGCTCGGCTTGATGTGGCTGTACAACGTTTCATGGAAGCGAGCTCCCGACTTCGGCCAGGACGCGGGCAACGGGCTGTTCAAGGTCACCAGCTACGCCGTCAGCCACCCCGTGCTGCCGCCGTACAGCTGGATCGTCGAGCACCTCGTCCTTCCCCACTTCCAGATCTTCGGATGGGTCGTGCTCGCCGCTGAGACCGCCCTGGCGGTCCTGCTCCTGACCGGCACTTGGGTGCGGGCGGCCGCGACCCTCGGGATCGCCCAGTCCGTTGCCATCGCGCTCTCGGTCGCCTACGCACCCGCCGAGTGGCCGTGGTCCTACTGGTTGATGATCGGCGCCCACGTCGTGATCCTGTTCAGCTCCGCCGGCCGGGTGCTCTCCGTGGATGCCCTGCGCGCAGGCCTGTCCCGAGGCACCACGCTGCTGCGGGTGTGGGGCGCGCTCACGGTGCTCGTCGGTCTGGTCACGGTCGTGGGGTCCTTCGACGACCCGTTGGCGTCCCGTGGGTATGTCGTCGGCTCCAGCGACCCGTCGGTGAGCCTGGGCTCCTACAACGTGCTGGGCGGCCTGGTCCTCCTGCTCACCGGCACCCTCCTGCTCGCCGGGCAGCGGATGGACGCCGTCGCCGGCCGTCGGCTGACGTTGACCGCTGCGGTCCTCGCGTCGCTCGCGGCCCTGTCGCTCTACGTCCAGCTGGGCTTCAGCGACCCGGTGCTCGGCGGGTCCGCGACCTCGGCGGCCTACCTGCTCTGCCTCGCTGCCGTGGCGCTCGCGGCCGCCGCACCGACGACCACAGTGCCCGGCGCCCGGCGTGCCTCGACGCCATCGGAGGCAACGTGAGCATCGAGGTGGTCGACGGCGGCGATCGCGGTTGCGGAGAGCTGTTGCTGGTGCTCGCCGCCCGGAGCCGCACCCTGGCTCCCGCCAGCACGGTCCGCCTCCTGGCCACCGACCCGGCGGCGCCCATCGACCTCCCGGCCTGGTGCCACCTGACCGGCCACACCTACCTCGGACAGGGCCTCGACACCGAGGGTCGTCCCTACTACGACCTCCGGCTCTCGGACGTCGCGCGCAGCACCGAGCACGCACAACCGTGGCGCCTCGATCCCGAGCCGCGCGGGAACCACCACCGAGAGGAACACCCATGAACGGGCTTGTCATCAACCTCACCCACTCCGTCGACGACGTCGACCGCACCAGCGTCGCGATCGTCGTCGCGGGCGCCTCCGTCGCGTCCTCCCAGAAGACGACGGTCTTCCTGTCGTCCGAGGGCACCCGGCTGGCAGCCAAGGGGGTGGCCGAGACACTGCACGAGGAAGGCTTCGCGCCCATGTCGGAGCTGGTCGACAGCTACATCGAGGCCGGCGGGACCTTCCTGGTCTGCAGCCCGTGTGCCAAGAAGCGCGGAATCGGCGAGGACGACCTCATCGAGGGCGCCTCCATCGTGGGCGGAGCCACCCTCGTGGCGTTGCTGGCCGACGGCGCCTCGTCGCTCTCCTTCTGAGACGACCGCCGATGCCGGAGCTCACCGCATCCCCGTCCCCGGGCGCTCCCACCGTGCCGGTCGCGCTGGAGTACGACGGCGGCGACATGGACTGCGGGAGCGGTCTGCTGCTCGCCATCACCTCGCGCATGCGACGCATCGACCAGGGCGAGGTGCTGCTCCTGCACACCCGGGAGCGCTCCGTGCTCGCCGACCTGCCCGCGTGGGCCCGCCTGGCTGGCCACGACCTGATCGCGGTCGTCGACGACGCAGCCGACACGGCACCTGGTCCCTGGCGGCTCTGGATCAAGCGAGGCCGCACGGTCACCGGAGCGCCCGACCGCTCCGCCGCCGCAGACGTCGAGTACTCCTCCGGAGCGCCCGCACCCGTGGGCACCCGCCTGTGGCTGTACTCCAACTTCCACTGCAACCTGGCCTGCACCTACTGCTGCGCAGCGTCCTCACCGCGTGCCGAGCCTCGCCTGATGTCGGTCGAGACCGCGGCGAGCGCTGCTGAGCAGTTCGCCCAGCAGGGCGGCCGGGAGCTGCTCGTCACCGGCGGTGAACCCTTCCTCCATCCCGACCTGGGCGAGCTCGTGGCCCGGACCGCGGAGCACGTGCCGGTCACCCTGCTGACCAATGCGATGGTCTACGCACGGGGTCGGCGCCGCGAGGCCCTAGAGTCCTTCGACCGCGACCGGGTGACGCTCCAGATCAGCCTGGACTCCGCAGGCCCGGAGCTGCACGACCGGCAGCGTGGCGCCGGGTCGCACCGCCGCGCCCTGGAGGGCATCCAGCTGGCCAGGGAGCTCGGCTTCCGGGTCCGGGTGGCGACGACTTACCTGCCCGAGGACGCCCCCGCTGCCGGAGATCTCCACGGCACCTTGGCCGACCTCGGGATCGCGGAGGAGGACCGCCTGATCCGACCGGTCGCCCAAGAGGGCTACGCCGAGGCCGGTGTCGAGATCACCCTGGACTCTGTCGAACCCGAGCCCACCCTGACCGCGGACGGCGCCTGGTGGCACCCCGTCGGTGTCACCAACCGGCACCTGCGGGTGGCCGACGCACCCCTGCCGCTCGCGCACGTCCTCGACGTCGTCCGAGACGTCGTGGCCGTCCAGGCCGCCGCCGGCTCTCAGGGACGTTCGGTCTTCCGCTGCACCTGACTCGTCCCTGAGCCCGTCCAAACGAGTTCTAGCAACTCCCCATCAGCACGACATCGACGCGACCACGATTGTGGGGGTGGTGGGCGCGGCCGGCCTTGGCCGACTGCTCGCGGACGGCCTGGTCTCCTTCAACTTAGCTGTGGTCAGTGCCGGCCTCCTGGCTTCAGTGACCATCAGCCTTGGTTCCGAGTTCCTCGGGCGAGCCATCAAGGCGGGTACACGCACCTGACACCTGCCCACTCGGTTCACCCCTTCGTCGAACGCGTGGCCACGCTCGCATCAGTCACGGTCGAATGGTCGCGTGGAGCTGGATCGCCGACCAGCGCCAGCGGCGGAGGTGTGGCGCTCACGCCAGGTTCAGGGATGACCCACAGCTCGCCCGATCCCGGGAGGAGCACGCCGGTACGGTCGCCCGGCCGTAGCGTGGTGCCGAGGCGGGCTTCGACCTCCACCCTCGCGCGGCCATCGCCACGGGCCTGGTCGAGCTCTACGACCACGTCCCGGTGCGGCCCGGACTGGAGTACCTGCACGACCCGGCCCGTCAGCGCAGCAGTCGTCTCGGGAGGGACGAGGGCAAGGCGTTCCTTGCGAGCCAGGAGGATGGCACCTCCCGCTACCTGCGCCGCGGGCGGAACTGCGAACGCGCCCAGGCGTGAGTGGTGGACACCGGACTCGACGGTTCCGGGCAGCTCGTTGAACCCGCCCACGAGCCGGGCGACCGCCAACGTCTTCGGAGCCGTGTAGAGCGCCTGGATGGTGTCGAACTGCTCGATGTGTCCTTCGACCAGGACCGCGACCCGGTCGGCCAGCCCTGCCTCGTCGAGGTCGTGCGTCACCATC
This sequence comes from Nocardioides sp. InS609-2, assembly GCF_023208195.1. Taxonomy (NCBI): domain Bacteria; kingdom Bacillati; phylum Actinomycetota; class Actinomycetes; order Propionibacteriales; family Nocardioidaceae; genus Nocardioides; species Nocardioides sp. InS609-2. The sequence goes on along the minus strand of NZ_CP060034.1, from coordinate 274,131 downwards.
ACGATCGTGGGATCGAGCGCAGCGCGAACCTCACCCAACAACTGGTGCATCGAGGTCCGCAAGCCAGTGTCGAGGGCGCTGAACGGCTCGTCGAGGAGCATCACCCGGCGGCTGGCGGCAAGAGCCCGGGCCAGGGCAACGCGCTGCTCCTGGCCACCGGAGAGCTGCCGTGGCCTGCGCTTGGCGAGGTCCCCCAGGTGGACCAGGTCGAGGTACCGCTGCGCGGCAGCACGGCTCTGCGAGCGGCTCTGGCCGCGCAACCGGTCCGCGAAGGCGACGTTGTCCAGCACGCTCAGGTGCGGGAAGAGGTGAGGTTTCTGAAACATGACCGTCAGGTCGCGCCGCTCCGGTGGAACGCCCATGACGCTCATCCCGTCGAGCAGCACGTCGCCCGCCTCCGCCGGCTCCAAGCCGGCCGCGACCCTGAGCAGGGTGGTCTTGCCTGATCCGGAGGGCCCGAGCACGGCGACCATCTCGCCGTCTTGGATCTCGAGGTCGACCTCGGCAAGCGTCGGTTGCTCGGCACCGGGGTGGCGGTGGGTGATCGCAAGCAGTTTCAGAGCCGCGGTCATGAGTGCGCCGCCGTCCTTCGGCGCGAGGCCGCGTAGGTGAAGACCGCCAGGGCCACCAGAGGCGGCAGGCTGGCGGAGATGGCCAGGGTCGAGGTGAGGGAGTCGTTGCCGGACCCGGCTGCGGAGGAGCCGATCAGCATGGGTGCGGTGACGATCTGGCCGCCACCGATGAGCAGGGTGACGGCGTAGTCGCTCCACCCGACCAGGAAGGCCAGGCCTGTGGCGGTGACCAGCCCGGTGGTGGCGGCCGGGAGCGTCACCCGACGACGAGCCTGACGCGAACTGGCCCCCAGGACCCGGGCCTGCTCCTCCAGGGCAGGGTCCAGTGCGAGGTACGTGGCCCGCATGGTGAAGGTGGTGTAGGGCAGCGCGAACACGCTCAGGACGAGGACCACAGCCAGTTCCCCCGGAATTCCCAGTCGCAGGATGACGACATCGAGACCCATCGCGACAGCGAACGGTGCCAGCACGACCGGCCCGAGCAGCACGACGGACGGCAGGGCGGGTCTGCGCAGCAGCCTCCACCCCAGTGCCCGGCCCGCCATCACACCCAGCGGCGTCGCGATCAGCGCGACTGCGACTCCCAGGAGACCGGACCGGGCCAACGCCGCGATCATCCCCGCGTCGAGCGCCTCTTGCCATGCGCGAAGCCCGAGGTCCTGCGGCAGCCCCGCCGTGCCCGACCAACGTGAGGCGCCCGCCCACAGAACCAACGGGGTCAACGGAACGACCAGCCACAGCAACAGCAGCGCCGGGGTCACGGTGCGCAGCGGCTGGCGCCTGGTACGCGCGCGCAGCGCTGCCCGCCTCCTCATCGGTCCGCCCCGAGCCGCCGCACGAGCGGAAGGACTGCGACGGCCGCGAGCAGGGCCAGCCCTGTGGCGACCACGGCGGTGGCGGCGGCCTGCGGTCGAGCGACAGTGTCGATGTCGGTGAAGAGCCGGTAGGCCATGACCGGGAGAGGCTCGGGGTAGGCGCGCCCGAGCAGGCGGGCGACCTCGTAGGTGCCGAGGGAGTAGACGAACACGATGAGCGAGGACGACGCGAGAGCGGGCGCGGACAGGGGCAGCAGGACTCGTCGCCACTGCGCTCGCGGAGCTGCGCCGAGCACCGCCGCGACCTCTCGCAGGTCCGCGTAGTGCCGCCCGATGGAAGCGACGACAACCAGCGCCACGAAGGCCGATTCCTTCCAGGCGAGCTCGAGCACGGTTGCCCAGGGCCAGCGTCCGCCCATCAGCTCTGGCCACGAGGCTGCTGGGATCCCCGACCAGCGCTGGGCCAGACCGACATCGGAGAGCAGCAGCACGGTCGCGGCCGCACCCACCAGGTGCGGCACCGTCAGCACCGCGACGGCCAGACCGATGACGGGTCGAACGCCGCGGCCTGCACGCACAACGACGGTGGCGATGATGAGCCCGATGGCCGCGGCCAGCAGGGTCGCGGTGGCGGCAGTGATCAGGGACTCTTGCGTCGCGGCGCGCAGATCACCAGCGAGTGTGGTGTATCCGTCGGTGCTCAGGCGGGGCTGTCCCACGAGGGGCAGCAGTCCGAGACTGGTGGCAACGACGGCGACGAGCGCCGTGCCGGTCACCGCCACGATGAGGAGCACCGCGGGGGCGACGAGCCGTGCACCGCCGAACTGCCTGATGGCTCGGAGGTCATGGGTGCTGGTGGGGTGTGGGGTCACGATCCTGAACCCAGCGCTGCCTTGCGCCAGCCTTCGTCCAGTCGCGGCACCCAGGACGAGGCGAGCTCGGGGTCGGCGTTGCGTGAGAGCACGTCGTAGGGCGGCACGACGGCCGAGGTCGGAAGGTCGTCGAACCGTGCCCGATCGGATGGGCTCAGCAGGTCGGTGTCGAGCACCGTGAACTGTCCCCACGTGTCCGGGTCGGCCTTGATCGCCTGCTGCTCGGGCGACAGAGCCAGGTTGGCCACCACCATCGCGCCCTCGGGGTCGCCGGCCGAGGAGGGAATGGCAAGGAAGCTGGCGTTGCCGATGGTCCCCTCCTCAAGAGGGAGGACACGTGTGGTCGCCGGGAAGGTGCCGTCAGAGACGAGCTTGGTGAGCGTGGCCGGCCCGTAGGTCATGGTCATGTCTACCTCCCCGTCGGCGTAGAGCCGGTCCAGGGCCACCGAGTCTCGGGGGTAGGTCCGCCCTTGGCGCCACAACGAGGGCGCCACGCCCTTCAGAACATCCCAGAGCTGGGGGGTCAGCTTGTCGTAGGCGCCTTGGTCGAACTGCGAGGGGATCTTCGCGTAGCCGCCCGAGGTGCTGTAGAGCACCTCGCGGAGGAAGACCGAGCCGGTGAAGTCGGGCGGGGCCGGGTAGGTGAACCGGCCAGGATGGTCCTGCGCCCACTGCAGGACACCGGCCATCGACGTCGGTGGCGTATCGACTCGCGCCGAGTCGTAGACCATCGTGAACTGTGCCTTGTGCCACGGCGCCTCGCAGCCTGCGACATCGGTCCCGAAGTCCTGGATGACCAGGGCGTCGTCGGGCGCCACGAACGTCATGTTCGGCAGCTTCGAGGACCAGCCACAACGCCAGGCATCGGCCTGCTTGCCGGTCGCGAAGTTGTCGCCGTTGACCCACACCAGGTCCACCGTGCCGTCCTCCTTGCCGGCTTGCCGTTCAGCCAGGATGCGGGTCATGGCGTCCTTGGTGTCCGCCACCGGGACCCGCCTCAAGGTCACCCCGAGCTTCGCCGCGGCCGGTGTGAGCACGTCGTCGACGTAGGCATTGCCCTGCTGGTCGCCGCCGTACATCCACAGGTCGACGGTCTGCCCCTTGGCCTGGTCGGTGATCTGCGACCAGGAGCGGTTCTCGGTCGTGGAGCCCGCCGGCGCTCCCGGGGCGGCACAGGCGGAGGCGGCCAGTCCGAGTAACGCGGCAGGGAGCAGTCGGGCAAGGCGCGGGCGCATCAGACCTCCGGAGCAGGGAACATGTCACATCGGGAACACTTCGAGATACTCAGGGACTTCCCGACGTAGGAAGTCCAGTGCATCGAGACGTCAGGATCACCCATGGATAGAGCCGCCCTCGTCAAGGCAGGTGCGCTCGCTCTGGTTCTTCTTGGTGCGATCGGCCTTGCCCTCATCCTCGGGACCCCCGACATCGCAGCATTGAGGTCGCGCGTCGACGCAGCGGGCGTGTGGGGTCCTGCCCTGTTCTTCGCTCTCTACGTCGGCCTGGCCCTCATCCCCTGCCCCAAGGCGGTGCTCACCGCCGCAGGCGGGGCGCTGTTCGGGTTGTGGGCCGGTGCCGCGCTCTCCCTGGCCGCAGCCCTGGTCGGCGCGGTCATCTCCTTCGGTGTCGGAAGACTGCTCGGACGTGACGCCGTCGACCGTCTCATCCGTGGCCGCCTGGCGCGCGTCGACGCGCTACTGGCTGACCACGGTCTCTCCGCGGTCCTCATCGTTCGCCTGGTCCCGCTCGTGCCCTTCATCGCCATCAACTACGCCTCCGGGCTCTCAGGCGTGAAGTTCCGCCACTATGTGCTGGGCAGTGCGCTCGGAATGGTGCCCGGCAGTCTTGCCTATGCAGCGTTGGGGGCCTACGGCACCAATCCGTGGGGCCTGGCCGCCGCCGGCTCCGCCCTGATCATTCTCGTCGTCGGCGGGTCCTGGTGGGCGCGACGACTGGACGCTCGCCGCGGGGACCACACCGCTGCGCACCGAACCCATGCTTGACGCACCGGCTCGCCGATTCTTGGATCGGCCCTTGTCCAGGCTGGCCCGGCTCCTCGACCGGCCGTTCGTGAGCCCCAACCGACTGACTCTGCTCGGCCTGGCCACCGGGCTGGCCAGCGCCGCAGCCGCCGCAGCACAGCTGTGGTGGTGGGCGCTGGGACTGTGGCTGTTCTCCCGTGCGATGGACGGACTTGACGGCCCCCTTGCTCGCCGGCGCCGCACCGCCGCTCACGGCAACCCCGAGACATCACACGGTTCCGAGGCCGGCGGCTTCCTGGACATCACCGCCGACTTCGCCGTGTACGGCGCGACCGTGGTCGGGGTAGCCATCGGCGCTACACGTCAGTACGACGCCGAATGGTTGCCCTTCCTGCTGGTGCTCCTGGCCTACTACCTGAACGGCACGGCGTTCCTGGCTTTCTCCTCCATCGCCGAGCGCACCGGGCGACAGCGTGAGGATGGTCGCTCACTCAGCTTTCTCGGAGGGCTCGCAGAGGGGACCGAGACCATTGCCGTGCACTCGTTGTGGCTGCTCATCCCCACTCACGCAGGGGTCATCGCCACGGTGTGGGCGGCCGTCGTGGGTGTCAGCGCCGCCCAGCGCATCGTGGCGGGCTTCCGGGACCTCTCCTGACGGAGATGCGTCGGCCTCGTTTGATGTCGATGGTTCGCGCGCCCGGCCAGCCTGGTCAGTGGTCTCGGCTGACCCACCATGTACGCGCCCGCGCCAGGGCCCCCAGGGCGCGCTGGGTGGCGGGGCGTTCGAGCTGGTCCTGGACGTCGGAGATCGCGGCATTCCACGGTCCGTCGTTGTAGGTGGGGTAGGCGTGGGTCACGCCGGCGAGATCGCGGGTCGTGAGTCCCCGGGTGACCGCCAGGGTCAGCTCACCGAGGGTCTCCCCTGCCCGTGGCCCGACCACCGTGGCACCGAGGACACGGCCACGCTTGTCGATGACCAGACGGGCGAAGCCGCCGAGCGCGCCCTGCGCGACCGCCCGGTCGACGTGGGAGTGGGACCAGTCGATGGTGCGCAGCCCGGGAGGGACCCGATCGGTCTCGAGGCCGACCGCCGCCACCTCCGGGTCGGTGAAGGTGACCCGCGGCTCCGCGGTCAGGTCGACCTTGCGGCGTACGCCCAGGATGGCGTTGGACGCGGCCAGGCTCGCGTGCACGCCCGCGGTGTGGGTGAATTGCGGGTGACCGGTGAGGTCACCGGCAGCCCAGATGCGTGGATTGGTGGTTCGCAAGAGGTCGTCGACCACGACGAACCCGCGGTCATCGACCTCCACACCCGCGGCAGCCAGCCCGGCGTCGCCGCTGCGAGGCGCTCGTCCGACGGCCACCAGGAGGCAGGAGAACGGCACCTGCTGGCCGCTGTCGAGGTGGAGCACCCCGGACCGCGGGCCGGTGGGCTCGACTCTGGCGACTCCTGAGCCGGTATGGAGGTCGACGCCGTCCTCTAGCAGGGCGCGCGCGAGCTCCGCTGCCGCGAGAGGGTCTTCGCGAGGCAGGATCCGGGGTGCGCCCTCGACCACTGAGACCCTGCTGCCGAGGCGGGCGAAGGCCTGGCCCAGCTCGCAGCCGATGCTCCCGCCACCGAGGACCACCAGCTCAGCGGGGAGCTCACTCAGCCCCCACACGGTGTCGCTGGTCAGGTGGTTGACCTCGCTCAGGCCGGGGATGCGAGGAACCGCCGGTGAGGCACCGGTGGCCACGAGTGCCTGTCGAAACCTCACCGGCACCCCGTCGATCTCGGCCGAGTCCGGCCCGGTGAAACGGGCGGTCGCCGTGCGCACGGAGACCGACGCCTTCTCGAGCGCTTCGACGGAATCGACGGGTGCGATGTGCTGGATCGACGCTCGCACGTGATCCATGACCTTCGCGAAGTCGACGGAGACCTCCGCGACCCCGATGCCGAATTTATGGCCCGTGCGCGCACTGGCAGCGACGCCCGCGGCAGCCAGGAGCGCCTTGGACGGGACGCAGCCGGTCCACAGACAGTCTCCCCCGGTGCGCTCCCGTTCCACCAGGAGGACCCGGGCACCGAGCCGCGCGGCGGTCTTCGCACCGACGATCCCGGCCGTCCCGCCCCCGACGACCAGAAGGTCCCACGGCTCGTCCTGCGAGGCGGCTGAAGATGGGGTAGAGGTCGGCTGGCCGATGGTCACGCGGTGTCCTCGTCGTTGATAGTGGACAGGAAGTCTCGGACCCGATCGACCGACTCAGGGTCGACGCCCGTTCCGCCTGACCACAGCGACAGCGCCCGGTGCAGGGCACGGTGTTCGGTGGCGACCTGAGTGCACTTCTCGCACGTCGCCAGGTGCCCCTCGAGTCGCGAGATCTCTCCGGGCGTGAGCCGGGCTACCGGGTCAGCGTCGAGATAGCGCTGGATGCGGCGCGCGGACCAGTGGCAGGTCAGCATCTGACGCAGAGTCCCAGTCATGACAGGTCTCCTCGGGTGAGTGGGCTGAATCGGAGCGACTTGCGGACGCGGCCACGTGCGCGACTGAGCCGCGACATCACCGTGCCGACGGGGACCCCCATGACCGCGGCTGCCTCGGCGTAGCTCAGGTCGTGAACGTCGACGAGGATGAGAGCTGCCCGGAAACGGGGGTCGAGGGCGCGGACGGCTGCGTCGAGATCCGCGTGCAGCTCGTGGTCCACGAAGCTGTCCTCGGCGCTTGGCAGCTCTGCCCTGCCGAAGGCCGGCCTGGCGGTCCGGATGAGTTCCCAGTCGCCGATCGTGCCCGGCCGCTGGCGGCGGTGCATGTTGGCGTTCGTGTTGCGCAGGATGGTCAGCAGCCAGGCCCGCGGATGCCGGCCGTCAAAGCGATCCATCGCCCGGTAGGCGCGCAGCAGGGTCTCCTGCACGAGGTCTTCGGCATCGGCCTGGTTCGAGGTGATGGTGAGTGCCACCCTGAGCAGGACCTCGATCTCGGGCTCCACCAAGTCTTGGAAGGAGGACTTCCGGGTAGCGTCATCCGGGGGTCGGGGAGCCGTCACGACTGGGAAACCCGCTGAGCACGGGTAATGCTTCCCGCGTCGCTTTGCGGTGCTGAGACCTTTGGCTCTGACACCGTGCTGGCACTCCTACTGGCCCGGCGCTCAGTACCGGCCCCATCGTCTATCCGAAACGCAAGGGTCCCATGTCGCGCTACACGCACTCCGCCTCGTGGTACGACACGGTGTCGGCGGAGCCGATCTACCGGGTCGGTCGCGAGCGCGTCATTCCTGCCCTGCACCTGCGGGAGGGATCCCGGGTGCTGGACATCGGCTGCGGGACCGGGCTCAACTTCCCGCTCCTCCTTGCGGCCGTCGGTGGGAGCGGACAGGTTGTCGGCGTGGACCGCAGCCGCGAGATGCTCGAGGTGGCACGACGCAAGACGATCCAGGCACCACCGGGAAACGTTGCCCTGGTCGAGGCGGACGCCGAGCAGCTTGACCATGTCGCCGTCGGGCTGGATGGCTCCGGTGCGACCTTTGACGCGGTGCTCTTCACCTACTCGCTGTCGTTGATGGGCAATTGGGAGGCTGCGTGGCGGCAGGCCACTTGCTTGGTCCGCCCCGGTGGTCGCGCGGGAATCGTCGACATGGAGCCGCCCCACGGCTGGGCCCGGCTGCTCGATCCGGCTGCCCGGCTGGCCTGTCTACTCGGTGGGGCGGATATCAACGCACGTCCCTGGACTCTGCTCGAGGGAACAGCACACGAAGTGCAGTCCTGGAGTTTGCGCGGCGGGCACGTCCAGGTGCGGGCCGGGACGCTCTGACCCACCGCGGCACCGCCGGGTGGCCGGCTCGAAGGCAGATGTGGGCTGCCGGGATGCTCACGGGGAGGTCACCGGGTTCCGATGGCAGTTCGACCCATTCGCCTCGACTTCACCGGAGGACACCATGAGCACCGCCACCAGCACTCCCACCATGGGTGGCTCGAACTTCGAGTTCTTCGCCGGCCACGCCCTCCTGGGAGCACTGATCCACATGATGGTCGGCGCGATGTACGGCGTGGGCTTCGGCGTGCTGGCCAGCCTGACCCGGATCCGCGGGATGGCGCTCGTCGCCGGCGCTGTCGTCTGGGGCGGCCTGGTCTTCGTGATCAGCTCCTTCGTGGGACTCCCCTGGCGACCGCGATCTTCAACAGCGGGGACCAGATCACCAACACGGCCGAGCTCGTGGGCTACGGCACCTTCCTCGTCGAGCACCTGATCTTCGGGCTCTTCCTGGGCCTCATCCTGTTCATGGGCGCCAAGCGCGCGCACTGAACACCCACCTCCCGCACTCGAGGACGAGCAATGACTGAGACCAACCCGACCGCCACCAGTATCGAGGTGATGTGGCGGCCCGGCTGCCCCTTCTGCGGGTCCCTGCGTCGTGGCCTGAGCCGCGCGGGCGTGGCGACGATCGAGCACGACATCTGGTCTTCGGCAGACGCCGCGGCTCGGGTGCGGGAGGCCACCGGTGGCGACGAGACGGTGCCCACCGTCTTCGTGGGCGACCGGGCGCTGGTGAACCCCTCGGTGCGTCAGGTGGTCGAGGCGATCAGGGCCACCGATCCCGGCTACCGGCCCGTCTCGGCATCCGCGACTGTTCGAGCCCGGGGCGCCGGCAGCAGGAAGAATGTCAGCGCGGGACTCATCTGGACGATCGTGGTCGCGGTGGCGTGGTCCGTGCTCGTCGCGTGGCAGCCCACGACCACCTGGCACCTCGCGCCGCTGATCCTGGCAGCGGCCTGGCCCTGGGTCGTTGGCCAGGACACCTCACCTCGTGATCCTTCGTCTCGACGACGCATCCTGCTCGCTGGCGGCGGCGGCCTCGGCGCAGCCCTGGCGCTCACGGGGGTCCTGTCTTCGGCCGGTCGCCTGGAGGGACCTACGTGGACAGGATCGGGGAACCCCGTGGTCGAGGCACTCCTCCTTTCGGCCGGTGGTGCCGCCATCGCCACGACCATGGGACTGCTGCGCACCGTGCGACGCACGACCAGCGCCGCGGCACGGCTCGGGACCAGCCATGTCGCCACGTCAGACGACATCGTGACGGTCGAGGGCAACGCGTACTTCCCCCTGCCCAGCGTCCCCGAAGGAGTGCTGCAACCCAGCAGCACCACCAGCGTCTGCCCCTGGAAAGGAGTCGCGAGCTACTACGACGTCCACGTCGACGGACAGGTCGTCCCCGACGGAGCGTTCACCTACCGCCACCCCTCACCGCTGGCCCGTCGCATCAAAGGCCGGGTCGCCTTCTGGAAGGGGATCGAGGTCGACACCTCCGGGCCAGGGACAGAATGACCTGAACCCGCAGGACCCGCCGACCAGACCAGGAGACCCACCGTGCTGCCCGATCACGTCCAGGCGTTCCTCGATGCCGAGATCGCCGCGAACCGAACTGACTTCAGCGACCTCCGCGCACCCCAATCCGGAGTACCGATGAATGCCACGACCGAAGTCGGATCCTCTCGGGGCCGCGGGTGATCACGTCCGCTGTCACCGGGGCCCTCGCCGGCCTGCTCATGGGCTACGTGTTGCAGCGGGGACAGTTGTGCTTCCACTCGGCCATCCGCAACTCACTTGACGGCCGGTTCCTCCTGGCCCGCGGGTGGGCCCTCGGCGTGGCCATGGCCTCGGTGGGGCTCGCACTGCTGTTCCTCCTCCCTGGCGCCAGCGGGCTAAACCAGGGCCTGGCCTTCCGGCCGGTCGCCAACGTGGCGGGTGGACTCGTCATCGGTATCGGCATGGTCGTCGCCAAGTCGTGCGTGTCCGGACTCTTCTACAGGCTGGGCTCAGGCATGCTCGGCGCGTTGGTGGGGCTGATCGGCTGGGCGGGAGGCGAACTGCTCGCCCGTCAGCTCACCCTCCCCGGGCCCACGGTGCTTTCGGGTGGCGAAGGCGCAACGATCCCCGGCCTGCTCGGCATGCCGCAACTCGTGGTCGCCGTTATTCTCCTGATCGCCGTAGCCGTCGCGCTCTGGCTGCGACCTGGTCGCGAGTCCCCGGCCCACGACTGGCAATGGGGATGGCCGCAGATCGGGTTCGGTCTCGGGGTGGCGATCACGGCCGGATGGGCCCTGGCTGCGATCGGGGGCGCCACCTTCGGTCCCAGCTCCGTCGGTGCCGTCGCGAGCGTCGCCAGCGGTTCCCCCAACTACTGGCTGATCACGTTCCTGCTAGGCATCGTGGCGGGCGGGACCCTGTCTGCGCGTACGGCCGGCGGTTTTTGGCTCCGTGGCGAGGAACCCGTCCGCTACGTCCAACTCGCGGCCGGTGGCCTGCTCCTGGGCGCAGGAGGCTGGATCGCTGGGGGCTGCAACCTCGGGCACGGGCTCTCCGGCGTCGCACAGCTCAACGTCTCGTCGTTCGTCGTCGTGGCAGCGACGGTGGCCGGGGTATGGGTCGCGCGTCGCGGCGCGGGCCGAGTCGCTCGGCAGTCATCTGCGGCCCGCATCTAGCGAGATCTCCGGCTAAGCCGAGACGGGGAGCCTCACTCCCGATAGGTCCTCAGCCACCGTCGATCGATGTACCGCTTGAGTCGCAGCGGTCCGGCGCCGTACCACCACCTGGGTCCCCAGACAGCCAGACCGGCCCCGTCCCCGAGGTCGAGGATCGACAGTGCCCGGCGCTGGGGCTCGTACACCGGCAGCGGCTCTCCCCGGACCCGCATGAGCAGGCTGCGGAGCAGGACCGGTCCTTGCCGTACCCCGTGCACTCCGATGCGGGGCAGCGGACCCGGGAGGAACCGCGCGCAGTCGCCGACCGCGTAGATGTCGTCGCGGTCCACGTGCTGGAGGGTTGCCCGCACCGGCACCCCGCGCCCGTCACCGAGTCCGAGCTCGACGAGCAGGGGCGGCGCCGTCAGCCCGACGGCGAGCAAGGCGACATCGTGGGAGATCTCAGTATCGTCGTCGCAGACCAGCTGTCGCTCGCCGAGGTCCCGCACCACGCACCCGGTGTGAACGGCCACGCCGCGCGCTGCGAGGAGCCGCACGATCCGCTTGCGTGCGCCTTCGGGCAGGTCCGCACCGATGAGGGTCCCGGCCTCCACCAACCGGACCTGTACGACGTCCGATCGCACCGACAGGTGGGCCGCCAGCTCCAAGCCAGAGGCACCGCCACCCACGACTGTGACCGTGGCACCTTGTTGCCCTGAAGCTCGCAGCCGGGCATCCAGATCAGCGAGACCGCTCAACGGCTTCACCCTCAGGACGACCGGATCAACGTGCATGCCGGCCGGCGCCACCACACTGCCGATGTTGATCGAGAGCACGTCGTACGACAGATGGTCACCGTCCGACGTGACCGCGATCCGCGCCTCAGGATCCAGAGACTCCAGTGTGCCCTCGTGAAACTCCACGCCGGAGACGCCCGCCAGCGCCCGCACATCGATCTGCCCGGCGTCGCTAGCCAGCGCACCAGCGGCCGTGGCCGACGCGACACCGCTGTAGTCGAAGAATCGCGGGGCCAGCAGGTACACCCGATACCCGGCGGCAGCCAGCTCCCCGGCGCGCTTCACGACGTAGAGGTGGGCGTGGCCAGCCCCGACCAAGAGCAGGACCGGCACTCGAGACCTCGAAAGCTAGAGCGAGAAGGTGGCAGCCCAGGGTGAACCGCGGTCGGCAGACTTGAGAGTACCCGGGGCACGATCAGGCTCTGCACTCCACTTCTGCACTCCAGCGGCCGAGGGTCCGGTGCCGTAGGGCAGCAGGACGCGTGGATGCGCGCGCGTCCGGTGATCTGGTCGTTCAACTCATTATTGCTGCGCTCGATCGCGTTGATCCCGGCAATCCAAGGCGCCGCCGAGCGCTGGCCACGTGGACGCCGGGGCCACACCACCTCCATGGAACCCGGGGCGAATCACTCCTGGACTGGTTCCGGAACGAGTACAACCAGCACCGCCCGCACCGCTCACTGCCGCACCTAGCCACGCCAGCAGCGCTCTACAACCAGCTACCCAAGGCCCTACCCGGGCCCAGCCGTGATGCCGACAGCCACGACCGGATCCGCCACGACCGCGTCGACAATCCGGCACCGTGACCCTGCGCGTCGCCGGCCAGCTCCGCCACCTCGGCATCGGCCGAACCCACAGCCGAACCCACGTCATCCTGCTCGTCCAGGACCTCGACGTCAGAGTCGTCAACGCGATCACCGGCGAACTCCTCCGCGAACTCACCATCGACACCACACGCGACTACCAACCACGAACCCCCAAATGAAGAACACCCGAACCCACGTTTCCGCGTGCGCGTTGGGCGCGATGCTACGGAGGGATCTCGGATGAAGTTTGGTGTCAAGAAGCGCGCACTTGGGGTTTGTGTGTCAGCCGTCGCAGCGAGTGTCTTGCTGCTGGCGTCTCCTGCCGGGGCCAGCCCCAGCCAGGACCTCGACACGAAGTCGGTCACCGTCAAGGTCAAGGCGACCTCGTCGATCAAGATCATCGACCAGGGCATCACTGCTAGCGGCGGCTGGGTCGCCTACACCGGCGTCGGCAAGATCGTCGTCGACGGCACTGACGGCGTCGTCGCGAACGGCATCAGCGCCCGTGGGGTGCAGGAAGTCGGAGGCGGCATCTGGTCCTACGGTTCCTCCTTCAACTGGGTTGGTCAGAAGAACTGCTACTCCCAGTACCAGCACGAGACCGTGTCTCACGGCTCGAGCGTCCTGATGGACAGCATCGGAGACAGCGACTGGAGGCTGAAAGGCACCGTCGCCGCATCGAAGGTCACGGCATTCACCACAGCCACCTGCTACGCGTACTGGCGCAAGTAGCCTCTAGCCTTGGAGGCGGAGGTCCGGATCTCGGGCCTCCGCCTCTTTGTCTGCCAAAGGAGATCGCTTGCCCAAGTCTCGAGGCCCGTCTCAGCAACTCATCTTCCGCATCGTCCTAGGGTGCGCTTTCGGAGCGCTGACCGCCGCGGTCAACCACGGCCTCGGTCCTGGGTCTGAGTACACCTCAAAAGTGATGGGCAGGGACTGGTGCTGGCAGGCCGCTGGACTGCTGAGTGGAGTCGCGGCCAGTCACTGGCTGCGCGCCGGTCGTCTGGTGATCAGCTTCCTACTTCCCGCGGTGTGGTCGTACTACGTCTGGGACGCTCGAGCGGGCGTCTACGCGGGGCTCGGTACGCCTGTCGACGTGCTAGGTATCGTGACGGACGTCATTGCCTACTCCGTGTTTGGCGCGCTGAGTGGTTTGGCGCTGGGCCTCGTGATCGCTCTAATCCGGCGAAGGGGTGTCATCGGGCTCCTGGCCGGCGCTATGCCGTTCGCCTACACGGCCAGCACCAGTTCAGGGGTCTATCAACACACCCCGCAGGACCCTGTGGCGCAGCAGGTCGGCTGGGTGACGATGTGGGTCGCCCTGTTCGGCATGGTCGTGTGGACTTCCTGGTGCCTGCGAGAGATGTGGACCGAACGAAACGCTGCGGTTCCGCTCCGATCTTCCCTGTGACCCAAGTCCACACCGGTCATCGCCCCCGCAGGGGGCCTGCCCGTCTGGGGCGTCCGATGGTCGCGGCAGCCACGGTCCATCTCGCGACGTGACCCCAGCGGCCCGCAAGGGGGAACCCTCAGCGACGACGCCGGGGTCTGCTCGGTGCCATCGGTCTTCTGGCTAGATCTTCCTGGCCTTTGGTATGGGTCATTTTTCCTATTCTTTCGGCTGATCCGCGACCGGCACGGCACGGCGGCTCTAAGATTGGCTGATGGTGGCGAACAGCCTCCGGGCGCTCTTGAGCGAACCTCGTCCTGCACAGCCACCCGTACGGGGTGGCGGGACTGGGCACTGCTCGGCGTGGCCGTCGCGGCGTCGCTCATCGAGGCAGCGCTACGTCCGGACCGAACCTGGCTGCTGACCGCCCTGGCCGTCAGCATCGTGGTCGCCCTTTGCGTGCTGTGGCGGCGGACCCATCCGCTGGCTGCGGTCGCGGTCGCATTAGGCACGCTGATCGTCTTCGACGTGGCACGGATCGTCGCGAGCGATGCGACCGGACTGTCGGGCATCGCGGTCGCCCTCGTGCTGCCCGTTGTTCCGTTGGGCGTCGGGCCGTGAGGCCGCTATCGGGCTCGGGATCATCCTGGTGTGGCTGGGTGTCACCCATGTCGCAGATCCGACCACGGTGGGCGAGGTGGTGGCCGGGTATGGGTTCTTCCTGTTCTCAGCCGCGCTGGGGGCCTCCATCCGCTTCCACGCCACCACCCGCATGCGGGACATCGAGCGGGCCGAACTCCGGCAGCGCCACGAGCTTGCTCGCGACCTGCACGACACCATCGGTCACCACATGTCGGGCATCGTCATCCAGGCCCAGGCGGGGCAGGCCTTGGCGGCCCCCCACCCCGATCGTGCGCTGGCCGTGCTCGAAACCATCGAGCAAGCAGCCACGAGGGCGCTGGCGGAGATGCGCACCATCGTCGGTGTCCTGCGCGTGGAGGCCGAGCCGGACCTCGCCCCCCAGCCCGGCCTTGCTGACATTGAGCGGTTCGCCCGCACACCGCCGGGACGCCACGCATCGATGTGCACCTGTCGGGCGCCCTGCACGACCTCCCTGCGGCGGTCAGCGTCGCGCTATACCGGATCGCGCAGGAAGCCCTCACCAACACGATGCGCCACGCCCGCAACGTCACCCGCGTGCACATCGACCTGGCAGGTGATGTCGACCGCGTGCGGCTTGTCGTCTTCGACGACGGAGATCCAGTGGCAGCGAACCGCCCTGCGACCGGTTTCGGTTTGGTCGGCATGCGTGAGCGCACCTCGCTGCTCGGCGGCACCTTCCTCGCCGGCCCGAACCTTGACCGTGGCTAGGTCGTGGAGGCGACGCTGCCCAGGCGGAGTGCGACCAAGGACCGATTACCGGTCTCGGAACGGTCGGTGTAGGACGTGGCCATCCGTGTGCTCATCGCTGACGACCAGGAGATCGTCCGGGCCGGTCTTGCCATGATCCTCGACGCTCAGCCCGACATCGAGGTCGTCGGGCAGGCCGCCGACGGCCTCCACGCCGTCGCGCTCGCCCGTGAGTTGCCGCCGGTCGTGTGCCTGTTCGACATCCGCATGCCCCACCTCGACGGGATCGAGGCCACCCGGCAGCTCGCCGGCCCCGGCGTCCACGACCCGCTCGCGGTCGTCGTGATCACGACCTTCGATGACTACGAATACGTCCACGGCACGCTCAAGGCCGGCGCCCACGGGTTCCTCCTCAAAGACGCCGGACCCGCCCTGACACAAGCCATCCACGCCGCCGCCCAAGGTGACGCCCTGATCGCTCCCAACATCACCGTTCGGCTACTCGCGACCTTCGCTGACTCCCATGCGAGGCCCCCCACCAGCGCAGCCCGTGGAACCCCTCACCGTCCGAGAGGAGGAGATCCTGCTGCCGATCGACCGTGGTCGGACCAACAGCGAGATCGCCGATGAGCTGCATGTCAGCATCAGCACCGTCAAGACCCATCTCGCTGCCCTGATGCGCAAGCTCGACGCACGCAACCGCGTCGAGATCGCCATCTGGGCCCACGAGACCGGCCGCGTCAGGACCTGACGGAAGGAGCGAGCCCGCGACGTCGCAGCAAGCTCACCCTGCAGGCCAATCGGCGCCGACACCATCTCGTTGGCACGGCTCGGCGCAGATGTGGTGGGGCTGGACTTCTCCCCGAGCACGATTGCGGTCAACCGACCGACATAGCCACAACCGCAAATCAGGCACCGTCACCCCGCGCGTGCACGGCCAACTGCGCCACATCGGCGTCGGACGAACCCACAGCCGAACCCACGTCATCCGTGGCCTGACGAGCCCTTGGGTAGGTTCTAGATGTTGGGCTACTAAGCCTCGATCCACCGATGAGCTTGAGGTTGTGAGCGCGTCGTGAAGTGAGAATGCCCTTACGTGCTGGGAAAATCGGACTTCTTCAGGGTCCCAATTCTCACCAAGACGAAGGGCATCTCGTAGATGCAACTTTGCCACACGCCCCGTGCCACGTCGGCAGTGTTCGATGATCCCAATCTCGTGTCGTCGGCCGGGCTGGTCCCGGTCCTCGCGCTGGCCCGATCCGCGGGACTCCAGGAACTGGCCCAAGCCCACCTCACTGTGCCGACCGACAAGGGCGCGAACGCGGGGTTGAAGGTGTCCTCGCTGGTCGCCGGGATGGTCGCCGGCGCGGACAGCATCGATGACATGGCGCTGCTCCGTCACGGCGGGATGGGCCGGGTGTTCACGAACGCCTACGCGCCCTCGACGCTGGGTTCGTTCCTGCGCACGTTCAGCTTCGGCCACGTCCGCCAGCTCGACGCTGTCGCCTCGAGGTTCTTGGCCGGGCTGGCCGAGCAGGCACCGCTGATCGTGACCTCACCTGACACCAGCGAGCGGGTGATGATCGACATCGACGACACCATCGTCGAGGTCCACGGGCACGCCAAGCAGGGCTCTGGCTACGGCTACTCCGGCGTGCGTGGGCTCAACGCGCTGCTCGCTGTCGTGTCCACGAGCCAGTCCGCGCCGGTGATCGTGGCCCACCGGCTCCGGAAGGGATCATGTGGTTCACCGCGGGGCGCGAAACGCCTGGTCGCCGACGCGTTGAAGACCACCAGCAAACTGCCCGCCAAGTCCGATCTGCGCCCGATGCTGCGAGCCGACTCCGCGTTCTACGGCGCCGAGGTGGTCAACGCGGCGTTGCGCGGTGGCGCCGACATCTCGGTCACCGTGCGAATGGATCCCAAGGTCAAGGCGGCGATCGCCACCATCGGTGACGATGCCTGGACCACCATCGAGTACACCGACGCCGTCTTCGATGAACCCACCAACACGTGGGTCTCCCGCGCCGAGGTCGCCGAGATTCCGTTCACCGCGTTCACTTCCAAGAAGAAAGCCGACCAAGTCACCGGACGGCTCGTGGTCCGCCGGATCCCCGACCTCAACACGTCCGCCAAGAATGGTCAGGAGACGTTGTTCGACACCTGGCGCTTCCACGCCTTCTTCACCACCACAGACCCGGCCGTGGCCGGCACGGTGGCCGCGGACAAGACCCACCGCGGCCACGCGATCATCGAACAGGTCCACTCCGACCTCAAGGGCTCCGCCCTCGCGCATCTGCCATCGGGAAAGTTCGCAGCGAACGCCGCCTGGCTCGTGCTGGCCGTCATAGCGTTCAACCTGACCAGAGCAGCCGCGACCATCACCGGCCCGGGACTCGCCAAGGCCACCACCGCGACCATCCGCCGCAAGCTGATCGCCGTGCCCGCCCGGGTCGCGTCCTCGGCACGAAGAGTGACGCTGCACCTCCCGACCGGATGGCCCTGTGAGACAGCCTGGAGCGAACTGTTCAACCGGGCCTGCGGACCAACACCGGCACCGACGACCTGACCACCCCCAGCCGACACCGGCACAACGACCAACCCGGAACAACCTGGCAGCGAGGCCAGACGGTCGGCCACGCCCACACACTCGAAGACCCCGCCTCAGCGACCGCTGACGCTCAGCCCCTGCCCATCGGTGGATCGAGGCTAAGGCATGGTCCCTGCCCCGTACTTTCGGTTAGGACACGACTGGCCATTGAACCGATGCGCGCACGACGCGATGTCGCGAGGGTTGAGCCCATGATCACAGTTGAGTCCCTGACCCGGAGGTACGCCGGTTTCACCGCCGTCGACAACGTCTCCTTCACCGCCAAGCCCGGCCGCGTGACCGGTTTCCTCGGCCCTAACGGCGCCGGCAAGTCCACCACGATGCGCGTCATGGTGGGTCTGACCGCTCCGACGTCCGGCTCGGCCACCATCGACGGCGTCCGGTTCGCCGACCTCCCCAACCCCGGCCTCGAGGTCGGCGTCCTCCTCGACGCCTCGGCCCAGCACGCCGGCCGCACCGGACGCGAGATCCTGACCATTGCCTCCGACACCATGGGCCTGCCCCGCACTCGGGTCGACGAGATGATCGAGCTGGTGAGCCTGACCCCCACCGAGGCCAAGCGCCGCGTGCGCAACTACTCCCTCGGCATGCGCCAGCGGCTCGGTATCGCCACTGCACTCCTCGGAGACCCCAAGGTCCTGATCCTCGACGAGCCCGCCAACGGGCTCGACCCCGCGGGGATCCGGTGGATGCGCGACCTGCTGACGGGCTTCGCCAGCCAGGGCGGCACGGTGCTGCTGTCCTCACACCTGCTCCACGAGATCGAGGTCATCGCCGATGACCTGGTCGTGATCGGCAACGGCAAGATCGTCGCGTCCGGCAGCAAGGAAGAGCTCCTCGCCGCGGCCGGGACGCTCGCCCGCTCGACGTCACCGCGCGACCTCGCCCACGCGCTCGAGCAGGCCGGGATCCCCAGCACGCTCGCAGGGGACGGCTCGGTCCGCACCGACGCCGACCCCGCTCGGGTCGGGGCCGTGGCTCTGACCGCCGGCATCGCCCTCACCGAGCTCCGGTCCGCCGAGGGCGCCGGGCTCGAAGACATGTTCCTGTCGCTCACTGCCGACACCCAACGCGAAGGAGTTGCGGCATGACCGCCACGATCGTCCCGCCGGCCTCCACCACGGAGGCCGCGCCGGTCCGCCGGACCGCCCGTCCCATCCCGACCACTCGGCTCGTCAAGGTCGAGCTGCGCAAGATGTTCAACACCCGCTCGGGATTCTGGATGCTCGTCAGCATCGGCGTCCTGTCGGTCATCGCGACCGGGGCGGTAATCATCTTCGCTCCCGAGAGCGAGATCACCTACGAGACTTTCGCGACGGCGATCGGGTTGCCGATGTCGGTGATCTTGCCGATGATCGCGATCCTGGCCGTCACGGGTGAGTGGAGCCAGCGCAGTGGGCTCACGACGTTCACGCTGGTGCCGAGCCGCGGACGCGTGATCGGCGCAAAGGCGATCGCGACCCTCCTGGTGGGCCTCGGCTCCATGGCCGTCGCCTTCGCGGTGGGCGCCCTCGGCAACGTGGCCGGTTCCGCACTCGCCGGCGTCGACACCGTGTGGGACATTTCGTTGTCCATGGCGCCCCAGATGGTGCTCGGCAACCTGGTCGGCATGGCCATCGGCTTCACCCTCGGTGCCGTGCTGCGCAACTCCGCGGCCGCGATCGTGGGCTACTTCGTCGTCTCACTGGTCATGCCGGGCATCCTCGTGCTCCTGGCCCAGGTGCGCTCGTGGTTCGAGGACCTGCAGCCGTGGATCGACTGGAACGAAACGCAGGTGGAACTCTTCGAGGGCGCCACAAACACCGGTAAGGAGTGGGCGATGCTCGGCTCGACCACGATGATCTGGATCGTCATTCCCCTCGTCGTCGGGCTGCTGCTCATGCGCCGCTCCGAGGTCAAGTAGTCACACACACGGGCGGCGGTATCTGGAACTCATCTGTGCGTTCCGGATACCGCCGTTTCGTGGTGGATCGGGCTCAGCGTGCGAACAGGTCACCCTGCTAGTGCGAAGATCCCCAGCGCGGGTACGTCTGAGCGACATCACCGCTGCACGCCGTACAGGTTCGCTGAATCACTCCCGTAGCAGGACCAGACGCACATCTGCGCAGCTCGAGCGAGGATCTCCGTGCTACCGAAGAGTAAGGACGACGCCTGAGCAGAGCCAACGCACACTTTCCCTCCGGAAGGCGAAGGACCAACTGCCGAGACTCCCAGCACCCCCGCGTGTCGTGCTGACACCGGATCTCCAGACAGCCTCGTTACTGGCTGGAAGTAGGCCAGTTCGCCCACTGCGAGGCACTCAGAGTCAAGCGATGGCACTGCCGTAGACCTGAAATGGGGTCGGCGGTTCGACCCCGCCCCTGCCCACAAGCCGCAGGTCCCGACCTGTGAGGGCGCCCCCGCCGGACTCGGCGGGGGCGTTCGCCGCCTCCAGCCTTCCTGCCGGCGGAGCGAGCCGGCCTCTACTCCCGGACCCTGCCGGTCTCGTACCCCCACATCGCGACCTCCACCCGGTTACGGGCGCCGAGCTTGGCCATGAGGCTGCCGATGTGGGCCTTCACCGTGCTGAGGCTGATGTGCAGCTCGGCGGCGATCTCTGCGTTGGTGCGACCCCGCGCGATGGTGAGCAGCACCTGCTCCTCGCGTTCGGTGAGCCGGTCGAGGGGCTGGGCGGGAGGGGCTGCCCGACCCGTGCCCGCGAACGTCGACAGCAGCCGCCGGGTGATGCTGGGCGAGATGAGCGAGTCACCTCGGGTGGCCGCCCGGATCGCCTCGCCGAGCAGCCCGGGTCCGGCGTCCTTCAGCAGGAAGCCGGTGGCGCCGGCCAACAGCGCACCGTGCACGTACTCGTCGAGGTCGAAGGTGGTGATCACGACGACCGCGACCGGGTCCTCGACGCCCGGCCCGGCCAGCAGACGGGTCGCTTCGACCCCGTCGAGGACGGGCATCCGGATGTCCATCAGGCACACGTCGGGACGGAGCTCGCGGGCCAGCCGCACCGCCTCCTGCCCGTCGCGCGCCTCCCCCACGACCTCGATGCCGTCCAGGGTGCCGAGGATCAGCCGCAGTCCGGTCCGCACGAGATCCTGGTCGTCGGCGACCAGCACCCGGATGCTCACGCCGACACCTGCCGCGGCAGTGTCGCGCTGACGGCCCAGCCGCGACCGGGGCAGGGACCTGCCCGGCACGCGCCACCCAGGAGCAGGGCGCGTTCCACCATCCCGGTGAGCCCGAACCCCGCTTCGGGGGCGGGGTCAGCCGCGCCCGGATCACCGTCGTCGCGGACGACGAGGCTGACCGTCGACTGGTCGCCGGCGACGCGCACGTCGATCAGGGTGGCGTTCCGGGCATGCCTCAGGGCATTGGTGACCGCCTCCTGAGCGATCCGGAAGACAGCGGCGTCGATCGCCGCCGGGAGGGCGGCAAGGTCACCCGAGACCCTGACCTCCACCCGCGGCCCGGCAGGCGATGCCCCGGACAGCCGCTCGAGGTCGGCAACACCGGGCTGCGGGGCGTAGTCGACGGGTGCCTCGTTGCGCAATACGCGGACCATCGCCCGCATCTCCGCGAGCGTGCGCGATGCCTCCACCTCGATCACCTCCAGTGCCTCGAGCGGCGAACTCGGGCTGGTCGCCGCGAGAGCGCGCCCTGCCTGTGCGTGGACGGCGATGGCAGAGACGTGGTGGGCCACCGTGTCGTGCAGCTCGCGCGCCAACAGGACCCGCTCCTCCGACTTCACCTGCTCCAGCCTTCGCTCCCGGGCGTCGTGCTGAGAACGCACGGCCCAGCCCAGGGCAAAGGCGGACATCAGGACACCGACCCCGCCGATTGCGTCGGCCACGCCGGTCCAGCTGACGAAGAACCCCAGGGTCGCCGGGACCAGGATGACGGCCAGGCCCGCCGCCGCCTCGCGCCCGGAGCCCCACCGGAAGAGGGCGTAGGGGAACACGAGGAAGGAGACCATCGAGTACATGTCGAGCGCCGGGGCGTCAGCCACGATCAGCCCGATGTCGACGACGGCGGTCACGCCGAAGGCGGTGGCGACCACTGCGAGCGGGTGGGTACGCCGCCACAGCACGAGCGATGCGAGCCCCACCGTCAACACCAGTGACAGCCCCGGCAGCGGCAGGTCCTCCCGCAGGAGCACCTCCAGCACCGCGGCGACGGTCACGACCGCGAGCAGCGCCCAGTCCCGCCACACCCGGGCCGGGGGCGCCGAGGGTCGGGGTTCGGCCAGCACGGACCGCAGTGGCTTGCTCACCCCCTCAGCGTAGTGATGCAGCGCCGCCAGGGGACTGGCCGAAAGTCTGACCCGGCCCCCAGCCGAAGGCACGACCGGCTCGGAGCCTCACGGCCGATGCCTGGCGACCACGAGCGCCGTCACGATGGAGCCTGGTCCTGCTCACCCGGTGCAGGCCGGCACAGGAGGCCACCATGTCCAGCGCACTCGAACGCCTCGGCCGCTTCGCCGCTCGACGCCCGTGGATCGTCATCGGGAGCTGGGTGGCGATCGGCTTCCTGGTGATCACCTCCGCAGCAGCCTTCCGACGCGACCTCGAGGACCCGTTCGAGGCACCGGGACTGGACTCGCACCGGGCCACCGAGCTGCTCGCGCAGGCGGGCTCGGCCGAGGTGGGGCTCGGTGCGGACGTCGTCCTTACCCCTCGGGACCCCGAGACGAGCTTCTTCGACTCCCCGGTCGCGCGGGCCGACGTTGCGCGGATCCAGGAGGCCGTGGCGGCACTGCCGAAGGTCCTGGGCACGACCGATCCGGCCAGCGCCCTCCGGGTCGGCCGGCAGGCTGCGGTCGAGTTCGAAGTCGTCTCGCCCGACGGCGAGGTCGCCCTGATCCGCATCCAGTACCCCGAGCGCCAGCACCTGGAGCCCGACGACCTGGCGAACGTGCAGGGCGCGCACGAGGCGCCGGGGAGGGCCGAGCTCTTCGACGGCTGGTACCCGCGCATCGACGCTCCCATCAAGGGCCGCACCGTCCTCGACACCTCTGGGCACCGCCCGCTCTTCGAGCAGCCGGACGACTTCCTGGACTACCTCACCGACGTGATCGTGCCCAGCACGGCCCAGCTCCCGCGGTCATGACGTCGCCTGGCGACGAGAAAGGAGACCACAACCATGACCACCTACACCCCACCACCTGAACCAGGCCGCACCGCTTCACGCAGGAGCCGCCCGGTCCCCCTCGTCATCGGCATCCTGCTCGCGCTCGTGGGCTTCCCGCTGCTGCTCGGAGGCCTCGGCCTCGGCTGGGCGATGGCCACCCAGCGCGACGACGACGGGTTCTTCAGCACCCCGACCGAGCAGCTCACCACCGAGACGGTGGCCCTCTCCAGCGAGGTCGTGAACTTCGGCGAGGCCGGCCCCGACGACTGGTGGGCCGACCGTGACCTCGCCACCGTGCGGCTGAGCGCCCGGTCCGCGGACGCATCGGCCGTCTTCATCGGGATCGCACCGAGCGCCGACGTCGCGGGCTACCTGGGCAGCGCGTCGTACGACGAGATCAGCGACCTGCGCACCGACCCGTTCGACTACTCGCTGACCCGGCGTGGCACCGGCGGTGACCTGAGCGCGGCTCCCACGGTCCAGGGGTTCTGGACCGCGCAGAGCAGCGGCCCCGGCACCCAGGCGCTGGCCTGGGACCTCGAGCCCGGCACCTACACCGCCGTGGTCATGAACGTCGAAGGCTCCCCGGGGGTCGCGGTCGACCTGTCCGCGGGCGGACGCCTCGGCTGGCTCACACCTCTGGCATGGAGCCTCGGCCTGCTGGGCGGCGCCCTGATCCTCGGCGGCGCACTGCTCGTCGTGTACGGCGCCCTGCCGCTGGGACCGCGGGTCCCCCGCCAGGTCGCGCCCGGTCAGCCTCCGGAAGCCGTCCGGCCCGACACCCCCGTGACCCTGGTCGGCGCGAAGGACCCGCAGCTGAACCGTGGGCTCTGGCTGGTCAAGTGGTTCCTGGCGATCCCGCACTTCATCGTGCTCGCGCTGCTGTGGCTGGTCTTCGTGGTGCTCACCGTGGTGGCGTTCTTCGCGATCCTGGTCACCGGCCGCTACCCGCGTGGCCTCTTCGACCTCAACGTCGGCATCCTGCGGTGGACCTGGCGGGTGCAGTTCTATGCGACGGCTGCGATCGGCACCGACCGCTACCCGCCGTTCACCCTCGACCACACCGACTACCCGGCCGACCTCGACATCGCCTACCCCGAGCGGCTCTCGCGCGGGCTGGTGCTGGTCAAGTCGTGGCTGCTGGCGCTGCCGCACCTGATCGTGCTGGGAGTGCTCGCGGGCACGTGGCAGTTCGGTGACGCGGACGGCTTCGAGTTCGCCGTCGGCGGTCTGATCGGCGCGCTGACGTTGGCTGCCGGACTGCTGTTGCTGTTCACCGGCCGCTACCCGGCGCCGTTGTTCGACCTGCTGGTCGGCCTGAACCGGTGGGTCTACCGGGTGACCGCGTACGTCGCCCTGATGACCGACACCTACCCGCCGTTCCGGCTGGACCAGGGCCCAGCGGACCCCGGTGGCGTCGCGCCCACGCCGAGCACCCCCGACGCGCCGGCCACGACCGGTCTCGGCTGGCCGGCCGAGGAGCGTCGTCCTGACCGTGAGGTGGAGGTGTGACGATGCCTGCCGTCTCCGCGCTCCCCGCGAGCACCCGGCCGAGCGGTGCCGGGTCGACGGAGTCGTCGCGGCCCTCGGCAGGGCTGGCGATCCTGCTGGCCCTGCTGGGGCTCGGCGCGATGGCCACCAACCCATGGCCGCCTGGATCACGTCGTGCAGCTGGGCCAGGGTGAGGTCGCCGGGGAGCTCGAGCCGGCGCCAGACGGGCAGCTTGGCGCCCTGCAGGTCGAGGCGTACCCGGTAGCCATGGACTTCGGTCGGTGGGGGTCCCAGCGTCGGCTCCTCGTCGGGCTAATGGGGTTGCATCGCTCGGGCTTCAGTCAGAGTGGTGTCCGAGTCCGCCGGTGGGTGAGCACTGCGACAGCCTGACCTGTGAGGTCTAGCTCTAGATCGTGCCCCTGCCGGTGAACGAGGAAGCGTGATAGCTCCTGGGATGCCGTGTTTGGAGCACTGAACCATTAGGTCGCTGCAGTCTTCCTCTGGACGAAGATTCCGAGAGAGGAGAGATCGCGATGCTGTTTTTGGGCAACGACTGGGCTGAGGCCCATCACGACATCGAGCTGCAGGACGAACACGGCCGGGTCTTGGCCCGGCGACGTCTGCCAGAAGGAGTTCAAGGTCTGGCGCTATTGCTTGACGAACGGCGGGCTCGTCGAGAAGCGCCGCTCGAAGGTGCGCAGGACGGGCGTACTGGGACGAATCAACGCGCATCAAGAAAGCGGGCACGACGGTTGGGGGTGCTGCACGAATTGAGACACCTGCCCGTGGTGGTGACCAGTGTGCGCCGGGGCTTCTGCCCCCGGGGTCGCGCCACGCCGAGTTGTCCCGCCGGACAGATTGAGGATCTGCATGGGGGTTACGACATCGGTCTCCACTGGGTCACCCTGCCCCCACCGTCCGACAGACGTGATCGTTGGGCCGAAGCCCGGTGGGTCTCCTCATCGCCCTGACCTTCCTCGTTTGGGTCGCCCCGTCAGTGCCCAGGTGTCGCATGCCGCCCGTCCTACCCGTCCGCTGAGCGAGAATTGGTTCTACACGTCTTGTAGAACGAGGTGGGTCTTACGGCTACACCTCGTTCTGCAAACGGTGTATGTCGAGATGGGGTTAGGACGGGCAGGAGGGTCTGCGACACCTACGAAGTGCGTGGAGACTGAGTTCCGATTCGCGAGCATGACAGCGGTGCAGTGCTTCAACTCGACGGTCGTCGCCGTCATGGACAGGCGGTGGTTCGGGTCCGTCGGCGCGCGGTCGCACCTCATGGAGGTGAACTTCTGGACGTCGAGCGTCGGGTCCGGGCGCTGACGACCGGCGAACCCATGCTGTTCAAGACCCACGCCTCCCCACAGCCCTCTATCCAGCGGTACAAGCGGTATGACCTCGCCGAGCCGGACAACGACCACATCGCCTCGGCTTTACGGCAGCTCAGCACGACTGCTCGACCCGACCTCATGTGGCCCGACGACCCACAGCTCGCAGTCGCATGACCAGTCCTCAGGACTGCCTGATGACCACACCGCGGGTAGGCCAGTAAGCGTTCAAGGCCCTCGTTCTTGGCGCCTACCAGCGCCACTGCGCGATCACCGGTTCGCGGATCGAGCCTGTGCTGGAGGCGGCCCACATCAGGCCTGTCAAGGATGGCGGCATTCATCAAGTCGACAACGGCATGCTGCTGCGCAGTGACGTGAACAAGTTGTTCGACGACGGGTCCCTCGGCGTCGACGACCGCTTCCGCCTGCGCGTGAGCCCTCGCCTCAAGTCGGAGTTCGGCAACGGGGTCGAATTCCATGAGCGGAAACGCGTCGGGCACACAATCTCGATGCCCGAGCACCGCAAGCTACGACCCGAGCGCGAGGCCCTGACCTGGCACATGGACACAGTGTTCAAGTCGGCCTGAACGAAAGTCATCGAACTTTCGGAGGGGCGCTCCGCCGACCTGCGCGAGCGCCGTGAGTCCTCCGCGCCCGTCCTGGGACGGGCGAACTACGGACGGGCGCGAAATGGTGCTCCCCCTCGTGCACAGTGGCGACATGAACGACCGTCGCTTGGACTCCCCGCTGGGATCGACATGTACTCGGGCCGGTAGCAGGTTCAAATGACCAAAACCGCAGGTCAGGCTGGTGATGCTGAATCAGCAGGACCGTGGGATGGGATAGATGGCTGGCGAGCCGCTACTGAGTGCGGCGACGCGGGCCATGGCTACGGGTGGCGTTCACTTGCGGGGGCAGGGGTTTGTCGGGATCAGTGGTCGCCTGGGCTCCCTCAACCGCTCGCGCTTCTTCATCGAGGAGTTCCACGAGGTCGATCTCCTTGATCCACGTGTTCGCGGCTACCACGGCCTGACCGAGACTCAACTCCAGACGGCCGGACGCAGCGGCTAGGGCGAAGTCGCCAGTCCAGTGTGACCCATTATCGCCAGCGGGCGAGGGTCGCGGCGTCCTCCTGAGTTGTATTGCTTCGGCGTAACGGCTCAAAGACGGCTAGCGCGGCAGTTCCGATCCTGGGCAGGGTCAGGCTGCCCGTCGCAGGCGCAAGCTAACCCCGGTCTTTCATGGAGGTAGTCGGACGGCTGCGCGTCGAGGTTGACGACGTGTGCGTTGCCTGGGCTGGTTCCGGGGTTGACCTGTAGGCCGACTGTCGCTGTCGGGTGCGGTTCTCCGGGTCCTCGGGTTGTGGGTGGGCGGGGATGTTCAGGCTGGTGGTGGGATCGCTGCGATGTTGGCGAATGTCGCGACGATCGCTGCCGCCCAGGGCCAGGTGTCGGGGATCCGGAGTTGTCGCCGTCTTCCGGTGTGGACCAGGCGTGCTGGTGCGTGCAGGAGTCGGTAGCGCAACGCTTTCGGCTCACAGCCGGCGAGCACAGCAGCCTCGCCGGTGAAGGCCAGAAGTCTGGTCCAGGCGGTGAGGTCGGCAGCGATCATGGTCGCTGTCAGCCAGGCCTGGTTGATCGCGAACTCACGTGAGGGGAATCTGCCCAGGCCGGTGTCCTTGGCGATCCGGATCCGGTCCTCGACGCGGGCGTGAGCACGGTGACGGGCTTCGAGGAACGCCAGCTGTCCGGTGGTGGTGTTGGTCGCGATCACTTGGTAGCGCCACCCGTCGGCTTCTTCGAACAGCGACAGCTGCGCACCGGGGTGGGGTCGTTCGCGGCGCACGATGAGCCGCATCCCGGGCGGCCATGCCGTCAGGTCAAGGAGGTCGGTGAGCTCGGCGACGTCACCACCTTCGCGGACCCCACCATCAGCATCGGACGCGGGTGTCCACACGTGCTTGGGGACGACCTTGATGGCTTCGCGGATCTTCTCGGTGACTGCGTAGCCGACGCTGTACTCCAAGCGACGTCCCCGCACGCGGCCTTGTTCGGTGAGCCAGGCCAGGAGCTTGTGGGAGGCACCCGCGCCATCGCTGCGGATCAGCAGGTTCTTGCGTTGTGCGGCGGGGACCTGGGCGATTGCCGCGGTGAGGACTTCGATGTGATCGGTCGCGGTGTTCGACCCCGCCTTCCCGGTCCGCAACGTGGCGGCGAGGAACTCGCCTGTGTTGTCGCACCACACCCCGATCGGGTGGTACCCGAACGTCCGCTTGAACGTCGCCGATGCCAACTCTTTCTCGGAGTGGGTGATCACGACCGTGGCATCGACATCGAGCACGACCACCTCGCCGAGGTCGGTGCCGGCGACCTTCGAGGCAGGGAACCCTTCGGGTGAGGCGTTCATGAGTGCCCAGACGTGGCGCCGTGTCCTGGCTCTGGCCACGGCGATTTTCTTGACCTGCCCGGGGTTGATCTCATCCAAAGCCCGCCAGACCGTGGCCTGCGAGGCCACCGCACCGAGCACGGGTTCCTGGTGGCGCAGGACCTCGATGTCAGCGATCGCTTCACCGCCGTCGGCGATCATCACCGCGACATCGACCAGGACCCGGCCGCGGTCATGGGCAGGGGTGAACGAACGTCGTGCCAGGGCCTTCGAGAGCTGTCCAGTCAGCCCGGTCCGATCACCTACGAGACGCAGCCCGACGCTTCCCGCGTGGGCCACCACGCCGACACCGCCCCCAGTTACTGACAGACCCCTCGACCACGAACTACGCTTCACCTGCAGAGTGCCTTCCAGTTGGAGAACTTGTTCCGTCGCAAGACCAAGTTTCCCCTGCTGGGCAGGCACTTCTGTGTTTCTACGCGCCGATCAAGCCGCCGACCCGTGAATGATCCGGGCTAACGGAGCAGAAGCAGGTCGACAACGTCGCGCTCTGTCGCTGATCGAGGCCGACGGCTCGTCCGGGTCCGTGACGGCGAGCACCTTCTGGCATCACCTTGGTAGGGATTGTCCACAGGAGGGCCGGGTTGCCAGTGCACACCTTCAGTCACGAGGGCAAACCTGTCCTCGTCACGACGAAGGAGCACATGATGATCACGACGATCGATACCACCGTGGACGGCGGCATCCTCACGATTGACCAAGCCGCGGCATACCTCTCGATCCCCAAGGCGACTCTCTACACATGGCGCACCCGCCGGCCCGGGTTCGGTCCCCGCGCGCTCAAGCTCGGTGGCTGCCTGCGCTACCGGAGAGCCGACCTCGACGCCTGGGTGGCAGAGCACGTCGAGACTCTCGACGACTTCGGCGTTATCCCGGCGCAGCGGGTAGACGATGGCATCTCGCTGTCCCGGGCCAGCCGACCGCGTGAGGCAGGGTGACGACATGGGACGGGGACGACCTCTGACCGCGCTCGGAACCTGGGGCACGACTCGCACAACGAGGGTTCGGGACGGGGCCTATCGTTCGCGCACCCGGATCAGGGACAAGGACGGGGTGACGCGTGAAGTCACGGCAACCGGAACCACCAGCGCGGCTGCGGAGCGTGCCCTGCGTCAGAAGCTTGTGGACCGCCAGGCGCCGACGCAACAGGGCATCACGGCCGACACCACGATCGCGAGGCTCGCCACACTGTGGCTCACCTTTCTCCGCGACGAGGATCGCATCGAGGCCACCACGATCAACGAGTATGAGCGGGTCCTCACGAAGGTGGTGATCCCCGAGCTGGGCGGCTTGCGACTACGGGAGGTGACCACCGGCCGCCTCGACCTCTTCCTCGTCCGACTGCGGGCGATCAGTACAAGCCGCCAGCGCAAGACCAAGGTGGTCTTGGGCGCCATGCTTGGCCTTGCTGTACGTCATGATGCCCTTCCAGTGAATCCGGTGCAGCAGACCTCGCGGATCCACCGGGAGAAGTCGGAGCCGCGGTCACTGACCCTCGAGGAGTTGGACACGGTCCGCGAGGCCGTCTGCGCGTGGGCTACCGCGCAGCGCTCGGGCCCCAAGGCCACGACCGACATGGCCGACATCATCGAGCTCATGCTGGCCACCGGAGCGCGGATCGGCGAGATCCTCGCCCTGCGTTGGGTCGACGTCGCGCCCGAGGCCACCCGTCCGAACCTGACCATCAACGGCACCATCAAGACCGAGCCGGGCAGGGGGACCTACCGCAAGGCCAGCCCGAAGTCGGACGCCAGCGTGAGGACGGTCGTCCTTCCGGACTTCGCCGTCGCAATGCTCAAGCGCCGTCAGGCGGCAGCGCGCGAGAACCCGAACGAAGCCGTGTTTCCGACACGCAACGGCACTTGGCAACAGGTCAACAATGTCGAACGTCGCTGGCGGCAGATTCGCCAGGGAACCGGACTGGACTGGGTCACGCCTCACACGTTCCGCAAGACCGTCGCGACGCTGATCTCCGAGCGGGTCGATGCCGAGACTGCCTCCCAGCAGCTCGGGCACTCCTCCCCCGCCATTACCCGCGAGTTCTACATCTCCAAGCCGGCGATCGCCGCCGACGTCGCGCACATTCTGGGCGAATTCGCACAGGCAGAACCGGAGGCCGGCCCGAATACTTTGGGAATAAGTGGTGAATAGCGCCTCCGGGTTCAAATGACGAACCGGCCCTGAGCCAGCGTTTCCGCTGGTCAGGGCCGGTTTTTTTGTCGGGCTGACAGGATTTGAACCTGCGACCCCTTGACCCCCAGGCGTCGGCCGCGGGTTTGTGGGGGTCCTTGATTGTCCGTTTCACGCTCAACGGCGGGGTTCTGGACGAGCCTGCATGAGGGCGCACGAGAGCAAATGGTGTGCGAAAATGGTGTGCAAGATCGGCGGGAACGTTTGGCGCGGTCCAGGAGGAGTCACAGTCGCTTCCCGGAAGCCTTCTTGGCTGCGCGCCTGGGAGTGGAGGTACCGATGACATCGCGTGCCAGCTGCGCCCAGGCAGGCTGATCAACTCCCCCGCGGTCATCTGTCCAGACCAAGACACCGCGAGAACCCTCGGTGCTCGGCTCGTCGTAGGGTCGGAAGCCGTGCGCGGTGTACCACTGCTTCTTGGCCGCCCAGTCGTTCGCGTATTTGGGGTTACCCATCATGCCGAGGTGCTCCCAGATGATCTGGTCACCTGATGGCGTCTCGATCGTGAAGTCCGGATACTTGGTGACTCCGTCGATCGTCAGGGATGACTCGTAGGTCCAGCGACCTGATGCGACGTCTTCCAGGATGGAGGCGACAATCACTTCGTTCTTGCTGCGGACCAGAACGCTGCCAGGAGCGACATGGATCAGGTTCCCGTCGAAGCGACGCATGCCGTCACCAACGGGGAGCTCTCGGGGTGCTGGCGGACGGAACAAGTCTGTCATGCGTCGAGCAGTCTCCGACAGCGCCGGCGAGGACAGGGCGAACAGCTCATCGACGGAGCCCTCGTGGAGGATCACGACCTTCTTTGTCTGTCGGGTCAATGCGGTGTAGAGCAACTCTCGGCTCACCACGACTCGCGACGGGAGCACCAGGAAGGTGACACCGAACTCGGAGCCCTGCGACTTGTGGACCGTGACCGCCCACGCAAGCTCGAGCGGAGGTTCGTCCGAAGGCGACGGCTTGTAGCCGTAGGTGGCACCGATCTGTGAGGAGAACTCAACATTCGCGTAGGTCGGGGCCTTGCTCGCACGACCGACGACCACCCCGATCTCACCGTTGGCGACGTAGTCCATTCCGGACTTCGCGGGGTAGGACTTGGCCCGTCCGTCGTTTCTTGTCTGCATGACCTTGTCGCCGAGCACGATCTGCTCGGGGCCGAGTGGCTTGGGAGGCCGGTGGCCCCACCTGTTCTGTGCCCAGGCGAGATCGCCCGCCCGATACTTCTGCTTGATGAAGCGGTTGAGCTCCACGGTGCCGAACACGCGTGACCTGGTGGGCGACAACACCTGCCAGTCCTCGCAGCGGTCTCCCGCGCCGGCATCACCCACCGGCCAGTTGACCCACTTCCCGTCGGGCGACAGCTGCCCGCCGTAAGTGAGTTTGAATGCCTTCTCGACTTCGGCGGCAGCGGCAAGGCCGAACTCTGCTTCCAAGGCGTTGACGAGCGTCGCGACCACGCCGTCGTCTCGCCATGGAAAGTAGTCGAGCGTGTCCGACGTCGCGCCACGGCGTAGCTTCTGCCAGATGTCGTCCGCAGCACCGGGCATGTCCTCTCCCCCGAACCAACGGGCGAGCGCCAGGTCGTCACGTTCGCCTTCCTCGCCCTTCTGCCTCCGGTAGACGGTGAGCTCAACATAGCCGTGGGCCACGCGAATTGTGTCGGTGAAGGCGGCTGGCTTAAGCCACTCCACGAGGTCGACGAACGGGCGGCCCGGGCCGATGGGCGGCAGCTGCCGATGATCGCCGACCAGGATTAACCGCTTCACACCCTCAAGAGCACTGAGCGTCGCAGCGAGCATCTCCTCGGTGAGCATCGAGGCCTCGTCGATGACGACGAGTCCGTAGCGGTCTCGTCGCGACTTGTCGACGCCGAGATAGCGACCGGTGTTCGGGTCGAAGCCGCCCTTCTTCACCAGGAAGCTGGCGAGCGTCTGTGCCGGATGCTTGACCTTTGACTGGAGCTGCACACGGGCCTTGCCGGTCGGGGCGAGCAGCAGGACGCCGTCCTGGGCTATGTCGGGCAATGCGACGAGGGTGCTGAGCAGTGAGGTCTTGCCTGTACCCGCGGGGCCGACGAGTACCGAGAGGCGGGAGGCGAAGAGTTCGTGGAGGCCGGCTGCCTTCTCGGTGCGGGCGAGCTCCTCCTCGGTGTCGTTAGGATCTGCAACTCCGAAGCCGGCGTCGATGGCCGCTCGTGGGTCGAAGTCGGCGTCGAAACGGCGGGCTGAGCGTCGCTCGCGCAGGTGCTCGGAGATATCGAGCCCGGCCGCATGCGGGTGCTCGAGCTTGTATGCGGGCAGTCCCCCGTCGAGCTCGGCCCCGACCAGGGGAGTCCAGTGCGCGTAGCCCGACAAGTTCGGGGCGTCCAACGAGTAGGTGGCGAGCAGTGACCGCGAGACGGGACACGGTCGGGTCAGGGGGATCGCCGCTGCGGCGGTCAATACCTGCGGCTCGCCCACGATCGTGTCGCCTTCTTCAGCCAGTCGTTCGAGGACGTCGACCATGAGCGCTTCGACCCGACGTGCATCGCCCGGGTCGTCGAGCCCGATCAGGTCGGAGATGAGGTTTACCCACTGAACATGGCCGGCTGGGAAGCACGCCTGATCGGCGGTGGCCAAGGCGATCGGTTGCGGTGACCGGTATGTGCACGTGGCTGCGAAGTATGGGTTCTCGACGAGCTCGGCCGGAGTGACTTGCCAGGTGGACTTGCCGCCCAGCAGGTCGGCGACCTGCTCACGGCCGATGTCCATCGCCGAGAGAATCTTGAGCGCATTCTGCTCGTCCGTGTCCGTGCCCCGCCAGGTGTTGCCGATCGACGCCGGCAGCTGCGCAGCGAGCTCTTGCCCGAGTGGGTCCTTCCGATCCAAAGCACGCTCCACTACACCCCAGGGATCGCGACTCCATTCGGGCTCGTCGGTCAGTCGGCGCACGACTCGATGCGCGGACTCGGCGCCGAGGTATCCCAGAGCTGCCGACATGCCGGGGGCCGGTCCTCTGAGATGCCAGAGCCGTTCAATTTGTTTGTCGACCCATGAGGTGGCCGACGCAGGCACCGCGATGCCGAGAGCGGTCATACCATCGGCGGCGGACCGTATGGCGTTAAGAGCGGCGATCGTGGTGTCATTGGACACGTGTTCAGTCACATAGGAGAACTCGACGTTGGCGTCTTCGGGCGCCCACGCGAGCGCACCCCCAACGTCTTGACCGGCATCAAGCAGCGGCACGAGTTCCTGGTAAGGCAACAGCAGTCCGTGCTTCTGGTCGGGACGTAGGCTGTGGCTGACGATCGTCTCCCACATCGACGAATCGAACGGCTGACCCCCTGACTGATTCCACACGGGTGGCGACTTCACCCGAGTCACATCGGCCGCTCCCACGAGCAGTCGTCGAGTCGACTCCTCCTGCAGCGGCGAGTGCTTGAGGTAGATCAGGACAAGGCTCTGACCGGCGACCACATCCTCGAAGAAGCGACCGATCAAGGCGCGCTGGTTTCGCCCGTCCATCAGCCAGCCGGGCGTGAATCCCAGTATCTGGTTCGCGAAGTCCTCACGATCGGGACGGTAGTCATCGGCGTCCTGCCATAACTCAGCGTCGACGGTTTCCCGGCTCAGCCAACGGAACGGGACCGCCTCAAAAGAGTACGGCGCCACCGAGACCGTCGTGGGTTTAAGGTGACTCTTGAGGGCCTTGTTGAACCGGTACGGATGCTCCTTCTCGAGTGCGTAACCGTGTGAGGACATGAAGGTCCCGCGTTCCGATAGGCAGGCCAGTCGTTCGTACTGCTGCAGTTCCGCGAAGGACTTGCCGGCTACCGATTCTTCCCAGTCGTCGAGCCGCTTGTCGCCGATGTTCTTGAGAAGCAAGCAAGAACTGTTGTCCAAGGGGTGCGCGCACACTTTGTCGTCCCACGGCTGATCGCGCCACGGGACCCGCATCGAGATATGTTGCACGGTGCTCATGCAGGACTCTCCCTAAGTAGGCTTGCGTCGTGGGCTGCCTGCACAGAACAGCCCCGCCATTCGTGGCTCCTCAAGGCTGTGTCACCTTCTGGATTGCCTCGACCACCGACGTGAGCTTTTCAAGGTCAGCAAGAACTTCGGATGACGTGAGCGCCGCACGGCCGCGGCCGACCCGGTCGCCCTCGTGCGCGATCTTGTTGCGCCGTTGCGTGAGCTGCTCCAGGAACGCCTTGGTCTCGCCCTTCGACACGCCGCGGGCGTTGTCCAACTTGTTCATCGGTGACTCGACCCCGAGCAAGCTCAGGATGAACCCGACCTTGGTTGGATCGGTACTGGCCTCCTGCCGAATGTACGGCTCGATCACCAAGCCGCGCAGACCCCACTTCTTGCGTTCGTAACGCGCGTCGATCTCCAGCCAACAACCGAGATTCATAGGTATCCCGCGAAGACGGGCCGTCGACTGTTGCGCGCTCAACAGCGGGCCGACACGTTCCATCGCACGGTCGGCCAAAAACGTCTCACCTGCGGCGCAAGCGGCGACTAACGCTTGCCTGAGGAGTGGCCGAGCATCATCGAAGTCAGATCGGCTCAACCCCGCGCCAGGCATGAACGTCACGAAGAGGTGGTCGCTTTGCAGGCAGTCAAGGGAGTCGCGCTGCTTGACAGGAACGCCCAGCGCTTCTCCCACCTTGTCGCGCAGCTCGCGTCTCATTCGCCGTGCACGGGTATTGGTCATTGCCTGGGCGATACCGACCAGGTGCCGCGCGTCCGCAACGTTCGTTTCGAACGCCTGTAGCGCGGTGGGTTTGGCTCGGCCGGCTGGTGACATCACTCCACCTCAAAGACCTTCATCACTTCATCGCCGTAGTCGTTGATGACCTTGACGGCGATCTTGCCGCTGACGGGCTTGGGGAAGGGGCGGGAGTCGGTGGAGTACAGACTGGCCCAGGCGTCGGCGTCGATCTCGGCCTTGAGGGCGGTCTTGAGCCGCTTGTAAGGGTCGTTGCCACCAGTGAAGTAGCAGTGCCGGACGAAGAAGCTGTCGCCGTTGTAGTCGGTGTCGATCATCCACAGCGCGATCTGGTCAGGGTCGTTGCTGCGGACCTGGCCGGTGGTGGGGTCGTAGACGTCAACGCCGTTGAGATGCACGACGACCTCGTCGTCAGTGGTCTCGATTCGAAGATCGGGCTCGCCGAAGACAGTAAAGAGATTGCCGGCACCGGTCTTCTTGAGGTCCTCCCCCATGAGTAGGTCGACGTTCATCCGCACCATCAGCACCTTGATCCGGCCGAGGTTGCGCTCGCCGGCGACGCTGGCGAAGCCATCGCGGCTGGTGTCGACGGTGACATTGTCGTCGCCGGTTACTTCGCCGGCGGTCGCGTCGAAAGCGAAGCCCAATAGACAGAGCAGATCGATGCTGCCCTCAGCGATCGCCTCGCGCGCCGCCTCCTTGACGAAGCGCTGGCTCACTGTGCCGTACTGCGGCCCGATGGCGACCCCGATCCTCGTCCCGTCTTTTGCCTCCCCCAACGCCTGGATGAAGGTGCCGGCATACGGCTCGGTGGACGCGAACTCGATGCGCTCGTCGCGGCGTCCGTTCTGCACTCCGGCGCGGGCGAGGTTGTCGAGGATGGACTGCTCAAAGTTGGCTGCGTCTGGCTGCTGGGCGCCGTTCTGCTCGCTGATCGTCTCGCGGTGCGCGACATCTGCGTAGGAGCCACCAGCAAACGCGAGGGAGCGGTGCGGGCTTAGAGACTCGACGGTGAAGGGACCGGTGACGCGCACTGCGTTCTTGTCCTCGTAGGGCCGGTCATAGAGCGTCTCGAAGTCTGCATGTCGCTTGATGGCAAGTCGATCTCCTCGCGACTCATCCCCTCCTGTATGTCAGGGTTATTGGCAATCGACTTCAGTGTGATGTGCTGGACTCGCTCATAAACGAAGCCGTGCCGGATGTCGTTCGTCAGCGGCGCGGGTGGCAGCGGCCTACCAGCCAGCTCGCCCTCCTTCGTCCGGCCCTTGTCGGAGTCGGCGAGCAAGTAGTAAGGGAACTTCGCCCCCATCAATCGCTGGCGAGCGAGCGCGAGTGCGACGCGCGAGGTGTCCACGGTGATCCAGCGGCGTCCCCACTGCTCGGCCACGTACGCCGTGGTGCCGCTACCGCAAGTGGGGTCAAGCACCAGGTCGCCCGGATCAGTACACATCAGCAGGCAGCGCTCGATGACCTTGCTGTTGGTCTGAACGACGTACAACTTGTCTGCGGCGAACCCAGCCGTCGAGGTGTCGTCCCAGAAATTGTTGATCGGGAAAGCCGGAAAGTCATCGATATAGCGGACGTAAGACAGGGTGTTGCCGGCTACGCCCAAACGCCTAGCACGCAGAAGTCGCTCCATCCCGGGAGCGTTTGTCTTCCAGCGACTCTGCGCGGTTGGTCGAAACACCCGTTCGTCGAATGCGACCGGAAACCATGATGCTGCGCCCTCGCCCTTCTCCCTGCCTGCGCTTTGGCTGGTGAGATTGTCGAGCCGAAAGACGCGCCCTGCGGCCATCGCGGCATCCGGTTTGCGCTTCTCCTCCTTGGTAAGCCGCCGGCGACCATCAGGCGCATCTACGTACCCGTATGCGCCGCTTCCCAGTCCGCCGACTGCCTTGGCCCGAAACAGCGGCCTGTACTTCGTGTTCTCTCGGTCCTTGGCAAACCACAGCACGAAGTCGACCGTGCCAGCCAGAAAGTCGGCGGTCGCACCGGTGGTTGTCCGGAACGAGACCTGACTGACAAAGTTCTCGGACCCGAACACCTCGTCCATCAGACTCCGGACAAGATGCAGGTTGGTGTCGCCGATTTGCACGAAACAGGAGCCCGACTCGGTGAGCAGTTCACGGGCGACCAAGAGTCGGTCGCGGAGGTAGGAGAGGTAGGAGTGAATGCCCAGCTCCCAGGTGTCACGGAACGCCTTAATCTGCTCAGCCTCGCGGGCTGCGTCCTCGACCTTTCCGTCCTTCACGTCGCGTTTTCGCGCCGAGGCCTGCCAATTCGAGCCAAACTTGATGCCATAGGGCGGGTCCAGGTAGATCATCTGCATCTGACCGCGCAGTTCTTCGCGGTCGGCGAGTGATCCCATGACCTGGAGCGAGTCGCCGAGGATCATCCGGTTCGACCAGTTCGACTGGTGTTGATAAAAGTCGACCAAGTCGAGCTCGTCGAGCCCGTCGAAGGTGTCGAAGAGGGTGAGCTCTGGCTCGTCCTCCGGCCTGGCTGCGGTCCGTCGCAGATTCTCTACCAGGACCTGAGGGTCGATCTTCTCCTGGATGTAGATCGGTGGTGCGTCCGCTTGGAGAGCGGAGGCGTTTTCGATGGAGGCAGGCAACTCGTCCCCGTACTTGCCGCGCCATACCAGCTGCGGATCGAGGCTCGGGTTGCGTTGCACCAAGATCTGGCGGGCCTCCTCGACCTGGGGCGTCACGAACTCTTGTGCGTCGGCCGTGGGCAAGTTGGCCCGCTTGTCACCATGCTTGATCGAGTCGATCGGCGTAGGGCCGCTCGCCCTCTTGCGGGGTGGCATCAGCCGGTCCCTTCGTCATCGTTGCTGAACTCGAAGCCGTCGACGTCCCCGGTGATCGGGCCATCGTCGTAGAGCGTCTGGATGGCAGTGTCGAGGGTCCGCTTGAGCGTGGGCATCTCGGTGACCTCCAGATAGCCCCACCGTCCGAAGCCGCCGTGGTTGTTGACGGCCACGCACCAGGCATCGCGTGCGACTGCGACCTTGGCGTCCGACGACAGAGGCGAGTGCACGCGCTTCTGCGCGCCGGAGACCTCCACCACCAGAGTGCGGTCAAATGCTTCATCGCCTGCGCGTCGCAGACGCAGGAGGAAGTCGGGCACGTAGTCGTGGCTGCGCCCCTGATGCACGTACGGGATCGAGAAGCCGAGGTGGTCATTCTTCACGTACGCAGCCACCCGAGGGTGTGCCTCGGCGTAGGCCATCATCAGCTGCTCCCATGTGTTGCCCCCATCGGCGCCCGATCCGTCGAGCACTACGTGGCTGATCTCGCAGCGGTCGGGATCGGTGACGATCGCGACCTTGCGACTGTGGAACGCTACCGCTGCCGTTGAGCCCTCCGGGTCGAACGGGCGCAGCATCGGGCGCAGCCGGGCCGTCCGATTGTTCTCCTGGCGAATCACGGCCTGGTAGACCGCGTCCGCGGCGCGTGCCTGCCAGGAGACGAAGCGCGTCAGATAGCTGAGCTCGAAGCCCGCCTCGACGATGACCGCACGGTCGATCCACTCACGGCAGATCCGCACCAGCTCCGGAAAGAGCCACGGACGAGGATCGTCCTCGTCGGCCGTGAAGTGCGTCCTGACCAGTCGGGCGGCCAGACGGAATGCCACCTCGGCTGCTCGCTGCACCTCGGGTGCGTCCTCGACACGTTCGCTCTCGCCCACAACCGGAGCGGCCTCGGTCCAGGTCGGCACGGTGCCCGGCCCGATCACGAATCGCGAAACGTCGTCGGAGAGCCACATCGGGTCATCGAGGAGCTCGAGCCGGTAGCCCGTGAGGTTTGGCCACGTGATGCGCAGTGCCTCGCGCCCCTCAATGGTGCGGACCAGGGTGGAGGGACGGGGTGGCTTCGGTTCAATCGCTGGGCGGTCGGTCGGGATGAACGCGAACGGCACTCCATAGACCGCGGCGTACTCCGGTTCGAAGAACCCGTCTTCGTTCACGTCGTAGGAGCGGCGCCGCAGCCCACGTCCCACGACCTGCTCGCACAGGAGCTGGCTCTTGAAGGCACGGATTCCGAGAATGTGAGTGACGGTGTTGGCGTCCCACCCCTCGGTGAGCATCGCGACCGAGACCACGCACCGCACCTGCTCACCGAGCCGATCAGCCTTGCCGACGGTGTTCATGACCTCACGCAGCAGGTCCTCATCAGTGATGTCATCTACGTCTGCGCCGGGATTGCGCACGCGCAGCTCGGTCTTGAACGCCTCGATCTCGGCGGCCGCAGCCTCCTTGAAGTCCCTCTTCATGCTCTCGCCGGACTCGAGCTGGGCCGAGTCAACCAAGATCGTTCGCGGCCGAGCCAGGGCGATGCCGTCGCGATAGTTGTCGAAGAGCGGCAGATTACCGGGCGAGGTGACGACGCTGCCGTCGTCCCGTGCGAGGTCGGTGCCGGCGACCCAGTCGTAGACCAGCTTCGAGACGGCAGTGTTGGGGCAGACCACGATGAAGACCGGTGGGGTGTGCCCCAGCGGGCGTAGCTCCCGGTCCCAATGCGCGAACTCGCGCTCGTAGGAGCGGTACAGGCTGCGCAGGGCCCCGATTAGCTCGTCGGGTGGCACCCAGCTGGCGACGTCGAGATCCTTGCGGTTTCGCCTTGGCAGGACGCCGGGCTTCCCTACGGACTCCCACAGGTTCAGGTAAGTGACCGCCTCGTGGGCCGCGTCGTCATCGACCGGAATCCGCGGCACCTTGACGATGCCGGACTCGATCGCGTCCATCAGTGAGAAGTCACTGACCGCCCAAGGAAAGATGAACCCTTCCTTGTAGCCCGATCCGGCGAGGTAGAAGGGCGTGGCGCTCATGTCGTAGACCTGCTTGACCCCCACGACCCGGGAGATCGCCTGGATCCCGGTGAACCACTTGCGAGCATCGAGGTTGCGCGACTCGTCCTCCTTGTCACCCTCCTCCACCTCGTCATCGAGACTGATCGGCTTGTTGACGTAGCAGTGATGGGCTTCGTCGTTGAGGACCAGGATGTCGCTCTGTCGACGTCCGCTACCGACTCCCCAGCCCCGGAGGACTCGAGCCACCATTGCCGGCTCGGTCTCCCTGAAAGGGTCGTTCCTGCCCTGCGTGAGGATTCTGCGCGTCGTGATGGAGACTCCCTTGATCTCACGGGAGTCCTTCGGCAGGAAGGCGTGGTAGTTGGTGATCAGGATCTGCGCCTTGCCGAGCTGGCCGCGCAGGTCGGGCGGGATGAGGTCGCGCAGGTCGTAGTAGTTGCCCGGGTCGCTCGGCTGCAGCACCCGAAGTCGGTCCCGGATCGTGATGCCAGGAGTGATCACGAGGAAACGACGGACGAAGCGGGCGTCGCGCGGGCTGGTCACCTTGTTGAGTGTGTGCCAGGCGATCAGCATGGCCATCACGACCGTCTTGCCCGATCCGGTCGCCATCTTGAGCGCCACGCGCGGCAGGCCGGCGTTGTGCTCGTCGTTGATCTCGCCCAGCTCGGTGCGCCAGTCGCGGATCACACCGTACGACGTCTTGCGGCCGCTCACCTCGGCCAGGAAGATCGCTGTCTCGGCGGCCTCGCGCTGGGCAAAGAGGACCCGGTTGTCCCGATCGGGGTCGGCCCAGTGCTCCAGCAGCTTGCGGGAGATCGGTGTGACCCCGTCGTACCGCCGGTTGCGCCAGACCGCGACCTCACCGCGCAGCTCGTCGATCAGGGTGTTCTTGACGACCTGCTCGTGGGTGAGCGGCAGTGTCTCTTGCACGGTGCGGTCTGCGCCACGGGTGCGGCCCTTACGGACGGGGGCGACCGGAATGTAGGACTCGCTCGGCCGACGCGACTCGATAATCGCTTTCGGTCCGGTGGGGCCGATCTCGAAGTGACGACTCGGGACGGCGTAGGGCGTGTTGATGATGGGGCTGGCAAGCGGCTCGACGGACACGGCATCCGGTTCCGTCATGAGCACCTCTCCCGAGCCGAAAGTCTTCGGCCAGAGCATAACCACGAGATCAGGTCATTGCGCCCGTTTGCAGTGGGCGAGGCGGCGGGTGCTCGGCTCGATCATGAAGTGGCCGAGCGCTCGGACCCACGACGCAGACGCAGTCCGTCCGCGCGGCTGACCGCACCGCCAGCCAACTCGAGCGCGCGCTCCATCGAAAGGCCGTAGTCGCGGGTCAGCCTGGACAGCAGCTCACCAGCGCGACGCTCGGTGCGCTGGATGGTGGCGTCGCGGGTGCGGACCGCGATCTCGACCTGCTCACCGAGGTCGCTGAGCTCGCGGTTCCGTCGCATGACCTCGTGGGTGCGATTCTCGTTGAGTGCTCGACGCACCAGCTGTCGCCGAACCGATTCACTGGTCGTCGCTCTCACCCGGCCATCGGCAGCGACTCGACGTACGCGACCAGGTCCTCATGCCGGACCAGCCGGGTGCGGTCGATGTGGACCGAGGGCAGGGTGCCGGAGCTCAGCAACTCGTAGACCTTCGAGCGGCTGACGTTCAGGATCGCGACGACCTCCGGGATGCGGTAGAGCAGCTTGTCGTTCATGGGTCCTCCATAGGGGTTCTTTGTTCACCTAGGGAGGCCACGGAGGTCCCGGCGGTCACAGCGACGAAACTTTCGGGGGGACGCTGCGTCGGAAAATCTGCGTCCCCCCTTCCCCCGCGTCCCCCTCTCCGACCTGCGACGTCTGTGCACTCCAAGAACACCTCCTCAGCGCCGAAGCCCCTCGCGCGCAACGGGCGGGATCGGAGCCAGGTTGAACGCCGAGCACTCCTACCCATTGCTCTACTGCATCG
Organism: Nocardioides sp. InS609-2; assembly: GCF_023208195.1. Lineage (NCBI taxonomy): Bacteria > Bacillati > Actinomycetota > Actinomycetes > Propionibacteriales > Nocardioidaceae > Nocardioides > Nocardioides sp. InS609-2. The sequence goes on along the minus strand of NZ_CP060034.1, from coordinate 232,441 downwards.
ATCCACCCACGCACCGTCGTGCACCGAGTCACCATCACAGTCGCGCATGCCGACGTCCTCAACTGCCACCACCGAGAACGACGACGAGCCTGTGCCTTGACCATGACCTACACACCTCTTGCATTCTCGGAGCATTTCCGTCCGTACGTAATGACCGTAAGGTCGTCGGCATGGTCGTCGAACAAACGTGCCGGCGCTGCGGACAGCCGTTCTTCGTGTCCTCCACTCCGCGGCGTGGGCGGCCCCAGCGTTGGTGCTCCCAGGCCTGCCGGCGGGCGAGCTACGAGGAGCGGCGGGCGGCCAGGAACGGTGCTATCGCAATTGAATACGTCGATAAGTCAGCGCCTCCGGCGAGCCTCGAGGACCACGTCGCCGCCGTTCTGGACTCCCCCGCTGCTTGTCGCAACGTGCTCCGCCAGCTCCGCGCACGCCACGAGAACGGAGAGCTCAGGGACGCCAAATGGAGCAGCGTGAGCGATGAGCTCGAGCGTTTGAGAGCCTCGTCGGGTCGGCGACCCGACGGCTGGTTCGGAGGCTCGCGCTAGCCGGCGCTCCGCTCGAGGGAGCGTCTACGGGTCATCCAAGAGTCCGGCCAGCACATCCGACAGGGCCGGGACCCGCGTCGACGCGACTTCCCAGACGAGCGCGTCGTCGATCTGCGCGTAGCCGTGCACCAGCACGTTGCGGAAGGCGACGATCCTGGCGAGCTCCGGGACCCTACCCGCGGTGTCTGGATCGACCTTGCGGAGCCGGTTGAGCGCCTCGCCGATGATCTGAAACTGGCGCTCGACTGCCGAACGGAGCATGACATCTTGCTGGTAGTCGTCCCAGTTCCGGTCTGCCACGAACTCGAGGACGCGACCTGCCGCTCGGCGGGCGTCCCAGATCAGCGCCGGCGACTCAGGCTGCATACAGCTCTCGACTGGTGCTGGCGAGGGACTTCGCGAAGTACGGGTTCTCCAGGGCAGCCGCCGAGACGAGGTCGACCGGGCGCCCGAAGAGCGCCTCAAGGCCCTCCTTGAGGCCGAAGTAGGCATCGAAGCGGCTCCCGAGTGCGTCCTCGAACTCGACAAGGAAGTCGACGTCGCTGGTCGCCTCGTCGAAACGGTTCGTACTGGCGGAGCCGAACAGCAGGAGGCGACGCACGGCGTACTTCCGACAGAGCGCCTCGATCGCGGGGCGATCGAGCGCGAGCGGTCCTGCCATTGCTGCCTCCTGACGCATCGTCGAGCCTTCGCCAACAGTCTCCCACCGATGGGCCGCGAAGGAAGGGACTCCTTGTCCACAGCCCCCTCGGCGTCTGCCATCGCAGCGGTCAAGGGGTCATACCCTAGGTCCATGACTACACCGACTCGACGCGCGAACGGCGAGGGATCCCGACCTGTGCAGCGCAAGGACGGTCGATGGCAGATCCTGATCCGCCACACCGACGTTTACGGCGTCCGCAAGCGCGTGACGGTCACCGGACCAACGGCCAAGGAGACCCGAGTGAAGGCAGAGGAGGTCCGAGCCAGGCTGAAGAAGGAGCTGCCGGCCAGCGACACTCGCCAGCTCGTCGATCAGTACGCCCAGACCTGGATCGAGACGACCCTGGCGAACTCGGACCGCAAGACGAGCACCAAGTCGATGTACGCCGCGGTCGCCCGCCACCACATCATCGGCAGCCCGCTCGGCGCAACGCCGATGCACCGGGTGCGGCCAAGCGCGGTCGACGGCTGGCTGGCGGAACTACGCCGCAAGGGCCTCAGCGACTCCACCCGGCGCAACGCCTACACAATCCTGCGCGCTGTCTTCGACGCTGCCGTCAAGGACCGCGAGCTTGCCGACAACCCCGTGGCTGCGGTCCCGCGTCCCCGAGTCGAGGTGAAGGAGGCGGAGTACCTCACTCCTGAGCAGGTGAAGAGCCTGCTCGAAGCGGCCAGCGGTACCCGCTACGGCCTGCTCTTCGAGTTCCTGGTCAACACTGGCCTCCGCCGCGGTGAGGCGCTCGCGCTCAAGTGGCGCAGTCACGTCAAGGAGGACGACGGCTGGCTCAAGATCCGCGGCACCCTGACGCGCGAGGACGGCGAGCTCGTGATCACAAGCACCAAGACCGCGAAGTCCCGCCGCGAGGTGCCGATTACCGACCGCACGGCCGCCATCCTCCAGGAGCTGCGTGCGCGTCAGGTCGCCGAACGTGACCGGGCCAGCTCGCAATGGAACGAGAAGGGCTACGTCTTCACCACCGCGTTCGGCGAGCCCTGCGACCCTCGCAACGCGCTCCGGGCGCTCAAGGTGGCGGCCGACCAGGCGGGCCTTGGCAGCATCGGCCTTCACACCCTCCGCCACTCCGCCGCCAGCACCATGCTCGCCAACGGCGTCCCGCTCAAGGTGGTCTCGGAGATCCTGGGCCACTCCTCGATCAGCATCACCGGCGACATCTACGGACACGTCTCCCCCGACATCAGCGTGGCCGCGATGCAGGTGCTGAGCGATGCCCTTCGGTGAGCCCGGCGCAATCTCCGAGTCCGCCGTCGGTGGTGGCCAATATCTAAGCCTCGATCCACCGATGAGCTTGAGGTTGTGAGCGCGTCGTGAAGTGAGAATGCCCTTACGTGCTGGGAAAATCGGACTTCTTCAGGGTCCCAATTCTCACCAAGACGAAGGGCATCTCGTAGATGCAACTTTGCCACACGCCCCGTGCCACGTCGGCAGTGTTCGATGATCCCAATCTCGTGTCGTCGGCCGGGCTGGTCCCGGTCCTCGCGCTGGCCCGATCCGCGGGACTCCAGGAACTGGCCCAAGCCCACCTCACTGTGCCGACCGACAAGGGCGCGAACGCGGGGTTGAAGGTGTCCTCGCTGGTCGCCGGGATGGTCGCCGGCGCGGACAGCATCGATGACATGGCGCTGCTCCGTCACGGCGGGATGGGCCGGGTGTTCACGAACGCCTACGCGCCCTCGACGCTGGGTTCGTTCCTGCGCACGTTCAGCTTCGGCCACGTCCGCCAGCTCGACGCTGTCGCCTCGAGGTTCTTGGCCGGGCTGGCCGAGCAGGCACCGCTGATCGTGACCTCACCTGACACCAGCGAGCGGGTGATGATCGACATCGACGACACCATCGTCGAGGTCCACGGGCACGCCAAGCAGGGCTCTGGCTACGGCTACTCCGGCGTGCGTGGGCTCAACGCGCTGCTCGCTGTCGTGTCCACGAGCCAGTCCGCGCCGGTGATCGTGGCCCACCGGCTCCGGAAGGGATCATGTGGTTCACCGCGGGGCGCGAAACGCCTGGTCGCCGACGCGTTGAAGACCACCAGCAAACTGCCCGCCAAGTCCGATCTGCGCCCGATGCTGCGAGCCGACTCCGCGTTCTACGGCGCCGAGGTGGTCAACGCGGCGTTGCGCGGTGGCGCCGACATCTCGGTCACCGTGCGAATGGATCCCAAGGTCAAGGCGGCGATCGCCACCATCGGTGACGATGCCTGGACCACCATCGAGTACACCGACGCCGTCTTCGATGAACCCACCAACACGTGGGTCTCCCGCGCCGAGGTCGCCGAGATTCCGTTCACCGCGTTCACTTCCAAGAAGAAAGCCGACCAAGTCACCGGACGGCTCGTGGTCCGCCGGATCCCCGACCTCAACACGTCCGCCAAGAATGGTCAGGAGACGTTGTTCGACACCTGGCGCTTCCACGCCTTCTTCACCACCACAGACCCGGCCGTGGCCGGCACGGTGGCCGCGGACAAGACCCACCGCGGCCACGCGATCATCGAACAGGTCCACTCCGACCTCAAGGGCTCCGCCCTCGCGCATCTGCCATCGGGAAAGTTCGCAGCGAACGCCGCCTGGCTCGTGCTGGCCGTCATAGCGTTCAACCTGACCAGAGCAGCCGCGACCATCACCGGCCCGGGACTCGCCAAGGCCACCACCGCGACCATCCGCCGCAAGCTGATCGCCGTGCCCGCCCGGGTCGCGTCCTCGGCACGAAGAGTGACGCTGCACCTCCCGACCGGATGGCCCTGTGAGACAGCCTGGAGCGAACTGTTCAACCGGGCCTGCGGACCAACACCGGCACCGGCACCGACGACCAGACCACCCCCAGCCGACACCGGCACAACGACCAACCCGGAACAACCTGGCAGCGAGGCCAGACGGTCGGCCACGCCCACACACTCGAAGACCCCGCCTCAGCGACCGCGGACGCTCAGCCCCTGCCCATCGGTGGATCGAGGCTAAGCAGGCGGGCTGCCCTCTGCGCTCCGGGCCCTCGCCCGCTGCCCACCCGCGTCTATGGCGGCCGATGTGACGCAGGTCCGTGATCGCGGATCGCCGGCTGGACGTGCCCGGGGTGAACCACGACCAACCGGCCACCGACCCCGAAGGTCACACGACGTGGAGCCCGCCAGCCTCCGGCATGTTGAGGCTGGCTCGCATGGCGTCCAGGCACGGCCCGTAAGCATCTTTGAAGATCTTCTCTCCGCTCGCGGCGCGCTCCCTGACCTGTTCGCGACTCGGTTGTGGAGCGGATGGAGCGAACATGATCAACGGCGCTGCCATTGCTGTCATCAGCAGGCTCGTCGCTGCCCGAATGACGTGTGTGTCACCAAGGAGATGGATTTCGGCCATGATCTCTTGAGCTTCTCGGAGCCATTCGCCCTCGTCCGGGCCAGCATCGCGAACGGCCGGGAAATACGGCGTGTCCCAGTAGGTGCTCAGGTCGCTGGCATGCTTACGCCGAACGCTTAGATGCGCTAGGAACCGTGCGTAGACCGCGCGTCGATCGGAATGAAAACGGGCGGACTCGTCCCTCTCATAGCGCCGAGACTCCGCAAGGCCGTGCCCCACCAGAGTCAGGGCAACTCCGGCGAGCGTGCCTCCAACGCCCACAATCGCGACAGCCAGCGCGGTGTCCATGAAGGCCAGCGTGGGAGGTAAGACCTCGCCGTGCGCGGCGAAATGCCGGTGTTGAAGTATGCCGCCTCGGGGCGACTGCGCAACTGGCGGCGATCAGTCACCGCCACTCCGCCCGCCTCACGACTCGGCGAGGACTGACCCTATCCACCCGGGCCAGTTGTGGATGGAGCTCTTCCATCGTTGAGGTCGGAGATCACTAGTGGTTCGTGTCGTAACTGTCTAGATGGTTGTGGTCTGAAATCATGGGGGTATGGCGAATCGTCCTGCTCCGGCCCTTGTTCTGCGTGCTGGCGATCGCGAAGAGCTCGAACGTTGGACCCGGGCATCGACAGTGACGGCGTCTGCTGCGAAGCGTGCCCGGATCGTGTTGCTCGCGGACGACGGGGTGGCCAACACCCGGATCGCGGAGCTGGTCGACGCGACGGTGACCACGGTGTTGTTGTGGCGGCAGCGGTACCAGGCCAAGGGGTTGGTTGGTCTGGCTGATCAGCCGCGGTCTGGTCGTCCGCGGACGCTGGACCATCGTGCGATCGTGGCCGAGACCTTGAAGCCGCCGCCGAAGAAGCTGGGTGTCACGCACTGGTCCTCGCGACTGCTTGCCGAGCGTCTGAAGATCAGCAACACCTCGGTCGCCCGCGCGTGGCGGGCCTACGGGGTCAAGCCGTGGAAGGCCGAATCGTTCCGGTTCTCCACCGACCCCGAGCTGGCCGGGAAGGTCACCGACATCTGCGGTCTCTACCTCGCGCCACCACAGAACGCGATCGTGCTGTGCGTGGATGAGAAGTCCCAGATCCAGGCGCTGGACCGCACCGTCCCGATCCTGCCCATGCAGGAGGGGCGGATCGAGCGCCGATCCCACGACTACTACCGACACGGTACCTCGACCCTTTTCGCCGCCCTCGACATCGCCACCGGGCAAGTCACCGCCGCCCTCAAGCAACGGCACCGACATCAGGAGTTCCTGGCGTTCCTCAAGCAGATCGAACGGGCCTACCGACACGTCCTCGACAGCGACGGCGAGCCCGTCGAGCTGCACCTGGTGATGGACAACTACGCCGCACACAAACACACGAACGTCCGCGCGTGGCTCGAGAAGAACCCGCGGTTCAAGGTCCACTTCACCCCGACCCACGCCTCCTGGATGAACCTGGTCGAGGTCTGGTTCGGCATCGTCGAGCGACAAGCCATCCGCCGCGGAGTGTTCAAGTCCGTCAAAGACCTCAACACCAAGATCCGCACCTTCATCGACGGCTGGAACGACCGCTCCCACCCCTTCGTGTGGACAAAGACCGCCGAGGAAATCCTCAAGAAGGCCAACCGTCCAACAACTTCAAATCCGCGCCACTAGCCGACATACTCAAGAAAGCGTGATGCTGGACGCGCCCACGGCCCGTTTCGGGTTTGAATCCTTTCCGGTCTCGTGAGTAGCAGCGCACGACTGGGCCGTGTGACAGCTACGTAGAACGCCCGCAACTCAGCCTCGAGGTCCTTCGCGGTCCGGGCCCTGAAGTCCGGGAACTGTCCGTCATTCAGGCCGATCACCGCGACGGCCTTGTACTCGCGCCCTTGCGCCTTATGAACTGTGTGCAGCCGAACACCAACACCTTGGCCATCTCCGCGCTGCCACCTGGCGACGAACAGTTCGAACTGAGGCCAGGATCGGTCGGTCTGTGGAGCGCGATCGCAGAAGTTCTTCCAGACGGACAAGATCTCTGCCTGGTCCCTCGCCCAGAACTCATCATCATGGACGTCGAGTGTCTCGATCTGGATTACAAACTCTTGTGGGCTGAGTGGAGCGGCGAACTCACGCAACTCCTCAGCGTGAGATCCCGACAGTGAGTCGCGGGCTGAGTCTCTACTGCCCGCATCTACTGACAACTCGCGCTGAATCCGGCGACGCGACACGGCGGAATCTGGCCTGAAAGTGGCCAAGAGCCACGCGGACCGGGCGACGTCAGAACCTAGCCAGTCGTCCGCGTGGGTGGCTACCGCGACGGTATGGCCGGCGCTTTCTAGAGCAGCCTGGGAAGCTCGAAGGCTCGAGGCTGTCCGTCCGAGCACGGCGATGTCTTCGGCTCGAATCGTAGGGTCCTCGCCAGGGGCGAGCGCCGCGGAAGGGAGACCGTCGGCCAGTAGGTGACTCACCCACTCGGAGATGCCAATAGCCTCGGCTCGCTCATCTGTGTAGTTCATCCTCCCCACGCTGCCCCGGGCGGCATAATTCTCCGACGTAGACGGTGGGTCACCGAGCGCAGCCGCGATCCGGTCGCCGAGAGTGACGATGTCAGCTGCCGACCGAAAGTTCTGGGTTAGCCGGAAGACCGTTGCGCTAAAGTCGCGCTCGAACTCATGCAAGTATTGGGGACTAGCGCCCGCGAAGCCTACGATCGACTGTTTATCGTCACCCACCAGCATCACGTGTGACACGTCGCGTCCTGCGAGGAATAGTTGCTTAAGGAATTCGTACTGCGATGCCGTGAGGTTCTGGGCCTCATCCACGATCACGTGGCGGAACACGCGAGCGACCAACCTGGCCACCGCTGGGACGTCTAGTAACTCCTTCGCTCGAGCGAGCATCGCTTCATAGTCCAGTGCGCCAGCCTCGGTTAGCGCAGTATCCCAGTCCTCCGCGATTGGGTCGTCCTCCCCTCTGGCCCTCGCGAGGTCCAATCGCGCCAACTGTTCTTTCGGGTCGTCCAGGAGGGGCATTCCCATCGACGACCGCCACTCCTGGAGCAGCTCGACGCGGTCGGCGTCGTCGACCACGATGATCGGTTCTGCCGGGAGGTCTATCCAAGTGCCGTACTGCAGGAGCAGGCCCTGAGCGAATCCGTGGAGCGTGTCGGTCTCGACGCGCCGATGTTCCTCGTCGAGTCTCGATGCGAATCGATCGCGTAACTCAGCGGCCGCCCTGCGCGTGTACGACAGTGCGATGACTCGGAACCCGGTGCCGCCGGTCAAGATCCGCTCCACCCGCTGGGCTACCACCTCGGTCTTGCCGCTTCCGGCGCTGGCCAAGACAACGACGTATTGGTCGTCGCAGTCTCGCGCGGCGCGTTGCTCGTCGCTGAGGTTGACGTCTGCACCGTCAGGCACCTTCGCCACCTTCGCCACCTTCGTCATCTGCGTCAGCGCGCGACGGTGTCAGCGCCTTGACGAGATCCTGCAGGCCTACGGGCCATGCAGTCTGATCTGGGAAGGCTTCGACGAACGCTCTACCCAGCGGTGAGCCGTAGGTTCCTTTCAACTGTTTCAGTCGTTCAAGCGCTGACCCCTCTACGACGGCAAATGCTCTGAGCAGCGCGCAACGACCCAGTCGTCGTCATGATCGACGAGCACCTCTTCGAGCGCGCCCTCCTTTACCGGATCACCGGTTGCCCAGACGCGGATCGCCGAACTGCGGATCTTCTTTTCATCCTCGCGGCCTTGGTCGTCGCAGTCTAGGAAGACCACACAGGTGATGCCGGCCGCCTCGGCGTACTTGATCAGTGGGCCGCATTGCGTCATCCCACCCGGATCGACCACGCAGATTTCAGCAGCACGCGACCCTAGCCCCGGTCTTTCATGGAGGTAGTCGGACGGCTGCGCGTCGAGGTTGACGACGTGTGCGTTGCCTGGGCTGGTTCCGGGGTTGACCTGTAGGCCGACTGTCGCTGTCGGGTGCGGTTCTCCGGGTCCTCGGGTTGTGGGTGGGCGGGGATGTTCAGGCTGGTGGTGGGATCGCTGCGATGTTGGCGAATGTCGCGACGATCGCTGCCGCCCAGGGCCAGGTGTCGGGGATCCGGAGTTGTCGCCGGCGCCCGGTGTGGACCAGGCGTGCTGGTGCGTGCAGGAGTCGGTAGCGCAACGCTTTCGGCTCACAGCCGGCGAGCACAGCAGCCTCGCCGGTGAAGGCCAGAAGTCTGGTCCAGGCGGTGAGGTCGGCAGCGATCATGGTCGCTGTCAGCCAGGCCTGGTTGATCGCGAACTCACGTGAGGGGAATCTGCCCAGGCCGGTGTCCTTGGCGATCCGGATCCGGTCCTCGACGCGGGCGTGAGCACGGTGACGGGCTTCGAGGAACGCCAGCTGTCCGGTGGTGGTGTTGGTCGCGATCACTTGGTAGCGCCACCCGTCGGCTTCTTCGAACAGCGACAGCTGCGCACCGGGGTGGGGTCGTTCGCGGCGCACGATGAGCCGCATCCCGGGCGGCCATGCCGTCAGGTCAAGGAGGTCGGTGAGCTCGGCGACGTCACCACCTTCGCGGACCCCACCATCAGCATCGGACGCGGGTGTCCACACGTGCTTGGGGACGACCTTGATGGCTTCGCGGATCTTCTCGGTGACTGCGTAGCCGACGCTGTACTCCAAGCGACGTCCCCGCACGCGGCCTTGTTCGGTGAGCCAGGCCAGGAGCTTGTGGGAGGCACCCGCGCCATCGCTGCGGATCAGCAGGTTCTTGCGTTGTGCGGCGGGGACCTGGGCGATTGCCGCGGTGAGGACTTCGATGTGATCGGTCGCGGTGTTCGACCCCGCCTTCCCGGTCCGCAACGTGGCGGCGAGGAACTCGCCTGTGTTGTCGCACCACACCCCGATCGGGTGGTACCCGAACGTCCGCTTGAACGTCGCCGATGCCAACTCTTTCTCGGAGTGGGTGATCACGACCGTGGCATCGACATCGAGCACGACCACCTCACCGAGGTCGGTGCCGGCGACCTTCGAGGCAGGGAACCCTTCGGGTGAGGCGTTCATGAGTGCCCAGACGTGGCGCCGTGTCCTGGCTCTGGCCACGGCGATTTTCTTGACCTGCCCGGGGCTGATCTCATCCAAAGCCCGCCAGACCGTGGCCTGCGAGGCCACCGCACCGAGCACGGGTTCCTGGTGGCGCAGGACCTCGATGTCAGCGATCGCTTCACCGCCGTCGGCGATCATCACCGCGACATCGACCAGGACCCGGCCGCGGTCATGGGCAGGGGTGAACGAACGTCGTGCCAGGGCCTTCGAGAGCTGTCCAGTCAGCCCGGTCCGATCACCTACGAGACGCAGCCCGACGCTTCCCGCGTGGGCCACCACGCCGACACCGCCCCCAGTTACTGACAGACCCCTCGACCACGAACTACGCTTCACCTGCAGAGTGCCTTCCAGTTGGAGAACTTGTTCCGTCGCAAGACCAAGTTTCCCCTGCTGGGCAGGCACTTCTGTGTTTCTACGCGCCGATCAAGCCGCCGACCCGTGAATGATCCGGGCTAGCGCCCCTTTCAGTATGTGGGGAAGGAATCCTCGTTCAGATGCTCCGTCGCCAATGACGAGCGCACTGGCGAACAGGAGCTCTCCGAAGGGCCGTTCTACGTAGCGTTTGATCTTCTCCCATTCCGCCTGAGCGACATCCAGCCGGAGGGCTGGCGGCTTTGTCGCCTCGGTATCGGAGGGTGTCATGTCGTGAACCTGACATCCATCGGCGTTGCTTCGAACAAGTCGGAGCGAGCCGATCTCAGCGACAGTCACAAGGTGCGATGAGTGGGTGCTCACGACCACCTGGCCCGGCACCGCCAATAACAGTTCGGCGAGGTCGAAGCAGGCCTGAGGGTGGAGGTGCGCCTCGGGCTCTTCAATCATTGTCACGGGGTGGATTGGGAAATCCGACCCGTCCCGTCCAAGCCTCCGCTCGTACAGAACACTCTGAACCTGGAGCGACGCCAGGCTGCGAGCGCCCGCGCCGTGCAGGCGCATGGGCATCGCACCACCACCGGTGTCGAGGGCAATTTCGATCAGTCGAACGAGTTCCTCAAGACGGCCCGGCAGTGCACTCACATGCGGAATCCCGATCCCGTTGACGGCGTCCGCTAACACGCCGAGTCTGTCGCGCACGGCACCTAGCCCGGATCATTCACGGGTCGGCGGCTTGATCGGCGCGTAGAAACACAGAAGTGCCTGCCCAGCAGGGGAAACTTGGTCTTGCGACGGAACAAGTTCTCCAACTGGAAGGCACTCTGCAGGTGAAGCGTAGTTCGTGGTCGAGGGGTCTGTCAGTAACTGGGGGCGGTGTCGGCGTGGTGGCCCACGCGGGAAGCGTCGGGCTGCGTCTCGTAGGTGATCGGACCGGGCTGACTGGACAGCTCTCGAAGGCCCTGGCACGACGTTCGTTCACCCCTGCCCATGACCGCGGCCGGGTCCTGGTCGATGTCGCGGTGATGATCGCCGACGGCGGTGAAGCGATCGCTGACATCGAGGTCCTGCGCCACCAGGAACCCGTGCTCGGTGCGGTGGCCTCGCAGGCCACGGTCTGGCGGGCTTTGGATGAGATCAGCCCCGGGCAGGTCAAGAAAATCGCCGTGGCCAGAGCCAGGACACGGCGCCACGTCTGGGCACTCATGAACGCCTCACCCGAAGGGTTCCCTGCCTCGAAGGTCGCCGGCACCGACCTCGGTGAGGTGGTCGTGCTCGATGTCGATGCCACGGTCGTGATCACCCACTCCGAGAAAGAGTTGGCATCGGCGACGTTCAAGCGGACGTTCGGGTACCACCCGATCGGGGTGTGGTGCGACAACACAGGCGAGTTCCTCGCCGCCACGTTGCGGACCGGGAAGGCGGGGTCGAACACCGCGACCGATCACATCGAAGTCCTCACCGCGGCAATCGCCCAGGTCCCCGCCGCACAACGCAAGAACCTGCTGATCCGCAGCGATGGCGCGGGTGCCTCCCACAAGCTCCTGGCCTGGCTCACCGAACAAGGCCGCGTGCGGGGACGTCGCTTGGAGTACAGCGTCGGCTACGCAGTCACCGAGAAGATCCGCGAAGCCATCAAGGTCGTCCCCAAGCACGTGTGGACACCCGCGTCCGATGCTGATGGTGGGGTCCGCGAAGGTGGTGACGTCGCCGAGCTCACCGACCTCCTTGACCTGACGGCATGGCCGCCCGGGATGCGGCTCATCGTGCGCCGCGAACGACCCCACCCCGGTGCGCAGCTGTCGCTGTTCGAAGAAGCCGACGGGTGGCGCTACCAAGTGATCGCGACCAACACCACCACCGGACAGCTGGCGTTCCTCGAAGCCCGTCACCGTGCTCACGCCCGCGTCGAGGACCGGATCCGGATCGCCAAGGACACCGGCCTGGGCAGATTCCCCTCACGTGAGTTCGCGATCAACCAGGCCTGGCTGACAGCGACCATGATCGCTGCCGACCTCACCGCCTGGACCAGACTTCTGGCCTTCACCGGCGAGGCTGCTGTGCTCGCCGGCTGTGAGCCGAAAGCGTTGCGCTACCGACTCCTGCACGCACCAGCACGCCTGGTCCACACCGGGCGCCGGCGACAACTCCGGATCCCCGACACCTGGCCCTGGGCGGCAGCGATCGTCGCGACATTCGCCAACATCGCAGCGATCCCACCACCAGCCTGAACATCCCCGCCCACCCACAACCCGAGGACCCGGAGAACCGCACCCGACAGCGACAGTCGGCCTACAGGTCAACCCCGGAACCAGCCCAGGCAACGCACACGTCGTCAACCTCGACGCGCAGCCGTCCGACTACCTCCATGAAAGACCGGGGCTAGTGGTCCGGATTTGAAGTCTTCATCCGGTTGGCTTTGGTGAGGATCTCGTCGGCGGTCCTGGTCCAGACGAAGGGGTGGGAGCGTTCGTTCCAGCAGTCGATGTAGGTGCGGATCTTGGTGTTGAGGTCCTTGACCGAGGTGAACACGCCGCGGCGGATGGCTTGGCGTTCGATGAGGGAGAACCAGACCTCGACGAGGTTCATCCAGGAGGCGTGGGTCGGGGTGAAGTGGATCTTGAAGCGCGGGTTCTCGATGAGCCAGTTCTTCACGTTGGCGTGTTTGTGGGCGGCGTAGTTGTCCATCACCAGATGCAGCTCGACTGGCGCGCCGGCTTCGTCGAGGACGTGGCGGTAGGCCCGTTCGACCTGCTTGAGGAACGCCAGGAACTCCTGGTGGCGGTGCCGGGGCTTGAGTGCTGCGGTGACCTGGCCGGTGGCGATGTCGAGCGCGGCGAACAGGGTCGTGGTGCCGTGGCGGACGTAGTCGTGAGAGCGGCGTTCGACGAGCCCGGGTTGCATCGGAAGGACCGGCATGGTGCGGTCCAGTGCCTGGATCTGGGACTTCTCGTCCACGCACAGCACGATCGCGTTCTCTGGCGGGTTCAGGTACAGCCCGACGATGTCGATGACCTTGGCCTCGAGTTCGGGATCGGTGGAGAACCGGAACGACTCCGAGCGCCACGGCTTGACCCCGTAGGAACGCCAAGCCTCCGCGACGGTGTAGGCGCTGACCTTCAACCGAGCCGCCAACAGCCGCGTGGACCAGTGCGTCACGCCGAGCTTCTTCGGCGGGGGCTTCAGTGTCTCGGCCACGATTTTGCGATGGTCGATCGTGCGCGGACGGCCCGGACGCTGCCGGTCGAGGAGCCCGGCCATGCCCTTGCCCTGGTAGCGGCCCCGCCACTGCAGCACCTTCTGACGGCCGCACCCGACGAGCTCGCAGATCTGGTCGTTCGGCACCCCGTCGGCTGCCAGCAACACGATCCGAGCCCGTTGAGCCGCACCAACCGAGACCGTCGAGGAGCGAGTCAGTCGCTCGAGCTTGTCCCGGTCACCATCACGCAGCACCAGGGCCGGAGCAGGTCGATTCGCCATGCGCCCATGATTTCACTTCATCAACCCGATGACTATTTCCCACGCGGACCACTAGGGCCGAACTTTCATCAACGATGCGTCCGCCTAACGCCTGAAGATCGGCCTCAAGAGTTCCGCGGGCAGCCTCCGGGACCTCCAAATCGTCGAGCACACGCCGGATCGACGTTCCGGGACGGCTGAGCTCACCGGCTAAGTCGCGACCGGTGCCTGCGATGTCCGCGGCAAGCACGCCGCGCTGCCTTCGCGATACCTCCGATGCACCAGTCGCCGGTTTCCATTCGTCGACTCCTGCGTCGTACATCAAGAATCGGCTCGTCGCTCGAGCACCCCACCCCTCAGCCGAGCGCGTGATTGATGTCCGCCAGGCGACCCGCTCGTCCCCGCTCGCTGATACCAGCTGCAGGTGGGTCCCGAAGATTTCTCGTACTCGGTCGTCAAAGGAATCGGCGGAGTCTGCTGGTGCCAGGATGAGATCGACCGTTGGCTCTTCCTCGGAACCCAGAGTGAAGTCGTCGCGCTCGGCGCTCACCCCGCCGCAAGCGAGAGCAATGGCGCGCAAGATTCTCGACTTCCCAGAGTTGTTCCTTCCGACGAGAAGCGTGAGTCTTGGGCGAAGAGTCACGACGCAGTCGTCGATGCCGCGAAACGACCTCAGGTGCACGACCTCGATCCGCATCAGCGAAGCTGGCGATACAGCGGGGACCGTCGGCACATCGCCACGATAGTCGGGGAGAGGGAAACGCGCCGTCGTTCTGGTGTCTGTCGGCGTGGTAGCCGGGATTGAATCCTGGATCTCTGCGCCAAGTGGTGTGGTACCGGGCTGGAGGCTCGCACTCTCCGCGAAACTGTCGTCGATGACTAGGAGAGCGGCAGGGACATTCTCGGAGCCGGTTGGACTCATCGCCGAACTGGCAGGTCTGGCCGCTAGTCGAGGGCCCCCGGACGGACGCGGGAGCTCTTCCCTGGTCGCGACCGGACTTCGCTCGTCACGTCCTCGCTCACGAGACCACGACCCGTCGAGCGCTTCAAAATGGTGTGCGAAATAGGTGTGCAAGCGTGGCCTGACAAGGCGAGAGGCCGCCTCCCTGAACGGAAAACGGCCTCTGACCTGCCGCTTCTTCGGTCGGGCTGACAGGATTTGAACCTGCGACCCCTTGACCCTCGGCGATGACCGGGGCGTTTTGCGTTGCTTTGCTGACTGTTGCCCTGACCTGCAAGAACTCCTGCGAACCCGGTTCACGGCTTGCCTCTCTTTGACCTGCTTTGCGGGCTTGCGCTGGGGTTTTCGATGCATATTCGGTGCACGTTCAAATCTGCGTCCTCGTCGACATTCGGGATCCGGTCAGCCTCGCGGACTCGCCAACAGGGCCGTTGCGACGCTCCGACGGCATCGCATCTGCGCATGTTTCCAGGTGAGCCCACCAGCCCATCTGACCGCCCACCGGACCCGATCAAGGGGTGTCGCGGAGACGAGGAGAAGCACCCGCCGTGACCGCCTCCAGCATCGAGCGAGTCAGCATCACCCTGCCCCCAGGGTTCGAGCCGGCCAAGCACCAGAAGAAGTTGCTGACGCTCATCGCTGAGGCCCACGGCGAGGGCTTCGAGATCGACTCGATCGACCCCGTCGCCGGCACCGCGTCCGCCTCGCGCCAGGTCGCGATCACCGAGGTCACCCAGGTTAAGAAGTCCGACTCCTTCGAGGTCCGGCTGGCCCGCGGGACGAAGCCGGCCGACGGCGACAAGACCGAGGCGAAGTTGATGAACCAGTACGTCGGCTACTTCATGACGCGCTTCGAGCCGTTCCTCGGCAAGGCCACCCTGACCAAGCTCACCGACGATGAGGCCCGGTGCCGCGGCGCGGTCGCGGTCGCCCTGTCGGTCAAGCCCTGGGAGGTCCAGGTAAAGGCCGCGGCCGACGGCGGGTTCATCCTCGAGCTTCCCCGGACGTACGTCGGGTCCAAACACGACGCGAAGCTGGAGGAGGTCGCGACCACCGTCGTCGGCCACGAGGGCTGGTACGTCACGGTCAACGCCCAGAGGCTCACCGGGCGCATCACCCCATCCGACCCGCCGACCTTCCCCGGGACGATCGCCTACCCGGTCTCCTCGGTGAAGAAGGCACCCCGCGACAAGGTCGCCCTGGGCGAGAAGCTCGGCGCACCCGGCCAGGAGAAGAACGACATCCTGTGGCTCGACTTCGAGGCCGCCCCGCACACCCAGATCTCCGGCACGTCCGGCTCCGGCAAGAGCGTCACCCTCAACGCCCTCATCACCGGCGCGCTGGCCGGCGGGTGCGAGCTCTCGATCATCGACCTCCCTCACAAGGCCGTCGACTTCTTCTGGGTCAAGGAGTACTGCCGCGACGGCGGATGGGGTTGCGACTCGCTCCAGGCCGCGGTCGCATCGGTCACCCTCACCTACAAGGAAGGCGAGCGCCGGGCGAAGTACCTGGCCCAGCAGGGCGTCACTAAGTGGACCGAGCTGCCGCCGGCCGAGCAGTTCAAGCCGATCCTGCTTCTCATCGACGAGGTCACCGGCCTCATCCAGCTTGACGACGTACCCAAGGGCATCAGCAAGGACCACCCACTGGTGATGGAGGCCATGGAGGCCAACCTGCTGCGCCAGACGCTGCTCGGCTACCTGAAGAAGATCGCCGCCGAGATGCGCTTCGTCGGCATCCGCATGGTGCTCTCCAGCCAGGTCAGCTCCGTCAACACCGGCATCCCGACCGCACTGCGGATGAACCTCGCCAACAAGTTCCTCCTCGGGTCCAACCCGACCGACGGCAACCGCAAGCTCGCGCTGTCCGACCCCACCAGCGTACCCAAGGTCCCCGACAACGTACGACGCGACCAGCGGGCCGCCCGGGGAGTTGGCGTGGCCGAGCTCGAGGGCAAGACCCCGGCGGTGTTCAAGTCCTTCTACGCCTCCACCGACGACCTCGCCCGAGCACTGAGCGGGATGGGTCTGGCACGCACCAGCCGCCCCTCCCCCACCGCCTCCGAGATCGCCCGCCTCACCCCGTCCCTGGAGGACGACGGCGGGTCGTACAGCAGTCGCGACGCCGAGCGCCTCGGCGACGTCGAACGGGCACCCTCGGGTCGTCCGGCCGCCGAGGTTGCACGCGAGATGGGCGACGACCTCTCCCACCTGTACGGCGAGGACGGCCAGCGGCTGCGCGGCTTCGAGAAGGCCAACGCAGCACGGGCCGCGGTGGTCGCCGGCGCGAAGACCTCCCCGGCCGCACCCGACGGAGACGAATGGTGACCATCTCACCCATCGCGTCCGACACAGCCGCACGCGGGGACGAGGAGACCGAGTCGGCGTGGTTGTCGCGGCAGTCGGGGACCTTCACTCTGTCCGAGCTGTACGAGGCCCTGGCCGGTTCCGACCTGACGATCCGTGACGACGGCGACGAGGTGATACATGCGTCAACGACACACGCTGGAAGCGACGTCTGCGCGGAGCGTTGCAGACGCTGCGTCGCCAGGGCCGGGCCCGCCGGGTCGAGGCAGGCGTGTGGGTCGTCGAGGGCACCCCGGGGCGTGCGCGCCGTGTCGCCCTGGTTGCCGGCGGCCGGTCGGACCGCTTCGAGCTGCGGCTCGCTTCGGCGGTCGAGCTCCTCGACTCGATGGATGAGCCAGCGGACCTCATCCTCACCGACCCGCCGTACGGACTCGGCGTCGGCAGCGGTGCTCGCCACGACACCGGTCAACGTGTCTACGGGCGAGACCACGCCCGCGTGGTAGCCGGATACGCCGACGTCCCCACCACCGAGTACCGCGACTTCACGAGCAGCTGGGTGGCCGCCGCGGCCTCCGCATTGCGGCCCGGTGGACACCTGGTCGTGATCACCGGACCCCAGCAGGCGGCCTGGGTGCAGATCGCGGCGGAGGACGTCGGCCTGACCTACGTCAACTCGCTCGCGGTGGGACGTGTCTTCCCGCTCTACACCAAGCGGCGCTTCGCGCACTCCCACTGGCGGGTGACCGTCATGGCGGCCGGAATGCTGTACTCATCCGCGCGCGTCTTCAACCCTCCCAGCGATCTGCCAAAGGCCCGCTCCGGGCGCGACTACCCGTTGGACCTGTGGCCGACCGGGGACGTCGGCCGCGCGGACGCGCAGCCGGGACAGGTGAGGTACCCCAACTCGCTACCAATCCGGTTCGCGGCTCGGCTCGTCGAAGCCTTCACGCGCCCGGGCGAGTCCGCAGATCGGCCTGGTGCCGAACCGGACCTGGTGGTCGACCCGTTCGTGGGCGGAGGGACCGTTGCCCTCGCTGCCTGGCTCCGCGGAGTCCGGTTCCTGGGCGGTGACGTCAATCCCAACGCCCTGGCCTTCACGTGCGCCCGCGTCACCCGTCGGCTTCTCGACCCGGTCGCTCTCCCTGGCCCGCTGGGCACGCCGGCGCTCGGGGGACTTTCCGCGTGACGACCCAGTCCCTGCACGCGCTGCACCCAGGACCCCGACTGCGGCCGACCGCGACACCGCATGGCGTGTGCACGGCCCACTTCGGCGAGCTCCACGGGCCGCTGCTCGACTTCATCGCCGGCTCCGAGGTGATCGTGGGCTGCGTCGCCTGGATCACCTCCGGTCGCATCCTCGACGCCCTGGCGACCCGGCCGGTCGCGCTGGTGGTGCAGAAGGAGAACTGGTGGAAGAAGACCGACACCCGTGGGCAGACCCTCGCCGGCCGCTACGCCGGGCTCACCGGCGGGCTGGCCGCCTCAGCGTTCCCTCCACCGCTCGCCACCAAGACCTTCCGAGGTAAGCCGGTCCCCAACGACCTGGTCCTCGCCCCCATCTCCTGCATCGGCTACTCCCGCGCGCAGTCGAGGTTCGCCCCGCTCATGCACCACAAGTTCATCGTCCGCTGCCGCATCGAGAAGACAGGTGCCGTCGAGGTGCTCGTGCCTCTTGCAGCGTGGACCGGCTCGTTCAACTTCTCCGGCAACGCCAACGATTCCTTCGAGAACGCGCTCGAGATCCACGACCCCGTGATCGCCGCGGCCTACCTAGCCGAGTTCGCCCTCATGGCATCGCTCTCGGAGTCGATGAACTGGCGCACCGCCGCCCCTCGGCCAGGGCCCGGCAAGGTGTTCGTGCCGATGCCGGCCAAGCCGAAGTCCACCACGACTCGGACCGTGCGCAAGAGCAGCGCCCGCAAGAGGCCAACCCGCAAGGCCAGCGCGGCACCAGCAAAGGTCACGCCGGTCCGCCCGTCGCGTCGTATCCCGACGAAGAGGGCCCGGGCCGTTCGGGGCAGGGCGGCCTGAGGCTCTCCAAGCCACCCCATTGGACAGAGCTCGATGGGTACCTTCCGCCAGCACGCCGCACACCTCTTGGGTATGACCGCAACGATCCTCGAATTTCCTGGCCGCTCTACGCTGTCCGCAACAGCCAGCCAGCCGGCCGAGCCCGGTCCCACGCCGCTGGAGACCTACTTCAACGACATGCTCGGCACCGTGCCCAGCACCATCGCGGACGAGCAGATGCGCGTCACCGCCAGCCGGATGCTGCGCTACATCCCTGGCACGAGGTCGAGGTGCTCACCGACCCGCGCCATCGGCCCGGCGACCGCCGATCCACCTCGCTGTGGGACGAGATCGACGCAGCCTCCCGACGTTCCGCCCCGGCGTCGAGCCGGATGGTCGCCCGTGCCGTCCGCACGCACCTGGTCGCCCATGAGTCGTCCCTGCTCAGCATCTTCACCGGCATCGAGCTGCTTCCTACGACGCCCGACCCGTCCGAGCCCACCCCGGCCTGAGCCGGCCACACCAGGAGCCTCCATGTCGAACCCTGTCCACGCGACCACCGCCGGGGCCACGGGCGCACGTGAAGCCGCCCGCCGGGACAACGGTCAGTTCGGCACTCAACCCAAGTCCGAGGCCAGCGGTGTCGACCTATTCACACCTCCGCCGGTCGAGATCCCCGACGGTGACGGAGTGGGCTACTTGGTCACCCCGGGGGTCATCGACGGCGGCTCCGAGTCCGTCTACTGCTCCGGTGCCCAGTCACTCGCGCTGGCACGCCTGCTCAGCGAGCGAACCGGCTGGCCCGTCATCGTCACGACCCGCACCGGACCCGACCCGCTCCTCGACGAGGAGGACTGGGACGACGCCGAGAAGTACGACGTCCTCTACGAGGCGCACGTCGAGCACCCGGACGGCTACCTGATCTGCATCAACGGCCGCCAGGAGAAGTACGCCGCCTCCGGGTCCGAGTTCGTCGACGCGTGGGAGTACCGCCGCGAACGGATCACCAGTGCACAGATCCTCGACGAGCTCGACGACCTGTGCGAGCAAGACCCGGACGAGTCGATGGCCGCAACCTTCGTGACTCCCGTCCTCGCGGCCAACAACCACCACAGCGCACCCGAAGCGCATCGCGGGGACCGATAGCTCAGCCGGACGGGGCGTCGGAGAACAGTGAACAGCACCCGGCGCATGTTGCCTCGGATCACAGGGCCGCGACGGCTTCGACCACCACCTTGCGGAGGTTCACCGTGGCGAGCGAAAGCAGTACGTCAGCGATCTCGTCTCGCAGGATCTGCTCGAGCTCTTCATCCTGCTCCCCGCTCCTGGCCGACGGCGAGTACCAGTAGCGGCCGGTGCTGGTGTCGGTCAGTGGGGGTCGGCCGCCATCAAGGGGCATCTCGACCTCCGACCACTCGAACTGGTCGACGAGGATGCTTGCGTGCAGCGAGCCGTCAGCGCCGCGGTAGCGCTTGACCTCGACGCCTCGCAGAAGCGCCGGCAGGACAAGTCCGCGGGAGATGGAGATCTCCACGGCGGCGCGTACGTCGTCGACGAGCTTGTCGGTGAACGAGTCGGCCTTCGAGGCGAAGGTGGTCTTGCGGGCCATGACGGGTGGCTCCTCTGGTCGTGGTCTGGTGCCCTCTCCGTGTGCGGCGCCCCGGTCGTTTCTCCCCGGGCAGCACAGATCCGCTCATAGCGTCCGGCGAACCCACTCCAGGCGCAGCGAGCCGTCAGCGATCGCGTCGAGCAGGTCGCTCAGCGTGCCGATGTAGACCGCCTGGTGGTAGGTCCAACGGCCGCGATCGTCGCTCTCGGAGCCAGGTGAGATCAGGATCGCTGGACCGACGTCACCGCATTCGCGGCAGGAGCGGCCCTCTCCTGCTTGGCGGTCCTCGTCCAGGTCGTTGATCTGGCCGGCCGGCGGACCCGCCGCCACCTGGATCGCCGCGTACACCTGGGTCTTCCAATCGGCGGTGATGGTCATGTCCTGCCCGTGGGCGGCGAGCCCGAGCTCGCTCCCCACGGCTCAGATCACCAGGCCGAGTCGACCGGCTAGAACCTTGCGCATCGAGGCCTTGACTCCGGTCGGAGTCTTCACCTCGTCGCGCCATCCGCACCACGTCCAGGTGCGGAACTCGGCGTGGGCGTCCTGTCGGATGGTGTTCAGCTCGTCGTGATCCCGCCTTGCTGCTCGCCCGTCGAGCTGCTCGGCCAGGCGTCCCCAGGCGACTTCGCGGTTCTGGTGCTGCGAGCGCGGGTCCACGGACTGCTGAGGTCCTGGGTCCGAGATGACCAGGGATCTGCGTCCAGCACGCGTGAGCGGCGCCGCTCCGTGTTGATGGCGGGTGGGTCTCACACGCCGCGAAGGACAACGCCGCGGTTCGCGAAGAAGGTCTCGAAGACGGGCAACACGAGTGAGGCACGGGCCGCACGGGCCGTGTGGCCTGCGGGGTCCATGAAGCCGATCGTCTGACGTGCCGGGGTGTAGCTCGTGACCAGGACGAGGTGACCGCCCTTGCCGGGGGGAGGTCGGTGGGGACGACGGATCTCCGGGTGCACCGACGCAATGACCATGTGTCCGCTGCCCACCTCGCTCACGAGGCGAGCGGGCTCCAGGTGGGGCACGACCTCGACCTCCAGCGAGTGCACCGCTCCGGCGTAGTCCGCGAACGGGCCGTAGATGAGCCCCTGAGGCTGGCCGGGCTCGTTGGAATACGCCCCGTAGCGCAGGCCGCCCATGGTCAGGTCGTAGAGGGTAGGAGCGTGGCCGTCGCGGGCCAGTAGCACCATCCGCAGGCACGCCATCCCGCACCACCGCACGGACCAGGTGGCGTACGCGTCCAGGTCAGGCGCACCCGACTCCGGCCACCGCGGGTCGTCCACGCGGGAACGGCCGCCGTAGCTGATCGCGGACATGAGTGACGCGGACGCGTATTGCGTGATCAACGGAACGTCTCGGGGCACTCGTCGCAGCCTACGTCGCTCGACGGCGTGGACAGACAGGCTCGCACCTCAGGACAGGAGACCGTGCAGTGCGTCGCCGTAGACGTGCCACGTGCCCACTCCCGTCACGTCGCATCCTCTTAACGACTTCGCCTGCGTCGATCCGATTCCGTAGTCGATCCTGGAGATGCCCGATGGGTAGCACCACTCGATGGGCGCGTAGAAGAGGCATTCGAAGTAGGGCGTGACTGGGTCGTCGGTGTCCTCGAACCCGGCACACAGGGAATGAAGCTTCTCGTCCATCCTGAAGAACATGGCGAAGCCGGTGCAATGCTCGCCGCGAAGGCTTCGGACGACGACTGCGTCGTCGCCGAAGGCGGACAGCAGACACTGGAACCTCTGACTGACGACGTCGGCGTCGAAAGGCTGGCCGTACTTCTCCTTGTTGAGGCCCTGGAGGGTGACTAGGTCGTCCCCGTAGGCGCCGGGCCCTGTCGAGACCACGACTTCCTGCCCGGTCTCGACGAAATCCCTCCTGTCACGACGAATCATGTACCGACGACCCTTGGAGGGGATCGAAGCGAGGTAGTCGTCGAACCCGCCTCCGGAAAGGACCAGGTTCGACTCCTCATACGCCACGACCCTTGTCCAGCCGAGGTCGTGCAACTCGTCCGGCTCGGCCAGACCGAGGCCGTCGCGGCGTACGAAGTCGACCCCACAGATCGACGGTGGGACGTTCTCGCTCTCGACGGCTGTCCGAAGGTGTCTCGTGAACGTCTCCGTGGACAGCGGGTCGCCCGAACGAGTCAAGACCGGGCTCGCCGGGCCGACCCCGACACAGTTGAGAGTCCACTGCCCCTCCAGGCCGGCAGGCAGGCTCTCGAAGCGACTGAGCAAGGCAGCAATGTTGTAGTAGGGCGAGGGGTCGTCGAATCGAGTCTTCTGCCAAACGACGGCGGACTCGATCCCGGCGCCTGTCGATTCCATGGTGATGACGGTGTCGCCGGCAAGTGTCGACTCGTTGGCAGTGAGCCACCGGTGGCTCTTGTAGAGCTCTCCACCCTCGAGCCCGGCCCACTTCTCGGCGCTGATCTCGTGAATGCTTTCGACGCTGCTGAACGGCATGGCGAGCACCCTTTCTGACCTGCTTACTACGGCAGGCCGGCAAGACTATTCATTCATGACACTTCGACGTAGTTTCCAACAGAGCACGCCCGCCATCGCGCTGCAGATGGCACAGACGACCCACAACGACACCGGCCACGGTGAGTTGACCAGCAGGACGCCGAGCGGTGGGGCGCTGAAGTTCATCACGCCCCACAGCGACGAAGCGGCTCCGCTGTACTGCCCCACGCGATCTGGGGGTGCAACCTCCATGAGCAGGGTCTGGAAGCTCGGCCCGTAGAAGCACTCGCCGATCGTGAAGGTGAGGCAGAAGGCGATGATGGCCACCTGGCCTGCGGCACCTCCGAAGGACCCGCCGATCCCGAGGCAGAACGCAACAGCCCACACGACGCCGACGGCTGCGAGCAGCGAGGCGGTGGACCACGTGCGCCCGAGTATCACGATGAGCGGTTGGAAGATCACGATGCCTGCACAGTTCAGGACGAGGATCGTGTTGACGAGCGTCGGAGATCCCTGCATCCCCTCGGTGATATAGAGAGGCACGACTGACTGCATCTGGGAGAAGCCAGCCGCGACGAGGAGGGCTTGCACCATGAGCAGGAGCCGAAGATTCCGATCGTGCAGCAGGTCGCGAAACTTGGCGCGCTCGCTGCCCGGGTCGGTCATTCCCGGCTCCGAGTGCGGAACGGGAGACCATCCAGGAAGGACTGCGAGCAGAACGACTCCGAGCACCAGGTAGGACGTGCCGTTCAGGAGGTAGAGCAGCTGGAATGTCGCCACGTCCAGCTGCGTGATCAGGGCGATCCCGCACAGGGCGCCGACTCCGATTCCGAGGTTGTTCACCTGGTAGCGCCGCGCGAAGGCAGTCCGATGGAGCTCGGGTCCGCAGAGCGCGCTGATTGCGGGTGCCAGCGAGGCGAAGAAGAGTCCGCCACCGAAGCCGGTGAGGGCGCAGGCCGCGTACGCCGCGCTGGCGAGGCCCGCCAGTCCGATGGCGCTGTAGCCGACCGCCTGAGCAAGCAGTCCGGCGAACGCAACCGCTCGAACTCCACTTCGGTCCAGCCGTGCGGCGGCAGCCAGGCTGCCTACCAAGCTCGCTACGGCCATGACGACCAGAGCGACGGCGGCACCAGCGCCGCCGAAGCCGCGCACCTGGTCCATGTAGATCGCGATGTAGGGAAATGTGAGTCCCGAACCGACCGCCGACAGGAAGTAGCCCACCAGGAAGACATTGAGCCTGCGCATGCCGCGCGCGCTCGTTGAGTGATCTGCGGCCGTCCGGAAATCCACGTCCGCTCCGGGACTGTCATGGGGGGGCGCCGCGCCACTAGGCATGTGAGGTCTTCACCAGCCCAGCACTTCCTGCTCCTGTCGACCGTGTACCCGTGTCCTCGATCCTTTGGCGCAGAGCCTCGTAGGAGTCGGCCGAGACGATGGTCGGGCGGTTCCGGTCGAGTGACCCCCGGCCGTCGGAGGACTGCCCTCCCGCATCGAACACAGCCGCGCACACCTCCCCCGTCGGTTCAGGAGCCCGCATGGTCCGGCCGGCACAGACGCGGGCCAGGGAGTCGCCGACGTTGACGCCGGTTGTCATGGCGATCAATCGCGAGATCTCGCCTCCCGGGTATCGCGCGGCGCACTCGACCAGGTGCAGCCCCCCGTCGGTGAGGATCCACTCCGAGTGGGTGAGCCCGTCCTCGAACCCGATGGAGCTCAGCATGGCGCTCTCAGCCTCGTGGAGTCGCCGGCGATCGTGCTCGCCGAGCTGTGCCGGGACCACGTGACCGGCGGGCACGAAA
This sequence comes from Nocardioides sp. InS609-2, assembly GCF_023208195.1. Lineage (NCBI taxonomy): Bacteria > Bacillati > Actinomycetota > Actinomycetes > Propionibacteriales > Nocardioidaceae > Nocardioides > Nocardioides sp. InS609-2. The sequence goes on along the minus strand of NZ_CP060034.1, from coordinate 207,797 downwards.
CCGCCATTGGGCGGCATGAGCTTGTGTGTCGCGCTGGTGAAGGTGGCTCTACCTCCACGAACCAACGATTCGAGGGACACCTCGATCCGGCCCGCAACCAGGTCTTCGACGATGTAGTCCCATCCGTGACCGGGCGCGAGGCCTTCGTGCGAACGGGACTGCATCGCGACGCGCCAGGCGCGATCCACGTCGTCGGGAGAGTCGATTCGCACGACGCCGATTGACGCGTGCTGTCTCGCAGGCTTCAAGATGACTGGCGATCTCCCGATGAACCGACGGACGTCTTCAGGCGAACGCGCCGCTGCGAACCTGCCCTGCGTGATCTCCAGCCCGGCCACCGCCCGGCGAAACGCCAGCTTGTCCGTGCACAGCCGCGCAGCCTTGTCCCCCGGCCCCTTGAGCCCGAGAGCCGAAGCGACGCTCTGGACTGGTCTCACGGCGTACTCCCGGCCAGCGAGAGCAGCCTGGAAGGGTCGATCAGCGTGCCAGGCAACGCCTACGTCGACTGCTTGCGTGCTGTGCCTGTAGTCGCCGACGCGTATCTCCACGCGTGGGTGGTCCGCCCAGCGGTCGGCCACTCGGTCGACGCGGTCGTGCTCCTCGAGGAGAAGGACATTCGTCGAAGGAGAACCTACGAGGAGATCGGTCAGCAGGTCGTCGTAGGCGCCTATCACCAGGATTGTGAGCGCGTCTGCCACTTCCTGATCCACTTCGTCGGCGACCGGTTCGGGTGTCATCGCGGCCCGACTCCCTTCTTCAGAAGATGCATGGACGTTGCGTGGCTCGGGATCTAGGGGGCGTGAGAAGTCTCGGCGGGAGTGTTTGCCGGCTGGTCCACGCGCACGCACGACGCTGTGATAGTCAATGTCCCCTCGTGGGATCCGGCCAGCTCGAGGACACCACCTCTGGGCGAGGCCTGCCAGGCTCGGAGGACCTTCTGCTGCAGCCGCTGGGACCAGTAGGGGTAAAGCGCGCAGTGCGCGGAGACACACACCTCGTCCTCGGGCAGCGCCATGCTCGGAGCGAAGAAGCGAGACACGATGTCGAAGCGGTCGCGTCTCTCGGGCGGGGCGTCCTCCCCCGTGCACGGCGCGGAGATGATGAGGCCCCTGCACCCGAGGGCCTCGACCTGTCGGGAGTCGGGACTGAACTTGAGCACGTCAGCCGGCGAGTCGAAGATCGCCATGTGGTCGTCGCCTGCGACGAAGCATTCTGCGGGATCGCGACCGGCCAGGGCACGGATCCGCTGTACGGAGTCGTCGTCCAGCGGCTGCAGTTCCGTCTGGGGAAACTCGACCTGCACCCTGTTCGCGAGCCGACCGGCCTTCAGCACGCCGATGCCGGAGTGCCACTCGACGAGAGGACTGCGGGTACTTGTGGTCACCCACTCGGTGGCGGCGAGCGTGGCGTGCCCGCAGATCCTGGACTCACTTCGCCGGTTGAACCACCGGATGGCGTATGCACGCGCATCTGGGTCGCTGTCCGGCAGCTCGGTGATGAACGCTGTGGTCGGGGCGTCCAGTTCCTGGGCCAGGCGCAACAGGTCTGCGCTCGGCGGGAACTCGTCGAGCTCCACTACTGCGGCGGCGTTGCCCGCAGCCGCGTCGCCCACTCCGGCGTCGACGACAACGTACGACTCTCCGTATCTCAGCTCACCTCGAGAAATAGTCAACGCAGCTCGACCTCCTTCGGTCTCGTGTCTTGCAGCAACGACAACCTCTGTGCGCGCTCGCGCACGCTCGGTCCTATCAGCGCATACGGGTCCCGCTGTAGGGCCCGCTCGACCGCCTCCTCGATCGTTCGCGAGTCGACGGTCGATGCGTCACACAGGCCGAGCGTGCGAGTGCGGATCGCGGAGCGCGCAACGTCGAAGATCAGGTCCACGTCCGCGCCCGCTACCTGGTGGTGCTCTGTTCCCGGCAGGTCCCGCGTGTAGATCGAGGTCGTGATGTCTCGTGTCCCGCTGGAGTCGGTCAGGGTGCCTTCCAGGTCAGTGAACGACATGTACGGCGCACCCGCGACGTACTCACAGCGATGGATGTGGGCCAGCGCGCGAGTAGCCAGCAGCACGTGGTGTGCATTCACATGCGAGAACCAGCCGAAGATCGAGTCGTCCCCGAACGGCCCGCGGGTCCACCAGTCAACGGCAGCCAACTCCGGCGCCCGAGGGCCGACCAGAGCGAACGAGTACATCGGATGCCGGGTGCGGTAAGCCCCCAGGGCCTTGATCGCGTGTTGCGCCAGTGCACCCGATTCCGAGCGGTCGTGCTGGAGGTCGGATGCCAGACGTGTGGCGAAGGACAGGGTGTATGCGGGCAGCGCCACGGTCAGTTCCGCGCGTCGCCTGTCCACCTCAGCGAGCAACGTCGCCACGACCTCGTGGATGTTCGTCGTCTTGAAGTCAGGAAGGGAGCTCTGCAGGACCACGACCTCGCACCCATCCGACTGGGCTTCGTCGAGGAGTAGCGAGAGCTGGCGTCGGAACGACTCCAGGTCGGACCGCTGAGCTTGGTCGTCGCCGGTGCATGCGACGACCTGGAGAGGCTCCAGCCGCCGGGCTGCCGACGCGATGGTGAGGTCACCGCTTCTCACGGAGTCGTCCGGGAGGCTGTATCCACGCTCCGCGATCGCCACTTGCAGCTCGATGGCCACCAGCGAGTCCTCGATCGACGATCGAAGCGTCTCCTCCGGGTGCGGAAGCCGCCCGGCGACTGCCAGCACGGCCTCTTGCAGCGCGCGCTCGGGACGTGACTCCGCTCTGTCGCTCAATCGCTGCGAGTCCGAGTTGCTGCCGCTGCGGTCCGTCGTGGCCGGTTGTGTCCGGTCGGCGATTCGGATGAGCGCGAGGTCGTCGGTCTTTCCGTTCGCCGTTGCCGGGAAGAACCCGACGGCATGGAAGTCACTGGGCCACCGGTCAGCAGGTAGCCGCACCTCCAGCTGTTCCCGGAGTGAGCCGACGTCGACCGTGTCGGGTGTGACGAAGCAGGCGAGCGTCTGTGCGGTGCCCGGCTCGGAGTCACCGAGAGGCACCACACGCACGTCGTGGCAGAGGTGTGTCTCGCCGACCGCCGACTCGATCTCGCCCAGTTCGATGCGGACTCCCCTCAGCTGGACCTGGCGATCGCCGCGGCCGACGAACTCAAGGACTCCATCTTCGGTGACTCGGACCAAGTCACCGGTGCGGTACACATGGTCGGTCTCGGGGGAGTCAGGCCGCCCAAGCAGCCTGACGAATGCGCGGTCGGTGTCTCCCGACCCCAAGTACCCCTGAGCCACCTGGACCCCACCAATGAAGAGCTCCCCAAGCTCGCCCTGCTCGACCGGTCGGAGCCCCTCGTCCAGGACGTAGAGGTCGACGTTGGGGGAGGGGCCACCGATGAGATTCGGCAGAGGGGACTGCGTGCGTGAGCATGTGTGCCACGTGACCGCCACACATGCCTCGGTGGGACCGTAGGAGTTGATCAGCTGGGTGTGGGGCAGGGTCCTGGTGACGTCTCGTCGGAGTGGGTCCGGCAGGCTTTCCCCGTTGCAGATGACGGCCCGGAGGCCGCTGAGTCCTTCGGCCAGCGCGGGAAGTGACTGAAGAAGGCTCGTGAGCCCGCGCAAGACTGTGGGGACGAGCTGAAGTGCTGTGACCTCCATCTCGATCAGGTGTTCCACCACGGACAGCAGGCTGGTCGCTATCGGCCGTTCGGGGACGACGATGGCCCCGCCGTGGAGCAGCGGGAGGAACACCTCGGGGATGGAGAAGTCGAAGGACGGGCGTGAGAGATGGGCGAGCCGGAGGTCCGTACCCGCGTCCAGCTCGTCGCCGTACCAGTCGAGCAGGCTGGCCAGTGCGGCCACCGGGACGACCGTGCCCTTGGGCAGGCCGGTGCTCCCCGACGTGTGCATGATGTAGGCGACGCCCGGCCGCGTCACCTCCCCGGCGTGAATGGTGCGCGTGACCGCGAGCCGCCGGCGACTGTCGTAGTGGATTCGTCCGGCGGCATCACTGCCGACCAGTACGTGCTCGACCCGCGAGATCGGTTCTTCCTCGGCCACCGGCACGAAGTGGCAGTCATGAGCCAGGATTGCCAGGTTCGCGGCGATCGCGTCGGCACCCCGCGGCAGCTGGACCACGATCGCGGTGCCGGGTGGAATCCCGGCTCCCACCAGCTGCTCACGAATCGCGGTGACGCGAGCCACCAGGTGGGAGTAGGTGATGACCAGATCACCGGCGATGACTGCTGGGCGGTCGCTGTGTCGCGCCGCCGTCTGTGCGAACTGGTCGAACGGATTCGAAATGGACCGGACACGGCGTTCCCCGGACAGGGTCGGCCGAAGCTCCTTCATCAATGGATTCTCCTCGCGAGCAGGTGGGAGATTTTCGGTGTGCGGAGCCGGGGTTCGACGGCAGGTGGCAGTCATATACTGGCCACGCCCTCGGCGAGATCCTCGTTCGGCCCGGATCCGGGCAGGAGCAGCTAGGCAGCTGGCAACCGAGGGCGGCTAGGTCTAGCGAACGGGGTGGAGACGGGCCGGTCCAGCGGACACGGGCTCGAAGTCACGGCTGGCCAAGAACTCCGGTCGGGGACTCTCCATGCTCTCCAGTGCGTTCGCGACCGCGTTGTAGCTCACCAGGAGCACGCGCCGGGGATCGGGTGACATGTTAGGGGCTGACCCGTGCAGGATGTTGCTGTGGAAGACGATGGCGGTGCCTGCAGGGCCCTTGGGGGCCACGATCTCCTTGTCCTTCAGCGCCTCCCTCAAGGCATCCTCGCCGATCTGGTGCTTCAGGTCGGCGGACAAGGTGCTGCTCCAGTCGTCGTCGTCTTCTTCTGAGGTCACGGGGATCAAGCGACCTGCATGACTGCCCGGCACGAGCATGAGGGGCCCGTTGAATTCGTGGACCTCGTCCAGGAAGACTGCGATGGTGAGGGCATTCGGCGAGGGCATTCCGTCCTCGTCACGCCAGAACCGGTAGTCCTGGTGCCACGCCCAGAGGTCACCCACCAGCCCGAGCTTGGCGTTGATCTTGAACTGATGCACGTAGACCCGGCCCCCGAGCAGCTCTTCAGCTATGTCAAGGAGACGCGGGAGTCTGACGAGGTGCTCGAAGAAGGCACTCGACCGGTGGTTGCCATGAGTCGCCCGGACGACCTGGGTCCCGGCCTCCACGGTCCGAGTCTCGGCATTCTCATGGAGAACGCGGTCGGACTGGTCCTGGATCATGCGCAGTTCTTCATCGACGAAGAAGGCGTCCAGGACGACGAACCCGTCGCGGTGAAAATCTGTGACGTCGAACATAAGAAACAGTTCCCCCTCAACCATGGGCGCAACACGTGGGGGAGCGTGCGTGCGCGACACCCGATCACGAGTGCCACGTCCTCCCACCACTGCATCGGACGCATAGAGTTTGTGGAGCCCGAGATGTCTGCTGATTTCGTGTCTCGAGGAGATCATCGTTTCCCTCATCCGTCAAGGTTGACTCAACGGGATCGTCGGCGACAGAGGCGCAGAGGCAAGCAGCACGCTCAGGTTCTGCCAACATGAGTGCCCAAGTAGGCTCTCAGCGTCGAGCGCGCTCAGGTTCCCGGCGAAACAGTCAGAAATCGTCGGAACTTCTAACCTCCGGCCCGGTATGTGTCGACGCGTACGTCGCGGCGATCCATGGTCGAGCTCGAGCGTGCGCGAGCTGCGTGGTTGAGGATGACGACGGTGATCAGGGAGGAGTGTCGTCGGCCGCGCTTCTCTGTCTCGGGGACGCGCTGGATGCGGTGCGAGCCGGCCAGCGAGCTCAGCGCTGGGTCAAAGACGGTGGAGGGCCCAGGCGCCGCCGGCGAATACCGGGGTCGCGCCGGTGTGCTTCGAGACGGCCGCAGCCAACTCACCTGCGAACGCCGCGGCGTCCGCCCCACCCTCGCCGGGGTGGATCTCCATCGAGACGTCGTTGACGCCCATGATCCCGCTCCGTTCCTTCGTGACCGGGGCACTCCCGGTCACCTCCACTATGCCGGGGATCGGGTTGAGGCCGTGCCTCACCAGCCGACTCGGCTCGTGGTCTGAGCTACCGGGTCCAGCATCAGCATCGGTTTGCCAGCCTGCGCGGTCTTCTTGACCGCCGAGAACGTGCCGCCCTTGGTGGCGTCGGAGCGCAGCAGCGCCACGACCAGGTCAGCGTCTTGGATCATCGCGTCGTTGCGGGCGTGCAGCATCCGCACTTCGTACTCGATTCCCCCGACGAGCACTTCGCGTGCGGCGCGAGCGCGCAGATGGTGCCACAGCTGGCGGTCGGCCTCGGGCCAGACGTCGGGCTGGGCCTCGAAGGGTATGTAGGCGTGCAGATCCATGCCGCAGGCGAGCGCGGAGACGGCGAAGATCGTGTCGGCGCCAAGTGCCATCCCGCTGATCGCGCACTGGGCGCCGTACGTGCTCCGCAACCGCCAGGTGGCGCGCGCAATCGCGACGTGGGCCCATCCGAGCTGGGCGGGCGTCATCGCCTTGGGTCGGTGGCCGGTGATAGCCACCTTCGGGAAGGCCTCGTGCGCCGGCGGGAGTATGCCGCGCGGCTCGGCCCAGGGGTTGTCGGTCATACCTCGACCTATGCCGCTGAGACCTCTGGAGCTGCGGGGGCGTGACCGCGAAGCCATGCGTAGACACGGTCCATAGTGGCGCCGTCGATGACCCAGTCGGGTACGCCACCGTGCAGCGTGAGGCCCTGGCCTGGAGCGGGCGGGACGGACCAGAGCCGGTGGTTGCCCAGCAGCGTGTCGAGCTCGTACCGGGACACGAACTGGCCGTGTTCGGTGTGGGGGTAGCGGCGGTCGTAGAACTCGACGAGGGCCCGGTCCGCCTCGAACAAGCGGAACAAGCCGTACGTCGCGCCCGCTTCGACGACGCGGACACCGAAGTCGATCCCAGAGCTGGCGGTCACGACCAGGACGTCGTCGGGCGTGGTGATCTCGGTCATGCCAGGAAGGTGTGCGGTGGCTGCAATGTCGCTCCCCGCGGCGACGCTGCGGTCCGGATACGCTCGAACCATGGTTGCCCTCAGCCCCGACGAAGTCACCGCGCTCGACGAACGCGCTCGAGCGGTAGGCCAGATGATCGGCCACGACCTGCGCTTCCGCGTGGCACCCAACCCGGAGTACGTGGGACTCAAGGTCGACAACATCTTCGTCAGCGGCCCGAGCAAGATGGAGGACATGGCGGCGCACGAGGTCGACCTGACCCTCGACGCACTGGAGCGTGGCGACGCGGTCATCGTTCCCGACGAGGACGGCGACCCACGGCTGGGGTACACCGCCTAGTGGAAGTGCGGGCCGCCCCCGGCAGGACGACCCGCTGTGGTCCCGCTCTCCTCGGAAACCAGCACGCCCCTTCGCGACGCGTCCCGTTCTCAGGGCCGTCCACCCGGATGAGGAGCCGGACCACCCGAACTACCGGGTTCGGGTGGCAGTCAACCCGTATGCGGACCATCCGGGTCGCTCACCACCGGCTCAGCGGCCGTCGACGTCAGCCCTTCACGCACAGCAGGGTCGTGAGCCTGGCCTCCACCTCGACGAGGTCCATCTGCGCCTTGATGACCTCGTTGAGGTCCTTGTACGCCCCTGGGATCTCATCGACGACGCCTTGGTCCTTGCGGCACTCGACGCCTGCGGTCTGGGCCGCGAGGTCCTCGACGGAGAACAGCTTCTTCGCCTTCGCCCGGCTCATCTTCCGGCCGGCGCCGTGTGACGCCGAACAGTAGGAGGCCGGGTTGCCGAGGCCCTTGACGACAAACGAGCCGGTGCCCATCGACCCCGGGATGAGGCCGTACTGGCCGGACTGCGCGCTGATCGCTCCCTTTCGGGTGATGACAAGTTCCTCGCGGTCCGCGCCCTGACCGTGTGACTCGATGGAGACGTAGTTGTGGTGGCAGTTGATCTCTCGCTGCCACGTCACGGCGTCGAAGAAGCTGGCGAAGGCACGCTTCACTGTCGCCATCATGATGCGGCGGTTCAGCATCGCGAAGTCCTGCGCCCAGTAGAGATCGTGGACGTAGTCGTCCATCTCCGGCGTGCCGCCTAGGAACACAGCGAGGTCGGCGTCGGGCAGGTCAGCCTCGATGTTGTGACTCAGGGCCTTGGCCGTGGCGATGTGTCGGTCGGCGATCTCCTTACCGATGTTGCGCGACCCCGAGTGCAGCATGAGCCACACGATGTCGTCGCCGTCGACGGTGACCTCGATGAAGTGGTTGCCGGATCCGAGCGATCCGCACTGGGACAAGGCACGCCCCTCCAGTCCGGACAGGTTTGATGCCCGTAGGTCGCGGAAGCCGGAGAAGAGGGTGTCGAAGTCTGACTGGATCTTCTGCTCGTTCTTGATCACCGGGGCGGTGCCGTCGTTGCCGGCGCGACCGACCGGGACGGTCCCTTCGATCGCGGCGCGCATCGGACCGAGGTCGTCCGGCAGGTCCGTCAGGGTGATGTTGGTCTTGACAGCCATCATTCCGCAGCCGATGTCGACGCCGACCGCGGATGGGCTAACGGCCTGCCGCATGGCGACGACGCTGCCGACCGGCACGCCGTACCCGGTGTGGATGTCGGGCATGGCCCGGACGCCGGCGACCCACGGCAGGGCCGCCGCGTTGCGCAGCTGCGTCTGGGCGTCGTGCTCGACCTCATGCGGATGTGCCCACATCAGAGTCTCGGCCTTGGTGCCAAGCAGGGCGATGGGAAAGTTCGGGTGATTGGGCGTCGTGCTCATTGGCTGTTCGCCTCCTTCATGGGCGCTGGGTGCTTCTGCTGAGTGCTGCCGGACACGGCGAGCATGGTGCTGTCACCGTGTGCGGTGCCGGACCGGTCGCTCTCCCTCCTGGCGATCTGTGGACCAGAGCCCCGGGTCGGAGTCGAACCGACGACCCTCCGCTTACGAGGCGGACGCTCTGGCCACTGAGCTACCAAGGCAGTGCCCGTGTGAAGGTCGGGCGACCTGGGGTGAACGACGGGCTTCGATCCCGCGGCCTCCGGAGTCACGTTCCGGCGCTCTGCCAACTGAGCTACGTCCACCATGTTCTGCCGACCGAAGCCGACAACTGAGCACCCTCGGGAGGACTCGAACCTCCGACCCCCGCATCCGTAGTGCGGCGCTCTGTCCACTGAGCTACAAGGGCTTGCTGGCCGCCTGGGACTGGGCCCTGTGCAACCGGTCATGCGGTTTCGCAACCTGCGGCGGATCAGGCCGCGGCCTTCTTGGCACGCAGCGCCATCAGCAGTTCGCCGAGCATGTTGACTCCCGGGTGAGCGCAGGCCGGCCGGCACCGTGCAGTACCGCCGAAGCAGGAGCCCCAGAAGTTGTCGTGCCAGTAGTTGGTCTCGACCAGGTGCAGCGTGCCGGTCGCGAGGAGTCTGTCCGTCATCTCAGGCACCGCGAACTTCCCCAGCAGCGTGTCCTGCATCGCCCGGACCCGACCGCCGTGGTCCCATCCTGGGCGCAGGGTGAACGCGCCGCGTTTGGTGCCAAGCGCCTTGGCAGCGCCCGGGCTCGGCGCACTGAGGATGGCCGTGGCGGCCTCGAGCTCGACTGGTTTGCGGGCGTTGAAGTCGTGTTCGCCGGAGTCGACCATCTGGCCCCAGTACGGGGAGAAGTAGGGCTCGGTGTTGAAGTTCGACGCCCAGAACATGTCGTTGCTGAACATCGGGGTCTGTCCGTTGACGGTGCGCTGTCCGGCCTGGCTCATGACTGGACCTATGCCACGGAGTCCTGGCGATGACGGTCGGTACCCCTACCTGGACTTGAACCAGGGACACTTCGCTTAAGAGGCGAGCGCTCTACCAACTGAGCTACAGGGGCGAAGGCCGCGAGGGCCAGTAGGGGGCGTCCGACTCGAACGGCGTCTCGGGATCCCAGTGGCGAGCCGTGGTGTCGAACCACGGGTCATGGGGCTTATGAGACCCCAGCCGCACCCGCGCCCGCCTTGTTCTTTGCTGCCGGCCGATGCTTCGTGATGGACCGGATCGTCAGGAAGCCGTTGTCGAACTCCCAGTGGTGGTTCTTGCAGAGCGCGATCAGATTCTCCGGTGCGTTCACCTCGCCGATGGTCGCGTAGAGCGCGAAGGTGCTGACGTCGCGGACATGGCAGATGTCGACGTGCAGGGAGTACCCGCACTCGAGGCACCTGCGCGGCCCGTCGTAGACGGAGCGCGACCAGCCGCGGATCTTCGCGTGGTACTGGTTCAGCGACAGGCCCCCCCGCAGCTCGGCGAGTGTCGTGTCCGCGATGAGAGACAGGCGCTGCCTCTGCGCACAGTGCGTGCAGTGGGGCCAGCGACCGCCGTCGCTCTTGGGTCCTCCGCAGATTCGACACACGTTGCATCGCGTCGCGCCTGTGGCCTGCTCGCTTCTCCAGAGCGAGGAGCACAGACGGCCGCAGAACTTCATCTTGTCCGCGCCGCTGGGGCGCCGCGAGAAGGACTCGTTGCATCTCAGGCAGTCCGCTGGAACGAGCAGTCTCAAGATCTCGCCTCCCTCCGGTGACACTGGGTTGCTTCGTACGCCACCTGGTCCTATGCCGCGGATGCCCCGCGTGGTTCCACTCCACTACGCCCCCTGCGGTCGCGTGGGACCGGGTGGTGTTGCGCTGGGCATCGAGGACTCGAACCTCGGTCTTCCGGTCCAGAGCCGGACGTCCGTGCCAACTGGACCAATCCCCACAGGCCCTCGTGGGCCGGGCTCCCCAACCAGGACTCGAACCTGGGACCGTCTCCTTAACAGGGAGCTGCTCTGCCGTCTGAGCTACCGGGGAATGGCGCCCGAGTCGCGGTGGCTGTGCCCACACGTGGTGGGCCCGCTCACGGGCAGGACAGTGGCCGGATGGGCTTCGCGCTGTCGTACCGCGGCCGGTGCGCTCATCACGCTCTTCCCCCGACTCGGGATGTCCTCCGTACGTCGCCCGGAGTGGCGCCATGCGTGACCCGGCATGGTGGGGTTCCCCGGGGCCACCGGGGACGTGCGTGTCGCCTTGGCTGGGTCCGGACGGAGGGACTCGAACCCCCGCTCCCCTGCTCCCAAAGCAGGTGGCCTAGCCGCTGGCCTACGTCCGGTCTGGTGTTGCTGAGTGCCCGCCGGGAGAGTCGAACTCCCGTGCCTTGCGGCACACGGACCTGAGCCGTGCGTGTCTACCTGTTCCACCAGGCGGGCGTTGTTGTTGGTCGAGTGGAGAGGACGGGAGTCGAACCCGCCTGGGTCTGCTTGCAAAGCAGGTGCATCGCCACGTCTGCCACCTCCCCATTTGCCCTTGCGGGCGAGCGGACAGGGGTCCGCGTCGTTCTGTCGCGCCCTCGAGTTGTCGGCATGCCGCCGGGCGGTCAGTTCTGGTATTAGTCAAGGCCGAGCTGGCGAAGGGCCAGGAGCCTGGTGCCGCGGGCGTCGGAGAGGCAGTAGGCCTTGCGCTCGAGGTCGGTGTAGTCGTGCAGGTTGGCGCGGTCGAGCTCAACCATCTCGATGCCGAGCGAGCGAGCGACGGGCTTCAAGGACCACGAGATGTTGTGCTCCTGGGCGTAGCGGCGGTAGCCGCCCATGACGTCGAGATGGGCGTGCAGCAGGGTGCCGTCGGCGTTGGCCCAGTGGGCGGAGTAGCCGGTGGTGTGGCCGGGCAGGTAGTCGTACTTGGGCGTCAGCTGCGGTGCGAGAGCGAGGCGGAGACCGAAGTCCAGGTGCATGGGGATGGCGGCTCGGCGGGAGGCGATGAAGGGCCAGTCGAAGAACGTGCCGTTCCAGGTGGTGAGCAGGCCGGGCTGGAGGTCGTCGATGAAGGCTTGAAGGTCGTGGAGGATCTGGTGCTCGGGTCCGGTGAAGACCTCGCCGTCGCCGATGCTGGCGTCCACGTCGACGGCGATCTCGGTGATGCGGCTCTTGGTCGGGTCCAGGCCGTCGGAGCCCGGGGAGTTGTCGGTCTCGATGTCCAGGCCGAACACGTCGCGGGGGTCGTACATGACGAGCTCCTTGTCTGACCGGGCTGGCGCCATGCTGCGCTCTGCCGTACTGCACGTGTGCGGCGTGGCCACGATGCCTCATCGCACCGACATTGGTCTCGCCGGTGGCGGCCTCGACCGGGGTTGAACCGGCGACCTTCCGCTCGACAGGCGGCTGCGCTACCACTGCGCCACGAGGCCAGGTCACCTCCGGATGCCCGAGTCGCGACCGTGTTGGCTCGCGGCTCGGGCGCCCGGAGAGTGCTGCCGCAGAGTTGGCTTCCCTCGCCGTCTCCGGCCAAGGCGCTGCGGCGACGAGCGGCCGCTCCCCACTGGGGGTCCGGCTGTTCGTCGTGCTGTTCACTGTTGAGTTTGCCCTCGTCGGCCGGAGCCGGCGAGTCGGGAAGGCTGCCCCACGGCCCTTTGACCGTTAGCCCGGTGCCACTGGAGCTGGTTCGTGACCAGCCCCGGGTCCGGTGCCCGCGGGACCTTCCTCGATGCGCAGAGACGCCAGGACTCGAACCTGGAACCTTCGGTTTTGGAGACCGGCGCTCTACCGGTTGAGCTACGTCCCTCTGTGCGGTGTTCAGTTGTTGTCGATCCGACGCCATCTCGCTGCTCGGCAGCCCCAGGCAGCACAAAGGCCGCTCCTCGGAGGCGGTGCGCCTCTGTGGAACGGCCCTGGTTCCCTCGGTGCGAGGGTCTGGGTGATGTCAGCACCTAGAGCAAGGGCGTTCCGCGTGGGCGGGCAGCCAGCGGCGATTGCGCATGGGCTGCTGTGCCGGCTTGTGGGCGCGCTTCAGCGCATCGCGACGGCCCGCGAGGCGGGTGTCGAGGTTGCTGGGTGCGGTGTTCACGGGCCGGGTCCTTGTCTGTGTGGTGCTGATTGTCGTGCTGGGCTGAACGGTAGAGCGGACCACCGACATTCCGCGACGGGTTATCCGTCCGGAGGTGCTGATGAGCGTGTCGACGGGGCAGACGGTAAGGGGTCGAGGCTGACCGTCTGCCCCGTCGCGTAGACCTATGCCACGCGCCGTCATGCGGCGATCGGTCGTCCTTCGAGACACCCGGCCCGGTTCGGCCGGGTGGGGCGAAGACATCGGGCTCTCCTCGCTCGGGTGGGTGTCGAGCAGAGTGTGTGCGGCGTCGGGGCAGTGGCTCACCGCTTGCGGGCATGGGAGCGAGGGAGGGGCGGCCGCACACCTCTTGGGTATGACGATCTTGCGGTTGCCACGTCGTCGCGGCCTCTCTCCGGTGCACGAGAGCCCCCAGGTGCCAGCCGGTCGCTCCATCTTCGTGTGCTCCGGTGGTGGATCTCGAGGCGCCGTCCAGGTGGGGATGTTGCGCGGCCTCTTCGCTGCCGGCGTACGGCCCGACATCCTGATCGGCGGTTCCGTCGGCGCCATCAACGCCGCTTTTCTCGCGGCCGACCCGACGCCTGGTCGTGTCGACGAGCTGGCCGATCGCTGGGCAGCCATGACAAGCAGGACGCTGCTGGGCGTCCGTCGCACCGCGATGGCGAACCTCGCTCGTCGTCGCCCCTACCTCTTTGACTCCGCTCCCCTCCGCCGTCTCGTCGAGGACTGGATCGGTGTCTCGATGCTCGAGGACCTGTCCGTGCGCACACTCATCGCGACCACCGACCTCGGCACTGGGCGTCCCGTGCATCACGAGCGTGGGCGGCTCGCCGAGATCGTGGCCGCGTCCGCAGCACTGCCCGGCGTCTTCCCTCCGACGATCCTGCCTGGGGCCGACAGCGCGCCCACGCGTCACGTCGACGCCGGCATCGCCGAGAACGTGCCGCTCACGGCAGCCAACGCGATCGCTCGGCCGGGAGACCGGGTGTTCGTGCTCGACGCCACCAAGACCGGCTTGCACCGTGACCTGCGTACGCCCATCGACGTCCTCGTCGCGGCCCTGATGGCCACCGTCGCCAACCAGCCTGCCGTGGTCTTCGAGCCGGGCGTGGAGGTCATCCGGCTGCGCATCGACGACTCCTTCTCCTCAGGGCACGTCCTCGACTTCACCCATGTCCGCACGCTGATCCAGCTCGGCGAACGGTGCGCGCTCAACGCGATGACCTACACCTCGCGGCCAGACGGCCTCAGCATGTCGGCTGAGCGGATGTGCGCCTCGTAGTAGGCGATGATCTCCTCCCCCACGTGGACGTACTCCGCAAGGTCGAAGTGGTAGTCGGCCATCGAGGGGTAGAGCCTGGTTGCGCGTCTCACGCCGACCGTCCGCATTCGGGTGCCCCGCTCCTTCTGGATCAGCGTCACCAGTTCGTTCGGCAGACCGCTGAGCACAGGTGTGATGCGCCCCAGGAGCAGGTCAGCTCGGTCGAACTCGTCCTGGAGGAACTCGCGGACGAGGGCCGGGCCGGCGTCGCCGTCTGCACGGAACTTCCAGACGCCGACCAAGGGCGTGTCGAAGTCCAGCTCCCCGCAGACCCTGAGCCAGTCATCGGCCGTGGGGACCGTCTCGTAGTCCGGCTGGCCGTCGACGGTCTCGGTGAACGCCGCCCAGATGTCGAGCGAGACCGTGCCCAGCGCGAGCACCGACTCACCCATCACCCCGTAGATCCGGGCCAGGTCTCGTCTGCGAGGTCGTTCGACGACGAGCCAGTTGAAGAAGCAGGCGGTCACGATGGCGATCGCCACATCGTTGACGACCTCGCCGACCTCGAAGCCCCAGGGCCACACCTCGGTCTGGGCGCGGAGGATCAGACGCGCCAACACGACGTCACCCGCGACGATGCCGATCCAGTCGACCGGACTGATGCTGCGCAGTCCCCGAGGCTTCACCGGCCGAACCCTAGCGTTGCGCCTCCCCGTCACGGTCGTCGGCCGGATGCCCCCGCACACCTTCGGGCATGAGCAACCAGTACCCCGACCGGATCGCCGCTGGAGTCCCCACGGGCGGCCAGTTCGCGACCAGCCCACGGGGCGAGGCCTCCGGTGTCGCCCTGGCCGAGAGGCCCCTCATGAACGCCGAGGAGGCCCGCCTCATCGCCCTCGCCGAAGGACGGCCGGTGCGGGTCAGCCCACGGCCCGACGGCTACTACGACGAGACCGTCCAGGCCGCCGGTGACGCGTCCCTGGGTATCGAGCCGTCGGTCTTCTCCACCTGGGCGATGCCCAGCCACGACGAGCCTTTCGTGAGCGCGGAAGTCCGCACTTTCGTCACCGCCCATCTCGACGGCCAGTTGGGCACGCCGCGCCTGGACTACTCCGATTGGGAGGAGATCGTCGACCGGCTTGATGCTGCCCGCGCGGCCGAGGAGAAGGCCAGCGCGCTGGAGACCCTCGGTGGCGTCGTCCACCCCGATCACCACCAGGACGTCCGCGACGAGATCCAGCAGCTGCGCCGCTACGCCGACGGAATCCGCGGGGAGGTCGGCGGCACCCGACTTGTCTACGCCGTCGAACAGGTCACGAGCTGGACCGCCCACACCGATCCCGACGACCCCGGCTCCAGCGAGGTGCGCGCCGACGTCGAATACGCCGAAGAGCCCCTCGCCGAAGGCATCGACGCCCTCGACCGCGCCGAGTCGGCCGCCCGCTCCCGGGCCGTCAGCACGACCTGGTCCCGCTACCACCCCGAGAACTGGAAGTGACCACGATGACCACCTCGAACCACGCCAGCCGTGTCGCCGCCGGTGTCCCCACCGGCGGCCAGTTCGCCGCCTCCGTCAAGTCCGAGGCTGACGTCCGTCTCGACGAGCCGGCCCAGCCCCGCACCCTCTCCGACCTCGGCGCCCAGCCCGGCGCCCGGGAGGACCAGGAGGTCGAGGCCCTGGAGATGGCGATCGAGATGTCCACCCAGTGGCGCGACGAGCTGGAGCGGTTCGGCCGCGGCATGAGCGAGGCGAAGCACGACGAAGCCATCGCGGCGCACGAGACCCGGCACCAGAAGCTGGTCAACCGCCTCGCCTACCTCAACGGCCACCATGGAGCGCCGGTCCACGACCGACTCGACGCGCTGTCCAAGGAACACCGGGACCTCGAGAAGCGGGTGCAGCTAACCGCTGTCCAGGCGCTGCGCGACCTCGCCAAGGACGCGCACCCCGACGCCGCCTACTTCACCATGGAGGACTCCGACCAGGGGGATTACATGGCCGGGGCCGCAGTCTTCGACGCCCAGGGCAACCAGCTCGAGGTCGGCGAGTGGGGGTTCGACGACGAGGGCGTCGGGTCCTGGCTCAGCGAGGGCGGCCACTGGCAGTCCGAGCGACTCACCACTCCCATGCTCAAGGAGCGTGGGATCGACAACCCGGGCCAGATGACCCAGACCGGGTGCGGGCCCTTCGGCGTCGTCTTCGCGGTTGACCCCACGCCCAAGCCTTGACCCTGCGGTTGAGGCCGGCAGCGCCCCACCAGGTGTCCCCGTCGCTGCGACGTCCCCGAATCCCCCAGAGCCCGGCCGAGACCTCGAGATTGCTGGCCACCGCGCTGCCGCACGGCTGCTGGGTGGCGGTCACGGTGCGCCGGCCGAGCAAGAAGGAGCGCACCCGCAACCACACCTGGCTGGCCCACCGACTCTCCACCGCGGTGCCGACCCACCACTCGATGAGCCCCGACGCCTTGGTCGTCTCGATCTACGCCGGTGGTGTCGACCCGCACGCGACCCGGGCCCTGCTCGACGCCACCCGCTCGGCGATGCCCGGCTTCGACATCTCCGCGACCGCCGAGGTGCCGACCCGATCGGCCGCGGTCCGCGGCCCCGTGCTGTCCACGCTCGTCGGCACCGGCCTCGCGGTGGCCACCGGGCTCAAAGCCGACCTGGTGCCCGCCTTCGTCGACGCACCTGGCCACGGCCTGGTGCTGCCCGGCGCTGCGCTCGCGGCCGTGTCGGTGCTAGCTGCGGCCGGCCGGTTCACCGGTCTCATCGCCTCGGCGTGGAGCCGAGCTCGTCGAGCAGCTGCTGACCTCGACTTCGGGGCGCCGACGCACCGCCGCGGAAAGCCGAAGCCGCCACGCAAGGAGACCGTGGTCGGCGACAAGCCGATGCCTGCCTTCGACGGTGACTACCCGTTGGACGACTCCGCGTTCCTCGTCGGACCGCAGACGGTCGTCGGCGTGATCGCACCCCAGGCCGGCGCAGCCTCGGGTGAGACCTCGACCAAGCACCGCGAGGTACCACCGGTCCTGCTCGCTCGGGTCGGTCCGCTCATCGGAGACACGGCGGCCGGCCCCGCCTACCTCCCAGCGACCGACGCATTCGGTGGCATCGGGATCGTCGGCAAGGCCGGATCCGGCAAGTCGGCGCTGACCCGCTCGCTGTGGGGCTGGGCATGCCTGGAGCGCCAACACCCGTCCGGGCTTCCCGGCTTCCCGGGTGCACGCAACGCCCTGATCGCCTTCGAGTCCAAGGGCGACGGCGTCGCTGACTACCAACGCTGGGTCGACGCGACCGGAGACGTCATGGTGGTCATCGACGTGGCCGACCCCGCCTCGGTCGGCATCGACCTGTTCGCGGTGCCGGGCACCGTGACCGACCGAGCCGCGTTCTTCGTCAACGCCTGCATCTACGCCTTCGGCGAGCAGGCCATCGGCAACCGATCCTTCGAGACGCTCATGGGTGTCCTGCCCGCCGCGCTGCTGGTCACCCGCGAGATGGCTGCCGAGGTGGAGAACATCAACCCCGACGGCTCGCCCCTGTACTTCGCGCACGTCCTGCTCGGCGGCCGCAGTGAGGACGCCGGCAGGATGCTGGCCGCCGAGATCGCCGGGGCCTCGGTGCTCGACGACGCCGACCCGCAACTGACCGAGACGGTCGTGGGGCTCAGCCCGCTGTACGGCGCGAACGTGTCCCCGGCTCAGCGCCGCGCGCTCCAGGAGGCGCCCCGAAACAAGATCCGCCAGCTCATGGAGCTCGAGCAGTGGTGGGCCCCAGCCCGGCGCAAGGTCACCTGGGACCAGATCCTCACCAACCACCGCGCGGTCGTGGTCAACACCGGCACGTCTCGCACCGGCCGGATCGTCGAGGACGAGCTGAGCCGGCAGATGTCGGCGATCCTGATGTTCTCGCTCCGCCACGCCATCCAGCGCAACTGCTCGGGCTGGGAGACCCAGGGCCGGTCGGTCTCCATCTACGCCGACGAGCTCGCACTGCTGGCCGGCTCGTCGGAGGCGGTCATCGCCTGGCTCAAGGACCAGGGCCGCTCGTTCGGGGTCCGCCCGACGCTCGCCACACAGCGCCCCGAGCAGCTGCCCGACAAGGTCCGCACCGCGCTGATGAACTTCTCCACGCTGGTCTCCTACACCCAGGAGGACATGAAGACCGCGCGCGAGCTCGCCGAGGGTGTCTCCGGTGATGAGGGCGACTGGCAGGCGTCCGACATCCTGCAACTCTCGACGTACACCGCGGTCGTGCGCTCGCACGTGGTCAAGAAGCGACAGCCGGCGTTCACCGTGCACGTGCGGGACTTCGAGGCCGACCGGGCCGGGTTCGCCGAAGTGCAGGGCTATCCCGCCACGGGCTCGCTCGCACGGTCGATCACGCCGACCGAGCCGGCCGTGTCTCCGGTGATGGCGGACCCCACCCCGATGGCCGTCGTCGTGGACGAGGAGCCCGAGGACGACCGGCCCGCCGACTTCCCCAACCTGTTGACGTGGTGACCCGGTGAGCACCGTTCCGACAGCCGCGCGAGTGGTCGCCCGCCGGCGACCACAGGCCACCCCCACCCCGGCTCAGCCCGTGACAGAACAGGCCACGCCCACGGCCGCCAGCGACCTCGAGCCCGTACCGGCAGAGCAGCCCACCCCGGCCGAGCCATGGGGCCTGGCGACACGATTCAAGACCCCGACGTCGACGCTCGGCGACCCGCACCAGGTCGCGTCCGGTCGGCACACCCCGCCGGAGCGCTTCGACCCCGACAACTCCTGGCACTTCTCCGACCTCGCCTCGGCGTGCACCGTCGAGGGTGCGGACGCGGCCTCACGCCACGACCCCTGGTGGGACGACCTGTGGGGTGCAGGCGGCGGCGCGTCGTGGACGTCGGCGACCACGGCCGCCCGCCACATGGCTGCCGGTGTCGGCGAGCTGCCCACCCAGCTGGCGATGCCGGAGGCCGAGGCGATCGAGTCATTCTGCTCGCCTAGCTCGAAGCGGGCCGCGTGGGGAAGTCGCCTGGCGTTGGCCGGGTCGCTGTTCTCCTGGCGCACCATGTCTGCGCAGCAGGCCGCCGCTCTCACCGGCGACGCCGGGCTGACCAGCCCGCTGCACCCAGCCGTGTCGGCAGGCTTCGCCAGCCACCTCCTCGACTTGGGCGTGTTCGTCTCCGGGCTCAACCGCGCGTCGTTCCTGACCGGGGAGACGCTGCTGCGTCCGTCCCGCTCAACCGTCTACGACGAGGAGATCGCGCCGCGGCTGACCATGCCGGAGCGGGTCGCGGTCACCGGCGGACTCGACTGGGTGCACACCGCGCAGTGGGACCAGCACAACGTGCTCGCCACCGAGCTGGGCCTGCGGGCCGCGGAGTACGCCGAGGTGGGCACCGTGCTGGGTGAGCGGTTCTGCACCGTCGACCTGCTGGCCGGATCCGGGTTGGGCCGCACGCCCATCGTCGGCGACCAGCGCTCCGCCGACCTGTGCATCGTGCGACCCGACGGGATGCGGGTGGCCATCGAGATCACCCGCACGATCTCCAAGACGTTCACCAACAAGGTCCGCAAGTGGGCGCAACTGCTCGCCGAACGGCCGATGGCCATCTCCGGTCTCACCGTGGTGTTCGTGGTGATGACCCCGACCGCGCGGGCCGCGACCTATCAGGCGATCGCGGCCGCCTGCAAGGAGTTCCCCGGCGCGAAGGCCGACCGGGTGGCAGCCCGGATGGGCGTGGCGTCGTGGCGCGAGTGGTTCCCGTCGCGACACCGCATCTGCGACGCGTTCTTCACCCTGCGTGCGGACCGGCCCATCGGCCGCGGCGCTGAGCTGTGGCAGCCGGCCGACTTCCTCGACTCGGGCTCGAGCAACCTGGCCGTGCCGTTCACGGCCCGTGACCGCGCGGCGATGACGGCGGTGATCTCGAACGCCGCACTGCTCGGCCAGACGCCGTACTGGCTGCGCCAGCGCGGCCAGGAGTCCGGCGACGTCCCGGCCATGTGGCCCCTGCTGCTGCGCGACGCCGGCGTGACGTCGGTGCCCGTCCCGACACCGGCGCGCCCGAACCGCACGAAGGGTCGCGCGCTCGGCGAGGCCGTCGGTGCTGCCGGGCCGACGGGTGTGCCTGTCCGGCTACGCGGTCTGGCCTGAGGCACTCACCACGCCGGCGGTTGGCACCTTCGCCGGCAGGTCCGCCTGCTCGAGCTGGGCGAGTTCGTCGACGATGTCGTGCAGTCCCGAGGCGAGCGGGAACAGTGTCAGTTCCCACAGCACCCAGTGCGCCTGGTGCTCGGTCAGCTCGGGGAACCGCAGCCAGACCAGCTCGTAGGACTTCACGCCAATGTCGAGGTAGGCCTGGCGTCCTCGTCGGCGAGCACGTGACCGGTCGCCGCGGTGGGGACCGTGGTCACGCTGTGGCTCCGGCGTCGTCGCGGTTGCCGCCGTTCGGCTGGTTGCGCAGCGTCTCGCGCGAGACGAGTGGCCAGTCGTCGTCGAGGAGGTGGTTGTGGGAGTTGCCGAGCAGGTCGTAGCGGTGGGTGCTGACGCTGATCTTGAAGAACGACCACATGCCGCCAGGGGCGGGCACCTCGGGTGTGGCGTGTACGACGTACGGGTCGAGGCGCAGCAGCTCGTTGTCGGGGAAGGTCGCGATCGAGAGCCCGAAGAGGTCGGCGATCTCGCCTTGCGCGAACGAGGCGTAGGCCTCCATCGCGGCCATCGACTCCTTGTCGTCGGCGGGGATGTCCAGGGGGTCTCGGCTGAGCAGGAAGCGGGTCGGGTAGGCGTCGGTCCAGATGTAGTTGAGGTCGGTGCCACCGAAGTCGTCGCAGTTGCCGGACCACATCGCCTTGCCGTTGCGGCGGACCATGAACACCTCGTCGGGCGTTCGCAAACACCAGACGTCACCGACGTACGCCACGCGCTTCACGTCCCTCTTCTCGATCTTGACGTCCCGGGACGCACCACAATGGGCTGGACTCAGGGGTGGCCGGTGTTGTCGCCGCGAGCGGTCACTGGGTCTCCTTCTCGTGGCACAGAGACTCGATGACGTGCCCTTCGCTGATGAGCCAGTCGATGAGGTCGAGGTGATCGGGGCATTGTGGTGCGGACTCGTCGGGCGCTACAGGCGACGACGCCAGTCCGAACAGGCTGTCGCGTCGGTTGACTGCTCGGGTGTATCTAGCGACCGCGTCTGCCAGTGAGCCGAGGTTCGTGCCGAGGGCTGCTCCATCGTCTTGTGCGTTCCAGAGGATGTCGCGGACCGCGTGTGCGGCCTGGTCGGCGATTCCCACCCACGTCGCGACATCTAGCAGACGGCGGATCTCAACGACGTCGACATCGGCGAGGAACCGAATAGCCTCATCTCGCGGCTTCGTCCGCCACAGGGCGACAGCGGATGCCGCGAAGCCCACTCCTAGACCGTGTACAGACTCGGTGATCAGAGCGCCTGAAATGCCCGTGAACATCCCAAGAGTCAGAGCATTGAAGATGCGCACCGTCATACGCGTGCCGCTCAACATTATTGTTTCTGCACCGAAACGACCCGCGTTGCGGGCGCGGTTCACTTCTCGTTGGCCTTCCCTCTTGGTGAAGCCAGGGTCCACGGCGAGGACTCCTAGCAGGCCGCCTTCGGGCGTCCACAGGATCGTTGCGTACGGGGCGTCCTCGCGGATCGCGGGATCGCCAGGCGCCCCCTGCCCTTGGACGAGGGCTCGCTGAACGCTTCTCGACCACTCTCGGGCGGTCATGAACGACCCTGAAGGCGGCCCGATCAGCACGTGTCCTCCCTCGGCTGGTCACCCTTGCGCCCATCTGCCCTCAGTCGATCGAGGTCCTTGCGGGCCCAGTCGACGGCCGCTTGGGCGGAGGTCAGCTTGCTCTGGGCGTCGCGGAACCGATCCTCGGCCTTGGCGACCATGGTGCCGTGGTCGGGCTGTGCGCCCGGCCGGATCCAGTAGGTGGCCTGGAGGCCGTGCTGGGAAGGGAGGTGGCGGCGGTCCTCTGGCGCGAAGTCGCTCCACGTCTCGACGCGTGCGTCTGCGGGTCGGAAGTCGTTGATGTTCCACTCGACGGTCGCGGTGGCGATCTCGGCCGGCGTCAGGACGTGGTTGCCGTTGCCGCTGCCCCAGAAGGTGTCCACGGCGTACAGCGAGCCGTCCTCGCGACCGTGCACGACGGCTGCGCCCTCGTAGGTGTGGCGGCTCTCGGGGATCCAGCGCAGGACGTCGTCCTCCTGGAGGTCGTCGACGGTCAGCGGAGCGGGATCGGTGGTGGTCGCGGTCATGCCCTTGACGTGTGCGGCGCCGACCGTGTCAGTCATCAGCGGCCCAGCCTGCTCGCTCGAGGCCGAGCGTGGCGCCTGATCGCTCTTCATCGGTCGCAGTCCCCGTCGTGGCCGGCGCGGTCCGAGCACGGTCCGCGGCCGCAGTGCTTCCACTCCTGCGCCTCCTGGTCGTCGATCAGCGGCAGGCGCCGTCCGGCGATCTCGTCAAGGCGGGCGATGCGCGCACGGATCTCGTTGCGAGAGCCGGCGTCGTGCCAGATCGAGGTGCAGTCGCGGTAGAAGGAGACGCGGCCGGGACCCAGGAGCGTGAGGATCTCGCGCAACTGGTCGGCGGCGTACGCCGCCTGCTCGGGGGTCGGGTCGATGGCCGCCACAATCTCGGCAGTGGCCTCGGTGGCGGTCACGCGACGGACGCGCTCTCGAGGGCGACGTAGTAGCGGCTGGGCCTCCACCCGGTTAGCGCGGCCAGCTTGTTCAGCGACTTGCCGGCCGCGTGCCAGCGACGACACACCTCGGCCTTGTCCGAGGGACTGCACTTCGCCTTCCAGTCGCCTCCGAGGATGCGCTCGACGGCGCTGTCGTCGGCCACCGCGCGCACCGGCGGCGCTGCGATGGCCGTCTTGCCTATGTCGTCACGGATCGCCTGCTCCCAGCACGGGCCGCACGCGACAGCACCCACCTTGGGACTGCCGCGGTGACCGCACAGGGCGCGGGCCTGGCTGGCCAGCGGGTGCGTGTCGCCGAACCACGGCTTCGTCTTGGCGCCCTTGGGCCGCCCCACGGGCCGCTTCTCGGCGACGGTGCGCTCCGCCTGCTTCTGAGCCCGGATCTTCTGGATGGAGCTGGTCACCGGTCGGACACCCCGGCGGACCTCCTCGCGCTCTTCTTCGTCGAGCATGAGCAGGTTTAGGTAGGTGGAGACCGTCGCCTGCTTGGTCCCGGTGCGGCGCGCGATCTCGGCGCTGCTGAGGCCCGAGTGGAGCAGGGCGCCGTAGGCCTCGGCGCGCTCCATCGGGTTCAGGTTCAGTCGCTGGGTGTTCTCGACCAACATGAGCACGATGTGGTCGCTGAGCTCGGTCACTTCGTGCCGGATGATGACGGGCACGGTCTTCATGCCGGCCAGGAGGGACGCGGCGAGGCGGCGGTGCCCGGCGAGCAGGATGAGCTGCCCGGTCCCGGGGAGCTCGGTGGCGGTGAGCGGCTGGAGGATCCCGTGCTCGCGGATGCTCTGGGCCATCTCAGTGAGGTCGCCCAGGTCGTCGCGGACGTTCGCGGGGTGGTTCACCAGTTGCTCGACCGGGACGTGCCTGATCGACTGCCGGGGCACCTTCGAGGTGCTCTTGGCCGCCTTCTGGTCCTCGTGGCGGCGAGGGCGCGCAACGCCGCTGGTCGCGGCAACGCTCAGCATGGGAGTGCTCATACCCCAGAGGTGTGCGGCAGAGACCGTCTCGCTCCCCAGCGCGTTGGTCAGCCGGCCCAGCCGCGCTCGAGGAGGAGATCCCTCAGCGCCTGAGTCGGGGGCTGCCATCCTTCCGGCTTCTGGACCTTTCCGTCGTCGCGGCGGATGGGCTCGCCGTCGGGACCGAGCTTGGCCATGTTCGTACGGTGCACGATCCGGAACGCATCGTCGACGGGAATGCCCAAGGTGAGCGCCGAGCCCTTCCCCACGACGTTCAGGTCTGCGAGCGCGTCGGTGGCCTCGACCAGGTCGGTCTCGACGTCCCGGTTGATCTCGACCGTGACGGAGTCCTTGGTCACGTCCACGTCGTCGACCGTCGCGTCGCAGCCCATCGCCTCGACGAACTCCAGCGCCTCCTCCAGCACCAGACGGGCGCGCAGGGCACGCTCGTCGGGAGTGATGTCGGTGGTCGGGGTGGACCGCACCTCCTGGCCGAAGGCGTGCATGAACTCAGCGACCGCCGCGGTGTCGTCGAGCGGGCCGCCTGAGGTCTGCGGGAACGCCATCATCGGCTCGTCCCAGGACTTCTCGGGGACCACGAACTCGTAGGCGCCTCCGCGCCGCGAGGACTCCCACCAGCCGAACCAGAACCACGTCCGCTTCAGGTCGCCGATGGCGTCCTCGCAGCCGGACCATCCGCCGGTGGCCAGGCGGACGCGACGCGCGGGTTGGTCGTAGTCGTCGGTCACGCGGGTGACGGTCAGGCTGCCGTAGCCCTCGAAGATGGGGCCCAGGAGGTCGTCGACCAGGACCCGTGGGCTTCCGGTCCAGCTGCGGATCAGGTCGGTGGCCTCGTCGGTCGGGTAGCCGTCGCCGTCGACGAGTTCGATGGTGTCGGTCATGGGGTGTCCTCGGTGGTGGTCATGCGGTGGATGTAGCGGAACGGGTCGGGCTCGCGGCGGTCGGTGTAGTGCCAGCGCGGGTCATCGGGGCCGGTCGGGCCGTCGTAGTCGTCGCGCCACCAGCGCGGTGTGCGGCGGGGGATGCCGTCGGGGTAGGCGGACGACGGGTCTTCGCGGGCCTGGAGCCACTCGGTGGCGTCGACCATGTCGGCCCACAGCTCCTTCTGCTCCGTCGTCAGCTGCTTGATCTGGTACTTGCCGACGTGAAGGTCCATGTAGCCGACGAGCTCGCCGATCACCCGCAGCTGCTGATCCCGGAGCACGGCGTTGCGGTCGAACCGGGGGACCGAGCCCGCGTGCCGGCCGGCGACACCGCCGCCGCCGGGGCAGTCGAACGTGCCGACCGGTGGGTTGCCTCGCTCGTAGGGAATCCACCACGAGCCGGTGTCCTCGCTGAAAGTGACGGTCTTGCCGCAGCCCAGGCACGGCTGGGTCTCGTCGTGGACGGGCTGGTAGCCGTAGCGGTCCGGCTCGGTGACGGGGCGCGGGCTGTTCACCCTCGCTCCTCTCGGCCACGCTGGATCGCGGCCCTCACCTCGTCGGGGTCGGGTTGGCCGGGCTCGGTCTCCCACTGGCCGTTGCTGACGTACGACTCGATGGCAAACACGGCGCCCTCCAGGTCGCGGGACTCGCCCGACGACCCGAAGCCGATCTCGACGAAGTCGTCGTCGCCCGGGCCTTGGCGCTGGATCTGGTACTCGATGCGGTAGGTCGTGCCGTCGTCGCTCAGTCCTTGTCGCATCGACATGACTCCTTCTGGGCGGGCGACGTGGCGGCCACCGGTCCGTGTGCGGCTGCGAGGGTCTCGCTCCTCACTGACACCTCGTTGCTCACGCCGCGATCGCTTCCGCGGTCACACCGACGACCGCCTTGGCGACCGGCGGGCAGACGGCGTTGCCGAGCCCGCGGGTGACCTGGGCGATGGTGGCGGTCTCCGGCCACCCGAAGGAGTCCGGGAAACCCATGCCACGTGCGAGCTCGCGGCCGCTGAGCTGGCGGTAGCGGTCGCCGTCGACAAGGTTCCAGTGCGCGGCACCGGTGGTGATGGTGCGGATCGGTTCGTGGAGCGGGACGCCGTGGTGGTCGGTGGTGTGCTGGGTGAGGAACCGGTCGCCGTGTCGAGCTCGCGAACGCTCGATCCGCATCTGGACCGACGAAGGGGCTGTGTGCACGGGCGTCCATGCCTCCTCGGGTGCCGGCATGAGCAGCGGACCGAACGCCGGCTCGACAGGGTTCTCGGTCAGGGGCCGGACCTTCACGCCGGGACGGGTGGCGAGCAGGAAAAATCGACGACGACGCTGTGCCACGCCATGCCTCGACGCCGTGACGAACCGCTCTTCGAGGACGTACCCGAGCTTCTCGAACATCGCCCGGTATTCCGGGTAGAGACGCCAACGCACGAAGGCGGGCACGTTCTCGATCACGATGGCCTTGGGCTCGGTAGCGTCGGCGCAGTCGATCACCGAGAACGCGGTCGCGCGCAGCGCGTCGTGGTACGCCCGGCGGCGGGCCTGCGAGGCCGGCGAGTGACCCTGACAAGCCGGTGCGGCCAGGAGAACGTCGTACTCGGGCAGGGCGGTCCAGTCCGCCTGGCGGAGGTCCTGGCACTCGTGCAGCGTCTCGGGATGGTTGAGCGCGTGCGTCTCGACCGCCAGCGGCCAGTGGTTTCCGCTCCAGAGGACATTGACGCCGGCCTGCTTGGCGCCAAGGGTCATCCCACCCCAGCCAGCGAACAAGTCGATAGCTCGAACGCCGGTCTGCGGCGTGGGCAGCGATGGTGGTGAAACCAACGTGAGGGCTGGGCTGTCGAGCACGGGCGCTCCTGGGTCTTTGCGGAAGGTGAGGGCGTCGCAGACGTGTGCGGGACCGGGCCTCTCGCTCCTCGAGTTCTTTGACAGAACCAATGCCGGAAGGACAGATCGGGCACCGGTGAGCTAGATGGCTTCGGCCGCACACGGACCATGCATGACCTCCTTGACCCGCGGGCTCTGGCACGAGCACGACCCGCACGAGATCGAGCTCCGCGACCTGCTCGACGTGCCCGGATCGCCATCGCGTACCCAGATCGCGTTGGCGCTCTGGATGATCACGGCCACCTTCGTCGGCGACCACGAGCCCCTCGACGTCCCCGACGGCACCTCGATCGCCGAAGCTGCCGAGGCCTTCGTCCGCGAACACGCCGACGACGCGTTGGGCAGCCAACTCACCCAGGACGCGCTCGGCGCCTACGCGGGAGCCCTGGTCATCCCGGTCCTCCATGGACTCGCCCTGACCGATGACTTCTCCCGGGCGCAGCGGCACGAGCAGCACATGGCCTTCGAGCCCGCACACCTTCCGGGTGTGGACATCACCGAATCGGTGGTGCGCTGATGCCGGCGCCGCTGTGGTTTGAGCACTGCGGCTCCGGCACGGTGCGCGGCTTCGTCGGCCGCCGTCTCTTGGCCCGTCGCAGCGCGCGCATCCGCGCGAAGCTGGCCGAGACCCGACACGACGTCGCCGAGCTGAGACGCGCCGCGGCTCTGGCGCACGCGAACCGGAGAACCCGATCATGACCGAGCGCGCTGACCTGGCTGCGATGAGCGGGCCGGAGGCCGTCGAGTGGCTGATGGCCACCTTCAGTGTCGACCCAACCATCGCCGGCGGACGCCCAGACGCCCGCGCAGTACTTCCGTTCATCCGGCATGGCATCACCGACACGGCGTTCATCACCGCGCAGCTGTCACACGCCGGTGTGCTGGCCACCCTCCCCGACGGCGTGCTGATCGACACGACCGAGTTCGAGACGTTCGTGCTCGTCGGCGCCAAGGCCTGGCTCGAGGATCCCGACAACCGCAGCGAATGGCGAGCGATCGGCAACGCCGCCCACCAGCACGACGCGATGATGAGCGAGCATCAGCGGCACAACCGGCGAGCACCATCCGGCGATGCACGCCGGCACCTGAGGTCCCACGAGGTGGTCACCGCCTTCCTCGACGCCGGCCGCGGACCGTCCTACGCGTGGAGCGTCATCACCACGGCCAGCCGCCACCGCATCGAGATCGACGCGTTCGGCTTCGGTGCAGAGATCACCCCGGCCTCCTACGAAGACCTGGCCTCTGCCGGCGTCGCCCGGGCCGCGGACCTCGACGCCTACCTGCGGGCCGGCCTGACCCTGCCGGAGGCGATCGCGTTCCGCCACGACGGCATCCCTCCTGCCGCCGTCCTGATGGCCAAGGCCGAAGGTCACCCGCCCGAGCGGTGCCACGAGATCCTGGTCGGGCTGCCGGAGGACTGGTTCCGCCCGCTGGGCGACCGGCACTACGGCACGGATGAGGGCGGCGAGCTCACCCACCACCTGCGAACTGGCGGCAACGACCGCTACACGCTGGCCGACCTGCGCTACCTCGTCGAGCACGGCTGGACCGAGAAGGATGATCTCGGCCCGCGGGGCGTCGCCGAGATCCCCATGTACGGCGGAGGAGACACTCGGCGCGGCGCCACGGCGGCCATGGCCCGCAGACTCGCCGACCACGGTCTGACCTGGACGAGCACGGAGCGCTGGGCCGATGCCCTGACGACCGGGAAGGCAGGGGCGAGGACCAAGTACGACGCCACGACGCCTCCGCTGGTCGGCTTCGGCCATCGAAGAGGGCTTGCGGCCATCCCCGAGCGCCATCTCGACGGTCTCATCGCGCTGCACGAGGCGGGCCTGCGGCCCTCACACCTGAACGCCTACCGCAAGGCGGGGTGTCGCTCGATCGACGACGTGCTCACTGCGCACCGGCGGGGCATCACGGCCGCACTCGCTGATCAGCTGTGCCAGGAGTACGGCCGTCAGCCGGACCGGCATCGGAAGACGCGCCTGATCGACTCCCTGGACGCGCTGTTGCGCCACCACGCCAAGCACGCGTCGGCCGCGTCGTGAGGACCTCGCCGTGCAACCACGCCCGCTGCAACGCCTTCGGCACCTGCCAGTTCTCCCGACCGGTCCTTGCCGCCACCGGCGAGCTGCGGCCCAGTATTCCGTCCATCCCGAGGGGACCGCGATGACCGACATCCACACCCAGATCGACCAACAGGCCTCCGACCGTGGGATCTCCCACGAGGATGCGCAGGCCGTCCATGCGTTCGCGGAGTTCCTGCGCGACCCGCTCAGCCGGTGTCCGATCTGCATGGATCCACTGGGTCCGCACCAGCCCGCCGATCATCCCGACCAGGTGGCGTACGCGCGGAGCCTGTTCGGCTGGGTGCTCACGGACGAGGAGGTTGCCCGCCGTGTGAACCGCGCCACCCGCAACCACGTACGTCGAATGGCCGAGCGGAGCGCGCGTCGAGCTCGAGGAGACGCCTAGGTCCCGAAGCTGCGTCGACCGGCCCGTGCAGCGAACTCGTCGAGAGCCGAGGTCACCTCGGGTGCGGCCCAGACGCGTGAGCGCTGCGGGTTGCCGACGGACTCCAGGACGCCGGCCTCGATCATCTGGTTGACCGCGCGCAGCGCGGCGGGCTGGCTGATGGCGAGGTTGTCCATCAGGTAGTTGACGGTGACGGCGGGCTGCGAGACCACCAGGGGCAGTGCTCGCCAGACCGCGGCGTCGCTGCGTGCCTTGACCCGGTCGAGCCAGCTGGCGTGGGTGCGCACCAGGTCGTCAACGAGGATCCGGCCGTTGTCGATGGACCGGAAGGCGGCACGAGTGAACTCCTGGACGATGGGGTTGAGGTCGCCCTCGCGGTACTCCCCCAGCGCCTCGTAGTAGTCCTCGACGTTGGTCAGGAGGCCGGAGGAGACCGGGACGGTGATGCGCTGGGTCACTCCGCTGTTGCGCAGCATGGCGTGCACGAGCGCGCGGCCGGTGCGGCCGTTGCCGTCGGGGAAGGGGTGGATGGTCTCGAACTGGGCGTGCGCGATCGCCGCCTGCACGAGGTGCTGCACGTCGACGCGGCGGGTGAAGTCGACCAGGTCGTCGATGAGCTCGGGGACGCGGTGGTAGGTGGGTGGCACGAAGGTGGCCGAGTGTGGGGTCGACCCGCGGCCGCCGATCCATACCTGCGACTCGCGCCACTTGCCGGCGTGCTCGGGTGCGCTGTCGGCGAGCAGGGCGTTCTGCACCGCCAGGATTGTTTTTGGGCTGATGTCCTCCGACAGCGCGATGGCGGTGCGCATGGCGTCGGTGTTGGTGGCGACGAGCTGGGCGTTCTCGCCGGTCTTCTCCCCGATGCTGGCCAGGGCGAGGTTGCGGGCGTTGGCGGTGATCTGCTCGATCTGGCTCGAGGAGGCTGACTCGGTGCGCAGCAGCACCGCGGCCATCGGCGACATCTCGTGCTCGCCGGGCCCGAAGGTGGCGAGCCGCTCAGTCATCTCGGCGTCGAAGCGAGCCAGCTCCATGGTTGCCTCGGCTGCGTCGACGGACACGGTCTCGTCGAGCTCGATCGGCAGGTCGTTGATGAAGGGCGGGATGGAGGCCTGGTACGGGCCTCGGGCAGCTGCCCGCTCCCGGCGCGGCATCGGGACGGTCTCGTCGAGGTCCCAGTGCAGCGGCTCGTAGTCGACGCGCCACCGGTCTTCCTGGAGTGGCTGGGACTCGAAGACCATCGGGATGTCGACCTCGGCGCGTCGCTGTGCGCGCCAGCGCCCGCCGGCCGGAGTGCCGCGGTCCTGGCGTGGCTGATCCTTGTCCATGACCACATCTTACATAACGATAGAGATGTAACGTTATATAACGGGCAGCGCACCCCTACTTTAAGCGCAGGCGCCGGGTAAAATGCGCCCGGAAACTAGCGCGTAAGAACTAACGCTGGAGCGCTAACGACTGGCCATCTACGCATGTTGCCAGACATGGAGAACTTCCCGGGCCAGCAGCCCGACCAGCAGGGCCACAGCCGACTCCTCCGCTCCCTGGCGGCGCCGCGCGACGAGTCCGACGACGTACGCGACTACCTGCGCGGCAACGGCGCCCTGGTCATGGGCGCGATCGTCATCGGCCTGGTCCTGTACTTCTTCGCCGACGTCTTCGCGGCGGTGATCTCCTGATGTCGGACTGCCCCCGGATCATCGGTCGCGCCGGCGCCGGACTTGAGAACGCAGCCTGGGCTGTGAATGCCGATGTCGCCCGCATCGGCAAGGCAGGCGAACTCCGCTCCGCCGCGGTGCTCGACCAGCACGCCCTCCCGCACGACGGGGTCACGGTGCTGCACGACCTGCGCATCCCGATCCCGGGCTTCACCGCCAACATCGACCACGTCGTCGTCGTCGGCTCGACAGTCCACCTCCTCGACTCCAAGGTCTGGGCGCCCGGGACGTACTGGACCCTGGCCGGGGTGACCCGCCGGGGATGGAAGCGCGTTAAGCACGCCGACAAGAAGACCATGGAGATGGCCCGCGAGGCGCTCGAGCGCTACCTGGCCGGCCGCAACGTACGCGCCAAGTTCGCCACGCCCCTGCTCGTCGTCTGGCCGAGCTCGACCCGCGGCAGCCTCTCCACTCGCTGGATGGCACCGGTCGGCGCCAAGGCGATCGCCGGCGACCAGCTCGCTTCGCTCGCCGCCCGGCGGTTCAAGGCCCGCGGTCTGTGGGGCGCCAAGCCGGCCGAGCCCAACCTGGTCCATGCCCTCGCTCAGCTCGTCACCGCTCTCCCGGTGCACCGCCCAGCAGCGACCCCCGGCATAGGAGTTCCGGAACCGACCCACCTGAGGGCCACCGGCACCGACTCCTGGTGGTGAGCGACAGCCGCACATCACGAGCAGCCCACACACCAGTCACCGTCACGAAGGGACCCGCCCGATGGCCGCAACCCGGCGCCCCGCCCGCGGCAACGCGCAGCCGCAGTCGGTGTCCGCGGCGACCGCGACGGCCTTCTCCCTGCTCGGCGTCGCTCTGGCCCCGGTGGCATGGTGGTTCGGTGGCCCGGGCGCCCTGCTCATCTGGCTGTGTACGGCCGCCTCCGCCTGGACGGTCACCCCGGTGCAGTTCACCGGCGGCGTCCGCATCGACGCTCTGAAGCAGGTGCGTCGAGCGCCCCGGCGCACCATCGCTGTCGCGGTGCTCGGTGCCGCCACAGCGAGCGTCGCGGTCGGCTGGACCGTGGGCCTCTTCCTTCCGCCACCTCCGCTGCCGAGCATCGCTGAGAAGGCCTGGTACGTCATCGGAGGCCTCGCAGGCGCGGCCTCCGTCGTCGCCAGGTGGTGGGTCAAGGCGTCCCTGGGCGACTGGCGCACGGTGGTCGCTGCGCGCCTCGAGTGGGCGCCACGCTGGCAGATGCTCAAGCACGACCCTGCACCGACGCTGATCGCTCGCGACCGGATCGGCAACGCCACCGTCGACACCTTCATCGCACCCGGGCACGCCGGCGCGATGACCTTCTGGCTGCTCGGCGCCAAGATCCTTCCGACCATCGGTGCTGGTCAACGCTTGGCAGTTCTCTCCGTGCCGAACATCGACTCGCAGGGACAGCCCCAGCCCGGCACCCGGCACCCGTTGAACTTCCAGGTTGTCCGCTGGGACGCCGACGCCACCCCCGACCTGGCGTCTCTGGACGTGGATCGCGCCGAGGCGAAGCTGTTCATCCAGTGCGCGATGGTGTGGGCCACAGACGCCGGCAGCTACGCGCGCCCGATCCTCGACGAAGCCATCCAGCTCGCCTCCAGTCCGTCAGGCCCCACCGACAATGTCACGCCCGACGAGGACGCCGTCCCGGCCGTCCCGGCGACCAGCACCCGGCAGGCCTGGCTGACGACCTGGCACCTGCCGGACGGCCCGCCGATCCGGTACCTGCGTCGCCCCTTGCGTGAGGACATCGCCGCGCAGGCCGGCCAGCCCGTCATCGTCGACCATCGGCTCAACGGCCGCGGCGCTGTGTTCATCGGGGCCCTGCTCGACGGCTCGTGCGTCTTCGACCCGGGCACCGGGGTCACCGAGGAGTCGTTGCGACAGCTGGACACCGAGGACGTCTGGGTCGACCGCTGGCAGGGCGTGCTGAAGCAGGACGTGAACCCACCGACGATCGAGCACTCGACGTACGCCGAGGCGCAGTTGGTCGACGGAACGGTCGTGCACCGCCAGGCCTTCGTCACCCTCAACGGCGTAGACCCCATGGACTTCTTCGGTCAGGAAGCCAAGATCGCTAACACGCTCGGGGCCGCGCCGTACGTCGCCGTGGCGGGCTGGCCCTCCCAGGCAAGTCGTTCGGGTGAGCGGCACCCGCAGGCCTTCACCGTCTACTGGTCGACGAGCCCGGTTCCCTCGAACCCCGACCGCCTCGCACCTCCTGCCGGGTTCGGTGGAGAGGGCCGCCCGGGCCGTGCCACGTCCGTGAACCTGGACGCCCAGCGCTGGGCGCTCATCGGTCGCACCAGTCAGGCGTTCAAGGCGGCCCGGCTGGCCCAGCCCGAGGTCTACGACGTCGCGCCGCTGACCACGGGTCGTGGCAAGCACATCTGGAAGATCTCGCTGCGCCTCTACGGCGGCGTCACGTTGGCCGACGTCCGCGGAGCCTCGCAGCGGCTGCGCCAGGCCATCGGGTCGGAGTGGCTGCGCGTCGAGGCCGCGCCCGACGGCTGCATCCTGGTCGTTGGCACCTCCCCCGCCCATGTCACGCTCGCTGACCCTGACCGGGACACCCGCTACGTCGCGTCCCTGGACTGGGAGCAGGCGTTCATCGACGCCAAGGTGGTCGGTGTCGGCGGCCTGACCCCGCGGCTACTCCAGGTCGGACACCTTCCCGCCAACCAGCAGGTGCAGGTCCTCGACTTCGAGCTCCCGTCCGGGCTGACCATGGGCGACCTGCGTGCCGCTACCAAGAAGCTCGAGACGACGACCGCCAACGCCTTCGTCGAGGTTCGCCTCGATCCCGACGGCCGCGCCGATCGGTGCCGTGTCCTGGCGTGCGAGGTCAACCCGCTGCCAGAGCGGACTGGCTTCAACTTCGACGCCGTCGACGAGCTCGACGCCATCCCCTTCGCGACCGGTGTCGAGGGCGAGCCGGTCGTCTTCGACCCGAAGTCTTCACCGCACGCCCTGCTGGCCGGTGTGACCGGTGCCGGCAAGTCAGTGCTCGCCCAGGCCTACCTCTACGGCTTTGCAGTCAAGGGCGCCGACGTCTACGTCATCGACCCGGTCAAGGGCGGCGCGGACTTCCAGTTCGTCAAGCCGTACGCACGCGCCTTCGCCGACGACGCCTTCGGTGCGGCCGGCGTCATGAAGACGGTGTACGCCGAGGTCGCTCGACGCAAGGCCCTCAACGCCCAGCACGGCGTCGGCTCCTACCTCGAGCTGCCCGAACCGCCTCCACCGATCGTGGTCCTCATCGACGAGTTCACCTCGCTCATGGGCCAGTCACCGGTCCCCAAGCCCTCTGACGACCCGCAACTGGAGTTCGAGCGCGCCGTCATCATCGCCGAGAACCAGGCCCGCGCCGAGATCGGCATCTACGCCGGCAAGATGGCACGCGAAGCCCGGTCCGCCGGCGTCACGCTACTTCTGGGCACCCAGAAGCTCGCCGCGAAGATGCTCGACACCATCCCCGGCGCCTCCGACCTCAAGGACCTGACCCTCGACACTCGCCTCCCAGTGCCCGTCTCGGAACGGTTCTCGGACGGCTGGGCGGCGGCCGGCGAGCTGGTGGAGGGCGACCTGCTCTACGCCCCAGACGGATCGACTACGAGCATCCTCGGGTTCACCGAGGTCTTCACCAACAACGACATCTACGAGGTCACCTTCGACGACGGACACGTCGTGAAGGCCGGCGCCGACCACGGATGGCTGGTCTCCAGTGAGCGCACGCGCCACGAGCACTCCCGCAAGACGTACGGCCGCAAGGACGACGGGCGACCGCGTGCCGAGCGTATCGCGGAGCACGAGCGAATCCGGGACACCGCCTCGATCATCCCGACCGACCTGTACGGCACGGCCGAGCACTTGTCGCGCCTCTTCGAATGGCGCGACGAAGCCGCCGTCGTGAGGTTCGCGGCCGAGCGTGGTTTGAGCCCTTTCCAGCACAGCCCGCTGACCGGCGCAATCGAGCCACAGAAGGCGTCCGCCCGCCGCGGGTCTCCGGCCCGCATATGGCTCGTCGACGACGCGATCGACGCACTGTCGGTGACCCGCGACGTCACCACCCTTGGCGCGCACCGAGGCCAATGGCTCGCCGCCCGCGACATCGCTGAGACGATCCTCGGCCACGCCGTGACGCCGACGCGCGCCGGAAACTTCGCCACGCAGTTGAAGGCCGCCGGCTGCGCGTCCAAGCAGCCGGAGAACGAGCCGACCCTCTACAACGCGACCGAGCTCGCCGTAGCGGTCCTCGACCACCTGAAGCACCGGCTCGGCACCGACCCGCGCACCGGAGAGATTCTCGGCTTGGAGTTCGTCACCACCACCGCGGAGATGGCGAAGCAGGTCAAGGTCTGCCGCGGAACGCAGAGCAACTGGGCTGTACGCACCACCGCGCCTGTCGCGGCACCCGACACGGACGTCAACGTGGACCCGTACGTTCTGGGCGCCTGGCTCTGCGACGGGTCGCGGTCGTCGGCGATCTTCACCTCGGCAGGAGTCGCGTCATGCACAGACCGGGACGGCCTCACCGACCAGGCTCACCTCATCGGTCAGATCCAGGCAGCCGGCTACGGCGCCCACCCGCTGAAGTGCGGCGACCAGATGGTCGGAACGACGGGCCTCCTCGTCGACCTGCGTGCCGCTGGCGTCCTGAACGACAAGCACATCCCGGCCGACTACCTTCGCGGATCCCTCCAGCAGCGCCTCGCCCTGCTCCAGGGCTTCATGGACACCGACGGCTCCGTGATGGTCTCGGGCACATGCTCGCTTCCCCAGGTCAACGAGCGGCTCGCGATGCAGGCGCGCGAGCTCATCGAATCCCTCGGCATCAAGGTTGGCTACTCGACCTGGAACGCGTGCTACCTCCCCGAAGGCGCAGCCGAGAAGAAGACCACAGGGACGGTCCACCACCTGTCCTTCTCCACCGACCTGCCCGTCTTCCGCCTGCCGCGCAAGCTCGCCAAGCAGGGCGCGCCGAAGGCTGACGGCCGGACCACCCGCCGCACATCACCAGCATCGAGAAGATCGAGTCGGAGCCGACCCGCTGCATCGCGGTCGACCACCCGAGCCACCTGTTCCTCGTGGAGGGCTTCATCCCGACCCACAACACAAACCTGGCGCGCACGCTGCTCGGCAAGACGTCCTCGGGCGACCGAGCCTCCGCGCTGCGCGCATTCGACGCCGCCCCGCCACTGGAGGGAGACATCCCGCAGGGTCGCGGGCTGTGGGAGCCGCTGACATCCTAGGCGATCATCGTGCAGACCTGGTACGCCCCGCAGGCCGAGCTCGCGCAGGCCCTGGCCGAGCGGATCACGCCGCTGCCCGAGCAGGCCAAGGTCGACATGGGCCAGTTCGGGCCGCCCGAGCCCGAGGTGACCGGCGCGGTGATCGACGGCCCGACCCTTGCACGACCGCAGGCCGAGCAGGGGCCTGTGGTGATGGACCTGGGCGAGATGACCTTTAGCCTCGACGATTTCGACGACGAGGAGGAAGTGGAACAGGATGTAGACGAGGAGGCCCGTGACGCGGTGGCGTCAGCGCCCCTGGACTCGGGGCACGCCGCACCGGCCGACCCGGACAGCGTCGCGGTCGAGCACCACGTTGTGTGGGACGAGATCGACCCCGGCCCCTGGCAGCCCGCCACGTCGGTGCACGACTGGGTGGAGATCGACGCGCTGCTCGGATTCCTCGACGAGTTCCCGCATGTCACCGAGGTCACCTGGACCGAGGCTCACCTGCTGGCGGAGGACGAGATGGGGGTCCGTCACCTTGACGTGGTCGTCGACCTGCTGGACAGCCGTGGGCTGACCCTGCACGGACCCCAGGACCACCCGCACGCCGTCGTCACCGCCGAGCCAGTCGCACTGCAACGGCCGCTCGCGCTCGTCCCCGATCTGGGCCATGTTCCGGACGACGAGTTCGGACCGCTGCCCACGGTGCCCGCACACCTTCTTCCCACAGACGACCCGTTCTCATGATGAGGCACCCATGACCGCCGATGCGCTCCCCGCAGGCGACCTCGATGATGCGGCCGAGCTGCTCGACGCGCTGTGGCGCGAGCACCACGTGGGCATCCGGGCCATGGTGACCCGGATGTGCTCGGACCACCACCTGGTCGAAGACATGGTCTCGGAGACGTTTCTGCGAGCCCTTGCGGCTCAGCGCCTGGCTTCGGTCAATGGCAAGGGCCCGCACCCGAACGCCGCGGCGTGGCTCCGCGCGATCGCGCGCAACCTGGTCATCGACCACTACCGCAAGGACGCGACCAGGCAGCGGATCGCGCCTGTGACGACCGACCTCTACCCGGAGCTCCTCGCTGCCGAGGACGCCGGGATGCTCGCCGTCGACGCGCGCGACGAAGCTCGGCAGGCACTCCACTCCTTGACCGGCGACCAGCGCGAGGCTCTCGTGTGGGTCACCGTCCACGGCTACTCGTGCACCGAGGTCGGCGAGCGGCTGGGTCGCACCTCCCAGGCGGTTCGATCCCTGCGGCACAAGGCCCTGCGCAACGTGCGCACCACCATCGACCGAGGGGACGCAGCATGAGCGCCCAGCCGATCGAACCATCCCCGTCGCGTCAGGAGAGGTACCTCACCTACCTGTCGCGGCATAGGGACAGCGTGACCACCACCATCGCGCCGACCCGCCCCGTGAGTCTCCCCGTGAGCCTCGTGGTGACGCACGTCGCCGAGCGCACCCACGGCGGTCGCCGGCGCTCGGACGCCGACGAGACCGCGCTCGAGCTCGACCGTGAGGACGCAGCCGGCCGCCGCGCCGACCGGGACTCGGTCGAGACGGTGCTCGTCAACGCCGCGGACGCCGCCGAGCTTCTCGCACGCCTCTCCGACTTCTGGGATGCCGCCCCGCTGCTCGCGCACGCCGAATTCGCGCGCCTGGCCGTTGAAGAGGCCCTCCAGGGTCTCGAGGCAGCGGAGAAGTCCCTCGGGCTGGTCGACCTCGTCAACGGCAACAGACGCCGGGTGCTGGCCGAGCTCCAGCAGCGCCGCCTCGACCTCGTCGAGGCCATCGACGCTCTGGCCCTCGCGCACCGCGACAACCTCGTCTGCGGCGACTGATCACGGCCCGGCTTGACCGGGCGGGGAGCGACAGGAGATCTGCCGCACACCTCAGGTGGTGACTCGGCATAGGTCCACATGACCGAGCACACCACCGCAAAGGCCATCAAGATGTCTGCACAGATTCACGAGGTCGCCGACCCGTCCCTGCTCGTCTCCGACCCGCTGATGACCATCGACGACGCCGCCGCGTACCTGGCGATTCCGAAGTCGACCCTCTACACCTGGCGAACCCGCCGGGCCGGCTTCGGTCCCAAGGCCGTGAAGGTCGGCGGCTCGTTGCGCTACCGGCGCTCGGCGCTGAACGCCTGGATCGAGGCCAACAGCGAGGAACTCGATCTCGATGAGGGCCTCGAAGTTCTTACAGACGACGGCCAGGAACGCAACATCTCCTCCGCCCCGGTGGCGTTGCCCAGCACTCGCGGCAAGGCATCGAGCACTAGTGCGCTGCCTTCGATGACGCGCAAACGCACCCGCCGCAGCTGACACAACCGACACGAACGTCGGGCCGCCTCGTCGTGCACACCGCTGCCGGTAGCGTCCCCACCACACCACCAAGCCGCCGGCGGCGTCCTATCCCCGGCCCTCCCGCAAGGACCGCTCATGGCTCGTCCGCCACTCCCCGTCGGGACCTACGGCAACATCTGGACCCGCGAAGTCCGGCCCGGCGTCTTCCGCTCACGGACGAACTTCCGTGACACGGATGGCCTCACCCGGCTCGTCAGCGCGACCGGACGGAGCAAGGCTCATGCTGAACGAGAGCTCAAGGCTGTCCTGCTCGAGCGCGCCGCTCCGACGGGAGACCTCATCTCGGCCGAGATGAGGCTCTCCCAGATGGCCGAGATGTGGCTCGAGCTCCTCGCCAGTGAGGGAGCCATCGAAAACACCACGATCAGTGAGTACCGGCGGATCGTGGAGAACGCCATCCTGCCTGCAATCGGCGGCATCCTCGTCCGCGAAGCGCGCGCTGGTCGACTCGACAAGTTCATTCTCTCGATGCCGACAGACAGTCGTCGCAAGAAGGTGAAGGTCGTCCTTGGCATGATGTTCGATCTCGCCGTTCGCCACGACGCCTTGCCTGCCAACCCCGTGCGGGCCACGTCCAAACTGCGTCGAAGCCCCAAGCGAGTTCAGTCGCTAGCCAGCGACGAGCTCATGGCTCTTCGCCAGCTCGTTCGCATCTGGATGGACAAGCCACGGCCCGGGCCGAAGGCGACCCGGGACATGCCCGACATCATCGACCTACTCCTCGCCACGGGTGCTCGCATCGGAGAGATCCTGGCCCTCCGTTGGTCCGACGTGGACTTGGCCGCCGCACGGCCCACGGTCACCTTCTGCGGGACGATCAAGACGGAGACTGGGCTCGGGACGTACCGCAAGGATTCGACGAAGACCGCCAGGGGCATGCGTCAGCTCGTCCTGCCACCCTTCGCCGTCGAGATGCTTCTACGCCGCCGCGTTGAGGAGCCGGCCAACCTCTACAACGCGGTGTTCGCGACGAGGACTGGCACCTGGCACCAGGCCAGCAACGTTGAGCGTCGGTGGCGTCAGATTCGCTCTGGCACAAAGTTCGAGTGGGTAACGCCTCACACGTTTCGGAAGACGGTGGCCACGCTCATCGACGACGCGGCCGACGCGGACACAGCGGCGAGGGTGCTGGGCCACTCTTCGTCTGCGGTCACCGAGGCGCACTACATCAACCGGACGCACGTGGCGCCCGACATGTCGGACGCCATTCAGGCCTTCGCCGCACCGTTCGGCGACGGCGGAGGTCAGGACACGGCCGGCACCGACTAGCGTTCCACGTTTCGCCTCGTACTACCCGAGTGGGTCTCGTCTCAACGACGGGACCCACTCGTGCGTTCGGCTGCGCTTGGCCGCGACCTCCACCTCATCCCGCACCGGGCGTCGTTGCGCACGGCGGTTATCAGTGCATAAACGGTCAATAGGCCGGATATGCTCAAAAAGCAGAAGGGCCTCTCACCAACGTTTCCGCAGGTGAGAGGCCCTTTCTCGGTCGGGCTGACAGGATTTGAACCTGCGACCCCTTGACCCCCAGTCAAGTGCGCTACCAAGCTGCGCCACAGCCCGAATGCCTTCCGGGGAAGGCCGGTGGAAGATTACCGCAGCCTCGCCGACGAGACCGCATCGGGCTCACCAAACGGCGGCAGAGTCGGTCGACACCTTCAGCGGCGCCGTGTCGACCGCGACGAAGGCCGAGGCGGGGATCTGCTTGAGGTCCTCCACCAGCCGGTTCGGCCAGCGCCGGTTCTGCTCGCCCTGGAAGAACCAGGGTGACCCGTTGTCGGCCAGCACCAGACCGTAGGTCTGCATCGCCCGGATGACCTCTGCGGCATCAGCACCGTAGCCCGCGGTCGAGAAGTCAGCGTCGAGGCGGAATCGCGCACCCATCGGCGGGTAGTCGTGGCTGGACTCCGATCCGGCGTCGTGGCGAGCGGGCCAGAGGTGCCAGCGCGACGTCTTGTCGGTGGTGAACCTGATCGCGTGGTCGACGCGACGTTCGCGCACCTCGTCCCAGCGCAGCAGCCCGGGCAGGATCGGCAAGCCCGCCGCGTCGGACGACGTCCATCCGTCCGGGCGGAGCGAGTCGGAGCGCAGCGACCAGGTCGCGCCCGACCCGGCGAGCCACTTGCCGCCGCGCTTCTCGGTCGCATAGGTCTCGTACAGGCGACAGGTCTTCCGGTTCACGACAATGGCGTGCCGGTCCCCGTCGGAGCTTCGTCCGCCCTCGATCCGGGTGTCCTTGCCCAACGGATAGCGCACGCGGTCGCTCTCGCCGGCATACAGGAACTTCACCTTCACCCGCTTGTGCCCGCCACCGACGACCGTGATGGGGATGCCATAACTCGATCCGAAGTCAGGATGCAGGTCGCTGCCGGACGACAGGTGGGCGAGCCACTGGTCGCTCAGGGCATGCGTCGGGAGGTCGCGGATGTCGGCGTGCCAGTAGTTGTCTGCCGGGAACACCTCGCACGACGAGCCGGCCAGCGGGGCAGACCGCCCGTGCTCCGGGAGGGCAGCGCCCGAAGGCCCGGTCAGCAGCGCGGCCACGGCCGAGGCGATGAGGACGACGACGGTACGGCGCATCTCGGCAGGCTAGCGCGACCGGCTGCCCACCGCGCCCGGCCTGACTACGGCGAAGTGGCCCGAACGGGCCAGATCCCGGCGTTCGCCAGACCCGGGGGCTCCTCCGGCCAGAAGATTGCCCTTCAACTACTGGGGGGTAGTCATGGGATCGACGAAGGGTGGCGCGCCGCGTCACCGTCGACTGAGGGGCGCGGTGATGGCTGCAGCCATCGTCGTGGGGCTTTCGGCACCGCTCGCACTGCCGAGTGCCGCGATGGCCCAGAACGCCCCGCAGCCGGACGAGGAGACGTTCTTCGGCGCGTCGACGTCACCCAGCGGCCCCGACCTCGACCTCCTCGAGCGGCGGGTGCGGCAACGTGAACGCGCGCTGGCCTCGATCTCACGCCAGGCGGCCCGGTACGCCGTGGTGAAGGCCGAGGAGGTCTCCCGACTCGCCGCGCTGGGCTACACCGGAGCCCTGACCGACCTCACCCACGTGCTGCCGTTGGCGGGCTACTACCTCTCGGCCGGCTTCGGTCAGGCCGGCCCGCACTGGGAGTCCGGCCACACCGGGCAGGACTTCGCCGCACCACTCGGCACGACCATCGTGGCCGTCGGCGACGCCGTGGTCACCTCGGTCGGAGACGCCGGCGCCTACGGACTGCGCACCGTGCTGACGCTCGAGGACGGCACGGAGATCTGGTATTGCCACCAGCTCGTGGCACTCGTCGCACCAGGCGACAAGGTCCCGGTCGGCCAACCGATCGGCGGTCTGGGCACGAGCGGCAACAGCACCGGGGCCCACCTGCACCTCGAGGTCCGGCCGCCGGGTGCCGGTCCTGTGGATCCGATCCCGTGGCTCCAGGCGCTCGATCTCACGCCGTAGCCGCGAACTTTCACCCCGATGTAGGGGGCAGATTCGACGATGTCGGGTTAGGTTCCACCCATGACCCGGATCATCGCGCTACTCGTCATCGTCTGGCTCGTCATCGGCGCGCTCGCGGCGTACCAACGTGACTACTTCGCGGATGGTGACAGCAACTGCGCCGAAGCCAGCAACATCGCTCTGACGATCGTGGCCGGCCCGCTCAACTACCTCGGCGTCAACCCCGAGGTCGAGTGCGCCGACGTCGACGTACCCGAGCCCTCGAAGTGACCGGCTAGCGCTTGCGCTTCTCGCGCGGTCGCTGCTGTACGACGATCGGCGTGCCCACGAAGCCGAACTGCTCGCGCAGACGGCGCTCGATGTACCTCTCGTAGCCGGCGTCCAGCTTGCCGCTCGTGAACAGCACGAACGTCGGCGGCGCCGTCGACGGCTGCGTCGCGAACAGGATCTTGGGCTGCTTGCCGCTCCGCACCGGGTGCGGGTGCTCGGCGACCAGCCGGCCGAGGAAGGTGTTGAGCGCACCGGTCGAGATCCGGGTCTCCCAGCCTTCCAGCGCCTTCTCCAGCGCAGGGACGAGTCGGTCGACGTGCCAGCCGGTGCGCGCGGTGATGTTGATCCGCGGCGCCCACTGCACCTGCACCAGGTCGCGCTCGACCTCGCGCTCGAGGTAGTAGCGACGCTCCTCGTCGACCAGGTCCCACTTGTTGAACGCGATGACCAGGGCCCGGCCCGAGTCACGGATCGTCTGGATGATCCGCATGTCCTGCTCCGAGACGGTCTCGCCGCCGTCGAGGACGAGCACGGCGACCTCCGCACGGTCGATGGCCGTCGTGGTGCGCAGCGAGGCGTAGTACTCCTGACCCGACGCCTCCTTCACACGCTTGCGGATGCCGGCGGTGTCGATGAAGCGCCAGGTCACGCCGCCGAGCTCGATCAGCTCGTCGACGGGGTCGACGGTGGTGCCGGCGACGTTGTCGACGACGACCCGGTCGGACCCGGCGAGCTTGTTGAGCAGCGACGACTTGCCGACGTTGGGCTTGCCGACGATGGCGATCCGGCGGGGTCCGCCGACCTGGCCGAACTTCTCGGGCGGCGTCTCGGGCAGTGCTTCGAGTACGGCGTCGAGCATGTCGCCGGAGCCGCGGCCGTGGAGGGCGGAGACCGGGTGCGGCTCCCCCAGCCCGAGCCGCCAGAGCCCGTGGGCCTGGGCCTCGGCGCGCTGGTCGTCGACCTTGTTGGCAGCCAGCACGACCGGCTTGCCCGACTTGCGCAGGATCTTGACGACGGCCTCGTCGGAGTCGGTGATGCCGACGTTGGCGTCGACCACGAAGAGCACCGCATCCGCGAGCGTGACCGCGATCTCGGCCTGCGCCGCGATGCTCTTGGCGAGCCCGCGGGCGTCGGGATCCCAGCCGCCGGTGTCGACGACGGTGAAGGCGCGACCGTTCCAGGTGGCGTCGTAGTAGACGCGGTCCCGGGTCACCCCCGGCCGGTCCTCGACCACGGCCGCGCGCCGACCGATGATGCGGTTGACCAGCGTCGACTTCCCGACGTTGGGTCGGCCCACGATGGCCAGCACGGGCACCGGGCCCGAGTCGGCACCTGGATCCCCGTCGGACCCGGACAACTCGTATCCAGGCATGTCGTCGCTCATGATGCTCCTCGTTGGGCGAACCCCGTCGGGGGGTCCAGTTCTCGTTCGGTGGCCGGAAGAGGTCCCGGCAGTGGGCGCCCGATACGGGCAAGAGCGCGCTCCCGCGACGCGCGGATGTGCTCCAGCAGCAACGCCGAAGCAGGCAGTACGTGTTCCCGGGTGCGCGGCCGGGGTTCTGCGGCCACGCGCCACGGGAGCCGTCGCCCCCGCTGCAGGAGCGCGCGACGCGGGTGCGGGGTGGCGTCGAGGCTCGGGGTGAGGACGCTCACGCGTGCTCCCCGACCGCCTCCACCAGAGCGACAACCTGGTCGATGACCTCGTCCAGGGAGTACGGCGTGGTGTCGATGTGTGTGGCCCCGTTGGCCATCACCAGCGGAGCGGTGGCCCGGCCGGAGTCGATCTTGTCGCGCGAGAGCAGCGACTCACGGGTGGCGTCGATGTCACTGCCACCCTCTTCAGCCGCCCGGCGCTCGGCGCGGGCGGAGGAGTCGGCGGTGAGGTAGATCTTGACCTGGGCGTACGGCGCGACGACGGATCCGATGTCACGACCCTCGACGACGATGCCGCCGTCGGCGATGACCTCGCGCTGCAGGTCGAGCAGTCGGGCACGCACCGCGGGCACCGCGCTCACAGGGCTGACCGCGGAGGTCACGTCGTCGGAGCGGATGGCCAGCGAGACGTCGACGCCGGCGACCAGGATGCCCGGGCCGCTCGGGTCGGTGCCCGACATGACCTCGGGCTCCTCCGCGCGGGCGGCCACGGCGGCGGCGTCGTGGA
The DNA here is from genome assembly GCF_023208195.1 of Nocardioides sp. InS609-2. NCBI lineage: Bacteria > Bacillati > Actinomycetota > Actinomycetes > Propionibacteriales > Nocardioidaceae > Nocardioides > Nocardioides sp. InS609-2. The sequence goes on along the minus strand of NZ_CP060034.1, from coordinate 163,605 downwards.
CGTCGACACCTTCACGCAGCATCCACCAGGTGATCCCGCGGAACATCGCGCCGGTGTCGAGGTACCGCAGTCCGAGCCGGGTGGCGACGCCACGCGACGTACTCGACTTGCCGGAGCCTGACGGTCCGTCGATGGCTACGACGAGGCCCATCGGACGCGTCTCGACCGGGGTGGTGCTCACGGGTGACCCATCCTCTGGCGCTGTGGAGAACGCCGGGACTCCGGCGCAGCCCGCAGCCTACCGGTGGGTGACCCAGCCTCTCGATTCCAAGGACGCGCGCAGGTGCTCCGCACGCGTCTCCTCGACCAGCAGCTCGACGAGGCCTACGGGTCGTGCCGGGTCGTGGTCGATGTGGATGTCCTCGATGTTGACCTCGCTGGCGCCCACGTCGGCGAACAGCCGGGCCAGCTCTCCGGGATGGTCGGGCACCGCGACGAAGACCGCGCGCATCGGCCGCGCCGGACCGCCGTGCTTGCCCGGGATGGCGAGGGTGCCGGCGACTCCCCGGCGCAGCACGTCGTGCAGTCCGGGCCGCTCGCCGGAGACGAGGGCGGCGATGAGGGTGTCGAGCTGCTCGCGCATCTCCCCCAGCACCCCGAGCACGGCCTGGTCGTTGGCGGAGACGATCTGCTCCCACAGCCCGGGGTCACTGCCGGCCACGCGCGTGACATCACGCAGGCCCTGGCCCGAGAGCGCGAGATGGTCAGCGGGCGCGTCGGCGAGCCGGCCGGCGACGAGCACGGCGGCCAGGTGCGGCAGGTGTGAGGTGCGGGCCACGGCCCGGTCGTGGTCGGCCGGCGACAGCCGCACGGTCGCCGCGCCGCACAGCGCGGCCAGCTCGTCGACGAGTGCCACCGCCTCGTGGCTCGAGCCTTCGTGCGGCACTACCGCCCACGGCCGGCCGTCGAACAGCGCCGAGCTGGCAGCCAGCGGGCCCGAACGTTCGCTGCCCGCCATCGGGTGCGAGCCGACGTACCGCGCAGCATCAGCGGTCTCGACCGCGGCCAGTACGACGCGCAGCGGCGCCTCCTTGACGCTGCCCACGTCGGTCACGACCGCTCCGGTGCGCTGGAGCGCCTCCGCGACCGCCTCTCCGAGGTGGTCGGGCGGCACCGCGACCACGACGAGCTGCGGCCGGTCGTCGTCGGTGCGCGGGCGGCCGGCGCCGAGCCCGGAGGCGGTGCGCAGGTGCTCGGGCGAGACGTCGGTGAGCAGGACGTCGAGCCCGGCCCTGCGACACGCGAGTGCAACCGAGGTGCCGAGGAGGCCGACGCCGACGATCTCGACGGGTCCGGTGAGCGTCACGGGGTGGTCTCGTCGTCGGGCACCGCGTGCGTGCGGGTCAGGTCGCGGCGCAGGTTGGCGGCACCGTGGAGGTAGACGTGGGTGATGTCGGCGCGCGGCAGGTCGGTCTCGACGTGCGCGAGCAGACGCACCACTCGCGGCATCGAGCCCTCGATCTCGAGCTCACGCGCACACAGGAGCGGGACGTCGGCGAAGCCCAGCTGGCGGGCGGCGTATGCGGGGAACTCCGCGACCAGGTCGGACGTGGCGGTGAAGACCACGGAGATGAAGTCGTCAGCGGTGAGGCCGTTGACGTCCATCACGTCCTGGACCATCTCGGCCACCCGGTCGAGCATGTGCTCGCGGGTGTCCACGTCCAGCTGGGTTGCTCCTCGCACTGCCCTCGTAGCCATGCGCGCAAGGCTAACGACGTCGCCCGGCCGCGCCGCAGCGCGTCTCAGCACGGGTTCCGTGGACCGGGATGCTCAGCCCTTGACGCCGTTGTTGGCCACGAAGGCGGCAATGGGCGGAATCACTGCCGCGACGGCCGACATCCCCACGGCAACTGGGACCGACCAGAGCCGGACCAGTCCCCAGGCGAGGATGATCAGCGTCAGGCACACGCCCATCAGTCCGAAGTACCAGCGCTGCCGACGCCGTTGCTGCACGCTGAGCGGCCACGGCACCTCCGTGACGGACTCGACGTGCTCGTGGTCGCGCACGCTACCAATCTACCCGCGGAGGTTCAGTCCGACTTCTGCGCGAACACCGGCTTGTCCATCCGCTGCTCCAGGTCCGCCAGCCGGAGCAGCTCTTCGCGGCTGAGCCCGGGACCGTCGCCGTCGACCGTGAGGTTCAGGAAGAACTCGTGGCCGATGGTCTCGTGGAAGAAGCACTCCCGCAGCGTGATGTAGCCGAGGTCGTGGAGGTCCTTGAGCAGCAGCCGCAGGTGGTTCGGCGAGAAGATCCAGTTGTGCACGTCGACGTACTCGTCGTTGTCGGCCAGCGCCGCGTGCTCCCTGGTCTGGTCGAGGTCGTGGATCAGCCGGTACCTGCCCTTGTGTCCTGCGGACCACGACCCCGTGCCACGGTGCCGGACCGCGTTGAGGGCGAACTCGGTCAGGGTGCCCACCGTGTGCACCCGGGGCGGGTTGAGGGAGGTGTCGATGACCCGGCCGATGGACGTGCGTTCGCGGAACCGGTCGAAGCAGTAGCGGTGGTCCGGGACGACCAGCGCGAGCACCCCGCCGTCCGCTAGGAGCGGCGTGCACTCGTTGAGGAAGTCGATCAGCGAGGTCGTGTGCTCGAGGACGTGCGAGGCCAGGACGAGGTCGAACCGCTCGTCGATCTCCTTGAGCATGGAGCCGTCGGGCGTGAGGACGTGGTCGACCTCCTCGATGTTCTCGGGGTCGTACTGCTCGAACTCCTTGTACTTGTCGACCAATCCGGCCCGGTCCAGGTAGTCCACGGTCTGGGTGTTGAAGCCGTCGCGCTTGGGAAGGATCGCGTTGTGCGCCGGGCCGATCTCGAGGAAGAGCCCGTCCCGCTTCGCGCTGGCGAAGACCATGTCGCGGCGCGTCTCGAGCCTCGACTTCTCCGGCGGTGCCGGCACCGCCGTGACAGCCGCCGGCTTCCGCTTCCTGGCGGGCGGCTCGGGCTGACGGAGAACGCGTCGCCTGACCTTGCCGAGGCGGCGCCGCACCGGGGCGGGCAGCCTGGACCTGAGCGTTCGCGCGATGTCAGCCACGGGGCCACGCTAACGAGGCCGTCCGCTGGAGCCGCAGCCAGTCTCAGGACGGCTGGTAGTTGCCGAACGACCAGTGGTTGCCCTCCGGGTCGAGCACGCTGCCACCGCGACCGCCGTAGTCCTGGTCGACCATCGCCCGCTGGACCGTCGCACCGGCCTTGACGGCCGCGTCGAAGGCCGCGTCGGGGTCGTCGCAGACGAGGTACGCCGCGCCGGGACCGGTGCCCCGGAGCGCGCCGTCGTCGCGCCGGGCGCCGAACATGATCCCCCCGCCACCGGGCCACAGCCACTCGGCGTGTACGACGACGCCCACGTCGTCCTTGTGGGTCGCGTGCTCGGTGAAGCCGACCGCCGACAGCCACGCGATCATCGCGTCGACATCGGTGAAGGCGAGTGAGTGCCAGAGTCGTACCTCGGATGCAGTCATGGCCTCACGCTCCCGCGTCCACGCCCACCACGTCTTGCACGAATGGGAACTCGTCGCGCAGCCACCGGGTGGGCGTACACCCGGCGAGCGCCTGCCATTCGCGGGTCAGGTGTGCCTGGTCGGCGTACCCGCTGGCCGTGGCAAGCTCGGCGAGCGACGGACGCCCGGCGTGTGCAGCGGCCGCGAGCCGAGACTTGCTGGCGTCGAAGCGGGCGATCCGGTGGAACTCCTTGGGCGTCACACCGGTCTCCGACCGTACCAGCGTGCCGAGGTGCCGCCGGCTCAGCCCCACGTCGTCGGCCACCCATTGCACCGTGGCTCCCCGGGTGAGCGCAGCCAACGCGTGCCCGATCTCTGCGCGCACCGACGGCGAGCCGTTCCAGGCCAGTACGGCGAGCAGTCGCCGTCGCACCAGCGCCAGCCGCGCCGGCCAGCCATGGCACTCGGCCAGCTGCTCGGGCAGGTCACGCAGAGCCGGGACCAGCTCGTCGAGGGTGACGATCTCACGCGCGACGGCTCCGGCAGGCACGCCCAGCAGGGCGCGGGCACCGAGCGGAGTCAGCGCGAGCTGCACCCCGGCCTGTCGGTCTGCGTAGTGGATCTCCGCCGGCCCGGTGTGCAGTCCCGACACGGTCGACCACCGTCGTGCGCGCGATCTGGGCACGCCTCTCCACCCGACGTCCAGCGGCTCGTCGATGGTCAGCACGAACGTCACGCTGGTCGACGGCATCCCGATGTGGACACCGGGCGCGGGCATGGCCATGTCGTAGCCGACGATGGCGACGACGTACGGCCTCAGTGCCTCGGGCACCGGCGGAGCCAGGTGGGTGGTCGGTGTGTCCACCCCACGACGGTACGCCCGTCCCCGGGCAGCGAGACCGCAGCGCAGGTCCTTTCCCAGGCTGGATGGGACCTTTGGCACTCCCCGGGGCGAGACCTCGGATGGTGCTGTGGAGGGGACATCAGTCCGACGAGGAGCAGCACCATCGCGACTCTCGGAGCTGTCGTGCCTCATCCCGACAACCCCCTCGGAGTCCCCATGCTTTCCACCAGGTCCACGCAGGTCGTCAAGGCCACCCTGCCCGTCATCGGTGCCGCCATCGGCGACATCACCCCGGTCTTCTACCAGCGGATGTTCGCCGCCCACCCCGAGCTCGAACGTGACCTGTTCAACCGAGGCAACCAGGCCCAAGGAGACCAGCAGAGCGCCCTCGCGGGTGCGATTGCCGCCTACGCCACACTCCTGGTGGCCGAGGACGGACGCGACCCCCTCGACGTGCTCGCTCGCATCGCCCACAAGCACGCCTCGCTCGGCATCACCGAGGACCAGTACCCGATCGTCCACGAGCATCTGTTCGCCGCCATCGTCGAGGTGCTGGGTGACGCGGTCACGCCCGAGGTCGCCTCCGCGTGGGACGAGGTCTACTGGCACATGGCCAGGGCGCTCGTCACGATCGAGAACGGCCTGTACGCCGAGACGGGCGTGGCGGATGGAGACGTCTGGCGCACCCTCGTCCTTCGCCGTCGTCTGCAGGAGTCGCCCGACACGGTGTCCTTCGTGCTCGGCACGCCCGACGGCAGCACGCTGCCGGAGGCCCAGCCCGGCCAGTACGTGTCGGTCCAGGTGGCGCTGCCTGACGGGGCCCGCCAGATCCGCCAGATCCGCCAGATCCGCCAGATCCGCCAGATCCGCCAGTACAGCCTCACCCACGCCCACGGGGTCAGCGAGTGGGGGATCTCGGTCAAGGCGGTGCCGGAGAGCCGCGCCGAGGACGGCGCAGTCGTGCCGGCCGGTGAGGTGTCGAACTTCCTGCACCACAATCTCTTCGAGGGCGACGAGATCAGGGTTTCGGCTCCGTTCGGCGAGCTGGTCCTCCAGGACTCCGAGACGCCGCTGGTGCTGATCTCCGCCGGCATCGGCATCACCCCGATCATCGGCATCCTCCACTACCTCGTCGGCACCGGTTCGACGCGCGAAGTACTGGTGCTGCACGCCGACCGTTCGCCAGCCCGGCACGCCCACCGCCAGGAGCTGAAGGAGCTCGTGGAGGCGCTGCCCGCGGGAACACTCCACCGGTGGTACGAGGACCTCGGCGTCCGCCCGACCCGCGGCGCCCTGCGGGTCGGCCGGGTCGACATCGGGACCGTGGCGATCCCGGTAGAAGCGAAGATCTACCTGTGCGGTCCACTGCCCTTCATGGAGTCCGTGCATCGCAGCCTGATCGAGCAGCACATCGCCGAGGCGGACATCCGCTACGAGGTATTCGGGCCGGACAAGTGGCTGGCCTCGGCCTGAGCCACGCTCCCCTCCCACCGGGACGCGTCCGGCGTCGCGACACGGTGGACTGTCTGCACGTCCCCACCTCGGGGGCGGGGGTTCGAGCCCGGCTGCCGATATCCGGCCAGTTGGGGGTGCGTCAACCGACGTTGGTCGGCCGCTACGGCTCCGACGAGGACGAGACGTACCTGACCCGGCAGACGGAGATCACGCCGCCCGGGTGATGTCGACCCTGGCCGGGGTGCTGGGCGACGTACGCTTTCGCGGGCGATCGGCACCAGCTGGTCTAGCAGGCGACGCGCGGGCGGTAGACCGCCTGTGGGTGGGAGTGGTGGCGCCGGCAGGGTCAGGAGACCGTGGACACGGCCGCCGCCGACTACGGACCGGACATCATGCCGACCGTGCTGCGTGCCTCGGCATCCGACAGATCCATCGGACGGACGGGCCCACCGGTTGCCATGACTCCCGGGCGTAGGCTCCACGTTTCCGAACACACCAGGGGTGCGACATGACGGCGAGCCGATCTGCTCGTGAGAGGAAGGCCGCCGCAGAGGCCGGCCATCTGGCGAAGCTGAAGATCGACGTCGGTCGGGACAAGCAGTTCGTCTACAAGATCAGCTGCTCGGCGTGCGTCACCAGGGGCACGCTCAACTGGTCGGCGTACCGCCCCGGGGACGACAACGGCTTCATGGCGTCGATGGACAGGTGGATCTTCCACCTGATCGAGAAGCACCCGGAGGACGATGCGCCGTGCCTGGCCTTCTTGCCGGCTGCCCAGCAGCGCTTGCAGGAGCGGCGCGAGAAGCAGGAAGCCGATCCCGCTGGCCTGTCGCCCACCATCGAGGCCTGACCCACCTACGCTGCTGCGATGGCGGTCAACCGAAGTCGGAAGAGCAGGATCGCCCGCAGACGCAAGCGCCGGATGGACAGCGTCGAGCACGACCTCAGCGACGAGCAGTGGACCGCGTTGAAGGCCGCCTGGGGTGGCTGTGCCTACTGCGGCGCGTCGGACAGGCCCCTTCAGCGTGACTGCGTCCTGGCCCTCTCCCGTGGGGGGCGCTACACCCTCGACAACATCGCCCCGGCCTGCGGCTCCTGCAACGCCAGCAAGTGCAACGACGAGGTCACCGCCTGGCTGCGGCGCAAAAGACTCGACGAGCGGGCCTTCCTGGTGCGCCAGCACGAGATCAACCAGGCGCTCGCGCTGCGGTTCCCGTGAGCAGCACCCTGGCCACGACCGTCAGCCACGCTGTCATGGCCAGCAGGCTTGTCAGCACGTCGGTCGGGTGGTGGGCACCCTGGTACAGCCGGGCGACTGCGACCAGGACCGGCATGACGAGCAGCGCCCAGATCCAGGGACGCGTGCGCGGCCTGAGGTAGCCGACCAGCAGCGCGGTGCCGCCGTACACAGCGACCGCGGTGGCGACGTGCCCCGACGGGAAGCTGTGGTCCGGCACCAGACCGGGGTCAAGGATCGGCACGGGTGGCCGGTCCCGGGTGATCAGCTGGGTAGCTACCAGGTAGAAGCCGAAGTTCCCGGCCATCAGGACGACGACGAAGATCGCCGGGCGGAGGGAGTGTTGCCACAGCGACACCGCCACAGCAACGGCCAACGCCAGCCCGATGCCGACCCAGGTGTCACCGAGGAGCCTGCCGACGTCGGCGATCCTGCCCAGGTCACCGGTTCGCTCAGCGGTGAACCATCGCGCAGCATCATCGTCCCAGACACCGATGCTCGGCTCGAGGGAGTGGGTCAGCAGCCAGCCGACAGCGAGAACGGCGGCCAGGATGACGCCCCACCCGACGGCCACAGTTGCGGCAGCGTCGCGCTCCGCTCTCGTGACCGTCACGGGGGCAGCGTTGCACAGGCCAGGCCATTACGCCGTGATTGCTGCCCCTTCTCCGTCCAGGGACGGCGCTGCGCGCAGCAGCCGGTCCCTGAGAGTCGCCAGCTCGGACACGGCGTCCAGGAACCGGCCGGTGCTCTCGCCGATCTGGAGGTCGTCGAAGTAGTAGTGGCGCATGGCCAACCGGGCGAGGTGGTGCACGTCGTTCTCGAGGCGGGAGGCGATGAGCGCGGTCAGGTCTGCCACGTCGACGTCGTCGATCACGTCGGCACAGCGACTCACCGGGACCTCCTGCCGGAGCCGCTCGGCGTCGTGGTGCCGGTCGGTGACGAAGATGGGCCTCTCGGTACGCAGGTACAGCCAGTCGAGTCCGACCGAGGACACATCGGTGACCATCACGTCGCAGTTGGGCATCACCGCGAGGATGTCGCCGGCTGTGATGGCCTCGTGGCCGGCAGCAGGCTCGCGCCTGACGGCTGCGCCCACCAGCGTGAGGATGTCGTGCTGCGCCTCACGCACCGCCGGCGTCACGCTGGTGGCCAACTTGGGATGCGGTTTGTAGACGAGGCGCACGTCGGGGACATCCAGGATCGCGCGGACGATGTCGGCACCGATCGTGTCGACAGACGTGTAGTCGTTGTACTCCGCGTCGCCCTCCCACGTCGGCGCGTACAGGACGGTCCGTCGCGGGCTCGGCGCCAGGCACGAGATCGGATGCAGGTCCAGCGGTGGCCGCCCGGTGCGCACGAGGCGACTGGTGTCGAACTCCAGCAGACCGGCGACGTGCCGCTGGACTGCCGCCTCCCCCGCCACGAACACCCGGTCGTAGGCCTTGGCGTTGTTGCTCGCCATGCTCTGCTTGTCGCTCTCACCGTGGTTGATGTGCACGTGCAGGGAACGACCGTCGAGCAGCGACTGGAAGTTGAGTATCGAGTTGTTGCAGTAGAGGACGACCTTGGCGTCGAGCTCGGCGTAGAGGGCCGTCAGCTCGGGGAACGACTCGGCCGTGAAGACCGGCACCGACGTCCTGCCCGCCAGCACGACGGCCGACTTCGGGTCGCGTACGACGATGCCCACAGGATGGGTCTCGTGGAGCAGGTCGAGGACGGGAAGCCACTGGATCAGTTGGTAGGTCCGCGTGGGGTCGTCCGCGAAGTACGCGACGACGGAGACCTGGTTCATGCCACGATTCTATTCGGCCGGTCCAGCCGGTCTGACCGGAACCTCAGAGCTGGGCGGTGTCGAGCAACGACCCGAGCTCGTCGGTCGTCAGGTGCCGCAGATCGCCGGTCTTCAGCCCGGTGAGGTCGACCGGGCCGAAGCGCGTGCGGGTGAGGCGGCGTACGGGATGGCCGACGTGTTCGAGGAGGCGCCGCACGATCCGGTTGCGGCCCTCGTGGATCACCAGCTCGACGATCGTGCGGCCCTGGGCGTCACCCTGTCCGGCCTGGATCACCTTCACGCGCGAGACCGCGATGGGTCCGTCTTCCAGCGTCACGCCCCTGCGGAGGTCGGCGAGCGTGGCCTTGCTGACGTCACCGTCGACCTCCGCGACGTAGGTCTTGTCGACCTCGTGCGACGGGTGCGCCATCTGGTGCGCGAAGTCGCCGTCGTTGGTGAGCAGGATCAGGCCCGCGGTGTCGGTGTCGAGGCGGCCGACGTGGAAGAGCCGCTCCGGACGGTCGGAGACGAGGTCGGCGAGAGTACGACGACCCTCGGGGTCCGACATCGTCGAGACGACACCCCGCGGCTTGTTGAGCACGAGGTAGACGTGTGCCGAGATCGGTGGCAGCCGCTTGCCGTCGACCCTGATCACGGCGGTGCGCGGATCGACCTTGGTGCCGAGCCGGGTGACGATCTCGCCGTCCACCTCGACCAGCCCCTCGAGCATCAGCTCCTCGCACTTACGGCGCGAGGCGACCCCGGACTGGGCCAGCAGCTTCTGGAGCCGGATCAGGCCGTCGTCATCGGTCTGGATCCCGTTGGGGTCGTCCTGGTCGCTCACCATCAGCCGATCTCGGTGCCGGCGTCGGGCTCGGTGCCCTCACCACTGTGCGGGGCCGGGTGACCGTGGGCGGGCTCTGCGGCCGGCTCGGGGGCAGCCTCGGGCTCGTGCGAGCCACCCGCCATCGCCATCAGCTCGTCCTCGAGGTCGTCCATGTCGGGAAGGTACGGCGCCAGCTCGGGCAGCTCCTCGATCGAGCTGATGCCGATGCGCTCGAGGAAGTAGGCCGAGGTCCGGTAGAGGTTGGCGCCGGTCTCGTGGTCCTGGCCGCACTCCTCGACGAGACCACGGGTGAGCAGGGTGCGCATGACGCCGTCGACGTTGACGCCACGGACTGCCGAGACCCGGGCGCGCGAGATCGGCTGCTTGTAGGCGACGACCGCGAGGGTCTCGAGGGCGGCCTGGGTGAGCCGGGCCTGCTGGCCGTCAAGCACGAACGTCTCAACCACGCCGGCGTAGGCGTCGCGCGTGTAGAAGCGCCACCCCCCGGCCACGGCACGCAGCTCGAAGCCACGCCCCTGCTCGTCGTACTCGCGGGACAGGTCGGTGAGCGCGGCCTCGACCGCTTCGACGGGGTGGCCGACGGCGGATGCCAGCACGACCTCGTCGAGGGCCTGGTCGGCGACCATCAAGATGGCCTCGAGCGAGGGCCGCAGCTCGGCCATCTCGACATCGAGGGTCCCGGGGGTGGTGACGTCCTGGCTCACTGCTGCTCCTCATCTGGGTCGGGCTCGGTCGCCGCGGGCAGCGGGATGTCGTCCTCGGGTGGCGCACCGTCGAACTCGTCGACGATCTCGATGTCGCCCTCCTCGGTGCCGGTCCAGCGCACGCTCAGCTCCCCGAGCGGGGTGACCTGGTCGAAGGACACCGCCCCCTCACGGAACAGCTCGAGCAGCGACAGGAAGCGCGCCACGGTGGTGAGCCGGTCGGGCGAGTCTCCGCACAGCGAGCGGAAGGTCATGATGCCGCCGCGGCGCAGCCGGTCGACGATCAGGGCGGCCTGCTCGCGCACGCTGACCTTGGCGGCATGGATGTGGTGGAGCGACACCTCGAGCACTGGCTTGGGCTCCATCGCCCGCGCCGCCAGCTGCGCGAACTGCTCCAGACCGATGCCGATCAGCACCTCGGGCAGCAAGCTGGCGAACCGGTCCTCCAGCCCCACCGCACGCGCGTGACGCCGCGACTCCTCGGCCAGCCGGGTCTCGAGCACGCGCGCGACCTGCTTGAAAGCCCGGTACTGCATGAGGCGGGCGAACAACAGGTCGCGGGCCTCCAGCAGGGCGAGGTCCTCCTCGTCCTCGACGTCGCCCTGCGGCAGCAGCCGCGCGGCCTTGAGGTCGAGAAGGGTCGCGGCGACGAGCAGGAAGGACGTCGTCTGCTCGAGCTCCCACGTCGGGCCGGCGGCCTTCACGTGGGCGATGAACTCGTCGGTGACGCGCGAGAGCGACACCTCGGTGATGTCGAGCTTGTGCTTCGAGATCAGGCTCAGCAGCAGGTCGAACGGGCCTTCGAAGTTGTCGAGCCGGACCTCGAACCCGGCCGACGCGGCAGCGGCGGCGTCCGGGTCGGCGGTGGCGAGCCCAGTGTCCAGCACAGTCATCGACGCTTCGAGCTCGTCACTGCTCGCTCAGCCGTTGCACCAGCGCACTGTCGTCGCCGTGTGCCTCGAAGTCGGCCAGGATCAGCGAGATCGCCTCGCGGACCAGCCGGCCACGGTCGACCGCCAGCCCGTGGGTACGGCGCAGTGAGAGGCGCGTGTGCTCGATGTCGACCAGCTCGTCGGAGGTGACGTAGACCGTCATCTTCTCGTCGTGGCGCACCCGGCCACTCGGCTTGCGCGGTCCAGCATCAACTTCGTCGACACGGTCGGGACTGGTGTCGGGCACGGCCCGGACGGACTTCTCCCCCTCCGCGGTGGGGCGGAAGAGGTCGTCGGCCCGGGGCAGGCTCACCCGTCGAGCCACCGGGCCAGCACCTCCCGCGCGAGCATGCGGTAGTGGTCGGCACCGGTCGAGCCGGACGCGTATGAGGTGATCGGCTCGCCGGCCACGGTCGCGTCGGAGAACTTCACGGTGCGCCGGATGACGGTGTGGAAGACGACGTCGCCCCAGGCGTGCACGAGCCGGTCCATGACCTCGCGGCTGTGGAGGGTGCGGCCGTCGAACATGGTGCCGAGCACGCCGTCGATCTCGAGCTTGGGGTTGAGGCGCTCGCGCACCTTGTCGATGGTGGTCTTGAGCAGGGCGACGCCCCGCAGCGCGAAGTACTCGCACTCCAGCGGCACGATCACGCCGTCGGACGCGGTCAGTGCGTTGACGGTGAGCAGGCCCAGGGAGGGCTGGCAGTCGATCAGGATGACGTCGTACTTCTCGATCGCCGGCGCCAGCACCCGCTGCAGCGTCTGCTCGCGAGCAACCTCGTGCACCAGCTGCACCTCGGCGGCCGACAGGTCGATGTTGGAGGGCAGCAGGTCCATCCCTGGGACACCCGAGGGCACCACGACCTCCTCGATGGCGACGTCGCGCTGCATCAGGAGGTTGTAGATGGTCAGGTCCATCTCGTGGGGGTTGAGGCCCAGGCCGACCGAGAGCGAGCCCTGAGGGTCGAAGTCGACGAGCAGCACCTTGCGGCCCTGCTCGGCGAGCGCCGCACCCAGGTTGATGGTGGTCGTGGTCTTGCCGACGCCACCCTTCTGGTTGCACATGGAGACGACCCGCGCGTTGCCGTGGGTCGTGAGCGCGGCAGGCTCGGGGAACTCCGGCATCGGACGCCCGGTGGGGCCCAGCTCGATGACTGGTGCCACCGCCGGCTCGGTCACCTGATGGGGGCGGGCGAACGGGATCGGGTCGCTCACGGGGGTGTCAGCTCCAGCAGAGGTTTGGGAGTTCGGAGGTCGAAGCAACGGCGGCATCTCGGATGCACTGCTGCCCTGACCGGGAAACCCAGCGTACGACCCGTCACCGCTCATCTTGTGTACCTCTCGTTGTTGCACCCGACATGTCGACACGGCGACTTGACGCCCTGTCTCCCGCTGCCTGCGCGACCCTATGCCCGCCCTCCGACGGTCAACAAGACGGGGATGAATACCCCCAACCCACAAGGGAAATCTGTTGATCGGCCCACGCTTGCGTGCACAGCCGAGGCCAGCCTGTGGAGAGTTTGTGGACAGGCCTGTGTACGACGATCGGGGGTTGTCCCGGCTCCGGGCCGCCGTGCCGTGCTGTCAGTCTCGCCCGGCGTAGCCGTCGAGCGCTGCGATGAGTCGTTCCACACTGTCGTCACCGGCACCGTGGGCGTCAGCCTCGACGATGTCGAACCTTGCGTGGGGCAGAGCCTGCGCGATCTCGTACGCGGACCGCAGCGGAGAGGCGATGTCCAGGCGACCGCGAAGCAGGTAGGCGGGTACGCCGCGCAAACGATCGAGGTGACCAGTGATGGCGTCGTCGGCCAGGAAGGCACAGTTGCCGAAGTAGTGCGTCACCATCCGTGCGAACCCCAGCCGACGGCGGGGGTCTGATGACCGCGAGTGGTGCTGGAGGGGGCCGCTGAGAGTTGCCAGTCGGTCTTCCCAAGCGCACCAGGCCTGGGCAGCCTGGTCAGCGACATGGGGGTCGTCGGACATGAGCAGGGTATTGATCTCCGCTGGAATGTTGCCGTCTCGCTTGGCCTCGGGAAGCTGAGCGAGCAATCGGTCGAACTCCTCCGGGTAGACGTCTCCCATCACATGCGTCACCCATTGGACGTCTCGGGCTCGAGTTGTCACAACAGCCCAAAGCACCAGCTCGCTGACTCTGTCGGCATGCTGCACGGCGTACGCCAGGCCGAGTGTCGAACCCCAGGAAGCACCGAAAACCAGCCAGCGGTCGATCTCCAACTCGACGCGCAGCTGCTCCAGGTCCGCGATCAAATGCGCGGTGGTGTTGTCGCGCATCGCGGTACGGTCGTCACACGCGTTGGGAAGGCTGCGTCCGCACCCGCGCTGATCCAGGAGCACGACCCGGTACTGATCAGGGTCGAAGAACTGCCGCCACCACGGCGACGCTCCGGAGCCGGGCCCTCCGTGCAACACGACCGCTGGCTTGCCCTTCGGGTTGCCACAGATCTCCCAGTACACCTGGTGTCCGTCAAGGGTGTCCATGAGGCCAGAGTCGAACGGCTCGGTCAGCGGATACGACACCCCACGACACTATCGCCGTGTGCTGGGTGATGCCGGCCAGTTGGCAGAGGGTCGCCTCCACCGCGGATGAAAGAGCGTGACACCACCGTGAAACCGGTAGGGCGCACTCTTCGACCATGACTTCCATCGATTCCCCCCTGGCCGTGTCGGCCCACGGGCTGGTCAAGAACTTCGGCGACATGCGTGCCGTCGACGGCATCGACCTCGAGATCCGCCGCGGCGAGGTCTTCGGCGTCCTCGGACCCAACGGCGCCGGCAAGACCACCGTGCTCAAGATGCTCGCCACGCTCCTGCCGATCGACGCCGGCGACGCGCAGATCTTCGGCGTCGACGTACGCCGCGAGCCGCACGTGGTCCGGCAGCTGCTCGGTGTCACGGGGCAGTACGCCTCGGTCGACGAGCTGCTGACCGCCACCGAGAACCTCGTCCTTTTCGGCCGCCTCCAGGGCGTCGACCGCGCCACGGCCTCAGCAACTGCTGCCCGGCTGCTGGAGCAGTTCGGCCTGGAGGAGGCGGCGAGCAAGCCGATCAAGCAGTTCTCCGGGGGCATGCGCCGCCGGCTCGACCTGGCTGCGAGCCTGATCACCCGGCCGCCGCTGATCTTCCTCGACGAACCGACGACCGGCCTCGACCCGCGCACCCGCGGCCAGATGTGGGGCACCATCCGCGAGCTGGTGGCCGACGGCTGCACGGTGCTGCTGACCACGCAGTACCTCGACGAGGCCGACCAGCTGGCCGACCGGATAGCCGTGGTCGACCACGGCGCTGTGGTGGCCCAGGGCACGTCCGACGAACTGAAGGCCTCCGTGGGGCGCTCGACGCTCCAGCTGACGGTCCTCGACACGGAGCGGCTGCCCGACGCCGCCCAGATCGCCCACCGGCTGCTGGGCGAGGAGCCCGTGCCCACTCCCGAGGCCCGCCGGCTCAACATCGCGCTCGAACGCAGCGACCAGGCGGTCGACGTACTCGTCGCACTGCGCGAGCAGGGCATCGCCATCGACTCGGTGAGCGTGCAGAAGCCCTCGCTCGACGAGGTGTTCATGGCACTGACCGGGCACGACGCCCAGCCCGAGACACAACCCGAGACCAGCACCGACAGCAGCACCGAGCCCGAGATGGAGGCCGTCCGATGACCACGATGACCCACCCGACCCACGACCGCGTAGACCCCGCAGCCCTCCCCCGCCGTGTCAGCGTCGCCGACACGGTGAGCCAGACGATGACGATGGCCTGGCGCGCGACGCTCAAGATGCGCCGCAACTTCGAGCAGTTCTTCGACGTCACGATCCAGCCGCTGATGTTCACCGCGATGTTCGCCGGCATCTTCGGCGGTGCCGTCGCGGGCAGCGTCGAGAACTACCTGCCCCTGCTCATCCCGGGCCTGATCGCCCAGACCGTGCTGACCGCCTGCGTGGCCACCGGCACGCAGTTGCGCGAGGACATGGACAAGGGCGTGTTCGACCGCTTCAAGGTGCTGCCCATCTCGCGCATCGCGCCGCTCGCGGGACCGATGGTCGCCGACATGATCCGCTACTTCATCGCGGCCACGCTCACCTTCGCAACCGGCATCGCGATGGGCTACCGGCCGGGTGGTGGCGTGATCGGCGTGGGAGCCGCGATCCTGCTCGCCATCCTGGCCGGTTGGTCACTGGCCTGGATCTTCACCTGGTTCGGCACCGTCGGCTCCTCCGCCCAGGCCGTGCAGGGCTACTCCCTGATGGTGATGTTCCCGCTGACGTTCCTCTCCAACGCGTTCGTCCCGGCCGACACGCTGCCGGGCTGGCTGGAGACCTTCACCAAGGTCAACCCGGTCTCGCACGTGGTCAACGCCCTGCGCGACCTGGCCAACACCGGCGCCGTGACCGCCGAGGTCGGCTTCGCACTGCTGGGCTGCCTCGCGGTCATCGCGATCTTCGCCCCGCTCTCGGTGCGGGGGTTCGCCAGGAAGATGTGAGCCGCGACAGCACCTTCTCGGCCACCGAGATGAGCTCGGGGCCCGGCCGGCCGGCGTACTCCTTCTGGAGCTCGCCGATCCGTCCGGGCGCTGCGCGTTCGGCGAGTGCGACGAGCCGCTCCCAGGCCAGGCACGGGAGGCTGCGGTTGTAGGCCCACCGCTCCCCCACCGCCAGCAGGAGCACGCCGTCGTCGTGGTTCGCCGGGTCCCCGAACCGGAGCACCCAGGCGCCCAGTGCCACTGTGAGCACTCCGTTGAGCGGCAGGTCCGTGAACGTGAGTGCGCCGGAGGCCAGGAAGCCGGTGCCGTCGATGAGGAGGTCGCGCAGCTCGTCGGCGCGGGCGTCCTGCGGGCCGGCGACGTGGTGCACCCGTGCGACCAGCGCGCCGCCCGCGGCGAACAGCACCCACGGCGTCAGCCCGATGCCCGGCAGCTCGACGTCGGAGACCGCGGCGACGGCCTCGTCGAAGATCCGCAGGCCGGTCTCGACGTCACCCCGGGCCAACGCGACCTCCGCCCGGGCCGCCTTGAGCACCATCCGGGATCCCATCTGGGCACCGTCGGCGATGACATCCACCTCGTCGAGGATGCGTTCACACGCGTCGAGGTCCCCTTCGATGAGAGCAGACAGCGCCGTCGAGATGCGCATCGAGCGTGCGTCGTCGACAGCATGGAGCCTCAGCAGGGTCGGCCAGGCGATCTCGGCATGGCGCGCGGCCTCGCGATGGTCCCCCATGACCATCGCCAGCTGGGACAGCTCGGAGTGCAGCGTCGCGTCGAGGTAGGGCGTCAGGTCGCCCAGCGACAAGCCACGACGCGCGTAGTCGGCTGCCTCGTGGACGTCGCCGGCGTTCTCGGCCGACAGGGACGCCCACATGAAGAGCATCCCTGCCACCACCGGGTCCGCCGCCTCGTCGGCCTGGGTCACGAGTCGGTCGATGACGTTGCCGCCCTCACTTACGAACATGGCGTACGCCGCGCGCGCCCACGGTGTGGTCGGCTCGCCCCACCTGGCCATGGCCGCGACCAGGTCGTCGCACGGCCGGCTGGGCACCCAGCTCAGGTGGACGATCAGCATCGCGGCTGCCTCGTGCCCGGCACTGAGCAGGTGCGCGGGCGGGTCCCATTCGACCAGGGCGTCGATCGCCGCGTCGGCGACGGAGAAGACGCGAGGATGGTTGCCGGTGATTGTCCACACGCTCCCCAGCACCAACATCAGCCGGACGACCAGGTCGCTGTCGCCGTGGGCCAAGGCCCGCCGGAGCACGTCGGTGAGGTTGTTCTCCTCGCGCAGCAGCGCGCCGATGGACTCGAACTGCGACTTTGCGACGAACACGGAGGCGTGCCGGTCGGCCAACGCTGCAGCCCAGGCGTCCTGGGCGGCACGCGCGTCGTCGGCCTGGCCAGCCTCCTGAAGGCGCAGGGCAGCGAACTCGCGGATCGTCTCCAGCGCCCGGAATCTCGTCGTACCCGCCGTCTCGGTCACCACCAGCAGCGACTGGTCGACCAGGGCCTCGACGTCGTCCGCGGCACCCGCGCCGACGACGCTCTCGGCCGCGTCGAGATCGATGCCGTCGTGGAAGATCGACAACCGGGCGAGCGCCCTCTGCTCGCTCTCGGAGAGCAGGTCCCACGACCACTCGATCACGGCGGTCAGGGTGCGGTGCCGCTCCGGCGCACCCCGGTCGCGACTGCGCAGCAGCTCGAAGCGGTCGTCGAGGCGGCGGCGTACCTCAGCGACCGACATGGTGCGCAGCCTGGCCGCGGCGAGCTCGATCGCGAGCGGCAGCCCGTCGAGCCGAGCGACCACCGCCGCGACGGTCTCGTCGTCGAGGTCGGCGTCGGGACGTACGGCCAGCCCACGCCGGCAGAAGAGCCCGGCGGCGTCGTACGGCGCCAGCTGGGACAGCGGTACGACACGTTCGGCGCCGATGCGCAGCGGCGCCCGGCTCGTCGTGAGCACGCGCAGGTCGCGCGCGGTGACGAGCAGGAATGCCACCAGGGAGGCGATGGTCTCGAGCACGTGCTCGCAGTTGTCGAGGATGAGCAGCACGGGCCCGGCGTCGAGCTCCTGCGCGATCCGCCCGCGTACGTCGGCCTGCTGAGCCGGCGTGAGCGTGCGCCGGGCCGTCACCGAGCCGCGGATGCCCAGGGCAGCGCCGACCTCGGCCACCACGTCGTCGCCTGACGCCACACCGACCAGCTCGACCACGTGCACCCGGGGCACGGTCGACTCCTGCGCGAGCACCTGGGCGATCCGGGTCTTTCCGATGCCGCCCGGGCCGAGGATCGTCGTCAGCCGACCGGTCGCCATGGCCGCCCGCAGCCGTGCCAGGTCATCGTCGCGTCCGAGCAGCGGGTCGGCTGCGAAGCGCAGCCCGGTGCGCACCGGGTCATCGGCCGAGAGCAGCTCCTGGTGGAGCCGCTGGAGGGCGGGGTCGGGGTCGACGCCGAGCCGGTCGGCCAGGCCGCTGCGGAAGTTCTCGTAGCGGTGGAGGGCCGCCGACGCACCGGCGGTCGCGGCCTCGGCCCGTAGCAGCGCGACCAGCACCGGGGTGTCGTCGGGTGCTGCTTCGTGCGCCTTCGCCAGGGGCGTGACGGCCTCCCCCGGGCGTCCGCCCGCGGCCAGCGCCAGCCCCCGAAGGCGCACCAGACCGGGTACGGCAGCCCGGGCCTGCGCCAACAGGTCAGCGCGCGGCCCGGCGTCGCGTTCGGGGTCGGCGGCGGTGATGGCCAGCTCCCACGCCCGGTCGGCGAGGTCGGTCGCGGTGGGGTCACCGGCGGCCAGCGCGGCCACTGCCTCGCGGACGAGGCGATGCAGGAGCCACGCGTCCACCTCGTCGTCGGCAAGCGCGAGCCGGTAGCCGCCGTCGTACCTTGCGATCACGTCGCCGCCACAGATCGACCGCACCCGCGACACCAGCACCTGGAGCGCCTTGGTAGGCCCGGCCGGCGGCTGCTCGCCCCATATCTCGTCCACCAGCGTCTGGTCCGAGACTCCCGAAGGGCTCGACGCCAGTGCCGACAGCAGGGTCGCGAGCCGCCCGCCAGGGATCGTCACGCCGTGCCAGGTCACGCCGTCGAGCAGGTGGAGGGAGGGCACCGGCCCAGCATAGGGAGCCAGGGGGGCAACGCCTCAGAGACGGCACATGGCCACGGCAGCAAGGACCAGCTCGCTGGCCTCGTCGGACGCGTCGCAGTCGACGATCGCGTCGATCACCCAGTCGTGGTCGCCAGCGGGGTCGTGCAGCGTTTGGCGGACGTGGCGGATGCGCGCGATGACGTCCTCGTCGGCCCCAGCGGGCGCACCCTTCTCCTCCGGTCCGACGGCGAGCAGCTCGGGACCGCGGGCATCACCGTCGGTGGCGAGCGTGTCGTGGTCGGCGTAGTAGCCCTCCAGGGCTGCGTCCCAGACCGAGCGCCCCATGACCACGGCACGCGGGGGCTCGAGCCGGTCGGCGGCCGCACGTTCGAGGCGCACCAGCCCGTCGAGGTCGTCGCGAGCACTCAGGTTGACCCGCGCGAACATCGCGTTGCGGATCATCACCGCGAACGGCCGCTCCTGCCGCGAGATCGGCCGCGGCGGAGGCGGCGGGGCGTGGTGGGCGACGTCGGCGCGCACATGTGCCGGGTCGGACAGGGCCTCCCACTCGTCGAGCAGCGACGAGTCGGTCTGCCGCACGGTTTCGCCGAGCCACTCGACCAGGTCGTCGAGCTCCGGTGTGCGGTGCGCGTCGGGCACGGTCTGCCGCAGCGTGCGGTAGGCGTCGGTGAGGTAGCGCAGCACCAGACCCTCCGACCGCGCGAGCTGGTAGCGCCCCACGAAGTCGGTGAAGCTCATCCCCTGCTCCCACATCTCGCGCACCACCGACTTCGGCACCAGCGCGTCCTCGGGCAGCCACGGGTGCCGCTGGCGGTAGATCTCGTACGTCGCCTCCAGCAGCTCCGCGAGTGGCTGGGGCCAGGTGATCTGGTCGAGCAGCGTCATCCTCTCGTCGTACTCGAGACCGTCGGCCTTCATCTGGCCGATGGCGTCGCCTCGCGCGGCGTGCTGCTGCGCGAACAGGATCTGCCGGGGCGACTCCAGCACGGCCTCGATCACCGAGATGATGTCGAGCGTGTAGGTCTCCGCCTCGGGGTCGAGCGTGTCGAGGGCGGCCAGTGCGAAGTGCGCCAGCGGTTGGTTGAGCGCGAAGTCGGGCGGGAGCGTCACGGTCAGGACATAGCGGCGGCCGAACTCGTCGAGGTCGTCGAGCCGCGTCACGGTGCCGGAGTGCACCAGGGAGCGGGTCAGCCGCAGCGCCCGGCGGACGAGCCGCACCCTGCCCTTCGCGTCCTGGTGGTTGTCGGTGAGCAGGCTGCGCAGCACCGGGAAGGCGTCCTCCTCGCGGGTGAGGATGTTGATGAGCATGCCGTTGTCGATCTTCATCCGCGACGGCAGCTGCTCGGGCTCGCCGGCGACCAGCTTGTCGTAGGTCTGCTCGGTCCAGACCACCGTGCCCTCGGGCGGCTTCTTCAGCTGCGCCTTGCTCTTCTTCTTGGGGTTGGCCTCGTTCTTGGCGGCCGACTTGGCCTTGGCCCGTTCGTTGTCGATGACGTGCTCGGGAGCCTGTACGACGACGTAGCCGGTGGTGTCGTAGCCCGCCCGCCCCGCGCGGCCGGCGATCTGGTGGAACTCCCGGGTGCGCAGCACGCGCTGCCGGGTGCCGTCGAACTTCGCCAGCCCGGTGAACAGCACCGTGCGGATAGGCACGTTGATGCCCACGCCGAGGGTGTCGGTGCCGCAGATGACGGTCAGCAGGCCAGCCTGGGCCAGGGTCTCGACGAGTCGCCGGTACTTCGGCAGCATCCCGGCATGGTGCACGCCGATGCCGCGCATCAGCAGCTTGCGCAGCGTCTTGCCGAATCCCGCACCGAACGGGAAGCCCGCGAGACGCGACAGGAGTGCATCCTTGTCGGTCTCGACCTTGAACGTCGTGCTCAGCAACGACACCGCGTGCTCGACCGCGTCCTTCTGCGTGAAGTGCACGACGTAGACCGGCCCCTGGTTGGTCGTGACCAGCTCCTCCAGTGTCTCGGCCACGTGAGTCAGCGCCCAGGAGAACAGCAGCGGCACCGGGCGCTCGGCGTCGTCGACGACCGCAGTCTCCCGACCGTTGCGCCGGGAGATGTCCTCGGCCAGCGCGCTGACGTCACCGAGCGTGGCCGACATCAGCAGGAACTGCGCGTTCGGCAGCGTCAGCAGCGGCACCTGCCAGGCCCACCCGCGGTCGGGCTCGGCGTAGAAGTGGAACTCGTCCATCACCACCAGCCCGACGTCGGCACCCGGCCCCTCGCGCAGCGCGATGTTGGCCAGCACCTCGGCGGTGCACGCGATGATCGGTGCGTCGGCGTTGACGCTGGCGTCACCGGTGAGCATGCCGACGTTGTCGGCGCCGAAGACCTCGACCAGGGCGAAGAACTTCTCGCTCACCAGCGCCTTGATCGGCGCCGTGTAGAAGCTGACCCGGTCGGTGGCCAGGGCCGCGAAGTGCGCCGCCGTCGCCACCAGCGACTTCCCCGACCCGGTCGGCGTGGCCAGGATGACGTTGTTGCCCGAGAAGACCTCGAGCACCGCCTCCTCCTGGTGCGGATAGAGCTCGAGGCCCTGCTTCTCGACCCAGGTCAGGAAGTCGTCGGAGCCGTCTGACGTCATGCTCGTGCTCGCGGGTGCGCCGTGGCGAAGACCTCGCGCAGGTTGTCGACGGTGACCAGCGTATAGATCTGAGTCGTGGTCACCGAGGCATGCCCGAGCAGCTCCTGTACGACGCGCACGTCGGCGCCGCCGTCGAGCAGGTGGGTGGCAAACGAGTGCCGCAGCGTGTGCGGCGAGACGTCGCGGTCCACCCCGGCCCGGTCTGCGGCCTTGACCAGCACCGCCCACGCGCTCTGGCGCGAGAGCCGCCCGCCGCGCGAGTTGAGGAACAACGCAGGACCGGACTTGGCCGACACCAGGTCAGGCCGGGCCCGGGTGAGGTACGCCGTCACGGCCTCGCGGGCGTAGGAACCCACCGGCACCAGCCGCTCCTTCGAGCCCTTGCCACGCAGCAGCACCGTGGTGTCCACCAGATCCAGGTCGTCGATGTCGAGGCCGACCGCCTCGGAGATGCGTGCACCCGTGCCGTAGAGCACCTCCAGCAGCGCCCGGTCGCGCAGTGCCAACGACGTGCCGGCCGACCCTGCAGCTTCCAGGATCGCCTCGACGTCGGACAACGGCAGCGCCTTCGGCAGTCGCTTCGCGGGTGTCGGAGGTTTCACGGCGCTCGCTGGGTCGACCTTCGCCAGCCCGTCGCGCACGGCGAACTTGTGGAACCCGCGCACCGCCACCACGGTCCTCGCTGCCGACGTGGCACTGAGCGGAGGGTTGTCGGCGTCGCCCTCGCGCAGCCGCATCAGGAATCCCGACACGGTTGCCTCGGTGATCGCGTCGAGCGTCTCGACGTCCTCGACGGCCAGGTGCGCGACGTACCTCCGCAGGTCCCGCTTGTACGACGACAGCGTGTTGGCCGCGAGCCCCCGCTCGACCGTCAGGTGATCGAGGTAGATGCGGATGGCCCGGGCGACCTCACCCGGCCCGGCCCGCCCCGACCCCTGCGACACGACCGCCGTCAGGCCAGCGCCGCGTCGAGCGAGGTCGCCGTGATGCCGACCGCCTCGCCGACCGGCCCGTTGGTGAGGTCGCCGGCGTGGGTGTTGAGACCCAGCGCGAGGCTCTGGTCGTCGCGGCAGGCCTGCTTCCAGCCCTTGTCGGCCAACGCGACGGCGTACGGCAGTGTGGCGTTGGTGAGCGCGTAGGTCGACGTGTTGGGCACGGCGCCGGGCATGTTGGCCACGCAGTAGAAGATCGAGTTGTGGACCTCGAAGGTCGGGTCGGCGTGCGTCGTGGGCCGGGTGTCCTCGAAGCAACCACCCTGGTCGACCGCGATGTCGACGAGCACCGAGCCCGGCTTCATCTGCGACACCAGCTCGTTGCTGACCAGCTTGGGCGCCTTCGCACCCGGGATCAGCACCGCACCGATCACCATGTCGGCTCCCATCACCTGCTGCCGGATCGCCAGCGTCGACGACGCCAGACCGTGCACGCGGTTGTTGTAGCGCCAGAACGACATCCGGAGCTTGTCGAGGTCGTTGTCGAGCAGCGTGACGTCGGCACCCATGCCCAGCGCGATGTTGGCGGCGTTCTGCCCCGAGACACCGGCACCGATGATGACGACCTTGGCGTTGGCGACACCACCGACACCGCCCATCAGCACGCCGCGGCCACCCTGGGCGCGCAGCAGCGCATGCGCACCGACCTGGGGTGCGAGACAGCCCGCGACCTCCGACATCGGGTAGAGCAGCGGCAGCCCTCCCGAGGGCAGCTGCACGGTCTCGTAGGCGATGCCCGTGACCTTGCTCTTCAGCAGCTCATCGGTCAGCGGCTTGTCGGCCGCGAGGTGGAGATAGGTGAACAGCGTCAGGTCGGGGCGCAGCCGGTGGTACTCCTCGGCGACGGGCTCCTTGACCTTGAGCACCATGTCGACGCCACCCCATACGTCATCGGCGGAGTCGAGCATCGTGGCGCCTGCCGCGACGTACTCCTCGTCGGGGATCTGCGAGCCGAGGCCCGCACCCTTCTCCACGAACACCTGGTGACCACGATGCGTGAACTCATGCGCACCCACCGGAGTGAGCGCGACGCGGTACTCGTGGTTCTTGACTTCCTTCGGGACGCCGACCTTCACGTTCTCTTCTCCTTGAAAGCTGTGGTGCACCTGGTCGTGACACCGCTCACAACCTACCGCCAGCACACCCGGGCTATACGGTCAGGGGATGACCCACGGCACCAATGTCCCGACCAGCCTGACCCAGCGCGAAGCAGCCGAGCGCGCCGCCCTGATCAGTGTCGAGAGGTATGACATCGCGGTCGACCTGCGAGGCCTGTACGAAGGTCCCGTCTGGGCGTCCACCTCCACGGTCACCTTCACGTGTACGACGCCCGGTGCGGCAACGTTCGTCGACTGCGTGGCCGAGATCTCCGAAGCCACGCTCAACGGCGTCGCGCTCGATCTCGCCACCGCCGAGGGCGGTCGGCTCCCGCTACCCGACCTGGCAGCCCGCAACGTGCTCGTGGTCACCGCCACCCAGGCCGACACCGGGCACGGCGCCGGAATCCTGCGCACCGTCGACACCTCCGACAAGCTCGTCTACGTCTGGACCAGCTTCGAGTGCGACGACGCCCGCCGCGCCTGGGCCTGCTTCGACCAGCCCGACCTGAAGGCACCGCACGCCTTCACCGTCACCGCGCCCGAGACCTGGACCGTCCTCTCCAACAGTGGCCCCGACGGCGTCGTCGATTCCGCCGACGGCGACGGCCGCACGTGGTCGTTCCTCGACACTCCCCCGCTCTCGACGTACGTCGTGGTCATCAATGCCGGCCCGTTCCACGAGCTCCGCCGCCAGGTCGGCGGTCACGACCTCGGTCTCTACAGCCGCCAGTCGACGGCGCTGTTCCTCGAGCGCGACGCCGAGGAGCTCTTCGACCTCACGGAGAAGGGGCTGGCGTTCTTCGGCGAGCGCTTCGCCCTGCCGTTCCCGCAGGAGCGGTACGACCAGGTGTTCGTGCCCAACATGGGCGGTGCCATGGAGAACTGGGGGTGCGTCACGTGGACCGACGCCGTCCTCTACCGAAGCCTGCCGACCTACGCGCAGCGCGGCCAGCGCGCGATGGTGCTGCTGCACGAGATGGCGCACATGTGGTTCGGCGACATGGTCACCATGCGCTGGTGGGACGACCTGTGGCTCAACGAGGCCTTCGCGTCGTGGGCGTCGACCTGGGCGGCCACCGCCGTCAGCGAGTTCAACGACGCGTGGGCCGGGTTCCTCACCACCCGCAAGCTCGACGCCTACCGCCTCGACATGGGCCCGGCCAGCCACCCGATCCGTGGCGAGGTGGCCGACGTGTCGGCTGCCATGGCCACCTTCGACGCAATCACCTACGCGAAGGGCGAGAGCGTGCTCAAGCAGCTGGCGGCCACCATCGGCGAGGACGCCTTCGTCGAGGGGCTGCGCGACTACTTCGGCAAGCACGCCTGGAGCAACACCAGGCTCGCCGACCTGATGGATGCCTTCGGCCGGGCCGCCGGGCGCGACCTCGGCGAGTGGACCATCGACTGGCTCGACCGTGCGGGCACCGACACGATCACGCTGGTACGCGGTGACGACGGTGACCGGCTCGAGATCGTGGCACCCGAGGGCACGCCGCGGCCGCACACGTTCACGATCGGCTCCTACTCCGTCGACGGTGAGCGCCTCGTGTCGTCGGGCAGCCTGAGTGTCTCCTCCGACGGCACCGCCATCTCGGTCGACCTGCCCGGTGCCGACCTGCACCTGCTCAACGACGACGACCTCACCTTTGCCGCCGTACGCACCGATGCGGCGTCGCAGCAGGTGCTGTTCGAGCGTGCCGGCGCCCTGCCCACCCCGATCGCCCGCGCGGTCGCACTGGCCACCGCCCAGGACATGGTGTTCAAGGGCGAGCTGGCCGTCACCGACTACGTCGCGCTGGGCCAGCGCGTGCTCGAGGCCGAACGCTCACCGGCCATCGTCGAGCCGGCACTCGGTCTGCTCCGCGTCGCCATCGACCAGTGGGCGCCCACGGCACAGGTCGAGTCGCTGAAGCTGGCACTCGCCAATGTGCTCACCGGCCTGGTCGACGTACCCGACCTGCGGGCCCAGTCACTCAACGCACTGGCCGCCTCCGCGAGCACCGACGCGCACTTCGCGATCCTCGACGAGGCTGCCGAGGACAACGTCGACCTGGCCTGGCGGGTGCTCGCCCGCCTCGCCGAGCTCGGGACGTACGACGAGGCAGCCGTCGAGGCGCTGGGCGACCGCGACCCCGACCCGGAGTCCGGCGTGCGCGCCCTCGGAGTCATCGCCGCGCGGCCCGACCCCGATGCCAAGCAGCAGGTGTGGGACGCCGTGTTCCGCGAGCGCTCCGTGCACGTCGGCCTGCCGCTCATCGCGCTGGCGACGTACTTCTGGCGCCCCGGTCAAGACGACGTGCTCGCCCCGTTCGCACAGCGCTACCTCGACGAGGTCACCGACCTCGGCGCCGGCGGACTGCTCGAGCTGGGCTCGATCATGGCGTCGATGTTTCCGGCCGCGGCCGCCGACGACGAGTTCCTCGCCAGGGCCCGCGAGCTGGCCGAGGACCCCGACCTGCCGGCCTTCGCCCGCGCGAAGCTGTTGATGGGCACCGACGCGCTGGCCCGGCAGCTACGGGCTCGCGCCGTTTGAGCTCGCGCCGACTCCGGGTAGCGCCTCACGCCGGGTGGGTGCGGCGCCCGAAGGAGATCGTGAGCATGGCCAGCAACGGCGCCCAGGCCACGAGGGGCAGGTAGACCAGGCCGATAGCCGTGCCCCCGGTGGCGCTCAGGTCGGGGTGCGGCAGGATCCACCAGGTAGACGGCTCCCTCGCCATGCGGCGCCAGCGTCTCGATTCCGTGTGCGGACATTCCGGCCGGTACGCCAAGCACCAGCAGCAGCCGCCACACCGTTGAGGGGAGCGGGATCAGGGGCATCAGGTGAGCGACCCGGACCGCCCACGCGGGCGCCGGCGCTTCCGGGCGCGCCGTACGAATGGGAGTCGCTGATGAGGTGGTCACGTCGTCATCCTGCGGCACCAATCGCGGCGCCCGACATAGCCCAAGGGTCGCTTCCGGGGTGACGAAAGTATGACCTGTCAGGCTTAGTCGTCCTCGTCGGCGCGTCGCAGGCCCGACTCGTCGATGGGGAAGCGCAGCTCGCGCTGCCGCTCGATGGCCGCCCCGATCAGCCCCGCGAACAGCGGGTGCGGCCGGGTCGGCCGTGAGCGCAGCTCGGGGTGAGCCTGGGTGGCGACGTAGTAGGGGTGCACGTCCTTCGGCAGCTCGACGAACTCCACCAGGCCAAGGTCTGGGTTGACACCTGAGAAGACCAGCCCGGCCTTCTCGAGCTGCTCGCGGTAGGCGTCGTTGAACTCGTAGCGGTGCCGGTGGCGTTCGTGCGCGATGGCCTCGCCGTACGCCGCGCGCACCACGCTGCCCTCGGTCAGCGCGGCCGGCTGGAGGCCGAGGCGCATGGTGCCGCCCAGGTCGCCCGCGCCCTGGACGAACTTCTTCTGCTCCTCGATCGTCGAGACGACCGGCTCGACGGTGTCGGGATCGAACTCGGTGGAGCCGGCCTTCTGGAGACCGGCCTCGTTGCGGGCGTACTCGATGACCATGCATTGCAGGCCCAGGCAGATGCCGAGCGTCGGAATTCCGTGGGTGCGCGCGTAGTGAAGCGCGCCCAGCTTGCCCTCGATGCCGCGCACGCCGAAGCCGCCCGGCACGAGTACGGCGTCGACGTCGTGCAGGTGGCGGTTGGCGCCCGCCGGGGTCTCGCACTCGTCGGAGGCGATCCAGCGCAGCTGCACCTTCGCCTCGTGGGCGAAGCCGCCGGCGCGCAGCGCCTCGGCGACGGAGAGGTACGCGTCGGGCAGGTCGATGTACTTACCGACCAGGGCGACGGTGACCTCCTCCTTCGGGTGGTGCACGCGGCGGAGCAGGTCGTCCCAGACGGTCCAGTCGACGTCGCGGAACGGCAGGTCGAGGCGGCGGACGACGTACGCGTCGAGGCCTTCGCGGTGCAGCACCTTCGGTATGTCGTAGATCGAGGGCGCGTCGGCCGCGGTGACCACGGCCTCCTCGTCGACGTCACACATCAGCGAGATCTTGCGCTTGATGCTGTCGGGCAGCTCGCGGTCGGCGCGGCACACGATGGCGTCGGGCTGGATGCCGATCGAGCGCAGCGCCGCGACCGAGTGCTGGGTCGGCTTGGTCTTCAGCTCCCCCGAGGGGCCGATGAAGGGCACCAGGGAGACGTGGATGAAGAAGCAGTTCTCGCGGCCGATCTCGTGCCGGGTCTGGCGGGCGGCCTCGAGGAAGGGCAGCGACTCGATGTCACCGACGGTCCCGCCGATCTCGGTGATGACCACGTCGAACGGCTTGCCCGTCCCGCTGGTGCCCATCGCGAGGATGCGGTCCTTGATCTCGTTGGTGATGTGCGGGATCACCTGCACCGTGTCACCGAGGTAGTCGCCGCGGCGCTCCTTCGCGATCACCGCCGAGTAGACCTGACCGGTCGTCACGTTGGCGATCTGGTTGAGCTCCGTGTCGAGGAACCGCTCGTAGTGACCGATGTCGAGGTCGGTCTCCGCGCCGTCGTCGGTCACGAAGACCTCGCCGTGCTGGAACGGGTTCATCGTGCCCGGATCCACGTTCAGATAGGGATCCAGCTTCTGCATGGTCACGCGGAGACCGCGGGACTTCAGGAGGTTCCCCAGGCTGGAAGCCGTGAGGCCCTTGCCGAGTGAGGAGGCGACGCCTCCGGTGACAAATACGTGCTTGGTGGGCGTCGGGTTCTTCACGGAGTTCGAGCCTACCCGAGTGGGAGGGCTCCGTCCGAACCCGACGCCCCGAACGCACCTCCCGGAGTCGTCAGGGAACGGGCCAGCGCCACCACCGCGGCCACCCGGCCGGCGGGAGAGTCGATGCCGTCAACGGTCGCCGCCTGCGTGCCGGCGGTGCGCAACCGACCGATCTGACCGGGCCCGTCAGCGAGGTCTCCGGCCACCACCACTCCGGCTGCCTGGCGGTCCAGGCCGGCCACCAGGCCGGCCAGGATCGTGTCGCCGCCATCGGCCGCGGGCTCGTCGCCGACCACGACCAGCACGAGCGGCGCCCGACGAGCCTGCTCCTTCGGCCCACTGAGCAGATCAGCTCCGGCGAGGCCTTCCAAGATCGCGGCGGCCTTGCCGTCGCCGCCCTGTCCTTCGGGCTTGGTGCTCGCGACGGCCAGGCCGATCAGCTCGCCCATGCGGTCGTACGTCGTCGCCTCGGCGCTGACAGCGCCCTCGGGCTGTTGGGTCATCAGCTGGCTGCCGAGCGTGTCGACCAGCGACTTCTCCCCCGTGCCGACCAGCGTCTCGCCGACGGCGTAGGTGCCGGCAACCGCGCCTCCGGCCACGCCGATCTGCTCCGAGAGGCTGGCGACCATATCGGGGTCGGCCCCCGGCAGCGTCACCACGGCCACTGACCGGTCGACCAGCCGCCCGGCGTACACCGTGCCTGCGACGCCGCCGGCGAACGCGTCACCGAAGTCGGCGCGCCGCTGGGCAGCCTGCGCGGCGGTCTCGAGACGGGCATCCGGCGCCGCGGCCTTGCCGTCGGCACGGCCGACCTCGGAGAGAGGGCCACCGCCTAGGACCACGCCAACGGCGAGGGCCAGGAAGATCGCGACGAGCGAGACGATGTGGTGACGCAGGGTGATCACGATCGGAGTCCTTGCAGGTAGTCGATCAGGTCGCCGGCTTGCGCCAGCAGTACGTCGGCCCATTCCTGGCCGACGGGGGTGGTACCGATGGCGGCCGCCACGGCGACCAGACCGGCGAACAGCACCCAGAAGACGTGCCGCGGCCGCACCCGGCCGGAGTACAGGGTCGGCACCGCAGTCGCGTCCACGAGGCGCGGTCCGACCTTGAGGCGGGTGAGGTAGGTGCTGGCGAGGCCGGTGCGTTGCCGGTCGAGGAACTCGTCGAGCGTGGCGTGCATGCCAACCCCGATGATCACCGAGGCATGCCCCGAGTCGGCCAGCAGGAGTGCAGCGTCCTCGGTGGTCGCGCCGCTCTCGAACCGCAGCGGGCGCACCCCGAGCCGCTCCCAGCGGTCGGTGGCCGTGCGGGCGGCTCCCCGATCGACCTGCACCACCACGTCACGCGCGACGCGCAGCGCCTTCGCCGAGGGGCCGTCGTCCTCGCCGCGGCGACCGGAGACCACGATGATGTCGGGCTTGTGGCCGGCCTCGAGCAGGGCGTCAGCGCCGGTGTCGACGCCGATGAGCACCGGGTCCTGCTCCTTGATGAACCGCTTCACGCCGGCGAGCTCCACGGCGTGGTCGTCGCCGGGCACCACCACGACCACCGGACGGTCTGCGATTGTGGTGGCCGGTCGCGGGATGACGGTGCCGTGCAGCAGCAGGTCCTGCTCACGGCGCAGGAACTCCGTGCTGTTGTGGGTGAAGCTGTCGAGCTGGGCCACCAACCCGCTCCGGGCGGCCGTCAGCTCCTCCTGAACGGTCAGCTCGTCGACGAGTCGTCCGGACGCGACCTCGTCGTCGTCGACGTACACCCCGCCGTCGTGGAGCCGCAGCACAGCGCCGTCCCGGATCACGCTCAGCGCGGCAGCGCCGATCTGGTCCACCATCATGATGCCGGCGCGGGCCAGCACATCTGGCCCGAGGTTCGGATATCGGCCAGAGATCATCGGCGACGCGTTGAGTACGGCGATCACGTCGGCGTCGACCAACGCCTGGGCCGTGGCCCGATCGAGATCGACCTGGTCGATCACGGCGACGTCTCCGGAGCGCAGCCGCGGCAACAGGGTGCGCGTACGCCGGTCCACGCGTGCGGTGCCGCGGAGGCCGGGCAGGGTGACGGTCTGACGGGATCGGGAAGGCATCTTCATGGCCGGACAATCGTGTCAGCCGACCCGGGTCGAACCGCGCAGGTGCGGGATCCGCGCGTGGCGGCGATGTGTGCTGGTGGATTCAGCCCGAGCGAGCGGTCGCGAGCAGCTCACGCGCGTGTGCCCGGGCCGTCTCGGACTCCTCGAGACCGGCCAGCATCCGCGAGAGTTCGCGTTCGCGATCGTCGGTGCCCAGCACCGTGAGCCCGGAGGTCGTGACGCTGCCGTCGCTGGCCTTCGCGACAACCACGTGGGTGTCGGCGAACGCCGCCACCTGGGGCAGGTGGGTCACGACGAGGACCTGTGCGATGCGGGCCAGCTGTGCCAGTCGCCGCCCGACCTCGATGGCCGCCTTGCCGCCCACTCCGGAGTCGACCTCGTCGAAGACGAAGATCGGCACCGGACTGGTCTCGGCCAGCGACACCTCCAGCGCCAGCATCACCCGGGAGAGCTCACCCCCCGAGGCTCCCTTGTGCAGCGGGCGGGCGTCGGCGCCCGTGTTGGCGGCCAGCAGGAACTCCACGTCGTCGAGCCCCGAGGCAGTGGCGCGCAGCCAGCGCTTGCCGACCAGCAGCGGTCCGCCCGCCATGTCGTTGGCCGGCTTCCCGAGCTCGTGCTGGGTGACGGCGATCTCGACCGCTGCGTGCGGCATGGCCAACAGCGTCAGCTCCTCGGTGACCTGGGCGCCGAGGCGCGTCGCGGCTTTGGTGCGCGCGGCCGAGAGCGCCACTCCGGACGTCGCCAGCGCCGTACGCAGCTCGGCGCGCTCGGCTCGCAGGGCCTCGATCCGCTCGTCGGTGCCGTCGAGGTCGAGGAGCCGGGTCGAGGCCTCGCTCGACCAGGCGAGCACCTCGTCGACCGTGTCTCCGTACTTGCGTGTCAACGCGGTCAGCGCAGCGCGCCGCTCGCTCACCGAGGCGAGGCGCGCCGGGTCGGTCTCCAGGCGGGAGGCGTACGACGCGACGTCGGCCGCGACGTCGGAGAGCAGGTAGGTGATGTCGGCGATCCGCGCGGCCAGCCCGGCGGCCTCCGGGTCGTGGTCGGCCACGCTGGCGAGCGCCGTTCGGGCGGCAGCCGTCGTTGCCAGCGCATCGGTAGCGTCCTGGTCGCTCGACAGGGCCTCGCGGGCGATCTCGGCGGCCTCGCGCAAGGTGTCGGCGAACCCGAGACGGGACTCCTCCGCGGCGAGCGACGAGTCTTCGCCCGGCACGGGTGAGACGGCCTCGATCTCGCCGAGTCCGAAGCGGAGCTGGTCGGCCTCGCGGGCGCGCTCGCGTGCCGAGGTGACGACTTCCTGGAGCTCGCGTTCGTTCGACGACAGCCGGTCGTGCAGGTCGGCCCAGGTGGCGAGCAGCGCCTGCACCTTGGCGCCACCGAAGCGGTCGAGGGCTTCTCGCTGAGCCTGGCTGCGCAGCAGCCGGTGCTGGTCGGACTGCCCGTGTACGGCGACCAGTGGCTCCGCGACGGCCGCGAGTGTCGACGCGGGCACCGTGGCGCCACCCACCCACGCTCGCGAACGGCCCTCGGCGGAGATGTTGCGGGCCAGCACCACGCGACCGTCCTCGACCTCTCCCCCGGCTTCGCGCACCGCGTCGGCCAGCCCGGGCAGCGCGTCGGCCGTGACCACGCCCTCGACCCGGGCGGCTCGGGCGCCACTGCGCACCGCGCCCGTGTCGGCGCGACCGCCAAGCAGCAACCCGAGCGCGGTGACCACCATCGTCTTGCCGGCTCCGGTCTCACCCGTGATGACCGTCAGGCCGGGACCGAGCTCGAGCGTTGAGGAGTCGATCACCCCGAGCGAGCTGATCCGGATCTCCTCAAGCATCCAGGTCCCCGTCACTGCCGCCGTCGCCATTGCGCCGACGCCGGTTGCTGGCGCCTCGCCAGCCCTCGACCGAGAGCCCGAACTTCGCCACCAACCGGTCGGTGAACGGCGCCTCGTGCAATCGCACCAGGCGCACGGGTGTGGTGCCGCGACTGACCTCGATACGCGCACCGGGCGGCAGGTCGACGGTGCGCCGCCCGTCGCACCACAAGACGCCGACCCCTTCCGTGCGGGCCAGCACCTCGACGGCCAGCACAGACGTCGGAGCCACCACCATCGGTCGTGCGAAGAGCGCGTGCGCACTGATCGGCACCATCAGCAGGGCCTCGACACCGGGCCACACCACCGGCCCGCCGGCCGAGAAGTTGTAGGCGGTGGAGCCGGTCGGTGTGGCGCACACGACCCCGTCACAGCCCCAGCGCGACAGCGGACGACCGTCGATCTCGACGACGACCTCGAGCATCCGCTGGCGAGCCGCCTTCTCGACACTGGCCTCGTTGAGGGCCCAGGTGCGCGCGACCAGGTCACCGTCGCGGTAGACGTTGACGTCGATCGTCAGCCGGTCCTCGATCGTGTAGCGCTGCTGCACCAGGGCCTCGATGACCGACTCGACGTCGTCGTACTCCGCCTCGGCCAGGAAGCCCACGTGACCCAGGTTGACCCCGAGCAGCGGAATGCCGGTCGCGCGGGTGATCTCGGCCGCCCGCAGGATCGTGCCGTCGCCACCGATGACGAGCGCCACCTCGCAGTCACAGCCGGCGTCCTGCTCGCTGCCGATGAACTCCAGCGCCGGGTCGTACGACGTCGGGTCCAGGCCGAGATCGGCGGCCTCAGACTTGAGCAACCGGACGATGATGCCGTGACCGGTGAGGGCAGCGATGAACGCCCGCGCCACGTCCACGGCGTCCTGACGCCCCGTGTGCGCGAGCATCAGCACGCGTCGCACCTGTGGCTGAGCGGCTTCGGTCGCGTTCACGGGTCCACCTTCTCACCCGGTACCCCCAGTCCCGCGGCTCGCTCGACCTCGGCGCCGATCTCATTGGCGCCGATCTCGGCCGGGCCGCGGCGCAGCAGCAGGAAGAACTCCACGTTGCCCGAAGGCCCCGGCAGCGGGCTCGTCGCGACCGCGACGGCGCCCCACCCACGCTTGGCAGCCGCGTCGGCGACACCCTGCACAGCCTCGGCGCGCAGCCCCAGATCGCGCACCACCCCGCCCTTGCCGACGCGGTCCTTGCCGACCTCGAACTGTGGCTTGACCATCAGCGCCAGCTCGCCACCCTCGGCCATCACGCCGAACAGTGCGTCCAGCACGAGCGCGAGCGAGATGAACGACAGGTCGCCCACCACCAGGTCGACCGGGTCCCCGATGAGCTCGAGGCTGAGGTCGCGGATGTTGGTGCGGTCGTGCACGATCACCCGCTCGTCGGTCTGCAGCCGCCACACGAGCTGGCCGTAGCCGACATCGACTGCGACGACCTCGCGCGCGCCTCTCTTCAGCAGTACGTCGGTGAAGCCGCCCGTCGACGCACCCGCGTCGAGGCACCGCTTGCCGGCCACCTTGAGTCCGTGCGCTACGAACGCATCCAGCGCACCGGACAGCTTGTGCCCGCCGCGCGACGCGTACTCCGGGCGGTCGGGATCCTCGGCCACCAGCAGGGCCACGTCGGTGGTGATCCCGGTGGCCGGTTTGGTGGCGACCGACCCGCCGACCTTGACCCGACCGGCGGCGATCAGCTCACTGGCGTGCTCGCGCGAGCGGGCCAAACCGCGGCGGACCAGCTCCTGGTCCAGCCGCAACCGTCGTGGTGGCACCGGCTGGTCAGCTCTCCGGTCGGGCGTCGAGCGCGCGGCGCAGCTGCTCGTGAGCCGCCTCGAACACCGGAACGTGCTCTCCCACGGGCGCTTCGTCCAGGCCCGACAGCGACGCCAGCACCGAGTCCACGGCCGGGTCGCCCGTCGCCGGGGACGCTGCCTCGACGGGTTCGTTCGCGTGCTCGCTCATGGTGCTAGAGGCTACCCAACGCCGCCGGCGAACTCAGGCGCCGGGGACGGTCAGCGCCGAAGTGTCGGCTGGTGTGCCGGAGGCGTCGAGGTGCTGCCACGCCGCGACCGCCACCACCCGCCACCAGTCGTTCGGCGAGCCGTCACCCTCCACCTCCAGCCGCGCGTCGGTCGCCCGTGCGACCCACCCGCCGAGCTCCGCCCCGCTGCCCACGGTCGTGACCACCGGGTGCGGCTCGAAGATGCCTTCAGTTGTTGGAGAGATGTACGTCGGCCGCACCTCCGGCGTCGCGCTCACCAACTCGGCCAGGCCGGTGACGCCCGTCATCACGAGCAAGGAGTCGATGCCAGCGTTGTGGGCGCCCTCGATGTCGGTGTCGAGTCGGTCGCCCACCATCAGAGGTCGCTCACCCCCGACTCGGCGGATCGTCTCGTCCAGCAGCGGTCGCTCCGGCTTCCCGGCCACGGTCGGCCACACGCCGCTGAAGTCGGCAAGCGTCTTGACCAGCACCCCGTGTCCGGGTGCCAGCCCGTACGCCGTCGGGATCGTCATGTCGGTGTTGCTGGCCACCCACGGCAGCCCGTCACGGATCAGCACCGCGGCGCGCATGACGTCCTTCCACATCACGTCCGGCCCGTAGCCGCTGACGATGGCGGACAGCCCGGGAGCCTCGAGGTCCCTCACCGGCACCAGCCCGAGGTCGCCGAGCGCGCCGACGAGGCCAGCCCCGCCGAGAAGCAGGATGCGTGCTCCCTCGCCGAAACGCTCCTGCAGCACCCGTGCCGCCGCCTGGGCCGAGGTGACGATATCTGCGGCTGATGCGTGCACGCCCAGCTTGACCAGGTTGTCGGCCACTTTGGCCGCGGTCCGCGACGCGTTGTTGGTCACGAACGCAATGTGCACGCCCGCGGCCACCAGCCGATCCAGCCGCTCGGGTACGCCGTCGATGGCCTTGCCGCTGACGTAGACGACCCCGTCAAGGTCGAACATGGCCAGGTCGTAGACCTCGTGCAACGCGACGTCGGACTGTCCGAGCATGGATCGCCACCCTTCCCGTGCCGCATGACCGCGGCCCCCTACGATGCTCCGATGGACTCAGGCGGACTTCTCGGCGCGGCGGTGGTGACACCGCCGTCGCCCGCGAAGCCGCTGCGTCTCCATCCGTTCCGAGCCTTGCAGCTGAGCGGTGACCGGGTCGGAGATCCGTCGTCCGCACGTGCCTTCGCGCGACCCTACCGGGCGGTCACCGACCGACTCGAGGAGTGGGAGCGCCGCGGCCACGTGCGCCATGACGCAGAGCCCGCGATCTACCTGCACGAGTACACCTCCGACGGCATGACCGTGCGCGGCCTCGTCGGCGCCCTCGACCTGTCGACCCGAGCCACCGGCCGCCATGACCGGGCACTGCTGCCGCACGAGGGCATCCATCTCAGGCAGGCAGACGAGCTAGCCGAGCGGCTGTACGAGATGCGGATGAACCCGGCGCCCATCCTGCTCGTGCACCGCGGACCCGCCGCAGTGCGGGCGCTGATCCACCGGCTGCTCGACCGATCGCCCGACCACGCATACACCGACCGTGGCCTGCAACGACACCGGATCTGGGCTCTCACCGACCCAGACGACCTCGCCGCCGTCGACGCCGGCATGGCGACCAGCACCCTGCTCGTCGCTGACGGGCACCACCGCTACGCCGCCTACCTGCGGCTGCAGGAGCGTGAGCCTGGCAGCCCGTGGGACCGCGGACTCGCGATGGTGGTCGACCAGGACGACACTCCCCTGCACCTCGGAGCGATCCACCGGGTGCTGCCTGGCCTCACCCTCGACCGGCTCGAGGCGGCCACCAGCGCCGCAGCCTTGTCGTTCCGCGAGACCACAGCCGAGGACGCATTGGGCTCATTGGCGCCTTCAACCATCGTCGGCACCGACGGGGGCCGCTGGGTCGTCCTGGACCTCCCGAGCCTCGATGGGCGGGCCGCGGTCGAGCTCCTGCACGACGATCTCCTGCCGCACCTCGCGCTGGCGACGTTGACTCACTATCACCATTCCATCGAGGAGGCTCTAGGCGATCTTGCCGGGGTCGAGGACGGCGGCGTGGCCCTGCTGCTCCCCGCGCCGGGCTTCGACCTCGTCGGACGCATTCTGATGCAGGACCGGCTCCTGCCCGAGAAGGCGACATCGTTCCAGCCGAAGCCGAACGTCGGCGTGCTCATGAGGTCACTGCGCGACGAATGATCCGCGCCGAGGTGACCTCGACCTCGACGCGGGATGCCGTGGCCGCTCCACTCCTGAAGAAGCGACGCCGCAGCGCCCCCTCGACGGCCACCTGGTCGCCCACCCGCCAGGTGGCGACCGATCGCCGCACGCGCGACAACCAGGCAACGCACTCCAAGGAGTCGACGCGCTGCCGGCTCCGGCCACCCGGTGGTCTCTCGACGATGACCCGGAAAGTCCAGATGACGTCTCCGCTCGGCAGCTCCCGCTCCTCGGGCTCAGCGGCGAGCCGACCGTGCAGTGCCACCTCGTTCATCACCGGATCGCCGGCTGTCGAGTGCTTGTTCGTTGGGTCCATTTTGACCACCTCCGGGATCAGTTCTCCCGGTCGGCGCCGACGTATCCGGCCCCGGGCGACGGGCCTTGTGGACAACGGTCGAAATGCCCGCGCTGTGGATGACTTGCGGACTGCTCAATGCACATCGCGCGACAGGAACATCCGAAATGGCGAAAGAGGGACTGCCCGAAGACAGTCCCTCTTTCTGAGTGTATGTCCGGCGGCGTCCTACTCTCCCACAGCCTCTCGGTTGCAGTACCATCGGCGCTGAAAGGCTTAACTTCCGGGTTCGGTATGGGACCGGGTGTTTCCCTTTCGCTATGGCCGCCGTAACTCTGGCGGAACACAGACACACAGGTGTTTTGTTGTGTTGTGGTGTTCCAAACTTGTGTAACCATGGCTCACCCCGTGGTTGTTGGGGTGTGGTTTTGTGGTTTGGGATCTGATTAGTGGACGCGGTTCATCTTGGGTGCGCGGTATGTACGTGGTCACTCGTGTTTGAGTGGTTTTGTACGGTGTTGGGACAAGCCCTCGGCCTATTAGTACCGGTCGGCTAGGCATTGCTGCTGTACACCTCCGGCCTATCAACCCAGTGTTCTGCTGGGGGCCTTACCCGGTTAACCCGGTGGGAAACCTCATCTTGAAACGTGCTTCCCGCTTAGATGCATTCAGCGGTTATCACTTCCGAACGTAGCTAACCAGCCGTGCCCCTGGCGGGACAACTGGCACACCAGAGGTTCGTCCATCCCGGTCCTCTCGTACTAGGGACAGCCTTTCTCAAGTTTCCTGCGCGCGCGGCGGATAGGGACCGAACTGTCTCACGACGTTCTAAACCCAGCTCGCGTGCCGCTTTAATGGGCGAACAGCCCAACCCTTGGGACCTACTCCAGCCCCAGGATGCGACGAGCCGACATCGAGGTGCCAAACCATCCCGTCGATATGGACTCTTGGGGAAGATCAGCCTGTTATCCCCGGGGTACCTTTTATCCGTTGAGCGACGCCGCTTCCACATGCTGGCGCCGGATCACTAGTTCCGACTTTCGTCCCTGCTCGACATGTCTGTCTCACAGTCAAGCTCCCTTGTGCACTTACACTCGAAACCTGATTGCCAACCAGGCTGAGGGAACCTTTGAGCGCCTCCGTTACATTTTAGGAGGCAACCGCCCCAGTTAAACTACCCATCAGGCACTGTCCCTGATCCGGATTACGGACCTAGGTTAGACATCTAGTACGACCAGAGTGGTATTTCAACGTTGACTCCACACTCACTGGCGTGAATGCTTCACAGTCTCCCACCTATCCTACACAAGCCGAACCAAACACCAATACCAAACTATAGTAAAGGTCCCGGGGTCTTTCCGTCCTGCCGCGCGTAACGAGCATCTTTACTCGTAGTGCAATTTCGCCGAGTCCACGGTTGAGACAGCGCCCAAGTCGTTACTCCATTCGTGCAGGTCGGAACTTACCCGACAAGGAATTTCGCTACCTTAGGATGGTTATAGTTACCACCGCCGTTTACTGGGGCTTAAGTTCTCAGCTTCGACTCAAGGTCTAACCGGTCCCCTTAACCTTCCAGCACCGGGCAGGAGTCAGTCCGTATACATCGTCTTACAACTTCGCACGGACCTGTGTTTTTAGTAAACAGTCGCTTGGGCCTGGTCTCTGCGGCCTTCACCGCTTCACACCGCGAGGGTGTTAACGGATCCGGCCCCCCTTCTCCCGAAGTTACGGGGGCATTTTGCCGAGTTCCTTAACCATGGTTATCTCGATCGCCTTAGTATTCTCTACCTGATCACCTGAGTCGGTTTGGGGTACGGGCGGCGCATAGCTCGCTAGAGGTTTTTCTCGACAGCATAGGATCATCCACTTCCCCAATTGGGTCCCCATCAAGTCTCAGGCACATGAACGGCGGATTTGCCTACCGTTCGCCCTACACTCTTGGCCACGGACTACCATCGCCGTGGTTGGACTGCCTTCCTGCGTCACCCCATCGCTTGACTACTACCAGTTCGGGTCCCACGCTCCGCTCACCAGCCTCGCCCCGAAGGGTCCGGTCCGATGAGTTTCGGATGGTTAGCATCACCAGGTTCGTCATGGGCGCTACTTTGCCGGTACGGGAATATCAACCCGTTGTCCATCGACTACGCCTGTCGGCCTCGCCTTAGGTCCCGACTTACCCAGGGCAGATTAGCTTGACCCTGGAACCCTTGATCATTCGGCGCACATGTTTCTCGCATGTGATTCGCTACTCATGCCTGCATTCTCACTCGTGTCGCGTCCACAACTGGATCACTCCGCTGCTTCACTCGCGACACGACGCTCCCCTACCCATCCACACACCTGAACACCGATCAAGTCGATGCTGGGCTAACGCGTGAATGCCATAGCTTCGGCGGATGACTTGAGCCCCGCTACATTGTCGGCGCGGAATCACTTGACCAGTGAGCTATTACGCACTCTTTCAAGGGTGGCTGCTTCCAAGCCAACCTCCTGGTTGTCACTGCGACTCCACATCCTTTTCCACTTAGTCACCGCTTAGGGGCCTTAGCTGATGGTCTGGGCTGTTTCCCTCTCGACTACGGAGCTTATCCCCCGCAGTCTCACTGCCGCGCTCTCACTTACCGGCATTCGGAGTTTGGCTAACGTCAGTAACCTTGTAGGGCCCATTAGCTATCCAGTGCTCTACCTCCGGCAAGAAACACGCGACGCTGCACCTAAATGCATTTCGGGGAGAACCAGCTATCACGAAGTTTGATTGGCCTTTCACCCCTATCCACAGGTCATCCCCTCAGTTTTCAACCTAAGTGGGTTCGGTCCTCCACGCGGTCTTACCCGCGCTTCAACCTGCCCATGGATAGATCACTTCGCTTCGGGTCTTGATCGCGCTACTCAAACGCCCTATTCGGACTCGCTTTCGCTACGGCTTCCCCACACGGGTTAACCTCGCAACACAACGCAAACTCGCAGGCTCATTCTTCAAAAGGCACGCCGTCACAAGAAACAAGTTCTCGCTCCGACGGATTGTAGGCACATGGTTTCAGGTACTATTTCACTCCCCGCCAGGGGTACTTTTCACCTTTCCCTCACGGTACTTGTCCGCTATCGGTCACCAAGGAGTATTTAGGCTTAACGGGTGGTCCCGCCAGATTCACACGGAATTTCAGGGGTTCCGTGTTACTTGGGAACACATCAACAGAGTCACGCACTTACGTCTACGGGGCTATCACCCTCTACGGCCCGGCTTTCCAACCGACTTCAACTTCACACGTGATTTCTTACTCTGCGTCATCGCGGCAGCAACAACAAGACACGTCCCACAACCCCACACTCACAACCCCTGCCGGGTATCACATGAGCATGGTTTGGCCTCATCCGATTTCGCTCGCCACTACTCTCGGAATCACAATTGTTTTCTCTTCCTGTGGGTACTGAGATGTTTCACTTCCCCACGTTCCCTCCACTCGCCCTATGTGTTCAGGCAAGGGTAACTGGACATGACTCCAGCTGGGTTTCCCCATTCGGACACCCCCGGATCACAGCTCGGTTGCCAACTCCCCAGGGCTTATCGCAGGCTCCTACGTCCTTCATCGGCTCTTGGTGCCAAGGCATCCACCATGTGCCCTTCATAGCTTGTCTCAACAACGTCAAAACAACTCAACTACAAAAGACCAGCACCCCCACACCACCCCACACCCACCAACCCAAACAACAGGCCAGCCACATGAAGAGTCGAGCAGGGGATACACATACTTACAGCCGCCACCAGCCAATCAAACCGGTGACGACAGATGCTCGCGTCCACTATCCAGATCTCAAACAACAACCCCACCAACCCCCCACACCCACCAACCGGCGAACACAGGACAAAGGAGGACCATTCACACCGAAAAACCACACACCCCACCCGTCACCGAGAACCCGTTTCACCGAGAACCCGTCACCGGGCTGGGGATGCCTGATTCTTCAGGACCCAACAGTGTGCCACCACCCACGCCCCCCAACCAGACCAAGACCCAGGTTCCACACCCACCCCGTCCGCGCCTCCGAAGAGACACCCACGAGGGGATAGTACTGAGGACCTCGACCCCACCAAGGGACCAAGCGATTCATCGACGATTCCACTAGTGAACACCACCATGCGCCCCCACACGAACGGTGAGGGTCGGGGCGTGTGCTCCTTAGAAAGGAGGTGATCCAGCCGCACCTTCCGGTACGGCTACCTTGTTACGACTTCGTCCCAATCGCCAGCCCCACCTTCGACAGCTCCCTCCCTTACGGGTTGGGCCACTGGCTTCGGGTGTTGCCGACTTTCGTGACGTGACGGGCGGTGTGTACAAGGCCCGGGAACGTATTCACCGCAGCGTTGCTGATCTGCGATTACTAGCGACTCCGACTTCATGGGGTCGAGTTGCAGACCCCAATCCGAACTGAGACCGGCTTTTTGGGATTCGCTCCGCCTTACAGCATCGCAGCCCTTTGTACCGGCCATTGTAGCATGCGTGAAGCCCTGGACATAAGGGGCATGATGACTTGACGTCATCCCCACCTTCCTCCGAGTTGACCCCGGCAGTCTCCTATGAGTCCCCATCACCCCGAAGGGCATGCTGGCAACATAGAACGAGGGTTGCGCTCGTTGCGGGACTTAACCCAACATCTCACGACACGAGCTGACGACAGCCATGCACCACCTGTACACCGACAAAAGGGGCCACATCTCTGCAGCTTTCCGGTGTATGTCAAACCCAGGTAAGGTTCTTCGCGTTGCATCGAATTAATCCGCATGCTCCGCCGCTTGTGCGGGCCCCCGTCAATTCCTTTGAGTTTTAGCCTTGCGGCCGTACTCCCCAGGCGGGGCGCTTAATGCGTTAGCTGCGGCACGGAACCCATGGAATAGGCCCCACACCTAGCGCCCAACGTTTACGGTGTGGACTACCAGGGTATCTAATCCTGTTCGCTCCCCACACTTTCGCTCCTCAGCGTCAGGTAATGCCCAGAGAACCGCCTTCGCCACCGGTGTTCCTCCTGATATCTGCGCATTTCACCGCTACACCAGGAATTCCGTTCTCCCCTGCATAC
Source organism: Nocardioides sp. InS609-2 (assembly GCF_023208195.1). Taxonomy (NCBI): domain Bacteria; kingdom Bacillati; phylum Actinomycetota; class Actinomycetes; order Propionibacteriales; family Nocardioidaceae; genus Nocardioides; species Nocardioides sp. InS609-2. Next base: position 121,867 of record NZ_CP060034.1, on the reverse strand, counting down.
CTCTAGTCTGCCCGTATCGGAAGCAAGCACTGAGTTAAGCCCAGTGTTTTCACTCCCGACGCGACAAACCGCCTACGAGCCCTTTACGCCCAATAATTCCGGACAACGCTCGCACCCTACGTATTACCGCGGCTGCTGGCACGTAGTTGGCCGGTGCTTCTTCTGTACCTACCGTCACCACACCCAAAAAGATGCAGCTTCGTCGATACTGAAAGAGGTTTACAACCCGAAGGCCGTCATCCCTCACGCGGCGTTGCTGGATCAGGCTTTCGCCCATTGTCCAATATTCCCCACTGCTGCCTCCCGTAGGAGTCTGGGCCGTGTCTCAGTCCCAGTGTGGCCGGTCACCCTCTCAGGCCGGCTACCCGTCGAAGCCATGGTAGGCCATTACCCCACCATCAAGCTGATAGGCCGCGAGCACATCCTTCACCGCCAGAACTTTCCACCAACCCACATGCATGGACCGGTCATATCAGGTATTAGCCACCGTTTCCGGAAGTTATCCCTGAGTGAAGGGCAGATTACTCACGTGTTACTCACCCGTTCGCCGCTCGTGTACCCCCGAAAGGGCCTTACCGCTCGACTTGCATGTGTTAAGCACGCCGCCAGCGTTCGTCCTGAGCCAGGATCAAACTCTCCGTAGAAAACTTGCTCCCGACAAACAAACCCCAGCATTATCGCCAGAATCATTGCCGAAAAAAACAAAACCCAACAAAAAAACCGAAGGGCATAACAAACTAATTCGTCGACTATGACACACTGTTGAGTTCTCAAGAATCAGACGCACCCGACCGCCGCCCTCTCGGGCCTTGTGTCGGGACAACCTGCAGAAACTTACCGGTTTGGACGAGGCCCGTCAACTCAGTTGAACGGACCCGCGGACCAGCCAGAAGAACCTACCGGCCGCAGCGCGGGCGAGCCCCCTCACTTTTTGACCTTGCGGCCGGTGTGGGAGCCGCTTGCGGCGACAGGTGAAACATTAGCAGGAGGTTCGGGAGCCCTTGCAAATCGGGGTGGTCGTTCACGCGTTCGTGCAGGTCAGCGGCCTGCGTGGGGTTCAGCGATCGCTGATCCACTTCGCCGGCCGGTACGCCGAGACCGTCGGCTCCCCCGCCAGCCAGAAGCGCCAGGGCCGGTCCGGGGCACCGCGCAAGCCCACCCTCGGACCGGTGAGAATCTTTTCGGGGTGGGGCGCGTCAGCCAGGGCAAGGCACACCTCGCCGTCCACGAGGTCACTGCCACGCAACTCCAGGTCGATGCCGAGTGCCTGGGCGAGCCGGGCCGGGCCCCTTGCCAGGTCACGGTCACGAGACGAGCCGCGGCGTACTCGGGCAACGTCCAGGCCCTCGACCACCTCTCCGGCACGGAGCAGCACCGCCGAGGCGATGCCCTCGGGCCCGCACACCACGTTGGCGCAGTGGTGCATGCCGTAGGTGAAGTAGACGTAGAGGTGGCCGGGCGGACCGAACATGACAGCGGTGCGCTCTGTCCGACCCCGGTAGGCGTGCGAGCCGGGGTCGTCGGCCCCGGCGTACGCCTCCACCTCCGTCAGCCGGACCGCGACTCCCGCATGGCTCAGTGTCGCGCCGAGCAGGCGTGGCGCCACCTCGAGCACGGGCCCGCCGAGGAGGGCACGCAGGTCACTGGAGTCGGGCACGCGCTTCCTTGACGCGCTCCTGCAGCTCGGCCAGCTGCTCGCGCACGCGGACCGGCGACGTACCGCCGCGGCCGGAGCGAGCCGAAACCGAGCCTTCTGCGGTGAGTACGGCGCGCACCTCGGGCCGCAGCTCGGGCGAGATGTCGGCGAACTGCTCGTCCGTCAGCTCGTGGAGCTCGATGCCGAGCTCCTCGCAGCGACGTACGCAGGCGCCGGCCAGCTCGTGGGCGACCCGGAAGGGTGTGCCCTGGCGGACCAGCCACTCCGCGACGTCGGTGGCTAACGAGAAGCCCTGGGGGGCGAGCTCGGCCATCCGGGCTGCGTTGAACCGCAGGGTGGCGACCATGCCGGTGAACGCGGGCAACAGCACCTCGAGGGTGTCGACGGAGTCGAAGACCGGCTCCTTGTCCTCCTGCAGGTCGCGGTTGTAGGCGAGCGGCAGCCCCTTGAGGGTGGCCAACAGCCCGGCGAGGTTGCCGATCAGCCGGCCGGCCTTGCCGCGGGCCAGCTCGGCGACGTCGGGGTTCTTCTTCTGCGGCATGATGCTCGAGCCGGTCGACCAGGAGTCGTGCAGCGTCACGAAGTCGAACTCGCGGGTCGACCAGAGGATGACCTCCTCGGCGAAGCGACTCACGTCGACGCCGATCATGGCCGTCACGAACGCGAACTCCGCCACGAAGTCGCGGGCCGCGGTGCCGTCGATCGAGTTGGCCCCGGATCCGGTGAAGCCGAGCTCGTGGGCCACCGCCTCCGGGTCCAGGCCAAGGGTGCTGCCCGCGAGCGCTCCCCCGCCGTACGGCGAGTCGGCGGCTACCCGGACGTCCCACTCGTGGAGCCGGTCGACATCGCGCACGAGCGGCCAGGCATGGGCCAGGAGGTGGTGGGCCAGGAGCACCGGCTGGGCGTGCTGGAGGTGGGTGCGCCCCGGCATGATCACGTCGAGGTGGGCGTGCGCCTGCTGGGCGAGGGCTTCGGCCAGGTCGAGCGTCAGACCGGCGACGACGCGGCCGTGGTCACGCAGGAACATCCGGAAGAGCGTGGCGATCTGGTCGTTGCGGCTGCGGCCGGCACGGATGCGGCCACCGGCCTCGGCGCCGACCTCGTCGAGGAGCAGCCGCTCGAGGGCACCGTGGACGTCCTCGTCCGAGGGGTCGGGGCGCAGCTCGCCCGCGGCGTACCGCTCCCCCAGCGCCTCCAGGCCCCGCAAGAGCACGGCGTGGTCGGCGTCGGTGAGCAAGTCGGCGGTGTGCAGGGCGTTGGCGTGAGCGCGTGACCCAGCGAGGTCGTAGGGCGTCAGTCGCCAGTCGAAGTGCGTGGACCGGGAGAGTGCCTCGAGCTCGGGTGACGGGCCCTCGGCGAAGCGGGCGCCCCAGAGCTTGCCCTCGTTGGTGCCGCTCATCGGGTCCTTCCTGCTGCGTGGACGGCCTGCCCGAGGATCGCGGGAAGGGCCGGGTTGGTGAGGCGGGCATCGGCCGCCAGTGCGTCGGGGGTCAGCCATCCCCAGTCGACGATGAAGCCGTCCTCGTCGGGCTGGTGCCCAGCGAAGGACACGGCGACCTCGTCTCGTCGTACGGCGAAGAAGTGCGACTCGACGGGCCGCGTGCGGCCGAGATGCCGGCCCACGTGGAACGGGCCGATCAGGTCTCGCGCGTCGAGCCCGAGGCCGATCTCCTCATCTGCTTCGCGCACCGCGGCGTCGTACAGGCTCTCGCCCGGCTCGACACCGCCGCCGACCGTGAACCAGTACGGCGGGCACTCGTCGAGCGGGTCAGTGCCGAGCAGGAGCAGACACTCCCCCGCGGCGTTGACCGGTACGACACGCGCGGTCACCCGGGCCGGGACTTCCTGGACACTCACCGTGACAGTCTTTCAGCACTCAGTCGGTGCCGAACTCCATGGCCGCGTTGTCGAGCGCCTCGTCCTCGGCGCTGCGGGCTGCGGGGTTCGACGCGATGCGGTCTGCTCCCCCGGCCTCGAGCTCGCCGAGCAGGGTGCCGTGCTCGACGAGAACCTGGCCCTCATCCAGCGGCTGCGTGGCGTAGAGTTCGAGCTTGGAGCGCGAGTCGGCGATGTCGAGGTTGCGCATGGTGAGCTGGCCGATCCGGTCAGTCGGACCGAAGGCGGCGTTCTCGGTGCGCTCCATCGAGAGCTTGTCGGGGTGGTAGGAGAACGCGGGTCCGTCGGTGCGCAGGACGGTGTAGTCCTCACCACGACGCAGCCGGATCGTCACCTCTCCGGTCACCAGCGAGGCGATCCAGCGCTGGATCGATTCCCGCAGCATCAGTGCTTGTGGGTCCAGCCAGCGTCCTTCGTAGAGCAGCCGGCCCAGCTGGCGCCCCTGGCCGTGGTAGTTGGCGATCGTGTCCTCGTTGTGGATCGCGTTGAGCAACCGCTCGTAGGCGATGAAGAGCACGCCCATGGCCGGCGCCTCGTAGATGCCGCGCGACTTGGCCTCGATGATGCGGTTCTCGATCTGGTCGGACATGCCGAGGCCGTGCCGGCCACCGATCTGGTTGAGCTCGTGGACCAGCGCGACCGGGTCGGCGTACTGCTGTCCGTTGACGGCTACCGGACGACCGCGGTCGAAGCGGACCGTGACGTCCTCGGGAGCGATCTCGACGGCCGGGTCCCAGAACTTCACGCCCATGATCGGCTCGACCATCTCGAGCGAGGCGTCGAGGTGCTCGAGGGTCTTGGCCTCGTGGGTGGCGCCCCAGATGTTGGCATCGGTGGAGTAGGCCTTCTCCTGGCTGTCGCGGTAGGGCAGCTTGCGCTCGACCAGCCACTGGCTCATCTCGGCGCGCCCGCCCAGCTCGTGGACGAACTCCGCGTCCAGCCACGGCTTGTAGATGCGCAGGTCGGGGTTGGCGAGCAGGCCGTAACGGTAGAACCGCTCGATGTCGTTGCCCTTGAAGGTGGAGCCGTCGCCCCAGATGTCGACGCCGTCCCCGTGCATGGCGCGGACCAGCATCGTGCCGGTGACGGCGCGTCCGAGTGGCGTGGTGTTGAAGTAGGCGCGGCCTCCGGACCGGATGTGGAAGGCGCCGCACGCCAGCGCGGCCAGGCCTTCCTCGACCAGCTGGGGGCGGCAGTCGACGGAGCGGGCGATCTCGGCGCCGTACTGCCTGGCGCGCTCGGGCACCCCGGAGATGTCGGGCTCGTCGTACTGGCCGATGTCGGCGGTGTAGGTGCAGGGCACGGCGCCCTTGTCGCGCATCCACGCCACGGCGACGGAGGTGTCGAGGCCGCCGGAGAAGGCGATGCCGACGCGTTCGCCCTTCGGGAGGCTGGTGAGGACCTTGCTCACAGTGGGACTTCCTTTGCGGTGGAGGCTGAGTGGTCGGTGGCGAGGGCCAGGAACCGGCCGGCGAGCTCGTCGCCGCCGGCGGGGTCGCGGCCGATGACGAGCACGGTGTCGTCGCCGGCGATGGTGCCGAGGACGCCGGTGAGCTCGGCCTTGTCGAAGGCCGATGCGAGGAACTGCGCAGCGCCGGGAGGCGTGCGGAGTATGACGAGGTTGGCCGACGCCTCGGCGCTGACGAGCAGCTCGGCGCAGAGTCGCGCGAGCCGGGCGGTCGCCGCGGCGGTGGTCTCGTGGGCCGCCGGACTGCGGTCACCACCCTCGGCGGGGACGGCATAGACGAGCGCGCCACCGGCGGCGCGCACCTTCACCGCGTCGAGCTCGACGAGGTCGCGCGACAGGGTGGCCTGCGTGACCCGCACCCCGCGAGCACCGAGCAGGTCGGCCAGCTCGGTCTGCGACTTCACCTCGTGGCGGGACACGAGATCGATGATCTGCTGGTGCCGGGCGTTCTTGGTGCCCGGGCTCTGGGCGGTGCTGCTCACGACGCCCCCTCCCGTTGGAGGAGCCAGGTCAGGATCGCCTTCTGGGCGTGCCGCCGGTTCTCGGCCTCGTCCCAGACGACGCTGCATGGTCCGTCGATCACCTCGGCGGCGATCTCCTTGCCGCGGTAGGCGGGCAGGCAGTGCATGGCGATCGCGTCGGGGGCGGCCAGGTCGAGCAGCGCCTGCGTGAGGGAGTACGACGCAAGGACGTCGAGCCGGTGGTCGGTGTCGGCCTCGCGGCCCATCGAGACCCAGGTGTCGGTGACGAGCACGTCGGCGCCGGTCGACGCCATGGCCGGGTCGGCCTCCAACACGACGCTGCCGCCGGTGGTGGCCGCGATGGTGGTCGCCGCGTCGACGACGTCGGGACTCGGCTGGAACCCGTCGGGCGCGCTGACCCGGACATGCATGCCGGCGGTCGCGCCTGCCAGCAGCCAGGAGTGCGCCATGTTGCAGGAGCCGTCGCCGAGGAACGTCACCGTGACCTCGGCCAGCCGGCCGAGCTGCTCCTGCACGGTCTGCAGGTCGGCGAGGAGCTGGCAGGGGTGGAACTCGTCCGTCAGCGCGTTGACGATCGGCACTCCGGAGTGCTCGGCCATGGCGTCGATGCGCTCCTGGCCGCCGGTGCGCCACACGATCACCGAGGCCTGCCGACCGAGCACGCGCGCGACGTCGGGGATGGACTCGCGCACGCCGATGCCGGCCAGCGAGCCGTCGACCAGCATCGGGTGGCCCCCGAGCTCGGCGATCCCGGCGGAGAACGACGCCTGCGTGCGCAGGGTCTGCTTGTCGAAGATCATCGCGACGGTGCGTGGGCCGGCCAGGCTCTTCGTGTCGTACGGCGACCGCTTGAGGTCGGCGGCGAGCGCGAGGACTTCGGCCTGCTCGGCCGGACTGAGGTCGTCGTCGCGGAGGAAGTGGCGGGTCATCAGACCGCCTCCTTGGCAGCCGCGAGGATGCCGGGCCAGGCATCCGCGAACGCGTCGACGTCGTCGTCGGTGAGCACCAGGGGTGGCACGAAGCGCAGGGTGCGCGGGCCGGTGTTGTTGAGGATGAAGCCGGCCTCACGACCGGCGTCCACCACAGCAGCGGCGATGTCGGCATCGAGGTCGGCGCCGATCATCAGGCCGGCAGCGCGCACGCTGGTCACCTCGGGCGCGGCGGCGACGGCATCGGCCAGCCGCTTGCCGGTGAACTCGACGTGGTCGAGCAGCCCTTCGCGCACGATCGTGTCGAGGACGGCGAGTGCGGCCGCGCACGCGACTGGGTTGCCGCCGAAGGTGGTGCCGTGGTTGCCGGGCTCGAGCAGGTCGGCGGCGGCGCCGGTGGCGATGGTCGCGCCGATCGGGATGCCGCCACCGAGCCCCTTGGCCAGGGTGACCACGTCGGGCGGGTTGTCGAGCAGCTCGGGCACGGCCCGATGGGCGAACCAGCGTCCGGTGCGGCCCATGCCGCTCTGCACCTCGTCGAGCCACAGCAGCGCGCCGGCCTCGGTGGTGATCGTCCGGGCCGCCGCGAGGTAGCCCGCGGGCGGGAAGACGACGCCGGCCTCGCCCTGGATGGGCTCGAGGACCACCGCCGCCGTGCGGTCCGTGACGGCCGCCGCCAGCGCCTCGGAGTCGCCGTACTCGACGAAGGTGACGTCGCCGGGCAGCGGCTCGAACGGGAGGCGGTAGGCCTCCTTGCTGGTCAGGGAGAGGGCGCCCATGGTGCGGCCGTGGAAGGAACCCGTGGCCGCGACGACGTGGGTGCGGCCGGTGCGGCGGCTGAGCTTGAGGGCGGCCTCGTTGGCCTCGGCGCCGGAGTTGGAGAAGAACACCTTGCTCGGTGTGCCGAGCAGGGTGACCAGTCGCTCCGCGAGCTCGACCTGCGGCGCGGTGGCGAACAAGTTGGAGACGTGGCCGAGTGTCTGCAGCTGGCTGGTGACGGCCTCGACGATCGCCGGGTGCGCGTGCCCCAGCGCGTTGACGGCGATGCCGCCGAGGAGGTCGACGTACTCGCGTCCGGCGTCGTCCCAGACGTGCGCGCCACTGCCGCGGACGAGCACGAGCTTGGGCGGGCCGAACGTGTTCATGATGTTCGCGGCGTACCGCTCGTGCCAGCTCATGCTGGTCCTCCTACGGTCCGGACCAAGGTGTCGACGCCGGGCAGCACCTGCGTGCCGACGCCTTCGGCGGTGAAGATCTCGAGGAGTACGGCGTGCGGCTCGCGGCCGTCGACCACGGTGGCCCGCGGGACGCCGCCCTGGACGGCCTGGAGGCACGCACCCATCTTGGGCACCATGCCGCTGGCGAGACTCGGCATCAGCTCGGCGAGCGCCTCGGGGCTGATCTCCTTGATGACGTCCTTGCTGTCCGGCCAGTCGCGGTAGAGGCCCTCGACGTCGGTGAGCACGAGCAGCTTCTCGGCGCCGAGTGCGACGGCGAGCGCGGCCGCGGCGGTGTCGGCGTTGACGTTGTGCACGACGCCGTCGACGTCGGGCGCGACGCTGGAGATGACCGGGATGCGCCCCGCCTCGACGAGGTCCTGGACGGCTTCGGGACGCACGTGCGCGACCTCGCCGACGAGTCCCAGGTCGAACTCCTCGCCGTCGACCACGGTGTTGGTCGCCTTGGCGGTGAAGAGGCCGGCGTCCTCGCCGGAGAGCCCGACCGCGAGCGGGCCGTGCTGGTTGATCAGGCCGACCAGCTCGCGCTGCACCTGGCCGACGAGCACCATCCGGACGACGTCCATCGCTTCGGGGGTGGTGACGCGCAGGCCGCCGCGGAACTCGCTCTTGATGCCGAGCCGATCGAGCATCGACGAGATCTGCGGACCACCGCCGTGCACGACGACCGGCTTGAAGCCGGCGAAGCGGAGGAAGGCGATGTCCTCGGCGAATGCCTGCTTGAGGGTCTCGTCGGTCATCGCGTTGCCGCCGTACTTCACCACGATCGTCTTGTCGTGGTACTTCATCAGCCAGGGCAGCGCCCCGGCCAGGACCTGTGCCTTCTCCAGGTTCATGAGGAATACGCGCTGTTCTCGTGGACGTAGGCGTGGGTGAGGTCGTTGGTCCAGACGGTGGCCCGCTCGGTGCCGGACTTGAGGTCGATGGTCACGGTGACGTCGCGGCCGGTGAGGTCGACGGTGGCGGGGTCGGCCGACGGGGTCGACTCGCGGCAGACCCACACGCCGTTCATGGCCACGTCGAGGTTGGCTGGGTCGAAGGCCGCCTGCGTGGTGCCGATGCTGGCCAGCACCCGGCCCCAGTTGGGATCGTTGCCGAAGACGGCGGCCTTGAAGAGGTTGCTGCGTGCGACGCTGCGGGCGGCCTCGACGGCGTCGTCCTCGCTGGCGGCGTTGAGCACGGTGATCGCGATGTCGTGGTCGGCGCCCTCGGCATCCTTGAGCAGCTGCATGGCCAGGTCGGTGCACACCTGGATGAGCGCGGCGGTGAAGTCGTCAGGGGTCGGCGTGATCCCGCTCGCGCCGCTGGCCATCACGGTCACGGTGTCGTTGGTGGACATGCAGCCGTCGGAGTCGAGACGGTCGAAGCTGACCCGGGTCGACGCGCGCAGTGCCCGGTCGAGCTCGTCGGCCGGCACGACGGCGTCGGTGGTGATGACGACCAGCATCGTGGCCAGCTGGGGCGCGAGCATGCCGGCGCCTTTGGCCATCCCCCCGATCGACCAGCCGGCGCCCTCGACGACTACCTGCTTGGCCACCGAGTCGGTGGTCATGATGGCGGTCGCGGCGGCCGTGCCGCCGTCGTACGACAGGGCCGCGTGAGCGGAGTCGACACCCGCCAGCAGCTGGTCGCGCGGGTTGGCTAGGCCGATGAGGCCGGTCGAGCAGACGACGACGTCGATCGCGCCGATGCCGAGGTGCTCGGCGACCCGCTCGGCGACCGCGTGCGTGGTCTGGAAGCCGTCGGGGCCGGTGTAGCAGTTGGCGCCGCCGGAGTTGAGTACGACGGCGCGTACGACGCCGTCCTTGACGACCTCCTGGCTCCACAGCACCGGGTTGGCCTTGCAGCGGTTGGCGGTGAACACGCTCGCCGAGTCGTGAGTCGGCCCCTCGTTGACGACGAGGGCCAGGTCGGGGGCACCGGTGGACTTCAGGCCGGCGGCGACGCCGGCGGCCTTGAAGCCCGCGGGATGGGTGACGGTCATTTCTTCTTCGGCTTCTTTCCTGGCTTGACGGGAGTGGCGACGACGACTTCATGCCCGTGTCGTCGCCACGCCTCGCCGGCCCGGGCCGCATCCTTGGTCGGCACCAGGATCCAGTCGGTCTCGTAGGTCGAGAGCGTGAAGACGCTGATCTCGGCCTCGGCCATCGGTGTCAGCAGCTCGACCAGCACGCCGGTGAGGGCGAAGTCGAGCGGCCCCTCGACCGCGAACGCGGTGAACGGCTTCTGGTGCACCGACTTGGTCGGCACGCTGCGGCCGGCGCAGACGAGCGAGGTCTCGGTCGCGGTCGCGGTGATCGAGAAGATCGACGACGACTCGGCCCAGTCGGGGACCTCCCCACCGGGCGGCAGCTTCACGACGGCCAGGGTCTCGGGGAACTGGTTCAGCTTCACGGTGCGACTCCCACAGTCGTCAGCCCCAGGGTCTCGTCGAGGCCCAGGGCGAGATTGAGGCACTGCACGGCAGCTCCGGCGGTGCCCTTGGTCAGGTTGTCGACAACGCCGACGGCCACCAGTCTGCGGGCTGCCTCGTCGACGGTGACCTGCAGGTGTACGGCGTTGGCCCCGGTGACCGACTGGGTCTGCGGCCACTGCCCGGCGGGCAGCAGGTGGACGAACGGCTCGTCGGCGTAGGCCTTGGCGTAGACGGCGTACGCCTCCTCGGCGGTGACGTCTCCCTTGAGGGGAGCAGAGACGGTCGCGAGGATGCCGCGGGCCATCGGCACGAGGATCGGCGTGAAGCTGACGGTGACGTCGCCGTCGTGCACGAGACGGAGGTTCTGGACGATCTCGGGCGTGTGCCGGTGCGCGCCGCCGACACCGTACGCGCTGGCGTTGCCCATGATCTCGGACCCGAGCAGATGCGGCTTGGCGGCCTTGCCCGCGCCCGAGGTGCCGCTGGCGGCGACGACGGTGATGTCGGAGGTGATCAGGCCGGCCGCGAGGGCGGGCGCGATGGTGAGCGTGCTGACCGTGGGGTAGCAACCGGGTACGGCGATGCGCGTGGCCCCACGCAGCTGGCTGCGCTGGTCGGCCAGCTCGGGCAGGCCGTAGGGCCAGGAGCCGGCGTGGTCGCCGCCGTAGAACGTGGTCCACGCAGCCGGGTCGGTCAGCCGGAAGTCGGCGCCGCAGTCGATGACCACGGTGTCCTCTCCCAGCGCTGTCGCCATCGCTCCCGACTGGCCGTGCGGGAGCGCGAGCACCACGACGTCGTGGCCGGCCAGCGTCTCGGGCGTGGTGGGCTCGAGGATCCGGTCGGCGAGGGGTAGCAGGTGCGGCTGGAGCGTGCCGAGGGCCTCGCCGGCGTTGCTGCCGGCCGTGAGGGCGCCGATCTCCACCAACGGGTGGGCCAGGAGCAGCCGCAGCACCTCACCGCCGGCGTATCCGCTCGCGCCGGCGACTGCCACCCTGATCTTCGCTGCCATGCGCATGACTATACACCTGCCTGCATGTTCATGTTAAGCGGGTACAGGGTGTCGGCGGGCGCCCCTAGCGTGGGCGCATGACGCGACTGGAGTTCGACGACTACCTCGACCACATCCGCCGCGAGTCGGCGCGCTTCCGCGAGGTGCTGACCAGCTGTGCCCCCGCAGCGCGGGTGCCGGCCTGCCCCGACTGGGATGCCGGCGACCTGCTCTGGCACCTCACCGGCGTGCAGTGGTTCTGGAGCCGGATCGTGCTCGGTGAGTCCGATCCCGAGGCCGTTGTCGAGCGCGAGCGACCGTCGTCGTACTCCGAGCTCCTCGACCTGTACGACGAGTGCTCGGCCGCACTGACCGACGCACTCGCCGCGGCCGACCCGGCGGCCGCGGCGTGGACGTGGGCGACGGAGCAGACGGTCGGGTTCACGTTCCGTCGCCAGGCGCACGAGGCACTGATCCACCGGCTCGATGCCGAGCAGACGGCCGGCGACGTCACCGATCTCGACCCGCAGCTCGCGGCCGACGGAGTCAACGAGACGCTCGACGTGATGTTCGGCGGCACTCCTCCGTGGGGCACGTTCACGCCGGGTGAGCCGTTGCTCCGGGTCGACTGCATCGATACCGACGACCACGTGTGGGTGCGGCTCGGCATCTTCTCCGGCACCGACCCCGACAGTGGCACGTCCTATGCCGACGAGGCCGACATCTCCGTGATCGACGACCCGGGCGTCGAGCCCGACTGCCTCATCTCCGGCCCGGCGGGTGCACTCGACGCCTGGCTGTGGCGGCGGGCCGGCGACGACGGGATCGACGTGACCGGTGACCGGGCGACGTACGACGCGCTCCGGGACATCGTGAACAACCCGATCAACTGAGTCTCGCTACACCTCGCGAGTCGGTTGTCGAGTAGCGAGAGATCAGGCGCGCTGAACGGCCCCGGTCTTCGCGGCGGCCGCCGCGACCGCGGCGTCGCGAGCAGCCGTGGTCTCGGCCTCGGTCAGCGTGCGGTCGGGTGCGCGGAAGCGCAGCGCATAGGCCAGCGACTTCTTGCCCTCCCCCACCTGCGGCCCGGTGTAGATGTCGAAGAGGTGGATCGACTCCAGCAGTCCACCGGCACCTTCGCGCAGAGCCGCCTCGACCGAGGCCGCAGGCACGGAGGCATCCACGACGAGGGCGACGTCCTCCTTTGCCACCGGGTACGACGAGAATGTCGGGCCCGGCACGACCTGCTGGGCCTGCTCGAGCAACGCGTCGAGGTCGACCTCGGCGACGGCGGTGCGCGGCGGCACCCCGAAGGCCCGGCAGACCGACGGGTGCAGCTCCCCACCGTGGCCGATCACCCGGTCCCCGATACGGATCGCGGCGCAGCGCCCGGGGTGCCACGGCGCCGACGTGTCGGCACTGACATCGACCTCAACACCCAGGGCGCGCGCCACGTCTCGGACGGCGCCGATGGCGTCGGACCAGCCGGCCTCACGCCCGGTGCCCCACCAGCCCGAACGCTCGCGATGCCCGGACACGGCCACGGCGAGGTGCATCGGCTGGCTCGGCACGGCCTTCTCGATCGCGGCCCACTCCTCGGCGGTGGGCGGGCCGTCGACGCCGAGGATCGGCGCCTTCTCGTTGCCGGTCGGCCGGAACACGAGCGAGTGCTCGAAGAGCGCGACGTCGGCGTTGGCGCGACCGATGTTGCGGGCCAGGGCCTTGAGCAGCCCCGGAAGCAGCGTCGTGGTGAGCAGCGGCTCCTCGTTGTTGAGCGGGTTGGCCATCCGCAGCGTCGTACGACGCGGGTCGTCGGCAGGCAGGCCGAGCCGGTCCCAGTCGGCCTCGCCGACGAACGGGTAGGTGATGGCCTCGGTCCAGCCGGCGCCGGCCAGGGTGAGCCCGACGCGACGGCGCAGCTTCTGGGTCGGGGTCCAGCCGTTGCCGGCGGGCGTGGTCGGCAGCACGGACGGCACCCGGTCGTAGCCGACGACCCGGACGACTTCTTCGACCAGGTCGTAGGGGTCGGTCAGGTCGGGACGCCAGCTCGGCACGACGGCGGTGAGCTGGTCACCGTCGACGGTGACGTCGCAGCCGACAGCGACGAGGTGGGCCGCAGCCGTGGCGGCGTCGATGTCGACCCCGCTGATGCGGGCCGGCAGGTCGACCGGGATGGTGATCTGGCCGCGCGCGGGCGGGATGCCGACGATCGTCACGCCGCCGTCGTCGGTCGCGCCACCGAGCTCCACCATCAGCGCCACAACGCGGTCGGCAGCCGCCTCACAGATCCTGGGGTCTACCCCGCGTTCGTTGCGCTTGCCCGCCTCGGAGGTGATCCGATGCCGACGACCCGTGCGGAACATCGACACTGCGTCCCAGTGGGCAGCCTCGACCAGCACCCGCGTCGTGGAGTCGGACATCTCTGTCTCCTCGCCGCCCATGACACCGCCCAGGCCGATGAGGCCGGAGTCGTCGGTCACGACGAGATCCTGGGTCGACAGTGCCCGGACGGTGCCATCCAGAGTGGTGAGGCGCTCACCGTCAGTGGCGCGTCGCACCCGGATGGCCCCGGTCAACTTGTCGGCGTCGTAGCCGTGGATGGGTCGGCCCGTCTCGAGCATGACGTAGTTGGTGATGTCGACGCCCAGCGAGATGGACCGCATGCCGCACTGGGTGAGCCGACGAGCCATCCAGTCGGGCGTCGGCGCATCGGGCTGGAACCCGGTGACGCTGCGCGCCACGAACACGGGGCAGCCGTCGGCGTCATCGACCACGACCGGGTAGCCCCGGTCGTTCGCTGCCGGCACATCACGATCGGCCGGGTCGGAGTACGGGGCGGAGAACCCCAGCGCGGCGTCGCGCGCGATGCCACGCAACGACAGCGCGTAGGCGCGGTCGGGGTTGATCTCGAACTCGATGACGGCGTCGTCGAGGCCGAGCACCGCGAACGCGTCGTCGCCGGGCGCGCCCGTCTCGGCGGGCAGCACGATGATGCCGTCCTGGCCCCCGGGACCGCTGTCGGGCAGGCCCAGCTCACTGGCGGAGCAGATCATGCCGGCGGAGAGGTGGCCGTAGGTCTTGCGGGCGCTGATCTCGAACCCGCCGGGGAGTACGGCGCCGGGCAGGCACACCACGACGAGGTCGCCGACGGCGAAGTTGTGGGCGCCGCAGACGATGCCCTGCGGCTCACCTGACCCGTTGGCGTCACCGACGTCGACGGTGCACCAGTTGATCGTCTTGCCGTTCTTCTGCGGCTCCTTCTCGAGGGTCAGCACGCGGCCGAGCACCAGCGGACCGGTGATCGAGTCGGCCGGGTTGTGCAGCGCCTCGAGCTTGAGCCCGAGCATGGTCAGTCGCCACGTGAGGTCGTCGACGGTCACGTCGGCCGGCAGGTCGACGTACTCCCGGATCCAGGACAGGGGGGCCTTCATCAGATCTCGACTCCGAACGGCTGGGCGAAGCGGACGTCTCCTTCGAAGACGTCGCGCAGGTCGGCGACGTTGTGGCGGAACATCAGCATCCGGTCGATGCCGAAGCCGAACGCGAAGCCCGAGTAGACGTCGGGGTCGATGCCGCACGCGATCAGCACGCGCGGGTTGACCACGCCGCAACCACCGAGCTCGATCCAGCCCTCGCCGCGGCAGGTGCGGCAGGCGACGGAGTCGACGCCGCGACACACGAAGCAGACCATGTCCATCTCGGCCGACGGTTCGGTGAACGGGAAGTACGACGGCCGGAAGCGCGTGGAGATGCCCTCACCGAACAGGGCCTCGGTCATGTGGTCGAGCGTGCCCTTGAGGTGGGCCATCGTGATGCCCTTGTCGATGACGAGTCCCTCGACCTGGTGGAAGACGGGCGAGTGCGTGGCGTCGATCTCGTCGGTCCGGAAGACGCGACCGGGGCAGATCACGTGGATCGGCGGCTGCCTGGTGAGCATCGTGCGGGCCTGCACGGGCGAGGTGTGCGTGCGCAGCACCAGTGCGGCGTCGGCCGGCTCGAGCCAGAAGGTGTCCTGCATGGTGCGCGCGGGGTGGTCGGCGCCCATGTTGAGGGCGTCGAAGTTCAGCCACTCGGCCTCGACCCACGGGCCCTCGGCGACGTCCCAGCCCATGGCCACGAAGATGTCGGCAATGCGCTCGGAGAACGTCGTGATCGGGTGCCGGGCACCGACGGGACGCCGGTCGGTCGGCAGCGTGACGTCGACGGTCTCCTCGACGAGCATCCGCTCCTCGTGCTCGGCCTCCAGCACGACCTGGCGCTGGCCTAGGGCCTGGTTGACCTTGCCGCGCGCCTGGCCGACGCGCTGGCCGGCGTCCTTGCGGGCCTGCGGCGGCAGCGCACCGATCTCGCGGTTGGCCAGGGCCAGCGGCGAGCGGTCGCCGACGTGGTCGAGCCGCACCTGCTTGAGCGCCTCGAGGTCGTCGGCGTCGGCGATGGCCGCGAGCGCGGCGTCGCGCATCGCCTCCACCTCCTCGGCTTTGAGGGGCGTGACCTCGACGGGGTCGTAATCGGTGTTGGGGCCGGACATGGGCGTCAGTCTAGGAACGGCCCGCCCACACCCACCACCGGGTTAGTACGTCGTTCGGTCCAGGTCACCCGGGCACGACTGGATCGGTGGGACCGCGAGACTCTCACCGCCGACCGCGAGTCGGGCCCGTGCGCGGCCGAGGTTCCAGCCCAACCAGTCGTCGTCGCTGCGCCAGCCGCTCATCAGGGCACAGGCACGCACATCGTCAGGCAGCTTCATCAGCTCGGGGACAGCGTCGGCCGACAGCCCCGCGAGGTAGTCGAAGTCGACCTTGCCCGACGTCTCGTAGCGATCGATGTTGTGCCGGGCGATCCAGGCGTCCGGGTTGACCAGGGCCAGGCCTGCCAGCGCCGCGGCCCCGGCGAACACCGCGGCGCGGGGCAGCCAGCGCCCCTCGAGCCGCAGCCCGGCGACCAGCACGCCCAGCACGACGACGCCCAGCCAGCCCTCGAAGACGTCGACGAGCAGGCGCAGACGCGTGAACCCGTAGGCGTCCTGGTAGACGTCCATCCGGAAGAGGGCAGAAGCGACCACGACGAGCGTCATCAGGCACAGCCCGCCGAGGGACGCACGCAGCGCGAGCCGGTCGCCCGGCGTCGTACGCGCTGCCTTGCGAGACGCCGCCCAGACGACGAGCAGGGTGAGGGCGGTCGCGACGGTGAGCTGGCCGAAGCCCTGGTGCACGTAGTCGGCGTAGGTGAGGCCGGTGGTGCGTTCGAGGTAGTCGTGGCCGCCGAAGACGACGGTGGCCTGGGCCACGAGGAACAGCGCGAAGACGGCGTCGACCAGCAGCACCGGCGCCAGCCACTCGTAGCGGTGTCGCACGGGCCGAGGCGGCTCGAGGTCGGCGAGCCCGGTCTGGGGCGGGTTCAGCGCCAGGTACGCCCCGGCCAGGACGAGGCCGAAGACGAACGCGGCCAGGAAGGCGCGCACGGCGAAGGTGTCGAGGTCGGGCACCAGCGCGTCCAGCCACGACGCCACAAGCGCATCTGCGGATGCGAACAGCACCCCGAAGACCACGACTGCCAGCAGCGACCAGACGATCGTGCGGATCAAGGCGGGCGCGCTGCCCCGTCCGGTGAGCCCGGTCAACGTTCGGCCGAACCACGGCAGCCCACGAAGCGAGGCGAGCGGCCAAGCCAGCCAGCCGAGCAGGAACGACGGCACGCTGCTCCCCCGCGTCACGCCGATCAGCGCCAGCGCGCCACCGGCCAACCAGCACAGCGACGAGATCCACTCCGCGTCGAGCAGCACGGTCGGCAGGCACAGCACCGTGCATCCGACAAGACAGGCCATCGTGAAGGGATCGCGGCGGTGCCGCGCGGCGTACGCGAGTGTCGCCGTGCCCGAGACGAGCACGAGGAACATCGCCACGCCAAGATCCCTGAACGGGAGTACGACGCCCGCCAGGACGCCGACGGCGAGCGCAGCACCGACCAGGTCACGCCGGCCAGGGAGGTTGTCCTCGCGCCAGAATGCGCCGAAGAGCGGGTCAATGAGCGGGGGCGGTGACACCGGTGCCGTCGCGGGCTGCTGGGCGGGCGGGGTCGTCACGGGCATGAGCACGTCTCCTTGGGATGATGCGCTGTGGGGCGCCAGCGGCAGGGTCACCACGACCCGCGCTCCTGGGGCGTCGCCTTCGGGGTCGGTGAAGCCGATCGACCCGTGGTGCAGGTCGGCCACCCAGCGCGCGATCGCGAGGCCGAGACCGGTGCCGCCGCCGGTGTCACCGCCCTCGGGGCCGGTGAGAGTGCCGAAGCGTTCGAAGACGTGCTCGCGGTCGGCCGCCTGCACACCGGGGCCGGAGTCGGTGATCTCGAGGGTCCAGCTGCTGGGGCCGCCAGTGGCTCGCACGGTCACGACTCCGCTGGTGGGGCTGTGCCGGGCCGCGTTGTCGAGCAGGTTGGTGACCAACTGGCACAGCCGTGCCGGGTCGGCCTGCACCGTGAGTCCGTCGGGCGCCGAGACGTCGTAGGTGACGCCTCGCACGGGCGACGTGCCTGTGTCGACGAGGTCGACGAGGAAGCCCGCGACATCGAGGTCGGCGAGCCGCAGCGGCGCTACGCCGGCATCGACGCGCGAGAGGTCGAGGAGGTCGTCGACCAGGCCACCGAGTCGACGGGCCTGGTCGAGCACGCCCGCCAGCGTGTCGTCGTCGGGCGCTTCGACGCCGTCGGCGAGGTTCTCCAGGCGCGCGGTCAGCGCGGCCACCGGCGTACGCAGCTCGTGCGAGACGGTCGCGACCAGCGCCTGGCGCTCCGAGTCGACATGTCCGAGGTCCGCGGCCATCTGGTTGAAGGTGCGGGCCAGCTCGCCGACCTCGTCGCCCGCCGACGCATCGACGCGGCCGGAGTAGTCGCCGCGCGCCATCCGCCGCGCCACCTCGGTCATCTGGCGCAGCGGGCTGGTCATGCCCGCCGCCAGCAGCTGCGTCACGCCCAGCGCGATCGCCACGGTCACCGGCACGGCCAGCCAGGGGGTCACTCCCCCGACCGAGCCGAGCGTCCCGACCGCCGTCGCGATCACGACGCTCGCCGCCACCAGCAGGCCGAGCTTGACCTTGATCGACGTGACGCGGCCGAGCGGCTCCCCACTCACGGTGCCTCCAGCGCGTAGCCGACGCCGTGCACGGTGCGCACCCGGCCGGCGCCGAGCTTGGCGCGCAGTGCCTTGACGTGGCTGTCTACGGTGCGCGTGCCCGACGCGTCGGGCCAGTCCCACACCTCGGCCAGCAGCCGCTCGCGGGTCAGCACCTGACGCGGCTCGCCGGCGAGACAGACGAGCAGGTCGAACTCCGTCGGCGTCAGGTGCACCTCGCCGCCGGCCACGTCGACCCGTCGAGTGCCGGTGTCGACGGTCAGGTCTCCGACGGTGAGTACGCCGGCCGGCTGGGCCGCGAGCACACCGGCTCGCTCCACGCGCCGCAGCAGGGCGCCGATCCTGGCGACGAGCTCGCGCATGCCGAACGGCTTTGTCAGGTAGTCGTCGGCGCCCACCGCCAGTCCGGCAAGGATGTCTGCCTCGTCGTCGCGCGCGGTGAGCATCAACACCGGCACCGGGCGCGTCGCCTGCACACGGCGGCACACCTCTAGCCCGTCGAACCCGGGCAGCATGACGTCGAGCACGAGCACGTCCGGCCGGCACTCGGCGGCCGCCGCCACGGCCGCGGGTCCGTCCCAGGCCTGCGTGACGTCGTACCCCTCGGCGACGAGACGACGGGTGACCGCGTCGTTGATGACCGGGTCGTCCTCGACCACGAGCACTCGTCTGTGGGCGCTCTGTGGGAGGTCTGATGTGGTCGGCTGGCTCACAGAAGGAGCCTAGGAGCGCGAGGGGTCGAGATGTCGGGGCGACTCGTGAAGGTTGTGTGGAGATGCGTTTCAGCCGCGGCGGTCGTCGCCCGGCCACACGACGCTGATGCGGGCGCCGCCGCCGTCTGCCTCGCCGATGCTGACGTGGCCGCCGTGCGCGCGGGCGAGCCCGCCGACGATGTAGAGACCGAGGCCGGAACCGCCGCTGGTGCCCTCGGTCCAGAACTTCGTGAACACTCGTCGCCGCAGCTGCTCGGGGATGCCGTCGCCCTGGTCGGAGACCACCAGCTCGATGCCCGGGAACTCCCAGTCGGCCGGCAGCGCAAAGAGCTCGACGCGCACGGTGCCCTCGCCGTGCCGTACGGCGTTCTCGATGAGGTTGGTGACGACCTGGGTGAACTTGTCGGGGTCGGCGAAGACCTCGGGCAGGGCCTCGGCCACGGCCAGCTCGATCGGCCGCGCCGTGCCTGCCTGCACCGAGTCGACCGCGCGTGCGGTCAGCACCCCGGCATCGGACTCGCGCGGGTAGAGACTGAGCCGACCGGTGTCGATGCGGGCCACGTCGAGGAGCTCGGCGATCAGCCGAGCGAGCCGGTCGGCGTCGGCGTTGACGGTGGTGAGCATCAGCTTCTTCTGCTCGTCGCTCAGCTTGTCCCAGCGGTTCAGCATCGCCTGCACGAAGCCCTTGACACCGGTCAACGGCGAACGCAGCTCGTGCGCGACGGTCGCCACGAGGTCGGATCGCTCGCGGTCGAGCCGGGCCCGGCCGCGGCCGTTGCGCAGGCCGATCACGAGCATCTCCACCGGGGACCGCACGTCGCGGCGGTGCAGCTTGGCGTTGACCAGCACCTCCAGGCCGCTGGACAGCAGCCACGACTGCTCGGGCACGCCGGTGCGGGTGCGCAGCCCGTCGTACGGCCTGTTCTCCGACACCCAGTCGTGGCCGTCCTGGTCGATCAGCGTCAGCACCTCGCGCAGCGGGCGACCGACCAGCTCGTCGACGGGGCGGCCGAGGAGCTCCGCGGCGACCCAGTTGGCCGCCACGACCGTGCCGTCGGCGTCAGCCATCACCACGCCGTCGGGCAGCAGGTCGAGGGACTCCTGGGTGGTGGCGTACACGTCGGCGAATCTAGCCGCTTGAATGGAAGACATGAGTGACCTGTCGCAGTGGTGGCCCGTCGTGGGTCTCGACGACGTGCGCGACCAGCTCGTCGCGGCGTACGCCGACCCGGCGCGTGGCTATCACGACCTGCGTCACCTGACCGAAGTACTGGAGCGTCTCGACGAGCTCTCCGGGGCGGGTGCCGGCTTCGACCGGGAGCCGGTGCTGCTGGCCGCGTGGTTTCACGACGCGGTCTACGCGGGCGCCGCTGACGACGAGGAGCTGTCTGCCCAGTGGGCCGAACGGGCGCTGCCGGACGAGCTCGACGTCGCGGAGGTCGCCCGGCTCGTGCGGCTCACCGCGTTGCACCGGCCGTCGGCCACCGACGCCAACGGATGCGCGCTCTCAGACGCCGACCTGGCCATCCTGGCCGCGCCGGCCGAGCGCTATGAGGAGTACGCCGCGACCCTGCGCCGCGAGTACGCCCACGTGTCGAACAGCGAATTCGCCGCCGGCCGGGCGTCGATCCTGGCCGACCTGCTCGCCAAGGAGACGCTCTTCCACACGCCGCACGCACGTGACCACTGGGAGGCGGCGGCCCGGGCAAATGCCGGAGCCGAGCTGGCTCGGCTCAGCCGTGGGCTGCCTTCGGGCGGCGCAGCCCCGCTCGACGAAGCGCGATGACCAGCTCGCGCGACGTCACCTCGCGCGCGCCGGCCTCGACCATGGCCTCGTAGTACTCCTCCGGCACGTCGTAGTGGTCGCGGTCGAAACCCCGGGGCGGCAGACCGAGAACGGCCGCGAACTCGTGCAGCTCGTCGTACGACGCGTCGCTGGCCAGGTGCGACCAGAGCCGGCCGTGGTGCGGCACGGCGGGCGGGTCGATCAGGATCATGACCGGTGGGCCCGCGCTGAGGAGTAGAGGCAGATCGCCGCGGCGGTCGAGAGGTTGAGGCTCTCGGCGCGGCCGTGGATCGGGATGGCGACCTGGTGGTCGGCCAGGGCGACCAGCTCGGGCGGGAGCCCGTGCGCCTCGTTGCCGAACAGCCAGGCGGTGGGGCCCGACAGGTCAGCGTCGTACAGGTCGACCGAGCCGCCGCCGGTGGTCGCGAGCACGGTCAGACCTGCAGCCCTGGCCGCCTCGATCGCGGCCACCGGATCGGGCTCGACCACGATCGGCAGGTGGAAGAGACTGCCCACCGTGGCCCGCACCGTCTTGGGGTTGTAGGCGTCGACCGAGGAGCCGGCCAGCACCACCGCGTCCGCACCGGCGGCATCGGCCGTGCGGATGACCGTGCCGGCGTTGCCGGGGTCTCGGACGTCGGCACAGATCACCCAGAGGGCCGGTGTCGACTCCGCTCGACCAGCCAGTGATGAGAGCGGCACGTCGACGAACCGGCACACCGCCACCACCCCGGCCGGGTTCACCGAGTCCGACAGGCCAGCCATGGCCCGGTCGTCGACCAGGGTCACGTCAGCGGCGGCCAACAGGTCGGCGTACTGACCGACGGCGGTGGTTGTCGCGAACAGCTCGACCACGCAGCCGTCGACCGACAGCGCACCCTCCACGGCCTTCGCGCCGTCGGCAAGGAACAGCTGCTGCTCGGCGCGTTCGGAGCGCCGAGCCAGCTTGCGGGCCGCCTTGACCCGCGAGTTCGAGGCAGCCAGCGGCCGCCCCGGTTCGTCAGGCGACACGCGTCTTGGGAGAGTTCTCGGTGGTCATGCCCGGGTCCCGCACGACGATGTCGCCGAGCGCCTCGTCGATCGCCGTCATCACCTCGGGCTCGAGCACCACACCGGCGGCCTTGACGTTCTCGCCGACCTGCTCGGGCCGCGAGGCGCCGATGAGTGCAGCAGCCACGTTGTCGTTCTGCAGCACCCACGCTACGGCGAGCTGTGCCATGGTCAGGCCGGCGTCGGCGGCGACAGGCTCCAGCTTCTGCACGCGCCCGAGCACGTCGTCGTTCATGAAGCGCTTGACCATGTCGGCCCCGCCCTTCTCGTCGGTTGCCCGCGAGCCCGCGGGCGGCTGCTCGCCCGGCTTGTACTTGCCGGTCAGCACGCCCTGCGCAATGGGGCTCCACACGATCTGCGAGATGCCGAGCTCACGCGATGCCGGCACGACCTCGTCCTCGATGACCCGCCACAGCATGGAGTACTGCGGCTGGCTCGAGATGAGCTGGAAGCCGAGCTCCCGGCTCAGCGCGTGGCCCGCGCGCAACTGGTCGGCGGTCCACTCGCTGACGCCGATGTAGAGCGCCTTGCCCTGGCGCACGACGTCGGCAAACGCCTGCATCGTCTCCTCGAGCGGGGTCTCGGTGTCGTAGCGGTGGGCCTGGTAGAGGTCGACGTAGTCGGTCTGCAGTCGGGTCAGGGAGCCGTCGATCGCCTCCACGATGTGCTTGCGCGAGAGGCCGGTGTCGTTCTTGCCCCGCGGGCCGGTGGGCCAGTAGACCTTCGTGAAGACCTCCAGGCTCTCGCGGCGCTCACCCTTCAGCGCCTCGCCGAGCACCGTCTCCGCTGCGGTGTTGGCATAGACGTCTGCCGTGTCGTACGTCGAGATGCCGGCGTCGAGCGCCGCTCGCACACACTGGATGGCGACGTCGTTCTCCACCTGGGAGCCGTGGGTGAGCCAGTTGCCGTAGGTGATCTCGGAGATCTTGAGTCCGCTGTTGCCGAGGTATCGAAACTTCATGGCTCCACCGTATCCAGCGGACCCCGGACGCACGTCGCCCCCGGCACCGTGCGGGTGTCGGGGGCGAGGTGAGGAACTGCGGCGTCAGCCGGGCACTCAGGCAGATGCCTCGGCCTTGGGCGCGTTGACGTCATCGGGCAGGGCGGCCTTGGCGGCGTCGACGATCACGGTGAACGCGGCGATGTCGTTGACGGCGAGCTCGGCGAGGATCTTGCGGTCGACCTCGATGCCGGCCAGGTTCAGGCCCTGGATGAAGCGGTTGTAGGTCATCCCCTGCGCGCGGGCGGCGGCGTTGATGCGCTGGATCCACAGTTTGCGGAAGTTGCCCTTGTTCTTGCGACGGTCGTTGTAGCTGTAGACCAGCGAGTGGGTGACCTGCTCCTTGGCCTTGCGGTACAGGCGCGAACGCTGACCGCGGTAACCGGAAGCGCGCTCGAGGATTACCCGGCGCTTCTTGTGGGCGTTTACTGCCCGCTTGACGCGTGCCATCTCTTTACTCCTTGCTCAACAAACTTGTGGGTGTGCGGCCGGCGTGAGTCGGAAGACTCAGAGACCGAGCATCTTCTTGACACGCTTGACGTCGGCCTTGGCGACCTCGGTCGTGCCGCTCAGGCGGCGGGTGACCTTGGAGGGCATCTTCTCGAGGTTGTGGCGCTTGCCAGCCTTCTCGCGAAGGATCTTGCCCGTGCCGGTCACGCGGAAGCGCTTGCTGGCACCGGAGTGAGTCTTGTTCTTCGGCATGTCAGTCCGTTCCTTCTTCAGTGGCTCTGGTGGTGATCGCGACTTCGTCGCGACCGGCTGATCGAGGCGTCACGCCTCGATCTCGGGATCCAGGTTCTCGGAGCGACCGCGCTCCCTCTTCTTGGCAACCGGGCCGGCGGCGTGCGCTGCTTCGCGCTCGGCCTGCTCGTCGGCAACCAGGGCGGCACGCTCGGCTGCCTTGGTGTCCTTCTCGGCCTGGATGTCGACCTTGGCGTCGGCCTTCTTCTTGTGCGGGCCGAGCACCATGATCATGTTGCGGCCGTCCTGCTTGGGCGACGACTCGACGAAGCCCAGCTCCGTGACGTCCTCGGCCAGCTTCTGGAGCAGGCGGAAGCCCAGCTCGGGGCGGTGCTGCTCGCGGCCGCGGAACATGATGGTGATCTTCACCTTGTCGCCGGCGCGGAGGAAGCGGACCACGTGGCCCTTCTTCGTCTCGTAGTCGTGCGCGTCGATCTTGGGACGAAGCTTCATCTCCTTGATGATCACGTTCGTCTGGTTCCGGCGTGCCTCACGGGCCTTCTGGGCGTTCTCGTACTTGAACTTCCCGTAGTCCATGAGCTTGCACACGGGGGGTCGTCCTTGGGGCGCGATCTCGACCAGGTCGAGGTCCGCCTCCTGGGCAAGCTTCAACGCCTGGTCGGTCGGCACGATGCCAACCGTTTCGCCGTTGGGTCCGACGAGCCGGACCTCGGGAACCCGGATCCTGTCGTTGATGCGTAGCTCGGTGCTGATGTGTCCTCCATGGGTGGTGGGACGGGAGCCGGGACCGCCCGAAATGCAACGATGGCTCCCGCGAAACCTCGCGGAAGCCAGTCACCGTGCACACCCCTCACAGGGAACACGCTTCGAGTCGTACGACGGATCGCACTGCCTCGGACCGGACCCGACGACCTGTGTGCTCGTGAGAGTACGGCGATCGATGCGGGTGGGGGGCGCTTGGAGCTCGCCTCCGCTTGGTGGTTGAACAACACCGAATGCTAGCCGAGCATTCCGCGGGAGGCCTAATCGTGCGGCGTACCGGTCGGAGCCGCAATTCATCGGGCTTTGGCCAATACGCGGGTGGGCGGCGATGAAGGCACGCATACTCGCGCGCATGGCGCCCCTGATTGCGAACACCCTCGGACTTCTCTTTGGGTGGGAAGTTGGGCGTCTGTCCGCATGGGCCGGCGAACGCTTCGGATCGCGCGTGGCGGGCCAGTTCCACATGGGGGCAGTCACGACGACCTTGCTTGTCATCGTTCTGGAGCCGAGAGCCTGGCCAATCATCACTGCGGCGCTCCTCGGCTACATCGCTACCGCTGTCAGCCGAACACTGAAACCCAACGAGTCTCCCGTGGTCGGCGAGTAGCACGACTGCTCATCACAAGTCACTCAGTCGGGCTTCTCAAGTCCAGACACACCTCCTGCCCCGCCAATCAGTTTCAGGCGGGGCGTGGGGGCGTGGTGGTCAACCCGGCTTGGTGCCTTCGTCGTCCCTGACGAACCCGTGGCCGTGGGGGCTGGTCCAGGTGTACGCCGCAGGGCCGGTGCGCCGGTACCGCCACCTGCCATGGGTCTTCAGCCGGTGATGTCGTCGACAGAGTGCGGCCAGGTTGTCGGTGGAGGTCACAGCACCGTCTTCCCACGGGACGATGTGGTCGAGGTCGCAGGACCTCGAGCTCTTGGTGCACCAGGGGAAGACGCAGGTCTGGTCGCGGAGGATCACCTGTTCGCGGAGCCGGGCCGAGGGGTGGTAGCCGTCGCAGACGAGGTGCTCGTTGAGGTCGATGACCGGCCTCACGACCACCTGGGTGCGGGACTGAGTGCACCACTGCTGGATCTGGTCCAGGGCGGCGAGGTTGCCGCGTTCGAGGCGGGCGACCGGGTCGCCCTCGATCAGGTGGACGTGGAGCACGACCTGTCTTCCGCTGGTGGAGGAAGTGCGAAGTCCTGTCTCGAAACCTGCGGTCAGGTCGAGCGACAGCTGGGACCGCGCCATCTCACCGACCGCGGACGCCCGCCGGGCATCGAGCGACTCTTCGGACCCGAGGCTCTTCAAGACGTCTGCACCGTGGGTGACGGCGGCGCCGAAGTCGAGGGCGTCGGCCAGGTCGAGCTCGGCGGTCACCCGGATGGTGCCGGCGAAGGAGACCTGCTCCTCCTCGATCGTCACGTGCCGCCTGTCGGCAGCGAGCCGGGCTTCGGCAGCAGCGCGTTCGGGGTCGAACCGGGCGATCGCCGCATCCACCAACCGATCGACGGCCGAGGTCGAGGTGCGGTGCGCGAACGGGGCGAGCTGGGCGTCGACGTACGACGCGGCCTCACGGGACAAGTCAGCGTGGATGGTGGTCTCCGCGACCCGGCGTGCCCGCCAGGCCGGCAGGTCACCGGACTGCACCCGGCGCCACAACCGCGGGAGACGGTGCCGCAGCTCGAGGGCCTGACCGATCAGGTGCTTCGCCGACACCGTGGAGATGCCCAGGACGGCACCGAACTCCGCGATGCAGAACTCCGCCACCAACGGCGCACCCGGACCAGCGACCGGCTCCTCATGCTCCGAGCCACCGCCGAGCAGGAACGCCGCCGCATCCGAGACCGACGAAGCCGGGTGCAGATCAGCCCACTCGCACGCAGCGACCAGCAACTCGGCCTCGCCACGATCAGCAATGGCGCGAGATGAGCGGGCGAACGCCAGCACCGCGGATGCGGTGTCGGGAAGCTCGCTCGTCGTGATCGCCATACGAGAAGCCAATCAGGGACCACCGACATTTCGGGGCCAGATCGAGGCGTTGAAGCCCGCATCGTGGACAGCTCAAGAAGCGATCCAGCAGGATGTGGGCATGGGGGTTGTGTTCATTCATGGGGCAGGCAAGGACGGAGCCTCGGCTTGGCCGAAGCAGGTGGCCCAAGCGGACCCCGGTTGGTCTTTCCTGCCGCGAGGTGTCGAGGGCGACGACGCCGCTCGGGACGCACTGCGCATCCTGGCCGACGCCGAGGCCTCCGACGGCGCACACGTTGTTGCGCACTCCTACGGGGCGAATGCAGCAGTGTTGGCGGCACAGACCGACCCCGCGGTGATTCGTTCGCTGGTGCTCTTCGAGCCTGCCTGCTTCGACCTGGCTCGGGGAATGTCCGAAGTGGAAGCGCACATCGCCGCCATGACACCGGTCTTCGATTGCGCTGGAGACCCTGCGGTTTCGACTCGCGAGTTCTCGGCGTTGTTCGCGGCCGGGATGGGAACGGAGCCACCGAACCTGCCCGAAGACGTCCTCGAGGCACAGGTGGGGAAGCTTCGAGCACTGCGGCCACCGTGGGGACTTGGTCTCGAACCAGCGGTCGGACTTCCCGTACCCACGCTTGTCCTGACCGGCGGGTGGAGCCCTCTCTACGAGCAGACCGCCCAGGCACTGGTTGAGCTCGGCGCGCAGCATCATCGACTCACGGGTGCCGGCCATCGTGTCCAGGACGCGCCGACCGCGACCGAGGTGTTGCGCGACTTCTGGTGAGCCCCGGTCAACGAGGTCGGCCGGGATTCTCCTTCTCGCGCAGCCACGCAACCCGCTCGCCAGCCCGGGTCAGCGTCCACCCCGCAGCGACGGCGGTGAGGTCGTCGCCCTCGACCACGAATCGGTGCGGGCCGGCGACGTCGACGACCAACGCTGCGGCGTCCTCCTGCACGGCCGAGAGCGCGGCGGTGCGGGCGGTCACAGGGACCGGGCGGGCTTCGGGGTCCCACGCGGCGAGGGTGGCGGCCGAGGTGAAGGCGAGGAGGGCCAGTCGGCCGTCGGCTCCGGTGAGGAGGACGGCGGCCATGTCGCTGGTCTTGTCGTGGGCCAGTCCGGCGGCGTCGTACTCCATCTCGCCGAGCAGGGCGACCACGGGCACGAGCAGACGGCTGCCGATCAGCGCGGACAGTACTTCGGCGCCGCGGGCGGCACTCCCGTCGTCGGCGGACAAGGCCGCTGCGAGCGCCGGGTCGGCGGAGCCGTCGTCATCGGCGAAGCCGGGATCGGGGATGCGTCGCTGGTCGTCCACGCACCGATTCTTGCAGTGCGCCTGCTCCCCACCCGTGTGGGAGTCTTGAGGCGTGAGTGACGCAACCTGGGTGGCCCTGACCGTGACCCTGACACTGATCGGCGCGCTCTGGACGTTCTACGCGTTCCGCAACCGGGGCGTGGCGTCAGGACTGCGCGGCGCGGGCTTCACGTTGCTGCCCGCGGCGGCCTACCTCACCGGCACCCTGGAGATGTTCACCGAGATCGGGCAGTCGGTCTTCGATTGGGCGACGCACCTGGTCTTCAGCCCGATCGTGTGGGCCGGAGTCGCGCTGGGCGGCATCTCGCTCCTCCTCTTCATGGTCTCCACCGGACTGCGCGAGCGCGGCCGCGGCGGCCAACCAGCCGCCAAGATCAAGGCGCCCACCGAGAAGGGCCGGCTCAACAAGTCGAGCCAGCCCACATCGGCGGTGATGGACGACGACATGGCCGACATCGAGGCGATCCTGCGCAAGCGCGGCATCTCCTGATGACGCATGGATACGTCGACCTGAACCAGCTCTGGCGTCGACTCGGCGAAGCGGTCGAGGCACATCCCGAGGCGCTGCCCACTCCCCTGATGGTCGTCGACCTCGACGCGTTCGACGCCAACGCCGCCGACCTCGCCCGCCGGGCCGCCGGCACCCCGATCCGCGTCGCGTCCAAGTCGCTCCGCGTGCCAGCGCTGATTGCCCGGGCGCTCAAGAAGCCCGGCTTCGCGGGCGTGCTCGCTTACTCGCTGCGCGAGGCGCTCTGGCTGCACGAGTCCGACACCAGCAACGACATCGTGGTTGCGTACCCCACCGTCGACCGCCGAGCGCTGGCCGAGCTGGTCGCATCCCCCTCGGCCGCTGCAGCGATCACCCTGATGGTCGACGACGTCGCCCACCTCGACATGGTCGACTCCGTGCGCTCCTCGAAGGCCGTGCCCGTGCGCCTCGCCATCGAGGTCGACGCCGGCCTGCGCCTCGGTCGCCAGCACGTCGGCCCCAAGCGTTCTCCCTTGTACGACGGCCCGTCGGTCACCGCGCTGGCCAAGGTGATCGAGCGGCGCAGCGGGTTCCGGCTGGTCGGCGTGATGACCTACGAGGGCCAGGTGGCCGGTGTGCCCGACGACGTGCCCGGGCAGCGCGCCAAGTCGGTCGTCGTACGTCGTCTCAAGCAGGCGTCGGTCAGCCAGCTGCAGGCGCGGCGTGCCGAGGTCGACGAGGCGCTGGCGCCATACGGTCCGCTGGAGTTCTGGAATGCCGGCGGCTCGGGCTCGGTCGAGACCAGCGCCGGCGACCCGGTGGTGACCGAGGTAGCTGCGGGTTCGGGGCTGCTGGTGCCCGGGCTGTTCGACCACTACCAATCGTTCCAGCCGCGGCCAGCGGCGTACTTCGGGCTGCCGGTGACCCGCAAGCCCAGCCGCGAGATCGCCACGGTCCACGGCGGCGGGCTGATCGCCAGCGGGCCGGTCGGCGACGACCGCGCACCGATCCCGTGGGCGCCGCCGGGACTGCACCTCACCGGGCTCGAGGGCGCGGGCGAGGTGCAGACACCGCTGACCGGTCACCAGGCAGCATTGCTGGCGATCGGCGACCTGGTGTGGTTCCGGCACGCGAAGTCGGGCGAGCTGTTCGAGCACACCACCGAGGTGCATCTCGTGCGCGGGAGCCGGATCGTCGAGTCCACGCCGACCTACCGCGGCATCGGCCATGCCTTCTGACGCAGAGGTCGTTCTTGCGACGGCGCTCGCCAGGCCGCCGACCCTGCACGAGGGCCGCCTCGTGTGCATCGATGGCCCCGCCGGCTCCGGCAAGACCACGCTCGCGGCCGGCATCGCCGCCGCGACTGGCGCCGCCGTCGTCCACACCGACGAGCTGCTGCACGGCTGGCGCGGATTGCCCGGCCTGGCCGCGAGCCTCGACGCGATGCTGCGACCGCTCGCCGGCGGACTGCCGGGTTCGTGGCGGCGCTGGGACTGGTACGCCGACGACTGGGCGGAGGACCACCCCGTCGCCCCGGCTCCCCTGCTGGTCGTGGAGGGCGTCGGATCGGGAGCCGCACCGATCGCCGACTTGATCACCACCCTCGTGTGGGTAGAGGCACCACCCGAGCTGCGGCTGGCCCGGGGCATGGCGCGCGACGGCGAGCAGATGGCGCCGCACTGGGCGCAGTGGATGATCGACGAGGACGAGCTGCACGCGGCCGACGGCACGCGTGACCGGGCCGACGTCGTACTGGACGGCACGGGTGTCAGGCCACCGGCCGTTCGGTGATCGTGCACTCGTCGAAGCGATCGAGCGAGCCCTGCGCCGCGTCACGATCGACCTCGCGAACGACTGTGCCGCGATCATCACCGACGACAGCCGGCTCGTCGGGGCGAGGCGCGACGAGTCGATGGAACGGAGCGCCCCGGAGTCCGTGCCCGAGGTAGGGGTCCGCGCGTCCTGGCCATCCTCGGAGCTCTCTACGAATCACTGCGTGACACCGCGGTGCGACTCGACTTCGTGCGCGGCCCGGTGCCGGTCGCCGCGATCGATGAGCACGCGCTCTACACGCATGCCGACAAGTTCGATGTCGGTGAGGTGGTGATGACGGTCGCCGCGGTCCGGGATCTGCTCGCCGGCGCGGACCTCGCACGCGCGCGTCCGGTCACGGCCTTCGGGCGGGCCTGGGTCTCACACGCGGTTTGAACGGGCCTGCACCATGGAAGGGTCCCCCACATGATGCGACAGGTAGCGATGGCGATGGCGACGGCGGTGGCGATGCTCGCCACGGCCTGCGACGACCAGCGGCCGGCCTCCTGGCGTACCAGCGCCGATCGGGTCACCACAACTGGTCTTGCCTGGGCCGCCGGGTCGACCGTGCATCTCTCCGACGGCACCGAGATCGACACGGGCGCCGCCGTCCGCTTCTTTGTGGTCGCTGGTGACGGAGTGTTCTTCGTGCCGGTCGACCGCAAGGCAGACAGCGGGTCGACCGCGTTCGCCGACTACGAGCTGGTGTTTGCCGCGCCGGGAATGCCTGCGACCGGGACCGGGCTCGTGGTGTCGCCCGACTATGTCGCAGCCTCTCCGGATGGGCGCTATCTCGCCGCCATCGACAGGACGTCTGGCGAGAAGGACCGGTTCGGTACGCCGCAAGCCACCGTGTTGGCCTTCGATCTCGAAACGGGCGAACAGATCATCGACTCCACCCTCGGCATGGGAGACCCGGCGAAGGACGACTTCGCTGACGGCTACTCCGAGTCGGAGATCGAGATCAGCGCCATGACCGGCACGAGGCTCTACGTCCAGGGCTTCGGGCGCTTCGTCTTCGACCTCGCCACGGGTGAAGGCGAGGAGTACGCCGGCCTTGCGCCTTCAAGGGGCGTGTCCACGAGTTTGGAGCGTGAGGCGCGCCGAATCCGCAAGGATGCCGCCGGCAAGCGAGTGGTCTTCCCGCTCGGGTTCCCTCGCTAGGGTCTGGCCAATGGTCGGTGCACCGGGCGAAACCCCCAGACAAACCAGCGGCGTTCTTCGCTTCGGCCGACGAGTTCCGTGAGCAACTCGAGGCCAACCGCGAGACGGCCACCGAGCCATGAATGGCGCTCGACAAGAAGCACGTCCGCGACCGTGGTCTGACCAGGGCCGACGTCGTACTCGACGGCACGGGTGTCAGGCCACCGGCCGTTCGGTGATCGTGCACTCGTCGAAGCGGGCCACCGTGCGAAAGCCCGCCCGCTCGTAGAACCCCAGCGCGCCCGTCGGGTTGTGCGCGTCGACCTCGAGGCTCATCCGGGCCACGCCCTGGTCCCGAGCGGCCAGCAGGGTGTGGCTCATCAGCGCGCTGGCCAGACCACGGCCGCGATGTACGGGCAGGGTGCCGAGGTAGGGCACGTAGGTCTCGCGGCCGTCGTTCCTGCCCGACAGCGGGGCGGCGTACTCGTGCGTGAAGAGGTACGCCGCCACGTCGCCGCTCTCGTTGCGCAGCCACGACGAGAGGCCGTGCCTGGTGTGCCGCGCCCGGATCATGAAGCCGTCCCAGACGTCGCTGGTCATCGCGCTCGGCACCGGGTAGTCGTCGAACGCGCGCTCGTGGGCCACCCGTAGCAGCTCGGAGTCGGCTGGGCCGAACGGCACCAGTCCGTAGCCGTCGTGCCGGACCGGTGGGATCTCCAGCCCGTCGAGCTCGGCGATCATCGTGAAGCGGTAACGCTCCATCCGGTAGCCCAGCGATGCGAGCAGCCGTGCCTGGTCGGTGCGGCCGGCACCCATTCTCGTGACGTACGTCGCGGGCAGCTCCGCCGCGTCGATGGCGTGCCTGGCCCGGGCGGCAGCGAGCGCGCGAGCACCCATCAGGGTGCCCAGCCCCCGGCCGACATGATCCGGGTGACTGTCGCCGACGACCTGGATCCGCCGGCCGTCGCCCTGGGGTGCTTGGGCCAGGTAGCCGCTCCACGCGACCAGCTCGCCGGCGTCGTACGCACCCTCGATGACGGCACCGGCCAGCTCCCGGATCTCGATGAACTCCTCGGCCGAGAGCTGGAGGTTGGTGGGGTGGTCTGCCTCGATGGCCGCAGCCAGCGCGGCGAAGTCCTGCGCGTCTGTGTCGTCCAGCCGGCGTACGTCGAATGGCATGGCGTCACGGTAGTGAAAGGGTGGCCGCATGGTGGCGCCGTCGGGAGACCAGTTCGAGATCCGTGGCGCCGGCTATCACGCCGTCGTGACCGAAGGCGGTGCTGCGTTGCGGGTGCTCGAGCACCAGGGCCACCGCATCATCGACGGCTTCGATGCGGACGCGATGGCCGCGGGCGGACGCGGGCAGCTGCTGATGCCGTGGCCCAACCGGCTCCGCGACGGGAAGTACACCTGGCAGGGACGCGACCTCCAGCTCGCGCTCACCGAGCCGGCCCGGCAGCACGCGTCGCACGGGCTGGTGCGCTGGGTCTCGTGGACGCTTGAGGAGCACGCGCCGCACTCGGTGTCGCTCGTTCACCGGCTGATGGCGCAGACCGGCTACCCGTGGCTGGTCGAGCTGCGGGTGCACTACGTGCTCTCGGCCGACGGGCTTACCGTCACGCAGTCGGCCACCAACCTGGGCGACTCCCCCGCGCCGTACGCGTCAGGCGCGCATCCTTACCTGCGCATCGGCGAGGGTCCGGTCGACGGCTGGGAGCTCACCCTGCCCGCCGCGAGCCGCTGCCTGGTCGACGACCGGCTGATCCCGGTCGGGCGCGAGGTCGTGGAGGGCACGGCGTACGACTTCAGGGTGGCTCGGCCCATCCGGCAGACCCAGCTCGACGACGCCTTCACCGACCTGGACCGGGCGGAGGACGGCACGACCACCGTGCTCGTGCGCGACCGGGCGTCAGGACGCGGCGTCGCGCTGTGGGTCGACGAGCAGCACACCTGGCTGCAGCTCTACACCGCCGACGTGGTGCCGGAGTACGCCCGCCGGGCGCTCGCGGTGGAGCCGATGACGGCGCCGGCCAACGCGTTCAACTCCGGTGAGGACGTCGCGACGCTGGCGCCGGGCGAGGAGTTCTCGGCGTCATGGGGCATCCGCGCCCTCGACTGAGTGCTGTCAGTGCGCCTGGTCGACGAGCGCCCGCAGCTCTCGCGCGGCTCGCCGAGCGCGGTCGCCGTCCGAGCCCTGGATCGCCATCGCCGGCACGGTCGTCCCGTCGGCAAGATCGAGCACGGCCCACGGCGCACCCGGAAGCATCTGCACGGCGACGACCTCGGCCCACTCGAACCTGCGGCGCCGGTAGCCGTTGACCACGAGCAGCGAGTCGGCGCGGGCCACCACCCTCGAGCGGGCCAGGGCATGGCCGCAGGCGAACGCCATCAGCCCGAGTCCGACGAGCGTGCCGCGCTGCAAGAACGAGAACTTGTCACGCGTCGCCTGGTCGAAGCCGAACCACGCGAACAGGCACAAGATCAGCAGCATCAGCCCGAAGAACGTCGCGGCCAGCCGCACTCCGAGCGGTCGCCAGGTGTGCGGCAGCGGCACGCCGTCAGAGGCGGCAGGCATGGATGTCGGTGAGCAGGATCGCCCGGGCACCGAGGTCGTAGAGGTCGTCCATGAGGCGCTGGGAGCCAGCGCGCGGCACCATCACGCGTACGGCCACCCAGCCCTCGCGGCGCAGCGGCGAGATGGTGGGGCCCTCGAGGCCCGGCGCCAGCTTGACCGCGTCGTCGACGCGTACGGACTCGATGTCGTAGTCCATCATCACGTAGCTGCGGGCGACCAGGACGCCCTCGACCCGGCGGCGGAACACCTCGAAGCCGTCGGGACGGTCGCTCCCGGCCCGCGAGATGAGCACGGCCTCCGACTCGAGCACCACCTCACCGAAGATCTCGAGCCCGGCGGCACGCAGGGTGCTGCCCGTCTCGACGACATCGGCGATCGCGTCGGCGACGCCGAGCTGGACGCTGGTCTCGACGGCGCCGTCGAGTCGCGTGACGGTCGCGTCGATGCCGCGCTCCTCGAGGAACGTGCGTACGACGCCGGTGTAGGAGGTCGCGATGCGCTGCCCGGCCAGCTCGCTGACGTCCTTGAAGACACCGAGCGGGCCGGCGAAGTGGAAGCGCGACCGGCCGAAGCCGAGTCCCATCACCTCGTCGGCCTTGGCCCCGCTGTCGAGCAGCAGGTCGCGGCCGGTGATGCCGACGTCGAGCGTGCCCTCGCCGACGTACAGCGCGATGTCGCGGGGGCGGAGGTAGAAGAACTCCACGCCGTTCTCGGCATCGGTGAGCGTCAGCTCCTTGGAGTCACTGCGCTGGCGGTAGCCGGACTCGCGGAGGATGTCGGTGGCCGCCTGGGACAGCGACCCCTTGTTCGGAATGGCGATGCGAAGCAGAGGCATGTGAACTCTCAGAGGTGGGCGTAGACGTCGTCGAGGGTGAGGCCGGAGGCGAGCATCAGCACCTGCGCGTGGTAGATCAGCTGGCTGATCTCCTCGGCGGCGCGGTCCTTGCCCTCGTGCTCGGCGGCCATCCAGGACTCGGCGGCCTCCTCGACCAGCTTCTTGCCGATGGCATGCACGCCGGCGTCGAGCTGCTGGACGGTGCCGGAACCCTCGGGCCGGGTGCGGGCCTTCTCGCTCAGCTCGTCCCAGAGCCCTTCGAACGTCTTCACGGATGTCAGCCTAGGCGGTCGCCGCGCGGTGCGACGACGCGGTCTCAGGCGTCGTACCCGCGCTTGATGGTCTTGATGGTGGCCGCGGTCGACAGGGCGGCGGCGGTGGCCTCGTAACCCTTGTCCTCGCGCGACCCCTCGAGGCCGGCGCGGTCGAGCGCCTGCTGCTCGTTGTCACACGTGAGTACGCCGAAGCCGACGGCGACCTGGTGGTCGAGCGCAACCCGGGTCAGCCCGTCGGTTGCGGCGCTGCAGACGTAGTCGAAGTGCGGAGTGTCCCCGCGGATCACCACTCCCAGGGCGACGACAGCGTCGTAGCCCTGGGCGGCCAGCGCCTGCGCGACCACCGGGAGCTCGAAGGTGCCCGGCACGCGGATCAACGTCGGCGCCTCGACCTGGTAGTGCCGCATGGCCTCCTGGGCGCCGGCGACGAGGCCGTCCATGACCTCCTCGTGCCAGGTCGCCGCGACGATGGCGGCGCGCAGGTCGTGGCAGTCGATGGGCTTCTGGGCCGGTGCTCCGGGTCCGCTCATGAGTTTGCTCCCAGGTCGTCTGGCAGGGCGTGGCCCATTCGGTCACGCTTGGTCAGCAGATAGGCCAGGTTGTGGTCGTTGGGGCGCGGCGTGAGCGGCACCTGGGCCACCACGGGCACACCGTAGTCCTCGAGGTCGACGGTCTTGCCCGGGTTGTTGGTCATCAGCTTCACCGAGCCGACGCCGAGGTCGCGCAGGATCTGGGTGGCCGTGCCGTAGTGCCGCGCGTCGGCCGGCAGCCGGAGGTCGAGGTTGGCGTCGACCGTGTCGCGACCGCCGTCCTGCAGGGCGTAGGCCTGCAGCTTGGCGACCAGGCCGATGCCGCGACCCTCGTGCCCACGCAGGTAGATCACCACGCCGCGCCCCTCGGCCACGATGCGCTCCAGCGCCTCGTCGAGCTGCGGACCGCAGTCACAGCGCAGGCTCCCGAACACGTCACCGGTGAGGCACTCCGAGTGCACCCGGGTCAGCACCGGCACGTCCGCGGCGTCCGACAGGTCGCCGTACACGATCGCCATGTGCTCGGAGTTGTCGATGGTGATGCGATAGCCGTACGCCGTGAAGTCGCCGTGCCGTGTCGGCAACCGGGTCTCGGCAACACGTTCCACGTGCACCTCGTGGCGGCGGCGGTAGCGGACCAGGTCCTCGATCGAGATCATCGCCAGGTCGTGCTCGTCGGCGAACTCACGCAGCTCGGGCGCCCGCTTCATCGAGCCGTCGTCGTTGACGACCTCGACGAGCACTCCGGCCGGGGTCAGTCCGGCCAGGGTGGCGAGGTCGACGGCGGCCTCGGTGTGGCCGCGGCGGACGAGCACACCACCTTCGCGGTAGCGCAGCGGGAAGACGTGACCCGGCCGGGTCAGCTCCCACGGCTCGGTGGCGCTGTCGGCCAGCGTGCGCGCGGTGTGGGCACGGTCGGCTGCGCTGATGCCGGTGCTGACGCCGTCGCGGGCGTCGACCGAGATCGTGTAGGCGGTGCGGAGCTTGTCCTTGTTGTGCGGGGTCATCAGCGGGATCTCGAGCCGGTCGAGCATCTCGGCGGGCATCGGCACGCAGATCACGCCCGAGGAGTAGCGGATGGTGAACGCCATCAGCTCCGGCGTGGCCTTGGCCGCGGCGAAGATGATGTCGCCCTCGTTCTCGCGGGTCTCGTCGTCGACCACCACCACGGCCTTGCCGGCCGTGATGTCGGCGATCGCTCGTTCGACAGAGTCGAGTCGGATACTCATGCGGCCAGCTCCCGTACGCGCTGAGGGGTGTGCGACTCGCGTTCGGCGCGCCACCAGACGAAGAAACCGATCACCACGAAGAACGCGTAGAACACGTACATGCCCGCCGTCGGGTAGTAGCCGGCCCGCACCAGCGACGTCACGCCGACGACGTCGACGAGCAGCCAGACGATCCAGAACTCCACCCAGCCGCGGGCCATGCCGTACGTCGCCAGCATCGAGCCGGCCAGGATCCACGCCTCGGTCTGCGGACCCCAGGAGCCGATCTGGGTGAGGATGGCGTACGCCGCGGCGTACCCCACGACGGCCAGACCGACCAGTTGCAGCCGCTCGGTCCAGGTCGCCCAGCGCGGGGTGATCGCGCCGCCGTCAGCGGCGCCGCCGGAGCGGCTCGCCTGCGACCAGCGCCACCAGCCGTAGACACTGACCGCGGCAAAGAAGACCTGGCGGCCGGCCTGGCCCCACAAGGG
The DNA here is from genome assembly GCF_023208195.1 of Nocardioides sp. InS609-2. Lineage (NCBI taxonomy): Bacteria > Bacillati > Actinomycetota > Actinomycetes > Propionibacteriales > Nocardioidaceae > Nocardioides > Nocardioides sp. InS609-2. The sequence continues at coordinate 85,043 of NZ_CP060034.1, read as the reverse complement.
CTCCGTGGTGGCGCCGCTGATCTCGCCGGAGACGAAGACGGTGAAGAGCAGGACGTTGCCGACGACGCCGATGGGCCAGGCCCACACGAGGCGTTTCATGCCGAGCAGCGCGCTGCCCAGGCCAAACAGGTTGCCGACGACCTCACGGACGAAGAGCAGCCCGCCGGCGACGGGGATGGTGCCGTGGAGGAGCCAGTCGAGCATCAGTTCTCCTGAGGGAGGTAGGCCGTGACCAGGCGGGCCACGTGCTTCGCGAGGACGTCGGCCTCGAGGTTGACCCGGTCGCCGACAGCGCGGGTGCCGAACGTGGTGCGGGCGAGCGTCTCGGGGATGAGCGAGACGCTGAACCTGTCGTCGGTGACGGTGACGACGGTCAAGCTGACCCCATCTACGGCGATCGAGCCCTTGTCGACGAGCAGGGGTGCGAGCCCGGGCGGCAGGGAGATCTCGACGATGTCCCAGTGGTCGCTCGGGTGGCGCGCGAGGATCGTGCCGACGCCGTCGACGTGGCCCTGCACGATGTGGCCGCCGAGGCGGGCCGTCACCGGCATGGCGCGCTCCAGGTTGACCTGGTCCCCCTCGACGAGGGCCCCGAGGCTGGTCCTGTTGAGAGACTCCTGCATGACGTCGGCGGTCCAGCGCCGGCCGTCGTACTCCGTGACGGTGAGGCAGCAACCGTTGACGGCGATGGAGTCGCCGGTGTGTACGTCGTCGAGCAGGCCGCAGTCGATGGTGATGCGGGCGGCATCGTCGAGCCGCTCGAGGGCGGCGACGGTGCCGAGTTCTTCCACGATGCCGGTGAACATCTAGCTCTCCTTGGATGGGGTCATGGTGAGTCGCACGGTGGGGTCGGAGTCGCCACTGCCGAGCAGCGCGACGTCGGTGATCGTGAAGCGCAGGGCCTCGGCGATGGTGGTGATGCCGAGGTCACCGACGGCGCCGCGGCCGGAGCCGAGCAGCATCGGCGCGACGTAGGCGACGACCTCGTCGACCAGGCCTGCCTGCACGAACGCGCCGGCCAGGGTCGGCCCACCTTCGAGGAAGACGTGCTGGCGCCCTCGGACGAAGAGGTCCGCGAGTACGGCGTGCGGGTCGCGGGTGCGGAGGTGGAGCGTCTCGGCGGCATCGCCGAAGACCCGGCGAGCGCGTTCGAGGTCGCGCTCCCCCATCACCACGCGCATCGGCTGGTAGGGCAGCGGTTGGTCGTGGTCGTCCCGAACGGTGAGCAGCGGGTCGTCGACGGCGATGGTGTTGGTGCCGACGAGCATGACGTCGCAGAGTGCGCGGAGGCGGTGGGTGTCGCGACGAGCTGCGAGGCCGGACACCCAGCGGGAGGTGCCGTCGGCCGCCGCGCTGCGACCGTCGAGCGTGGTGGCGAACTTCCAGGTCACGAACGGCCGGCGATGGTCGACGGCGAAGGTCCAGGCGCGGTTGATGGCGCGGGCCTCCTGTTCGCAGAGCCCCCCCTCGCTATCGACGCCGGCCCTGGTCAACCCCTCCGCGCCGCCCCGGGCCACCGGGCTGGCGTCCGCCTGGGCGTAGACCACGCGCCGTACGCCGGCTGCGATGAGCGCCTGGGAGCACGGACCCGTGCGGCCGGTGTGGTTGCACGGCTCGAGGGTCACGACCGCGGTGGCGCCCCGCGCCCACTCACCTGCTGCGGCGAGCGCGTCGACCTCGGCATGCGGACTGCCGGCGCCTCGGTGGTAGCCCTCGGCGATGGTAGTGCCGTCGTCATGGAGCAGGACGCAGCCGACCCGGGGGTTGGGGCCGAGCGGGACGGCCGGGGTCGCAGCCAGGGTGAGCGCCCGGCGCATGGCCTCGTGCTCAGCGGTGCTGAAAGTCATCTCGGTGTCTCACCTGCCTCCCGGGTCCGGTCGCGGACTCTGCGGGGGCGTGGAAGCGGGCTCACCACGGACGACCTCTACGGTCGACCACACTGGCCTCGCTTGCGTGCGCTTTCCATCCGGACTTTGACCGTCGGTCCAGGAGTTCCACCTGGTCAACCGGTCACTGGTGGTGACCGGGTCGCGGACTTTAACCGCCGGTGCGGAGTTTCACCGCCCCCAGAGCACGCGAGCCGTTGGCTCTTGCTGGGATCAAGCCTCCCACAGCGCGGTTCATTCCCGCGCGTGAGGTGGGCCACGTGGACATCGTGAGTCGGGTCGACGGTGCGATGGTCCGGGAAGCTCCGGGGCGCTCCGGGGTGCCCCGCCCCCGGGCTGCGGACATGCCACGACTCATCGATGCCCCGTCCCGCACCGACACGATGGTGTGGGGCGTCAACTACTTGCTCGCCCTGCACGATCCGACCGGCGTGACGTTGCGCGCGCTGGCCCGAACGACGGGCATCAGCACGAGCTCCTTGATGCACCACTACGGCAACCGCGAGCACATCATGCGGGTGGCAGCTCATCGCACGGCGAAGGCTCGGGAACAGCGGATCTGGGTCGAGCTCCGCGACCTAGGCATCACCGCATTTCTCCCGCAAGGTGCCGAGGAGGACATGCGCGACGCGCGGGTGTGGCTCGCCTGGCGGGAAGTGCATCGCTCCGACCGGGCACGCACCTCACCATCGCCGAAGCCCGCGACCGGGAGCGCAGCCTCGTGACCTTGACCTTGCGGCAGGACTACGACTCAGACGAGGTTCGCGAGGTCTACTCCCTCACCGAGGGACTGATGTCCGCGGTGTGCGCTCCCGAGCGCCCTCTGGACCTCGACACCGCCCACCGGATCCTGGAGACGAGAGCCGGCGAGCTCACTGCTCCACCTGTCAGCTCAGTGGGCTGACCGCCGCAGCACGAGCCCGCAGGTCGGCCACCATCTTGTCCGGGTCGTCGGCCGAGTAGACCGCGGAGCCCGCCACGAACACGTCGGCGCCCGCTTCCGCACACCGCTCGATCGTCTCGAGCGACACTCCCCCGTCGACCTGCAACCAGGTCTCGACGCCGTGCTTGCGCATCAGCTCGCGCGCCCGGCGGATCTTCGGCAGGCACAGGTCGAGGAACTTCTGGCCGCCGAACCCCGGCTCGACGGTCATGATCAGCAGCATGTCGAGCTCCGGCAGCATCGCCTCGTAGGGCTCGATCGGGGTGGCCGGCTTCAGCGCCATCGAGGCTCGCGCACCGGCCGCCCTGATCTCACGGGCCAGCCGCACCGGCGCCTTCGCCGCCTCGACATGGAACGTCACGCTGGACGCCCCCGCCTCGGCGTACGCCATCGCGTTGCGGTCGGCGTCCTCGATCATCAGGTGCGCGTCGAGGGGCAGGTCGGTCGACCGGGCCAGCGCCTCGACCATCGCCGGGCCGAACGTCAGGTTGGGCACGAAGTGGTTGTCCATCACGTCGACATGCACCCAGTCGGCGGAGCCGATGCGGGCCAGCTCGGCGCCCAGGTCGGCGAAGTCTGCGTTCAGGATGCTCGGCGTGATCTGGATTCCCACGCGACGAGAGTAGTGGTCGGTTAGTCCTCCAGCTCCGCCGGCGTCTCCGCGCCCTCGGCCTCGTCGCGGTCGGCCCACTCCAGCAGCGGCGCGATGTCGAACGCGTGGTCGTCGATGTCGCCATGCAGGTCACCGATCGACGCGAAGCGCTCGGGCATCGTGAAGATCGTGAAGTCGTGCGGAGTCACCGCGTCGACCTCGTCCCAGCGGATCGGCGCCGAGACCCGCGCGTCGGCGAAACCACGCACCGAGTACGCCGCGGCGATGGTGTGGTCGCGCGCGTTCTGGTTGTAGTCCACGAAGAGGTGGGCCGGGTCGCGGTCCTTGCGCCACCACGCCGTCGTTACGTCCTCGGGTGCACGGCGCTCGACCTCACGCGCGAAGGCGAGTGCGGCGCGGCGTACTGCCTTGAAGCCGTGCTCGGGCGGGATGCGCACGTAGATGTGCAGCCCCGAGCCACCGGACGTCTTCGGGAACCCGACCGCCCCCAGGTCGTCGAGCACCTCGCGCGCGACGTGGGCGACGCGCTGCACGGTCGCGAAGTCGCACTCCGGCCCCGGGTCGAGGTCGATACGCCACTCGTCGGGCTGCTCGGTGTCGGCGCGCCGGCTGTTCCACGGATGGAACTCCACGGTCGACATCTGCACCGCCCAGATCACCGACCCCAGCTCGGTGACACAGAGCTCGTCGGCGGTGCGTTTCCAGCGCGGGAAGAACAGCTCGACGGTCTCGACCCAGTCAGGGGCGCCGGCCGGCAGCCGCTTCTGGTGCACCTTGTCGCCCGCCAGACCCTTCGGGAAGCGGTGCAGCATGCAGGGCCGCTCGAAGAGCGCGTTGACGATGCCCGGACCGACGGACAGGTAGTACTCGACGAGGTCGAGCTTGGTCGCGCCCGACTCCGGGAAGTAGACGCGGTCGGGGTTGGTGACCTTGACGACCCGGTTGTCGACCTCGATCTCGACGAATGGCGAAGGCACGGCACCAACCTAGCGAGCCGTAGCGTGTGGCCCATGGACTTCGACCAGCCACCCGTGGTGCGCGTCGACACCTGGCCGGACCGGCGGCCGAGCGTCGAGCACTGGCCGATGACGATCCCCGCGGTGCGGCAGGTCGTCGACGAGGGCCTCGAACTGGGCAAGGGCGTGACGTTCCTGGTCGGCGAGAACGGCTCGGGGAAGTCCACCCTGGTCGAGGCGATAGCTGTCGCCTACGGACTGTCTCCCGAGGGCGGCACGGCGCAGGGTCAGCACTCGACGCGCCCGAGCGAGTCGCCGCTTGCCTCCTCCTTGCGGCTCGAACGCGGGCTCGGAGCCGGCAGGTGGGGCTTCTTCCTGCGGGCTGAGTCGATGCACGGTTGGTACACGTTCGTCGAGAAGTTCGTCGAGGACGCGGCGAAGGCCGGCGCGGGAGCGCCACGTCGCCCCGAGCCGAATTACCACGAGATGAGCCACGGCGAGTCGTTCCTCACCGTGCTCGCCACCAAGTTCTCGTCCAGCGGCTTCTACTGCCTCGACGAGCCCGAGGCCGCCCTGTCCTTCACCTCGACCCTCAGCCTCATCGGCACCCTGCTCGAGCTCGTCGAGGGCGGCGGCCAGGTGGTCTGCGCGACCCACTCGCCGGTGCTCGCCGCACTGCCCGGCGCGCGCATCCTCGAAGTCGGTGAGTGGGGGCTCCGCGAGGCTGAATGGGCCGACCTGGCGATCGTCGACCACTGGCGCCGCTTCCTGGATGCACCGGAGGCCTATCTCCGGCACCTTGTCGACTGAGTCGGGCTACGGCGTCTGGCTGGGCGGGGGCTCGGTCGGCAGCAGTGCGGGCGCGTTCTCCGGCGTGGCCGGCGGCTCCGGAGTCGGGAGGGGAGACAGCGCCGGAATCGGGGTGGGAGACGGCGCCGGAGTCGGTGTCGGCTGCGAGGTGGGGCTCGGCTGCTTCACCCTGTCAGCCTTTGACCTGTCGGGCTGCTTGGTCGGCTCGGGCTGCTTCGTCGGGTCGGTGGCCTCGTCCGAGCCCGGTCCGGGCTGCGGCGCCGGCTCGACGAGCACCCCGTCGCTCACGTTCGCGTCGGCGTACTCGGAGTCGGCCATCCGCCACCGGTAGTACGTCGCGACATCAGGGTCGACAGTCGCGCGCACGATGGCGTCGGGGTCGGAGAAGGTCGGTCCGCCCACCGGCTTCCAGTCCGCGGTGCCCGCCACCCGCTGTTCGAGGATGAGCGGGTCACCGAGTCGACGCGAGGAGTCACGCTCGGACCAACCGCGGAGGGTGACCGGACGGCCGGGCGTGGCAGCTTCCGCGGCGATAGAAGTGGTGGCCGTGAACCCCTCCAGGTCGTAGGTGGACTGTCCGTAGGTGAGGTTGTCGATGTTGAAGGAGGTGCCGTCGCAGCCGAACCCCGAGACGACGTAACCGGGACCGTCGCCGTGCGCGGCGACGAAGTCGCGCAGCAGCGCACCGGAGGAATCGCCGAGCGGCTGCCGGGTGGCGAGGTCGTGGGCCTGCCAGGTGAACGACGCTGCCGACACGTCGACACGCTGCCAGCCGGGCGCGGCAGCAAGGTCGGCCCGGCCGAGCCAGGCCTGGCCGGCGGGCAGGTCGGGCGAGATGTACCAGACGTAGGACACGCCGCTGGTCGCACCGTCCGGGTTGACCGCCATCGAGACGTCGCCGAGCAGGCCCATCGAGGTCGTCTGATGGACCACCCCGGCCGCGGTGCCGGCGCCCGCCATCGCGAGGCCGAAGCTGCGTCGACCGAGCGGCGCCCCGTCGGGGCCCCGGTTGATCCGCAGGCCGGGCATCGTGGTGCCGGAGGCGAAGAAGCCCGCACACGGCACGTAGGTCAGGAACGTCTGGTCGTCGAGCTGGGTGCTGCCGGGCACGACGCGCGCGTCAGCCGCGCTGGCCGGGGATCCCAGGGCCAGGCTGGCGACACAGGCCACCACGGCTGTGGCGGCGAAACGTCCGACAACGCGCATGAACAACTCCCCCGAGTTCGTGAGTCTCCATCCCACCATCCCCCTGGTCGCTTGCCAAGGCGGATATGGGGGACATTCGGCTACAAGTTGCGCCGGACGAGCGCCATGAACATCGCGTCGGTGTGGTGCCGGTGCGGCCAGAGCTGGACGGTGCCGGGCAACGGACCGTCACAGTCGGGTACGTCGCCGAGCAGCGCACGCGCATCATCGAGCTGTGCGTCGGGCCGGCGGGACAGCGCCGTCTCGACCACACCCCGCGTCTCGGCCAGCACCGGCGAGCAGGTCGCGTAGAGCACGACTCCCCCCGGCCGGACACTCTCGATCGCCGACTCGAGCAGCGCCTCCTGCAGCGGCACCAGATCGCTGACGTCGCCGGGCGTCCTGCGCCAGCGTGCCTCGGGTCGGCGGCGCAGGGCACCGAGCCCGGAGCACGGTGCGTCGACGAGCACCCGGTCGAACGTGCCCGGCGCCCACGGCCGGGCGGTGCCGTCGGCGGTCAGGATGCCGAGCACTCCGTCGGCGCCGGCCAGGTTGCGGCGTACGAGGAGGGAGCGGTGATGCTGGCGCTCGGCGGCCACCAGGCCGGCGCCCTGGGCGGCCGCGAGCCCGGCGAGCAGCGACGCCTTGCCGCCCGGACCTGCACACAGGTCGAGCCAGGTCTCCCCCGCACCGCCGTTCACGGCGGCGCGAGCGAGAGCGATCGAGACCAGCTGGGAGCCCTCGTCCTGCACGCCTGCACGACCATCGGCGACCGCCCGGACAGCACCCGGGTCGCCGGAGGCCAGCACGACGCCGTACGGCGAGAAGGTGGTCGGCTCACCGGGCAGCTCGGTCCGGTCGACCCGGCCCGGCCTCGCGGCCAGCACCACGCGGGGCGCGTCGTTGTCGGCGGTGAGCAGCGCGTCGAGCTCGTCGGTGCCGACGGCGCGGGTCAGCTCCTCGACGACCCAGCGGGGGTGGGAGTAGGCCACGGAGGCGTAGCCGACGGGGTCGGCGCCCGGGTCGGGTGCCACGCGGCGCACCCAGCCGTCGAGGTCGTGCTGCGAGACCTTGCGCAGCACCGCATTGGTGAGGCCGGCCGGCCCCTGGCCGACGCGGGCGCGCACCAGGTCGACGCTCGACGAGATGGCGGCATGGTCGGGCACGCGCATGCCGAGCAGCTGGTGCACGCCCAGACGCAGCGCGTCGCGGACCTTCGCCTCGAGCTTCGGCTTGGTGAGACACGCGTCGATCACCGCGTCGTAGGTGCCCTGGCCGCGCAGCGTGCCGGAGACCAGCTCGGTGACGAACGCCGCGTCGCGCCCGCTGAGCCCGTGCTCGCGCAGCACGTGAGGCAGCACCAGGTTGGTGTACGCGTCGTCGACCCTGACCGCCTTGAGCACGTCGTACGCCGCAAGCCGGGCCGGGTCGGCGCGGCTCATCCGACGCTCAGTCATCGGCGAAGTTCTGGGCAAAGTATTGGGCGACCAGCTTCTTGGGCGCTCGGTGCGCCCACGCGTCGGTGATGATCTCGGCCAGCTCGTCGCGGGTGATCTCGCCGAGGCGGCTCTGCCGCACGAGCACCGCGTTGAAGCCCTTGAAGTGGTCGATGGTGAAGAACGGCGTCGACTCGTCCTCGACGAGCGACAACTTCTCGGCCTCGGTCGGCGTGATGATGACGACCAGGTCGTCGTACATCTCGCCCGTGTCGGGGTCTACCGCCGTCTTGTGCGGCATCCGGAACAGCAGGAAGCCCTTGCCCTTGCCGCCTCTGGGCACCTTGTACGTCGGCCGGTCGCCCCACGAGATGCCGAGCTCGACCTCGGGCAGCGACATGCATATGTCGTCGATGTCCTCCGGTCGGGCCTTCGTGCTCACGGGTCGCACCCTAGTAGGTGCCTCTCTGCTCTCGGCCGTCGCGAGCGTCGTCCCGCGGAGTGCATCGCAAGGCGGAGGAGGGACGCGATGCGCCAGCATCGATGACTGACGACAACGCAGCGAGGTGCCCGCAGGGCGGCGTGCAGCAGGCCACGGAGCAGGGAGACGCCCGCTAGGAGTCGCCGAGGCGGGCACCGGACTCCAGACGTACGCCGCGGGCCCAGTCGGCCGCGGGCATCAGCTTCCGGCCGTTCGGCTTGACGTCGCCGAGCTGTACGACGCCGCTCGCGGTGCCGATGTACACGGCGTTCTTGGTGACCTCGATCCGGCCGGGCTTCAGCTCCTCGTGGTCGGCCACGGGGATGACCGGGCCGAGCTTGAGCCGCTGGCCGTCGAACGTGGTCCACGCACCCGGGGCGGGCGTGCAGGCGCGCACCCGGCGGTCGACGGCAGTTGCGCGCTCGTGCCAGTCGACCAGGGCGTCCTCGACGGCGATCTTGGGGGCCAACGAGATGCCTTCGGCCGACTGCTCCCGGGCCTCCAGCTCACCCGACTCGATGCCGTCGAGCGTCCTGACCAGCAGCCCGGCGCCGCCCTCGGCCAGCCGGCCGAGCAGGTCTCCGGACGTGTCGGTGTCGCGGATGCGTTCGGTCATCACGCCGAACACCGGCCCCGCGTCGAGCGCCTTGACGATGCGGAAGGTGGTCGCGCCGGTGACCTCGTCGCCGGCCCAGATCGAGTGCTGCACCGGCGCGGCGCCTCGCCACGCGGGCAGCACCGAGAAGTGCAGGTTGACCCAGCCGTGCACGGGGATGTCGAGTGCGCTCTGGGGCAGCATCGCGCCGTAGGCAACGACCGGGCAACAGTCGGGGCGCAACGCCGCGAGCTCGGCCTGGAACGCCGGGTCGCGCGGGTGGTCGGGCTTGAGCACCGGCACCCCGAGCTCGTCGGCGCGTACGGCGACCGGGCTGGCGACCAGCTTGCGACCACGCCCGGCGGCAGCATCGGGGCGCGTGACTACGCCGACGAGCTCGTGGTCGGAGGCGGCGATCGCGTCGAGGGCGGGTACGGCGACCTCGGGCGTGCCGGCGAAGACGATGCGCATCAGCTCTGCTCCTTCACCAGGCGAGCCCGTTCGTGGCGTGCGGGCTGACCCGGACCGTCGGCTGCTCGAGCCCGAACCACTCGGACTCGCGAATCTCCTTCATCGCGGCCTTCCGGGAGGCCGTGTCCAGCCGGTCGAGGAAGAGGATCCCGTCGAGGTGGTCGGTCTCGTGCTGGATCGCCCGGGCGAGCAGCTCGGAGGTCTCGATGCGCACGGGCTCGCCGTACATGTCGAAGCCGGTGGCGACCACCGACAGCGCGCGCAGGCAGTCATAGGTCAGCTCGGGCAGTGACAGGCAACCCTCGGCGCCGTCCTGCTGCTCGTCGGAGAGGGTGAGCTCCGGGTTGACCAGGTGGCCGACCTCGTCGTGCACGTTCCAGGTGAAGACCCTCAGCCCGACGCCGATCTGCGGCGCGGCCAGCCCGGCGCCCGGCGCCTCGAGCATGGTGTCGGTGAGGTCCTGGACCAGCGTGCGCAGCTCCTTGTCGAAGGAGTCGACGGCCACGGCGGGCTTGCGCAGGATCGGGTCACCGAACAGGCGGATGGGTTGGACGGCCACACGGTCTCCTCGGTCTCGGCGCTCGCTGTCGAGCGCGGGCCAGTCTAGGGAGTGTCCGCACGAAGCCCGCACCCGCGTGGACCCGGGTCCCGGGCCGCGAGGCTCACAACGACGGTGGGTCGACCTGGATGCGTACGGCGTCAAGCTTGCGCGCCGATCGCACCCGCTGGAGCTCGCCCAGCGCGGTCGACAGGGAGGCTCCCAGCGCACGGGGCACCCGGACCACCAGCCTTACCTCCTCGGATGTCGGGTCGTCGCTGACGGCGACCGGGCCGAGCACCTCGGCAGCCGCGGGTGGTGCGAGCAGGGTGAGCGCGTCGTCGACCGCGCCCGGCTCGCCCGTGACCGTGGCGAGGCGTACGGCGGGCGGCAGGTGCGTGGCCAGGCGCTGGTCGTTCTCACGGGTGGCGAAGCCGGCCGGGTCCCAGCGGACGAGCGCCTGCAAGGCGGGGTGCGCCGGGTCGCCGACCGCGATCACCCGACCGCCGGCTCGCACCAGGCCGGCCGCGCCGAGCCAGCGCCGCAGCGCCTCCTCGTCGGTGCGCAGGTCCGTGCGCGCGAGCGTCAGCCAGGTGTCGAGGATGACGACTCCCGCGTAGCCGCCCTCGGCAGCCGGCTCGGCACCTGGCGTCGCGACGACGATCTCGGGACGGTCGGGGACGCTGGCGCGCACGTGGTCGCCGCTGGACGTGCGGATGGTGGTGCTGGCGAACATCCGGCCGAGCTCCTCGGCGGTGCGCGCGTCACCGAGCACCGGTGCCCGCAGCCCGCGATGGCCGCACTCGGGGCAGGCCCAGCCCAGCGCCTCGTGACCGCACCAGCGACAGTGCGGCGGCGCCGTCGGCCCGGCGAGCAGGAGCGGCCCGGCGCACTCCCTGCACCGGGCCGGCGTGCGGCAGCGTTCGCACGCCAGCGACGCGACATACCCCTGGCGTGGGGTCTGCACCAGCACCGGTCCCTGTTGGAGTGCGTCCCTGACGAGGTCGCGTACGGCGCTGGGGATGCGGGTGCCGATGGCGCGGTCCTCGCCGGGCACGACGGCCGTCGCAACCTGTGCCCGGACGTGGTCGCGGCTGGTGACCAGGGGTCTGGCCCAGCCGGTGCGCAGCAAGTAGTCGGCCTCGCAGGTGCGGGCGAAGCCGCCCACCAGCGCGGCGGTGCCCTGCTGCTCGGCGCGCAGGAGCAGGACCTCGCGGGAGTGGGGGTACGGCGCGCGCGGCTCGGCATGCAGGTCGTCGCCGTCGTCCCAGATGACGACCAGGCCGAGATTGTGCACGGGGGCGAATGCCGCAGACCGGGTGCCGACGACGACGTGGGCGGCGCCGCGGGACACCATCAGGAACTGCCGGTAGCGCTCGGCCGGACCGCTGTCGGCAGTCAGCGCGACATGGCGGCCGGCCCCGAGGACCGCGTCGAGGGCCGCGGACACCCGCTCGACGTCGCGCTTGTCGGGCACGCAGACCAGCACACCCCGGCCACCCGCGACCGTGAGGGCCGCCGCGTGGGCGACAAGGGTCTGCCAGCCGGCGCCGGGCGGTGGGTTCCAGACGGCGCGCGGCGACCCGCCTGCGGCGAGGTGAGTGAGGAACGCTGCCGCGTGCTCGTGCGCCGCCCACGCCTTCCCCGCTGCCGCCGGGTCCGCCACCAAGGGTTCGGACGGCACCGACGGCTGCTTCTCGATGGTCGCATGCCGCGGCGGCACGGCGAGGCGGAGCACGTCGGCCCGGGAACCGGCGTACCGCTCGGCGACACCTGCAGTCAGCGCCGCGATCTCGGGTGCCAGCACCGGCTCACCGCTCACCACCCGCCTCAGGGGGGTGAGCCGCCCGGTGTGCTCACTCGTCTCCGCGCGCTCGACGACGTAGCCGTCGACGTCCTGGCCGGCGAAGCGGACCTTGACCCGTGCGCCCGGCATCGCGGTCTCGGCCATCTTGGCGGGCACCGTGTAGTCGAACGGCCGGTCGAGATGCGCCAGCGGCACGTCGACGAGCACCCGGGCGACCGGGTCGACGGTGGCCGGCTCGGCCTCGGCGGCCTTGCGGGTGCGAGTGGCCGCGGCCTTGGCTCGCGAGTCCTCCACGGCGGCGCGCAGGCCGGGCAGCATGTCGGGGTGGCCGCCCGTCTGCCCATGGTTCGCCGTCATGGCAGATGTCTATCAGCGGGGGCCGACAGCGCCGGATCGGGCTCAGGTCCGTGGGGTTCCGTGAAGATTGTGGGGTTTGCACGCGCCACGAACTTCATGGCCCCCCGCCTGGGCGAGGGACCATGAACGACGAAACCTCAGACCCCGACAGCAGCCTTCAGCGCGTCGGCGCGGTCGGTGCGCTCCCATGTGAACTCGGGCAGCTCACGACCGAAGTGGCCGTACGCCGCGGTCTTGGCGTAGATCGGGCGCAGCAGGTCGAGGTCGCGGATGATCGCGGCCGGGCGCAGGTCGAAGACCGCCAGCACGGCTTCCTGGATCTTCTCGTCGGAGACGGTGCCGGTGCCGAACGTCTCGATGAAGACACCGACGGGCTGGGCCTTGCCGATCGCGTAGGCGACCTGCGCCTCGCAGCGACGGGCCAGGCCAGCGGCCACGACGTTCTTGGCAACCCAGCGCATGGCGTAGGCGGCCGAGCGGTCGACCTTCGACGGGTCCTTGCCGGAGAAGGCGCCGCCACCGTGGCGGGCCATGCCGCCGTAGGTGTCGACGATGATCTTGCGGCCGGTCAGGCCGGCGTCGCCCATCGGGCCGCCGACGACGAAGCGCCCGGTCGGGTTGACCAGCAGGCGGTAGCCCTCGGAGGGGATGGAGAAGGTGTCGAGCACGGGGTCGATGACGTGCTTCTTGATGTCACTCTCGAGGGTGTCGAGCTCGGTCTCCTCGGAGTGCTGGGTGGACAGCACGACGGTGTCGACGCGCACCGGGCGGTTGTCCGCGTCGTACTCGATGGTGACCTGGGTCTTGCCATCGGGACGCAGGTAGTCGAGCGTGCCGTCCTTGCGGACCGCGGAGAGCTTCTCAGCGAGCCGCTGGGCGATCACGATCGGGAGCGGCATCAGCACGTCGGTGTCGTCGCAGGCGTAGCCGAACATCAGGCCCTGGTCGCCCGCGCCCTGCTTGTCCATCGCGTCGACCGAGCCGGTGCGGCTCTCGTGACCTGTGTCGACGCCTTGGGCGATGTCGCCCGACTGGCCGCCGATGGCCACCATGACGCCGCACGATGCGCCGTCGAAGCCCTTGGTGGAGGAGTCGTAGCCGATCGCGAGGATCCGGTCGCGGACCTTCTGCTTGATGTCGACGTAGCCGGTGGTCGAGACTTCGCCCGCGACGACCACGAGGCCGGTCGTGAGGAGTGTCTCCACGGCGACGCGGCTGTGCGGGTCCTGCTCGAGCAGGGCGTCGAGGACCGAGTCGCTGATCTGGTCGGCGATCTTGTCCGGGTGACCTTCGGTCACCGACTCCGAGGTGAAAAGACGTCCAGCCACAGTTGCTCACTCCCGCGCTTGTTGGTGTTGCCGCTCACGATATCGGCCGTCCCGCGGACCGGGATGGCGGTCTCAATCTTGCAGTCTCGACACCACTTCGTCCCAAATGACGTGGGCCAGGGCCGCTTTCGAACCATGGGGTACGGCGCGGCGACCGCCGTCGGCGCCGAGGATGACCGCCTCGTTGTCAAGGCTGCCGAACACGGCGCCGCCGCTCACGTCGTTGACCACCAGCAGGTCGCAGCCCTTACGGGCCAGCTTGGCAGCGGCGAGCTCGAGGACCGATCCGGTGTTGTCGCCGGTCTCGGCGGCGAAGCCGACGATCAACGCCCCCGGGCGGGCCCGGTCGTGCGAGATCTCGGCCAGGATGTCGGGGTTCTGGGTCAGCGCGATCGATGGTGACGACCCGTCGGCTGCCTTCTTGATCTTGTGCTCGCTGGTCGCAGTGGGCCGGAAATCGGCGGGCGCGGCGGCCATCACGACCGCGTCGGCACTGGCCGTGGCGGCCACGACGGCCTCTCGCAGCTCGGCCGTGGTCTCGACGCGGATCACGGTCACGCCGGCAGGGTCGGGCAGCGCGACGTTGGCGCTGACCAAGGTCACCGAGGCACCCCGTGCGGCAGCGGCCCGAGCCAGGGCGTAGCCCTGCAAGCCTGACGATCGGTTGCCCAGGAACCGCACCGGGTCGAGGTACTCACGCGTGCCACCCGCCGACACCACGACGTGCCGGCCGGCCAGGTCGGGCGCGGACGCACCGCGGGCCAGCACCTGGACCGACAGCTCGAAGATCTCGTCGGGGTCGGGCAGCCGGCCCTTGCCGGTGTCCTTGCCGGTGAGCCGGCCCTCGGCCGGCTCGATGACGAAGAGGCCGCGCGAGCGCAGGGTCTCGACGTTGGCGGCGGTGGCCGGGTGCTCCCACATCTCGGTGTGCATGGCCGGCGCGAAGACGACCGGACAGCGCGCGGTGAGCAGGGTGTTGGTGAGCAGGTCGTCGGCCAGCCCGTGGGCGGCCTTCGCGAGCAGGTCGGCGGTTGCTGGTACGACGACCACGAGGTCGGCGGCCTGGCCGATCCGCACGTGCGGGACCTGGTGCACGTCGGTCCAGACGTCGGGCGAGACGGGCTTGCCCGACAGCGCGGACCAGGTGGCCGCTCCGACGAACTGCAGTGCGGCGGCGGTCGGCACGACCGTGACGTCGTACCCGGACTCGGTGAAGCGGCGCAGCACCTCGCACGCCTTGTAGGCGGCAATGCCGCCGGAGACCCCCAGAACGACTCGGGGCCGCGTCCCGGAGGGGGACGCGGCCTCGATGTCGGAGCCGGGCGGAGTGCTCGTGCTCAACGCGGTGGTCGACTACTCGCTGGAGGCGAACGGGTCGGCAGCGGTCTTCTCTTCGCGGGCGGCCTTCGCGGCAGCCTCTTCGGCGGCGAGCTCGGCCGGGTCCACGTCCTCACAGGTCAGCAGGTCGCCGGCGATCTCGCGGAGCGCGATCGAGAGCGGCTTCTCCTGGACGTGCGTGTCGACCAGCGGGCCGACGTACTCGAGGAGGCCCTCACCGAGCTGGGAGTAGTAGGCGTTGATCTGCCGGGCACGCTTGGCGCTGTAGAGAACCAGCTTGTACTTGCTGTCGGTCTTGGTGAGCAGGTCGTCGATCGGGGGGTTGGTTACGCCCACCGCGGCGATGTTGGGTGCAGACACGCGTCAGCCTCGCAGATTGTCGGGATGTGCTCGATCACAGGTCGAACCGATGTTCGTCGTCGAGCAGCATCAAGTCTACCAACTCCTCGGCTGCAGAGTGAACTTCGTGGTTGACGATGGTGACGTCGAACTCCCCTTCGGCGGCCAGCTCGTCGCGCGCGGTCTCGAGCCGGCGCTCGCGTTCCTCGTCGGTCTCGGTGCCGCGACCGACCAGCCGGCGCACCAGCTCGTCCCACGACGGCGGCATCAGGAAGACGAACCGGGCGCCCGGCATCGTCTCGCGCACCTGCCGCGCGCCCTGCAGGTCTATCTCGAGCAGGGCGGGCAGTCCCTTCGCCAGGGCCTCCTCGACCGGCTTGCGCGGCGTGCCGTAACGCGCCCGCTTGTGCACGACCGCCCACTCCAGCAGCTCGCCGTGCTCGATCATCGCGTCGAACTCGTCCTCGGAGACGAACCAGTAGTGCACGCCGTCCTGCTCCCCGGGCCTCGGCTTGCGAGTGGTGGCGGAGACGGAGAGCCAGACCTCCGGATGCTGCTTGCGTACGTCGGCAGCCACGGTGCCCTTGCCCACGGCTGTGGGCCCGGCCAGCACGACGAGCCGGGACGGCCGCGCGGTGTCAAACCCCGCGGCCGGATCGGGATCGGTCACTCGCCCGGGGCGAACTCGCGCTCCAGCGCGGCCACCTGCTTGGTGCCCAGGCCGCGGACCCGGCGGCTCTCGGCGATGCCGAGCCGCTCCATGGTCTGACGGGCCCGCACCTTGCCCAGACCGGGCATCGACTGGAGCAGGTCGACGACGCGCATCTTGCCCACCACGTCGTTGCGCTGGCCCTCGCTCAGCACATCGGCGATCGAGGCGCCGGAGTTCTTGAGCCGGTTCTTGACCTCGGCGCGCTCACGACGGGAGGCGGCGGCCTTCGCCAGCGCTGCCTGGCGCTGTTCGGGAGTGAGCGGGGGCAGAGCCACGGGTGGGGTCCTCGTTCTGTGGGGTTGCTCGCAACGGGTCGGTCCGGCAGCGCCTCAATTTAGTCAGTTGCCGAGGAGACAAGCAACGTCGGGGGGCTATTGGGACAACGGTGTGTGGCACACGTCAAGTGCCTGCTGTTCCAGCTCGCCCATCGCGCCGACGGTCGTCTCGCTGCCCAGCTCGCGGGCAGCACCCTCGATCGCACCGCGTTGCTCGGCGTCGAGCCCGGCGGGCGGCTTCTTCGGGTCGTACGTCTCGGGGTCGACGTCGGCGTCGCGCAGCGCCTTCTCGAGGATCTCGAGCCGACCGATAACGCGTTCCCACTCGTCGTCGATGTCGTCGGGCGCGGCGTCGCGCAGGTCGCGATAGCTGTCGAGCGCGTCGAACAACGCCCCCTGCCCACCGGCGTTGGTCAGGTCGGCCAGCTCGGTCTGGCGATCGGCGACGACCTCGCAGTACGACGGGTGGGTGCGGTCCCAGAACACCCAGCCGGCGCCCGCGATCAGGCCTACGACGAGGCCGAGGAGGAGCAGTCGCCTCCTGTTCACGCGGATCCCAGGCCTGCGACGGCGTCGTTGCCGCGGAGCGCGGCGTCGCGCAGCGCGGTCGGGTCGGGGCCGACAGCCAGCACCTCGCGAGACGACGACGGCAGCACGTGCCGGGCCGCCGACCCGAAGATCCGGCGCAGGTCGGCGGGCGTGCCGCCCTGGGCGCCGTACCCGGGAGCGAGGATCGGCCCGTTGAACGCGAAGTCCTCGCCGGTGTCGCCGATGGTGGCGCCGATGACCGCGCCCATGTCGCCGACCGGCTCGGCGCCGGCGTTGAGGTGGCGCAGGTGGTCGAGCACCGTGCCGGCGACCGTGCCCTCGCCACTGCGGGCGTGCTGCACCTCGGGGCCCTCCTTGTTGGAGGTCAGGGCGAGCACGAAGACGCCCGCACCGTGCTTGCGAGCCGTGTCGATCATCGGGTCGAGCGAGCCGAAGCCGAGGTAGGGGCTGGCGGTGATCGCGTCGCTCGCGAGCGGCGACGAGGGGTCGAGGTAGGCGTCGGCGTAGGCCTGGCTGGTCGAGCCGATGTCTCCCCGCTTGACGTCGAGCAGCACCAGCGCGCCGGCCGCCCGTGACTCCGCGATGACGCGTTCGAGCACGGCCACGCCACGGCTTCCGAAGCGCTCGTAGAACGCGCTCTGCGGCTTCACCACACCCACCACCGGCGCCACCGCCTCGACGACGGTGAGCGCGAACCGCTCCAGCCCGGCCACATCGTCGTTGAGGCCCCAGTCGTGGAGCAGGCCCGCGTGCGGGTCGATGCCGACGCAGAACCGGCCGCGCTCCTCGATGGCGCGGTGCAGGCGCAGCCCGAACGGCTCGATCACTGGTCCTCCTGAAGGTCGGCCACGAGTCGCGTGGCGGTCGTGGGGTCACGGAGCAGCGCGGTGCCGACCTGTACGGCGACCGCACCGGCCGCGAGCAGGGCGCGCGCCCCCGCGGCATCGGCGACGCCACCGCACCCGATCACGGTTGCTTCGGGAAGCTGGCTGCAGACCTCGGTTACGCAGCGCAGTGCGATGGGCGCGATCGCAGGTCCGGTCAGCCCGGCGGGGCGGCCGTCAGGCATGGCGGCGGGCACGGCGTTGCCCACCACCACGGCGGTCGCGCCGGCCTCGACGACCGCCCGCGCGGCCTCGACCACGCGACTCACGTCGGGTCGCAGCTTGGCGAGCACGGGCAGGTCCGACGGTGTCTCGCGTCGTACGGCGGCGACGGCACTGGCCGCGTGGAACGGCTCACGGGCCTCGAAGATGTTGGCCCCACCCGGGTCGGGCACCGACACGTTGACCTCGATGCCGGCGACACCCGGCGCGCGGCCGGCGATCCGGGCGAGGTCTGCGTACTCCCCCAGCGTCGCCCCCGCGACGGACACGAAGACCTGCACCCCGGCGCGGATCAGCCAGGGCAGCTCCTCGTGGAGGAAGTATGCGAGCCCGGGGTTGTTGAGACCGATGATGTTGAGCAGACCGCTGGGGGCCTCCGCCATCCGGGGTGCGGCGCCACCCCGGCGCGGGTCACGCGTCAGGGTGCGGGTGACGAACGCCAGCCCGTCGAGGTCGACGTACGGCGCCAGCTCACGTCCGGTGCCGCCACAGCCCGAGGCGATCATCACCGGGTGCAACAGGTGCAGGGTCACGATGCGTCGCCCAGCAGGGAGGCCCAGTCGACCCGGTCACCGGGCAGCACCGGGCCGTCGAGGCAGGCGCGCACCTGATGGGCGTCGCCCTCGGCGTCACGGACGTCGATGACGCAACCCCGGCACAGGCCGGTGCCGCACGGCAGCGGCTGCTCGATCGCGACCTGGCTCTGTACGCCGGCCTCCTCAGCCGCCTCCGCGACGGCCCGCAGCATCCGCGTCGGTCCCGCGGCGTAGACCACCGCGGCCTCCGTCGCCTCGATCGCGGTCCGCAGCACGGTCATCACGTCGCCACGGCTGCCGACGGAGCCGTCGGCGGTGACGACCTGCACCGACCGCGACATCCGGCGCGCCTCCCGAGGGGCCAGCAGGTGCGACTCATCGGCGCCCGCGAGCACGAACGACACCGGAGCCCGGCGGTCGCGCAGGCGCTCGGCCAACGGGAACAGCGGCGCCGCGGAGCAACCCTCACCGACGAGCAGGCAGGCCACCGGCTCCTTGGGGATCGCGAACGGTCGACCCAGCGGCCCGGTGAGCTCGAGGCGCGAGCCGACATTCACCTCAGCCAGCCAGCGACCGCCGATGCCACGCGGCTCGACCACGACATCGAGGGTGGG
Source organism: Nocardioides sp. InS609-2 (assembly GCF_023208195.1). NCBI lineage: Bacteria > Bacillati > Actinomycetota > Actinomycetes > Propionibacteriales > Nocardioidaceae > Nocardioides > Nocardioides sp. InS609-2. The sequence goes on along the minus strand of NZ_CP060034.1, from coordinate 66,168 downwards.
CCCGAAGGCGCCGGTCTCGGCGACGCGGTGGATCCACAGCGCCCGCCGGGCCATCTGCGTCGGCGCGACCGAAGCCGCTACGAACGTGCCGGGACGGAAGCGCTCGGGGATGCCGCGAGCGGTCAGGGTGAGGTGGCGGAAGGCGCCGGCCCTCCGCGTGGCCAGCACCTCGCCAACGACGTGGCGCGGGTCGCGCTCACCCACGGGCCAGCCCGGCGACGATGCGCTGCGGCCACGCAGGACCTTCGTAGATGAACGCGGAGTAGCCCTGCAGCAAGGCGGCTCCGGCCTCGAGCCGCGCACGGGCGTCGTCGACGGTAGTGATGCCGCCGACGCCTACGAGCACGAGATCGTCTCCGACCCGGCCCTTCAGCAGCCGCATCACCTCGAGAGCGCGAGCGGTCAGTGGCCGACCCGAGAGCCCGCCCGCACCGAGGGCGGCGACCAGGTCGGCACCGCTCACCAGGCCGTCACGGCTGATCGTGGTGTTGGTGGCGGAGATGCCGTCGAGTCCGAGCGCGAGCGCCAGATCGGCGACGGCGAGCACGTCGTCGTCGTCGAGGTCAGGGGCGATCTTGACCAGCAGCGGGACCCGTCGGTCGGTGCTCGCGTCGGCCTCGTCGCGGACGGCGCGGAGCAGCGGCTCGAGCTTCTCGACGGCCTGGAGGTTGCGCAGCCCGGGGGTGTTGGGTGACGAGACGTTGACGACCAGGTAGTCGGCGTACGGCGTGAGGAGCCGGGTGCTGGCGCGGTAGTCGGCCTCGACGGCGGCCGCGTCGTCGTCGGGTACCACCTTCGACTTGCCGACGTTCACTCCTACGACGGTCCGACTCTTCGGGCGGGCTGCCCGTCGCGCCAGCCGGGCCGCCACGACTGCGGCGCCGTCGTTGTTGAAGCCCATCCGGTTGACGACCGCACCGTCGCGCGGCAGCCGGAAGAGCCGTGGCTTGGGGTTGCCGGGCTGCGCCAGCGCGGTGACGGTGCCGATCTCGACGTGCCCGAAGCCCAGGGCAGCCAGGGCGTCGATGCCGACGGCGTTCTTGTCGAAGCCGGCGGCGAGCCCGAGCGGGTGGTCGAACGTCAGCCCGAGAGCCTCCACCCGCTGGTTGAGGTGCGAGCGCAGCGAGCCTCGAAACCAAGGGACTCTGCGCAGCACCGGCTCCGCCGCCCGGATCGCCGCGAACCCCGCATGGTGCGCCCGCTCGGGATCAACCCGGGTGAACGCGTGGTCGAAGAGCAGGCGGTACGGTCCGGCCGACAGGGGAGGCATCAGCGACGCGACTCCCCTGCCGCGGCGGCGGACATCGCATTCCACTCCTGCAGGCTGCGCACGCCCACCTCGCCGCGACTGAGTGCCTCGATGCCCTGCACGGCCGCGCCCAGCCCGGGCACGGTCGTGATGCACGGGATGTTGGCGAGGACTGCCGCCGTACGAATCTCATAGCCGTCGAGCCGCGCGGAGTTGCCGGTGGAGTACGGCGTGTTGACGACGAGGTCGATCGCACCGTCGTTGATCAGCTGCACACTGGTGCGCTCGCCGTTGGGGCCTTCGCCCTCGTGGTGCTTGCGGACTTCTCTGACCTTGATGCCGTTGCGGCGCAGCACCTCAGCGGTGCCCTGGGTCGCGAGGATCTCGAAGCCGCGATCGGCCAGCACCTTCACCGGGAAGATCATGTTGCGCTTGTCGCGGTTTGCGACCGACACGAAGATCCGGCCCGAAGTCGGCAAAGACCCGTAGGCCGCGGTCTGCGCCTTGGCGAAGGCCGTGCCGAAGTCGGCGTCGAAGCCCATCACCTCGCCGGTCGACTTCATCTCCGGACCGAGCACTGTGTCGACGTGACGGCCTTCCGACGTCATGAATCGGTTGAAGGGCAGCACCGCCTCCTTCACCGCGATCGGAGCGTCGGTGGGCAGCGTGCCGCCGTCTCCGGTGCGGGGCAGCACTCCGGCCGTGCGGAGGTCGGCGATCGACTCGCCCAGCATCACCCGGGCAGCTGCCTTGGCGAGCGGGGTCGCCGTCGCCTTCGAGACGAACGGCACGGTGCGCGACGCACGCGGGTTGGCCTCGAGCACGTAGAGCACGTCGGCAGCCAGCGCGAACTGGATGTTGAGCAGCCCGAGCACACCCACCCCCCGGGCGATCGCCTCGGTGGCGTGCCGGATGCGGGTGATCTCGGAGGCACCCAGGGTGATTGGCGGCAGCGCGCACGACGAGTCGCCGGAGTGCACGCCGGCCTCCTCGATGTGCTCCATCACGCCCCCGAGGAAGAGCTCCTCTCCGTCGAAGATGGCGTCCACGTCGATCTCGACCGCGTCGTCGATGAACCGGTCGACCAGCACCGGGTGCTCGGGGCTGATCTCGGTGGCCCGGTCGATGTAGCCGCGCAGCGAGTCGTCGTCGTACACGATCTCCATGCCGCGACCGCCCAGGACGTACGACGGCCGCACCAGCACCGGGTAGCCGATGCTGGCGGCGATGCGCCGGGCGTCGGCCCACGAGGTGGCCATGCCGAACTTCGGCGCGGGCAGCCCGGCCTCCTGCAGGACGCGGCCGAACGCGCCACGGTCCTCGGCAAGGTCGATGGCCGCGGGTGTGGTGCCGACGATGGGCACGCCTGCCTCGGCCAGGCCTCGCGCGAGCCCGAGCGGCGTCTGACCGCCGAGCTGGCAGATCACGCCCGCGACGGGGCCGGCCTGCTGCTCGGCGTGCACGATCTCGAGGACGTCCTCGAGGGTGAGCGGCTCGAAGTAGAGGCGGTCGGAGGTGTCGTAGTCGGTCGAGACCGTCTCGGGGTTGCAGTTGACCATGATCGTCTCGTAGCCGGCCTCGCTCAACGCGAGCGACGCGTGCACGCACGAGTAGTCGAACTCGATGCCCTGCCCGATCCGGTTGGGCCCGCTGCCGAGGATGATGACGGCTTCCTTCTCGCGCGGCGCCACCTCGGACTCCTCGTCGTAGGACGAGTAGTGGTACGGCGTGGCCGCCGCGAACTCGGCCGCGCAGGTGTCGACGGTCTTGAAGACCGGCCGCAGCCCGAGCGCATGGCGTACGCCGCGGACGACGTCCTCGCTCATGCCGCGGATGCGTCCGATCTGCGCGTCGGAGAAGCCGTGCCGCTTGGCCTGGCGCAGGGTCTCGTGGTCGAGTTGGCTGGCCGCGGCGATGTCCTCGGCGACCTCCTTGATGAGGAACAGCTGGTCGACGAACCACGGGTCGATCTTCGTGGCGTCGTGGACCTGCGCGGCCGTGGCGCCGGCGATGATCGAGTCCATCACCGTGCGCAGCCGACCGTCGGTCGGGATCTTCGACTTCTCCAGCAGCGCCTGCACCTCGAGCTCCGCGCCGGGTGCGAAGTCGAAGACCGCACCCTTGCTCTCGAGTGACCGCAGCGCCTTCTGCAGCGCCTCGGTGAAGTTCCGCCCGATCGACATGGCCTCGCCCACCGACTTCATGTGCGTGGTCAGTGTCGGGTCGGCGCCGGGGAACTTCTCGAACGCGAACCGCGGCACCTTCACCACGACGTAGTCGAGGGTCGGCTCGAACGCCGCCGGGGTGCTCGACCCGTCGGCCCGCATGGTGATGTCGTTGGGGATCTCGTCGAGGGTGTAGCCGATCGCCACCTTCGCGGCGATCTTGGCGATCGGGAAGCCGGTGGCCTTCGAGGCCAGCGCGCTCGACCGGGACACCCGCGGGTTCATCTCGATGACGATCAGGCGGCCGTCGGCCGGGTTGACGGCGTACTGGATGTTGCAGCCGCCGGTGTCGACGCCGACCGAGCGGATGATGCCGATCGCCAGGTCGCGCATGTCCTGGTATTCACGGTCGGTGAGCGTCATCGCGGGCGCCACGGTGATCGAGTCGCCGGTGTGCACGCCCATCGGGTCGAGGTTCTCGATCGAGCAGACGATCACCACGTTGTCCTTGGTGTCACGCATGACCTCGAGCTCGTACTCCTTCCAGCCGATGATCGACTCCTCCAGGAGCACCTCGGTGGTCGGGCTCGCGGCCAGGCCGCTGCCACCGATGCGCCGCAGGTCGGCCTCGTCGTAGGCCATGCCGGAGCCGGTGCCGCCCATCGTGAACGAGGGCCGCACCACCATCGGGTAGCCGAGGTCGTCGGCCGCCCCCAGCAGGTCGTCGATGGAGTGGCAGATGGCGCTGCGCGCGCACTCACCGCCTAGCTCCTCGACGATCTTCTTGAAGACCTGGCGGTTCTCGCCGCGGTCGATGGCCTCGATCGAGGCGCCGATCAGCTCGACGCCGTACTTCTCGAGCACGCCGTCGGCAGCCAGCGACATGGCCGTGTTGAGCGCCGTCTGCCCGCCGAGGGTGGCCAGCAGCGCGTCGGGCCGTTCCTTGGCGATCACCTTCTCGACGTACTCGGGAGTGATCGGCTCGATGTAGGTCGCGTCGGCGAACTCGGGGTCGGTCATGATGGTGGCCGGGTTGGAGTTGACCAGGATCACGCGCAGCCCCTCGGCCCGCAGCACCCGGCACGCCTGGGTGCCGGAGTAGTCGAACTCGCAGGCCTGGCCGATGATGATCGGCCCCGAGCCGATGACCATGACGCTCTGGATGTCGGTGCGCTTGGGCATCAGCGCTCTCCTTCGGTGGTCGAGTGACTCGCGAGGGACGAGCGTGTTGTATCGAGACCCATCAGGTCGCAGAACCGGTCGAACAGGTACGCCGCATCGTGCGGGCCGGCGGCGGCCTCGGGGTGGTACTGGACCGAGAAGCTCTTGAGGGCTCCCCCGGCGTCACGCAGCTCGAGCCCCTCGACCACGTCGTCGTTGAGGCAGACGTGGCTCACGGTCGCCTCGCCGTACGGCGTGGTGGTGCTGCCCTCCAGTGGCGCGTCCACCGCGAAGCCGTGGTTGTGCGCGGTGACCTCGACCTTGCCGGTGGTGCGGTCCAGGACGGGCTGGTTGATGCCGCGGTGGCCGTACTTCAGCTTGTAGGTGCCGAAGCCGAGCGCCCGACCGAAGAGCTGGTTGCCGAAGCAGATGCCGAAGTACGGGATGCCCCGCTCCAACGCGGCCTGCAACAGCTCGACCTGACCGGTGGTGGCCGCCGGGTCACCGGGACCGTTGGAAAAGAAGAGCCCGTCCGGCTGCACCGCGAGCACGTCGTCGATCGTGGACGTCGCGGGCAGCACGTGCACGTCGATGCCGCGCTCGCTCATCATCCGCGGGGTGTTGGTCTTGATGCCCAGGTCGACGGCCGCCACGGTGAAGCGCCGTGTCCCGACCGCGGGTATGACGTACGCGTTGGTCGTGGACACGGCCTCCGACAGGTTGGCACCGGCCATCTCGCCGGACGCACGGACCCGCTCGAGCAGGGCGGCGACGGTGGTGTCGGCCGAGGAGATGCCGACCCGCATCGCGCCGCGCTCGCGCAGGTGGCGGGTCAGGGCGCGGGTGTCGATGTCGCTGATGCCGACCACCCCCTGCTCGCGGAGCGCGTCGCCGAGGCTGCGCTGCGAGCGCCAGTTGGACGGGACCCGTGCGGGATCGCGGACGACGAAGCCGGACACCCAGATGCGGGAGGACTCCGGGTCCTCGTCGTTCATGCCGGTGTTGCCGACATGCGGCGCGGTCATGATGACGACCTGCCGGTGGTAGCTGGGATCGGTGAGCGTCTCCTGGTAACCGGTCATGCCGGTGGAGAACACGGCTTCGCCGAATGTCTCGCCCTCGGCGCCATAGGACCTCCCATGGAAGGTCCGGCCGTCTTCGAGGACGAGGATTGCAGGTGCATGCCGCGGCACGCCGTACCTCCTTCTCCGCCTCTCAGGACGGATCGTTAAAGGATGTTCGAGCGCTGCTGACCCTACCTCACGCGGACGTGGCCACCGGCACCTGTCCGGTGTCGGGTTCGGCGACGATCACCGGCGGGCACAGCTCACGATCTGCCCCTTCGTGCTCGTGCCCCGCGGCGATCAGATCCTCGACCCGGCTCGAAGGCCAGTCGGCACCTCGACGCGCAATGTTCATGTCTCCCCCTTGTTGTCCGCACATCGAGAGTCGCACCAAAAGCGTCGTCGCGCCACGACTCCCCGTCATGCGGACAGGTGGATCAGACCACTTGCCATGCCGTGACCCAGTGCCCCTCGCTGAGCTACCGGACAGTCCGCATGCCAGGAACGCGAATATCCTGCCGACTGTTTCGTTAGCGGCACGGGCGCAGGTCGCGACCCACCGAGACGCTCGTCGGCCGCGCCAGGAGGCCGGCCAGGTGGGCGGGGGCGATCAGGGTGCCTATGGGCCCCTAGGCGTTGCGGGGATCCGGGATGGAGAGGGCGGCCAGTGCCCGGTGCAGTACGTCGGCCGCCGTACCGTCCACCGACACCTCGACTCCCGATTCCTCGGAGTCGAGTGGCTCGAGCGTGTCGTACTGGCTGTACAACAAGGACGCGGGCATGTAGTGGTTGGCGCGCCGACCCACCCGCTCGGCCAACAGGTCCTCACCCGCGACCAGGTGACAGAACCGCACCTCGGGTCGACCTTCGGCCAGGAGATCGCGGTAGACCCGACGCAGCGCGGAACAGGTGATGACCGACGGCTGACCGTCGGCGATCCGGGTGTCCATCCACGCGCCGATGCTGCGCAGCCAGGGCCAGCGGTCGTCGTCGGTGAGCGGGGTGCCGGAGTGCATCTTTGCGACGTTGGCCTCGGAGTGGAACGCGTCGCCCTCGGCGTAGGTCCACCCGAGGACGGTCGAGAGCCCCTTGGCCACGGTCGACTTGCCGACGCCCGAGACGCCCATCACGACAATTTGCTGGGCGTCCGAGAGTGGCTGGATTGCCGGCACGCTACTCCCAGGCCGGCTTCGGCTCAGGCCAGCGCGCCGTCGCGCACGGTGACCTGGCCGGCGTACACCGTGTGCACGACGGCGCTCGTCAGCGCCCGCCCGTGCCACGGGTTGTTGCGCGACAGCGAGACCGAGGCGTCGCGGTCGACGGTGACTGCCGCAGCGGGGTCGACGAGCGTCAGGTGCGCCGGGTCGCCGACGGCCAGGCCGCCGCCGTGCGTCGACAGCCCGGCGATCCGGGCCGGCGCCTGCGACATCACCCGGGCGATGTCGGTCCAGGTGAACGAGTCGTCCATCGCGGTGCGTACGACGGCCAGTGCGGTCTCGAGCCCGAGCATGCCGAACGCCGCGTCGACGAACGCGTGCTCCTTGTCGTGACGCGCGTGCGGGGCGTGGTCGGAGGCCACCGCGTCGATCGTGCCGTCGGCCAGCGCAGCACACAGCGCGGCGACGTCCTCGTCGGGTCGCAGGGGCGGGTTGACCTTGAACGTGGGGTCGTAGCCGCCGAGCAGGTCGGTGGTGAGCAGCAGGTGGTGCGGCGTCACCTCGGCGGTGACGTGGATGCCCTGCTCCTTGGCCCAGCGCAGCACCTCGACCGACCCGGCCGTGCTGACGTGCGCGATGTGCACGCGCGAGCCGGTGTGCCGGGCGAGCATGACGTCGCGCGCGACGATGACCTCCTCGGCGACCCCGGGCCAGCCGGGCAGGCCGAGGCGACCGGACAGCTCACCCTCGTGGCAGCACGCGGTCGGGCCGGCGAGGTCGGGGTCCTGGGCGTGCTGGCTGATCACGCCGCCGAACGCCTTGACGTACTCCAGCGCCCGTCGCATCACCCGCGCGTCGTGCACGCACCTGCCGTCGTCGGAGAAGACCCGCACCCGGGCCCGGGAACGAGCCATCAGGCCCAGCTCGGCGAGCTCCTCGCCCCCGAGGCCGCGCGTCACGGCACCCACCGGTTGCACGTCGACCAGGCCGGCAGCACGACCGAGGTCGAGCACCCGCTCGGCAGCCTCGCCCGTGTCGGTGACCGGGCTGGTGTTGGCCATCGCAAGGATCGCGGTGAACCCTCCGACCGCGGCGGCGCGCGACCCGGAGAGCACCGTCTCGGCGTCCTCCCGGCCGGGCTCGCGGAGGTGGGTGTGCAGGTCGACGAGGCCGGGCAGGGCGACAAGGCCGTCGGCGTCGAGGATCTCGGTGTCCTTCGGAGCCGACACCGAGCCGACCTCGCGGATCACGCCGTCCTCGACGAGCAGGTCGGCGGCCTCGCCGCCTAGCAGCGCGGCGCCCTTGATGACGAGACTCACTGAGCTTCCTCTCCGGCAAGCAGGTGGTAGAGCACCGACATCCGCACGGCCACACCGGCCGACACCTGGTCGAGCACGACCGACTGGGCCGCGTCGGCGGCATCGGCGGCGATCTCGAGGCCACGGTTCATCGGGCCCGGGTGGCAGATGGGTGCGTCCGGCTTGAGGGTGGCAAGCCGGTCGCGCGTCAGGCCGTAGCCGACGGTGTACTCCCGCGAGCTCGGGAAGTAGCCACCAGCCATCCGCTCCCGCTGCACCCGCAGCATCATCACGGCGTCGGCGTCGGGCAGCACCTCGTCCAGGTCGTACGACGCTGCGAAGCCGGCCTCCTTCGACCAGGCATCGATACCGCTCGGCATCAGCGTCGGCGGTGCCACGACCGTGAGCCGGGCGCCGAGCTTGGTCAACGACTTGACGTTGCTTCGGAAGACCCGGCTGTGCGTGAGGTCGCCGACCATCACTACGTGCTTGCCTTCGAGCGAGCCGAGCCGTTGGCGCAACGTGTAGGCGTCGAGCAGCGCCTGTGACGGGTGCTCGTGGGTGCCGTCGCCGGCGTTGATCACGACCGCGTCGACCCACTGCGAGACCTGCAGCGCGGCACCGCTGGCGGAATGCCGCATGACCAGCGCGTCGACGCCCATCGCGCAGATGGTGCGCACGGTGTCGCGCAGGCTCTCGCCCTTCGACGCCGACGATCCCTTGCCGGTGATGTTGACCGTGTCGGCCGAAAGCCACTTCCCGGCGATCTCGAAGCTCGAGCGGGTGCGGGTGGAGTCCTCGAAGAACAGGTTGATGATCGTGCGGCCACGCAGGGCGGGCAGTTTCTTGACCTCGCGTCGCTGCACGTCGTGCATTTCGGCCGCGGTGTCGAAGATGGTCGTCATGTCGTCGACCGTCAGATCGTCGATGGAGAGCAGGTGCTTCACGCAATCACCACCTCGTCGGTGCCGTCGAGCTCGGCCAGATGGACGCTGACGCGCTCGGCAAGCGCACTGGGCAGGTTCTTGCCGACGTGGTCGGCCCGGATCGGCAGCTCGCGGTGACCGCGGTCGACCAACACGGCCAGCCGCACGCTGGCGGGCCGGCCGAGGTCGTTGAGCGCGTCCAGCGCGGCCCGGATGGTGCGGCCGGAGAACAGCACGTCGTCGACCAGCACCACGACCTTGCCGTCGATGCCGCCGGGCACCGATGTCTTGTGCGGGCTCCGCGTGGGCTGCGAACGAAGGTCGTCGCGGTACATCGTGACGTCGAGCGACCCCACCGGGATCTCGTGCCCCTCGACGGCGGCGATCTTCTCGCCGATCCGGTGGGCCAGCGGCACACCGCGGGTGTGCAGGCCGAGCAGGTAGAGACCCTCACTGCCTTTGTTGCGCTCGAGGATCTCGTGGGAGATGCGGGTCAGCGCCCGGGTGATGTCACGGGCGTCGAGGACGGTGCGTCCGGAGGGAGACACAGGTCTCCGACCTCCTTCTCCGCCTCACGGGACGGCTCGTTAAAGGATGTCGATTGCGGGGCGACCCTATCAGCCCCGCTCAGCGGTCCAGATGCCGCGCGCGGGCGAAGCAGAACACCCCGTAGCAGCCGATGCCGATGGCGATCGCGGCCAGCAGGAACGGCCCGAACGGCTGCTGCAGCACCGTGTGGAGCGCCTCGTCCAGGCCACCTCCCTCGTCGGCCTCATGGGTTGCCGCGGCGTACACGAAGAGACCGCCGACCACCGCGACCGAGACGCCCTTCGCGATGTAGCCGACCTTGCCGAAGATCCGATAGGCCTGCCCGTCGCGGCCCGACTTGCCGTCGATGTCGAGGTGCTCGAGGAACTTCTCGCTCCAGCCGCGGTACGCCGTGAACCCGCCGTACCCGATGATTGCCAGGCCCGCGAGGCCCACCAGCACCTGTCCGCCCGGCCAGTTCATCACCTTCGCGGTCATGGTGTCGGAGCCGCTGCCCCCGCTGCTTCCCGAGCCGAGAGCGACCTTGTACGCGCTGAAGGCCACGGCCCCGTAGATCACCGCCTTCAGCAGCGAGGAGATGCGCTTGCCCAGCTCCTCCTTGCCGTCCTCCTGCTCGTGACCGAAGCCGGCCTCGACCAGTCGCCAGACGACGAGCAGCGTCATGCCGACGGCGACGGCCCAGATCGCGATCCCACCGAACGGCTGGCTGGCGAGCTCCTTCAGGGCACCACTGCTGGACGCCGAGCGGCCTGTCTCACCGAACGCGAGCTGCAGCGCGATCCAGGCGACCAGCAGGTGCACGACGCCATAGGCCACCAGCCCGAACCGGACCACGTAGTCGAGCCACTCACTGTCTTCTGCCCGCTGACCGGCGTCCTTCACGTCTCCCATGGGGACAGTCAACACCTCCGCAGGGGTAATGGCCTCACCCCTATGCGTCACTTCTCCAAGATCGCCACGACGCCCTGGCCACCGGCGGCACAGATCGAGATCAGGCCGCGACCCGAGCCCGACTGATCGAGGAGCTTGGCCAGCACCGGCACGATCCGCCCGCCGGTCGCGGCGAACGGGTGCGCGGCGGCGAGCGAGGAGCCGTTGACGTTCAGCTTGTCGCGGTCGATCGAGCCCAGCGGCGCGTCGAGACCCAGGCGCTCCTTGCAGAACACCGGGTCCTCCCAGGCCTTGAGCGTCGAGAGCACCTGCGAGGCGAACGCCTCGTGGATCTCGTAGTAGTCGAAGTCCTGCAGTGTCAGGCCCTCGCGCTCGAGCATCCGGGCCACGGCGTACGCCGGGGCCATCAGCAGGCCCTCGTGGCCGTGCACGTAGTCGACTGCCGCCGTCTCGTACGCCGTCAGGTAGGCGAGCACGGGCAGACCGTGCTCCTCGGCCCACTCGTCGGAGGCGAGCAGCACTGCGGAGGCGCCGTCACTGAGCGGCGTGGAGTTGCCGGCCGTCATGGTCGCGGCCTCGCCCTTGCCGAAGACCGGCTTGAGGGTGGCGAGCTTCTCGACCGACGAGTCCGGGCGCATGTTGGAGTCGCGCTCCACGCCGCGGAACGGCGTGATCAGGTCGTCGTGGAAGCCCTCGTCGTAGGACCGCGCGAGGTTGTGGTGCGACCGCGCGGCCAGCTCGTCCTGCTCCTCGCGGCCGACGCGCCACTCGAGCGCGGTCAGGGCAGCGTGCTCGCCCATCGACTTGCGCGTGCGCGGCTCACTGTTCTGCGGGACCGCCACCGAGATGTCGCCGGGGCGGATCGCGGCCAGCGCGGCCAGCCGACCCTTGGTGTCCTTGGCCTGGCTGACCTTGATCAGCTTCTTGCGCAGCTTCTCGCCGACGGCGAGCGGGGCGTCGGAAGTTGTGTCGGATCCGCCGGCGATGCCGACCTCGATCTGGCCGAGGGCGATCTTGTTGGCCACCTGGATCGCGGCCTGCAGGCCGGTGCCGCAGGCCTGCTGGATGTCGGTGGCGGGTGTCTCGGCCGAAAGCTTCGAGCCGAGCACGCACTCGCGGGTGAGGTTGAAGTCGCGCGCGTGCTTGAGTACGGCGCCGGCGACGACCTCGCCCAGCCGCTCGCCCTCGAGCCCGAAGCGGGTCACGAGACCGTCGATGGCAGCGGTCAGCATCTCCTGGTTGGAGGCGTCGCTGTAGACGGAGTTGGAGCGGGCAAACGGGATCCGGTTGCCGCCGATGACGGCGACCTTGCGAGTCTTCGAGTTCATCCTCCTATCCTTGCGGAGACCCTGCCCTCAGGGAATGCACTGAGGCCCACATCACGAAGTGTGGACACCGAGTTACACAGGAAGTTACATACCACCATGAGTGATCGCTACCAAGGTTTCGTGACGTCCCCCGTCGGCAGGCTGCTGGTCAAGAACCTGGGGCTGCCCAACCCCACAACGCTCGAGCGCTACACCGCCGGAGACCCGCTCGTGCAGGGCACCGTGCTGGTGGGAGGGGCCGGTCGTCTCGCCGACTCCCTGACTCCGACGCTCGACGGGCTCGGCATCACGGCTGTCGCCGGCGACCCGGGTGACGACACCCGCTTCAAGGGACTCGTCTTCGACGCCACCGCGATCACCACCTCGGCCGGACTGCTCGCCCTGCAGGAGTTCTTCACACCGCTCATGCGCCGCCTCGAGACGTGCCCGCGGGTCGTCGTACTCGGCACGGAGCCGTCCGCGGTCAAGGGTGGCGAGCGGGTCGCGCAGCGCGCCCTCGAAGGCTTCACCCGTTCGCTGGGCAAGGAGATCGGCAAGGGCGGCACGGTCCAGCTCGTGTACGTCGCCCCAGGAGCCGAGTCGGCGCTCGACTCGACGCTGGCCTTCCTGCTCTCCCCCAAGTCTGCCTACGTGTCCGGCCAGGTCGTGCGCATCGGCGCCCACGGGTCGACCGACGCCGGCGAGGTCGCCGACTGGGCACGTCCGCTCGAGGGCAAGATCGCGCTCGTCACCGGGGCCGGCCGCGGCATCGGTGAGCAGATCGCCCGCGTGCTGCACCGCGAAGGCGCCACCGTCGTCGGCGTCGACGTGCCCCAGGCTGCCAGCGACCTGGTGACCCTGATGAAGGAGCTCGACGGTGACCACCTCGCCCTCGACATCACCCACAGCGACGCGGCGCAGCGCATTGCGCACCACCTGACCACGGAGCACGGCGGTGTCGACATCGTCGTGCACAACGCAGGCATCACGCGCGACAAGAAGCTCGCCAACATGGCGGCGGACCGGTGGGAGTCGGTGATCGCGGTCAATCTCACCGCACCCGAGACCATCACCCGCGAGCTGCTCGACCAGGGCGTCATCAACAACAACGGCCGCATCGTGGGCGTCGCGTCGATCGCGGGCATCGCGGGCAACGTCGGCCAGACCAACTACGCCGCGTCGAAGGCCGGCGTCATCGGCCTCGTCGACAGCCTCGCCGACGAGCTCGACAACGGCATCACGGTCAACGCCGTGGCGCCCGGGTTCATCATCACGGCGATGACCGCGGCGGTGCCGTTCGCGACCCGCGAGGTCGGCCAGCGCCTGAACGCGCTCAGCCAGGGCGGGCTGCCGGTGGACGTCGCCGAGACGATCGCCTGGTACGCCTCCCCCGGCTCGACCGCCATCAACGGCAACGTCGTGCGGGTCTGCGGCCAGATGATGCTGGGTGCCTGACATGGCCGGCATCGCCACCCTCGTCAAGGCAGCCCTGCCCGCCGTCCCCGGCGTCAACCAGCTGCCCGGCATCAAGAAGGCCTCGCCCGGCACGTTCAGCGGCCTGAGTCGCTCGCGCGACGGTGTGCTGGTCGACGCCGCCGGCGTCGCGGCGCACTCCCGGGTCTGTGAGTTCCCGCGCAAGGACACCGCGCCGTTGCCCTACCCGCACCTGCTGGCGTTCCCGCTGCACATGGCGATCATGAGCGACTCGGCATTCCCCTGGCCGGCGATCGGGACCGTGCACCTCGAGAACTCCATCACCTCGCACCGGCCGATCCAGGTCGGCGAGACGCTCAACCTCACCACGTCGGTGGCAGCACCCCGGCTGCACACCAAGGGCATCCTGCTCGACTTCGTCACTACCGCCACCGCGGCCGGCGACGAGACCGTGTGGGAGTCGACGTCGTCGTACCTGCGCCGCGGCAAGGGCTACGAGGACGGCGCCGAAGGGCTGAAGCTCGAGACGACCCCGCCCGGCACGGTCGACTGGAAGCTCGCGGCCGACCTCGGTCGCACGTACGCCGGGGTGTCGGGAGACCTGAACCCGATCCACCTCTACCCGCTGACCGCGAAGGCGCTGGGTTTCAAGCGCCAGATCGCGCACGGCATGTGGACCCTCGCCCGCTGCGTGGCCGCCATCGAGAACCGGCTGCCCGACGCGGTGCGGGTCGACACGGCGTTCAAGAAGCCGGTGTTCCTGCCCGGCATCGTGTCGTTCGGGCTCGAGCAGCAGGACGACGGTTGGGCGTTCGCGCTCACCAATCCGCGTGACGGGTCACCGCACCTCGTGGGGCGCAGCAGCTCGCTCTGACCGGAGGCCCGGTTGGGCGGCGTGCGTCAAGATGGTCGCATGGCGTCGACCCGGGTCACCTTCCACGTCAACGCAGACCGCGCACGCGTCTACCGCGCGCTCCTCGACCCGGAGGCGATCGGGCAGTGGCGCGTCCCCTTCGGCATGAGCTGCGAGGTGCACGAGTTCGATGCCCGCGAGGGCGGCACCCTCCGGGTCTCCCTGACGTACGACGCGCTGGAGGGCCGCGGGAAGTCGACCTCGAGCACCGACACCTATCGCGGCCGGTTCGTGCGGCTCGTGCCGGACGAGACGGTCGTCGAGGTCGACGAGTTCGAGACGGACGACCCGGCGCTGCGCAGCAAGATGACGATGACCATCACGCTCTCCGACGCGGAGGCGGGTGGCACCGACCTCGTCGCCCTGCACGAGGGACTGCCCGACGGCGTGCCGACCGCCGACAACGAGCTGGGCTGGCGTCAGTCGCTCACGCGGCTGGCCGCGCTCGTGGAAGAACGCTGACCCTGCCCTCTCTGTGCGTCGCGGCGGCGCTGGCGGCTAGGCAGAGCAACCCGGCCAGCCCCGCCAGCAGGAGGTACTGGTCGTCCTTGCGCTCGCACGCCTGCGTCAGCGCCCGGTCGGTCGCGTTGGTCGTGATCGGCGGGGTCACGTCACCGATCTCCATGCTGACGATCGGGCCGGCGCAGTGGCGCGTCTGGCCTGCGTACGCGACGGTCGCCCCCGAGACAGCCAGCACGCCGGCGCAGAGGCCGAACGCGACGGCCAGCACGAACGACACGATGCGCACCATCTCTGGAGACTAGACGCCGGGCGTACTACGTTGCGATAGGAGCGGCTCGGCACTCCCCTACCCAAGGGAGCAGACATGCTGAACGACAGTTTGGTGACAGCCAACATCCCGGCGTCGGACCTGGAACGGGCCCGAGGCTTCTACGCCGACACACTCGGCCTCACTCCTGCCGATGAGAACCCCGGTGGACTCGTCTACACGACCGCCGGCGGGACGACGTTCTTCCTCTACGAGACCGAGTACGCCGGTCAGGCCGGCCACACGATCGCCCAGTGGCACGTCACCGACGTGCAGGCCGAGGTGGACGCGCTCACGAGCAAGGGTCTTCAGTTCGACCACTACGACATGCCCGGAGTCACGTGGGAAGGCGACATCGCCACGATGGGCGACATGGGTCATGCCGCGTGGTTCAAGGACAGCGAAGGCAACATCATGTGTATCGACGACATGACCGGCTGACGGGCTCAGCGCCGCGGGTTCCCCCACTGCACGGACGTGACCGAACGCGCGGCACTCATCGCCAGCGGCGCCTGCCGCTGGGAGAACGTCGCGGTGCCTGGTGCCCAGGTGCCGACGTCGCTGGTGCCGTTGCCGTCCCAGTCGCCGATGACCGGTAGGTCGCCCGCCAGGCCGAACGGCACGACGGCGGTCACCGGGATGCCGGTGGCGTCGACGACCCGGAGGGTGAACGTGGAGGTGGCCTGGTCGTAGACGCCGAGGTCGGACACCCCGTCACCGTTCCAGTCGCCGGTGACGGGCAGGTCGTTGGCGTCGCCCATCGCGACGGTGGTGGTCGTGCCGTCGGCCCGACGCAGGAGGAACGACGACGTCGACGGCCGGCGTACGCCCACCTCGAACGGGCCGTCGCCGTTCCAGTCGCCGGCGACCGGGAGGTCGCCGCGGACGCCGTACCTGAGCTTCGTGACGCCCGCAGGGCTGCTGAGCTTGAAGTTGCCGGTGCGCGGGGCGCGCACACCGAGGTCGTCGAGCCCGTCGCCGTTCCAGTCCCCCACGACCGGTTCGTCACTGGCCACACCGAAGGGCATCGATCCGCCGGCGTATGTCGCGGTGGGCATGGCCTCGAAGGACGCGTTGGCCGTACGACGGAAGACCATCAGCTCAGCCACGGCGTCGCCGCCCAGGTTGGCGGCGACCGGGAGGTCGACGCAGTTGGCAGACGTGAGCGTGCTGGCCTTCCAGCCGACGCCCGCGAGGATCGCGCTGACGACCGAGCGGCCACTGCGCTCCTCGAAGTGCAGGTGCGGGCCGCTGGCGTTGCCGGAGGCGCCGAGGGCGCCGAGGAGGGCCCCCTTGTCAACCGACTGGCCGAGCTGGACGGTCACGGCCTTGAGGTGTGCGTAGAGCGAGCTCTCATCGTTGCCGTGGTCGACGACCACGTAGCGGCCGTAGCCACCACGGTCGACCTTGACGGCGGTGGTGACCACGCCGCGAGCAGCGGCCACGACGCTGCTGCCGGCGTCGTCGGGCCGGTTGAAGTCGATGGCGTTCCGGCTCGGGCTGTGCCGCGCGCGGGTGGCGCTACTCCACGCCTGGCCGCACGAGAACGGCAGGTCGTAGGCGACGGTCGGCGAGACGGCGGTCGTCGGAGCCGCTGCCCCGAGGACGGACGTGGCGCTGACGAGCACGGCACCCGCGACGGCGAAGGCAGTCGCGGCCGGTACGAACGCATGGGACCAGGTGAGGCTCAACGGGACCACCCTCGAGGAGTTCTTGGAGTGGACCGGAAGTCACACGAGTCACCCCCGTCCCGGGGGCGCTCAACTGACGACAGGAACCACAGAAGCGCTCAAAGGTAACCATTGCTCGGCGTGTCGCGTGCGCAAATGCAGTTAATTACAACGGTGTAGTGGTAAACGCAGTCACTATTCCTCGTTGCGTAGCCGGATCAGGCCCTCCTGGGCGACCGTGGCGACAAGCGTGCCGTCCTCGGTGAAGACCCGGGCCAGCGCCAGGCCGCGGCCCCCCGAGGCGGACGGTGAGACCTGGTCGTAGAGCCACCACTGGTCGGCCCGGAACGGCCGGTGGAACCAGATCGTGTGGTCGAGGCTCGCCGGCATGAGCCGGGAGCTGGTGATGTCGATGCCGTGCGGCACCAGGGCCGCGCCCAGCAGCGTCAGGTCGCTGGCGTACGTGAAGGCAGCGAGGTGCGTGAGTGGGTCGTCGCCGACGTCGCCGTTGACGCGCACCCAGATCCGCGCCTGGGCCGGATGGGCCGGGTCGGGCGTCAGTCCCTGGGCGGTGGTGCCGAGGTGTCGGATGTCGAGAGCCGACCACTCGCGATCCCAGTCGTCGCCGGCTCTCTCGGAGGACCGGCGCGCGAGGTCGGCCATCGGGAAGCCCTCGTCGGGCCCGGGCACGTCCGGCATGACGTCCTGGTGGTCGAGGCCGTCTTCGGCGCGCTGGTAGTTGGCCGTCAGGTAGTAGATCGCCCGGCCGTGCTGGCGGGCGACCACCCGGCGGGTGGCGAAGCTGCGGCCGTCGCGGATGCGCTCGACGTCGTAGATGATCGGGACCGACGTGTCACCGGGACGCAGGAAGTACGAGTGCAGCGAGTGCTGGGCGAACGCCGCGTCGACGCTGCGCGCTCCCGCCACCAGCGCCTGCGCGGCCACCTGGCCACCGAAGACGCGCTGCCGGGTCGTCTCTGGCTGGATGCCGCGGAAGAGGTCGACGTCGAGGTCCTCGAGCTCGAGCAGTCGCAGGAGGTCGTCTGCCGAAGCCGGCATCAGTCGCTCAGCCCGTCGCCCAGCCCGTCACGCGGGCCATCCTTGGGCCCGTCCCTGTCGAGCCCGGCCAGGAACTGCTCGAACTGTTGACCGATCTCCTCGCCGGTGGGCATCGGCTGGTCCTGGGCGAGCAGCGACGAGCCGCTCTCCTCGGAGCGCCGGAACGCGTCGTACTGCTGCTCGAGGGCTGCCACGACCTCGCCCACCTCGGTGTTGGTGTCGAGGTAGCGGGCGATCTCGACCTCGCAGGTCTCGGCCGCCTCGCGCATCAGGGTCAGGTCGATCGTGAGGTGGCCACCGAGCTCGAGGTGCTCGAGCAGGGCGAGCGAGGCCACGGGGTAGTCCATCTGGGCGAGGTAGTGCGGGATGTGCGCGACGAAGCCGAGCGCATCGTGGCCCCACTCCCCCAGCCGCAGCTCCAGCAGCGCCTGCGCGCTCGACGGGATGCGCAGCTCGCTCTGCCACGGGCTGGAGGTGACGAGCAGCTCCGGGCGGTTGGCGTGCGGGGTGATGGCGATGGGGCGGGTGTGCGGCACCGCCATCGGCACGGCTCCCAGGCTCACCACGCGTCGTACGCCGAAACGCTCGACGATCCCGCGCACGGCTGCCGCGAAGCCTTCCCAGCGGGTGTCGGGCTCGGGCCCGCGGAGCAGGAGGTACGGCGTCTCGCCGGTGTCGCGCACCAGCCGCACCGACAGCCGGGGCGCGTCGTACTCGTCGTAGTGGTCGCGGACGAACGTCATTGCCGGCCGGCGGGCGCGGTAGTCGTAGAGGACGTCGACGTCGAAGGTGGCGACGATCGGGCCGTCGGAGCCGTCCTGGAGGTACTGCGCGGTCTGGTCGGCGGCCTGGCCGGCATCGAGGAAGCCGGTGAGCACGACGACCATCGTGAGGTCGTCTACTCCGTCGAGCTCGGGCACCTCGTCGACGATGTGCACGAGCCTGGACTCCTGGGACACGCGGTTCCTCCTGATGGTGCCGAGATGGCGATGCCCACGATAGGGCGGCGCCCGGCTGAACGCGCACGGCGGTGGGCCCATTCCCGGGGAAGGGTCCACCGACAACGAACCTTCGGGCCGTCAACCGCGTCAAGGAACATGTACGCACACCTCCCTCGGAAGGCACCTCCCATGGCCCGACGCGATCCGGCAGCGTCCGCCGAGTTCGTCGCCGCTCGTTCGCGCTCCCTGCACCGGGCGGCGTACCTCATGGTCGGCGACACCCAGCTCGCCCAGGACCTCGTGCAGGAGGCGCTGACCAAGACGTACGTCGCGTGGCCCAGGTTGTGTGACCCGCGCGCCGCGGAGGCCTACACCCGCAAGGCGATCACGACGACGGCGATCTCGTGGTTCCGTCGCAAGGGCTGGGCCAACGAACGCCCGACCGAGACGCTGCCCGACCCAGGCCGGCCCGGCCACGCCGACGACATCGCCCGCAACGACTGGCTGTGGACTGCTCTGCAGACCCTGCCGGCCCGGCAGCGGGCGGCGATCGTGCTGCGGTTCTACGACGACCTCACCGAGGCCCAGACGGCCGACGCGATGGGGTGCGCCGTCGGCACCGTGAAGAGCCAGGTCTCGGCCGGGCTCGCGAAGCTGCGCAAGCAGCTGGAGGCAACCGGGGCCGGCGACGCCGAGCTCCTCCCGCTCGAACTGATGGTGGTGACCCGATGACCGGACTGCTCAGCGACCTCATGCACGACCGCGCAGACACCCTGGCCGCGCCGGAGCTCGACCTCGATGCGCTCATGCGCGACGGGCAGCGCCGCGTGGTCCGTCGTCGTACGGCGTTCGTCGGTGGCGGCGCAGCCCTCGCCGTGGTCGCGGTGGTGGCGGGGCTCACCGCCCCGGGACTGCTCTTCACTGACTCGGACAGCACGGCCGGCTAGCCCGGGTTTGCCAGCCACTTCGCGGCCCACGAGCCCGCCTGGGCCATCGGCAGCACCATCCACATCGGCGACACCAGCTTCGACACCGGACACCGGGTGAAGGCGTTCGTGCAGACCACGCAGGGCGTCGTGCTCAGCGACACCGAGGGCGTCGTGTGGTCGGCCGACGGTCAGGGCGTGGTGAAGGTCGGCCGCACCGACGACCGGGTTCCCAACCTGGAGGCCGACGGGCCGCGGGCCGCGTGGGTCGACAACAGCGCGAAGGTCCCGGCGTTCGTGGTGCTCGACCAAGCCTCTGGCGAGGTCGTCTCGTCTGAGCTGACCAATGAGCAGGGCATGGGCACGCTCCGCGACGAAGCCAACCCGGCGGTCATCTTCGCTCTCGACGGCGACGAGCTCTACGTGCGTGACCCGCGCGGGGCCCTGGCCTGGAACTTCGTGACCGACGACGAGCGGGTGCTCGGCGCCGCCAACGGGTTCACGATCGACGACGTGCGGTCGGACAAGATCGCTTACTCGTCGGAGGAGCAGAGCGACACAGGCTCGACGTATCGCGTCGGCACCGACCTCTTGAGCGGCAAGGGGCTGCCCGTCTGGGACGGTTTTGAGCTGTCACCGGGGACGACCTACCTCCTCGGTGAGGACGAGCCCGACAAAGCGGCGGTCTTCAACGTGGCCACCGGCCAGGTCATCGATGCGAACCAGGCTGGCTACGACTTCTTCGCCGGCTTCGGCTGGGTCGATGACGACACGTTCGTCGGGCTCGGCCTCAACAAGCCGTACGACAGCACGCCGGTCGACCTGCTCACGTGCGACGTGGCCGGGCCGTGCGAGGTCACAGCAGCGGCGATCGGCTCGGTCGACGACGGGATCGTGCTGCCGAACGGAGCGTCGATCGACGGCTGACCGGTCGGGTCAGGCGGTCGGCTGCTTCGCACCCTCGGCCTCGCGCAGCCCGACCCGGCTGTGGTTGCGGGAGTAGGTGAAGTAGACGACGAGCCCGATGAGCATCCAGATCCCGAAGCGCAGCCACGTCTCGCCGATGAGGTTCAGCATCAGGTAGACGCACATCAGCACCGACAACGAGGCCACGAACCAGACGGCCGGCGTGCGGAACGCTCGGGGCAGGTCCGGCCGGGTCTTGCGCAGCACCAGGACACCGACCGACACCAGCACGAAGGCGAACAGCGTGCCGATGCTGACCAGGTCGCCCAGCGTCTCGAAGTCGACGAAGCCCGACAGGACGGCGACGCCGACGCCCGTGATGGCGGTGATGACGTGCGGGGTGCCGAACGTCGGGTGGACCTTGGCCAGCACCGGCGGCAACAGGCCGTCGCGGGCCATCGCGAACGCCACGCGGGTCTGACCCATCATCAGGATGAGTACGACGACCGTGAGGCCGATCGTCGCGCCGACGGCGATGATGTTGGCGATCCAGTCGACCCCCACCGCGTCGAACGCAGTCGCGAGCGGCGCCGCATCCTCGGGGTCGATCTCGGTGTAGTTCTGCATGCCGGTGACCACCAGGGACACCGCGATGTAGAGCACGGTCACGATGGCGAGCGACGACAGGATGCCGATCGGGACGTTCTTCTGCGGGTTCCTGGTCTCTTCAGCGGTGGTGGCGACCACGTCGAAGCCGATGAAGGCGAAGAAGACGATCGCCGCACCCGCGATCACGCCGCCGATGCCGTAGACCGCCGGGTCCAGACCGAAGATGCTGGAGATGAGCGGCGTCTTCCAGAACGAGGCCTCGCCGCCGGAGGCCGGCTTGCTGTCGGGGATGAACGGCGTGTAGTTCGACGTCTTGATGTAGGCGATGCCGACCACGATGACCAGCCCCACCACCGTGAGCTTGATGGCCACCACGATCTGGTTGACCCGGCTCGACAGCTTGATGCCGCCGATCAGGACCCCCGCCACGAGTAGCGAGATCAGGACCGCCGGCAGGTTGACGACGCCGTCGGACGCCGACCCGATCGAAGCCGGGATCTCAAGCGCCGTCCCGTCGAGCACGTTCTGGAGGTAGCCCGAGAAGCCCGCGGCGAGGGCCGAGGCGCCGACCGTGAACTCCAGCACGAGGTCCCAGCCGATGATCCAGGCGACGAGCTCGCCGAACGTCGCGTAGCTGAACGTGTAGGCGCTGCCCGCGACCGGCACCGTCGACGCGAACTCCGCGTAGCAGAGGGCTGCCAAGGCACACGCGAGACCCGCGATCGCGAACGAGATCGCAATGGCCGGGCCGCTGTTGGTGGCCGCCACCTGGCCGGTGTAGACGAAGATGCCCGCGCCGATGATGACGCCGACACCGAAGATCGTCAGGTCGAGGGCTCCCAGGTTCTTCTTGAGCTGGTGCTCGGGCTCCTCGGTCTCGGCGATGGACTGCTCGACCGACTTGGTGCGAAAGACGCTCATGGCGTGAACCTACGACTTACCTCCGGGTAGGTCACTCATCGGCCCCGCGCGCCGCACGAGGCCGAGGACCGTGTCCGCTGGCTTGAGCCCGTCGAGGATCCAGACGGTGCGGCACCCGAGCACCACGATCCAGTGCCACTTCACCCACGGCAGTTGGTCCATCCGGGCGGATGTCGGTCGTGATCCGACCTGTCTCGGAGCCTGACGAAATGCGGCTCGCTCCTGCGAGTCTTCAGTCCGGCACGCCGTACGCCGCGAGCATCCGTCGTCCCGCCTCGGCAGCCAGGTCGTCGGCGGACATCTGCAGCGTGTCCTCGAGCACGGCGTCCCAGTCGTCGCCGTCGGCCGCCCCCATCTTGTCGAGCAACTGCCAGAGCATGGGCTCGCCGTACAGGTCGACCAGCGCCTCGCACGCCCACCACGCCACGCCGTAGTTGGCCTCGGAGTCGGGTCCGTTGAAGGTCCTCGCATCCGGGAGCTTCAGCGATCTACTCGACGCAGCGATCAAGGCCGGTCGCGCGAGAGTGCGGTCGGCCTCGGCGATCGGCTGGACCGAGACGTACTCCGCGATGCCCTCGCTGAGCCAGGTCGGTGCGTGGTTGTCGCGGTCGGCGAGGGCTATGTGCGTCAGCTCGTGGCGGATCAGCCGGTCGCGCTGTGCCGGCGGAGCCGACAGCATCCGTGGGTGCAGCACGAGCCGAGTCGAGGCGGCCTCGTCGCCGCGCTGCCCCACCGGGACCGAGACGCCGTCGAGACGCTCGGGGTCGCCGCCCGGCAGGCCGGCGATCGCACTGAGCGCGCTGGTGCCGGACAGCGCGTAGACGACGACGTGCCGGTCCCAGTCGTAGGGCACCCGCGCACCGACGAGGTCGACGCCCGCGGCGACCGAGGCCAGCACCGCATCTGCCTGGTCGGCGCTCTGGTGGTCGAAGATGCCGAGCACGCCGGGCCGCTCGCGCACCACGATCGCGCGGGAGTCCCACGGCTGCCGACCAGAGGAGTCGTCGCCGCGCTCCTTCGCCAGCACGTACGACGACCCGTCGGGGCCGGGCGCGAAGCCGACCTCCTCGCGACTGACCACCGGCCACTGGTCGAATCCCGAGAGCTGGAGCCGGACCTCGACGAGCGCGGACCAGCGATCGCCCGCCCGGATCAGCGTTGCCGGGTCCAGCCGGTAGCGCAACCGGCTGATCGGCAGCTGGGCCAGGTTCGCGAAGTACGTCCGCTGGCGGCGTACGAGCTTGGGGTCGTCGTGGTCGACGGTGGCCAGGAACGCCTGCCTGTCGCCGGTCCGGACCGCCCGGGCGCGCGCCTTGAGCGTGGCGGTGAGTGCGTCGGCCACTTGTGGGGAGCCCGGTGTGGCCGGGGTCTGGTCTCCCCCGTCAACCAGGCCGCAACCCGTCAGCGCCGCCAGGAGGACGCCGACCAGCAGCCCGAGACCGGGACGGCGACTGCGCGGCTTGTCCATCACAGGGAGAACGACCGCGGCGCGGGTGCGGTTACGCGGTCGGAGGGCCGCATTGATACCCGGCTGACCGGGTATCACGTCGCCTCGGCGTCGTTGCAACGTACGCACAGCGAGAGCAACGACACCACAGCTCGGCCACCATCACTTCGCGAGCCGGGCTGCAGCGAGAACCACCGCGGGTAGTCGAGCGCGCCGTTGAGATCGACCCGAGGCAGTACGACGTCGAGCCAGGCGCCGTACGCCGTGTCCAGAACCCAACGATCTGTGGCAACGACGTCGCCGATCAGCTCACGCTGGCGCTCTTCCGCAACCGGGAGCCAGGCCGGAAGCCAGGTCAGCTCGTCGACCAGGGTGAGGGGAAGACCAGTTGGCGCGGCGATGCGCGCGGCTGCGGCGCTCTTCCCGCTGCCGGTGACTCCGTAGACCAGGATCCGTTGGGCTCGAAGGGGATCGGTCGCGACAGGCACCGGCGGATGCTGGTGCCGAGCTAGCGACCGAGATCCCCGTCGACCAGCGCGCGGCCGTCGCGCACGGCCGTGACGTCTTCCACGATGTCGCGCGCGATGGTCTGGGCCGACAGACCGATGCGTTCGAGGATCGCTGCGCGCTTGGCGTGGCCCAGGAACTCCTGCGGGATGCCGAGCAGCCGGAACGGCGTGGTGACGCCGGCGTCGTTGAGCGTCTGCAGCAGTACGGCGCCGCAGCCGCCGATGCGGCCGTTGTCCTCGATGCTCACTACGAGCTTGTGGTCGCGGGCCAGCTCGATGATGGCGGGGTCGACCGGCTTAACCCAGCGTGGGTCGACGACGGTGACACCGATACCTTGCGCGACCAGCCGCTCGGCGACGTCGACGGCTACCTCGGCCATCGAGCCAACAGCGACGACGAGCACGTCGTGGGTGCCGCTGCGCACGAGTACGTCGGCGCCGCCGGCCTTGCCGATCGCCGGGATGTCAGCGGGCGGAGGGCCCTTCGGGAAGCGCACCACCGTCGGGGCGTCGTCGACCTCGACGGCCTCGTTGAGCAGCTCGCCGACCCTGGCGGCGTCCCGCGGAGCGGCGAGGCGCAGCCCCGGCACGACCTGGAGGATCGACATGTCCCACATGCCGTTGTGGCTGGCGCCGTCGTCACCGGTGACACCGGACCGGTCGAGCACGAACGTCACACCGCACTTGTGCAGGGCAACGTCCAAGAGGACCTGGTCGAACGCGCGGTTGAGGAACGTCGCGTACAGAGCGAACACCGGGTGCAGGCCGCCCATCGCGAGACCGGCGGCAGACGTGACCGCATGCTGCTCGGCGATTCCGACGTCGAAGGTGCGCTCGGGGAAGCGGCGTGCGAACGCGTCCAGGCCGACCGGGTGCATCATCGCGGCGGTGATGGCCACGACGTCCTGGCGACGCTCTCCCAGCTCGACGACGGCGTCGGAGAAGTGGTCGGTCCAGATCTTGCCCTTGGGCTTCTCGGCACCCGTCTGCACGTCGAAGGGTCCGGGCGCGTGGAACTGGTCGGCCTCGTGCCGCTCGGCCGGGTCGTAGCCGAAACCCTTGCGGGTGATCGCGTGCACGATCACCGGGCCACCGAACCGCTTGGCCTTGGCGAGTGCCTGCTCCAGGGCGATGCGGTCGTGGCCGTCGACGGGGCCGACGTACTTGAGGCCGAGGTCCTCGAAGAGACCCTGCGGCGCCAAGGCGTCCTTCATGCCCTTCTTGACCGCATGCAGCGCGTCGTACGCCGCGGGTCCGACACCGGGCACGGCGTTGAGCCGCTTCTTGACGAGGTCGAGGACCTGCTCGTAACGCGGGTTGGTGCGCAGCGTGGTGAGCGCGGTGGCGAGGCCACCGATCGTCGGCGTGTAGGAGCGACCGTTGTCGTTGACCACGATGACGAGCCGGCTGTCGTGCTGGATGGCGATGTTGTTGAGCGCTTCCCAGGCCATGCCGCCGGTGAGCGCGCCGTCGCCGATGACGGCCACGACGTGCCGGTCCTCGCCCCGGATCCGGTAGGCCTTTGCCAGCCCGTCGGCGTACGACAGGGAGGTGGAGGCGTGGGAGTTCTCGACGATGTCGTGCTCGGACTCCGCCTGGCTCGGATAGCCGCTGACACCGCCCTCGTGGCGCAGGTTCTCGAAGCCCGCCATTCGGCCGGTCACCAACTTGTGCACGTAGGCCTGGTGGCCGGTGTCGAAGACGACCCGGTCACGCGGCGAGTCGAAGACCCGGTGGATCGCCAGGGTCAGCTCCACGACGCCCAGGTTGGGTCCGAGGTGGCCGCTGGTGCGCGCGCACGTCGAGATCAGGAAGTCGCGGATCTCCGCGGCAAGTGCGGTGAGCTCGGCGTCGCCGAGGCCGCGCAGGTCGCTCGGGGTCGAGATCGACTCCAGGTGCCCCATCTGACCTCCTTCATTTCCGGCGCGGTGTGCGGCGTTCGAGTCTAGGTGATCCGGGC
Organism: Nocardioides sp. InS609-2; assembly: GCF_023208195.1. Classification (NCBI taxonomy): domain Bacteria; kingdom Bacillati; phylum Actinomycetota; class Actinomycetes; order Propionibacteriales; family Nocardioidaceae; genus Nocardioides; species Nocardioides sp. InS609-2. The sequence continues at coordinate 40,337 of NZ_CP060034.1, read as the reverse complement.
GTAGACATCGGAGTCGAGCAGACCTGGCAGGGCGATCTTCAGGGAGCCCGTGAGAGGGAGGTCACCGAGTGAGACCGGGTCCACGAACAGCATCTGCCGGCCTTCGTGGCACTCGACGTCGTCGTCGGTGAGGTCGACGTGCGCGACGTACAGCGCGAACTCGTCGTCGGTGCGGCACTGATCGCTGTAGAACGAGAACTCACCGTGCAGCGTGAGCGCGCCGGGATCGAGCCTGACGCCGGTCTCCTCCTCGAGCTCGCGGTAGGCCGCCTGCTCGAAGGTCTCCCCCTCCTCGACACCGCCTCCGGGGAACCCCCAGCACTCGGGGTCGATGTCGGGGTGCTCGTCGCGTTCCTGAAGGAGCAGCCAGCCCCGGCGGTCGATCAGGGCGACGCTGGCGAACCGATGCATCCCGCCACCGTAGGTCACGGTGTTCAATGTCGTCATGGACGCCATCGAGTTGCTCCCCGACGCCACCCGGTCACTGACCCGCTCGGTCGACGGCCTCCCCGACGAGGCGTACGCCGAGCCGTCGCTGCTGCCCGGCTGGACCCGTGGCCACGTCATCGCCCACCTCGCCCTCAACGCCGAGGGTTTGGCCGGGGTCCTGAACGGCTTGGCCGCCGGTGAGGACGTGCCGATGTACGCCTCGAATGAAGCCCGCGACAACGACGTCGAAGAGCTCGCCACCGCCGAGCCCGCCGAGCTGCGCGACCGGCTCCTGACGGCGACGACCCAGTTCGCCGACGCGTGCGACCGGATGCCCGAGGAAGCCTGGACGGGCACTGTGCACCGCACCCCCGGCGGCGACGTGAGCTTCCCCGCTAGCCAGGTGCCCACCAAGCGGCTCGGTGAGGTCGAGATCCACCACGCCGACCTCGGCTCGGGCTACGACCGGACGATGTGGTCCGAGGAGTTCGCCACCGACATCGTGTCCAACATGTCGCGACGGCTGGATGCGCACGGCCCGCTCACGCTGCGAGCCAGCGACCTCGGCCGTTCGTGGCAGGTGGGCGGCGAGGGCGGACCCTGGATCGCCGGCACCGTGGCCGACCTGGGCTGGTGGCTCACCGGCCGCGGCGACGGCGACGGACTGACGTCCGAGACCGGGACCCTGCCCGCCGCCGGGAGCTGGTGAACCCATGACCTACAACGGAGAGGTCACCCCCGGCGGACCCGCCCAGACCCGCGAGGCAGGTGGCCTGAGGATCACCAAGCTGGCCGTCGATCCCGAGATGTCCAACAACTGCTACCTGCTGCGCTGCACCGACACCGGCGACCAGGTGCTCGTCGACGCCGCCGCCGAGTCCGGCCTGCTGCTCGACCTGATCGGGTCCGAGGGACTGCGCGCGGTCGTGACGACCCACCAGCACTGGGACCACCACCGGGCCCTCGCCGACGTGGTCTCGGCGACCGATGCCGTCGTGCTCGCTGGGGAGCCCGACGCCGACGCCATCACCGACCAGACCGGCGTCGACGTCACCCGCCGCCTCGTGCAGGGCGACACCGTCGAGGTCGGCACCTGCTCGCTGAAGGCCATCGCCATCGCCGGCCACACTCCGGGCTCGATCTGCCTCGTGTACGACGACCCCGACGGCCACCCGCACCTGTTCACCGGCGACTGCCTCTTTCCCGGAGGTGTCGGCTCGACGTTCGGCGACGCCGACGCCTTCGTCCAGCTCATCGACGAGGTCGAGGCCAAGCTGCTCGGCACGCTTCCCGACGACACCTGGTTCTACCCCGGCCACGGCAACGACGGGCGGCTCGGGGACGAGCGGCCGAACCTTGCTGAGTGGCGCGCTCGCGGCTGGTAGGTGCTTGAAGGGCCGGCCCGGGCGGTGAGCCACGAGCGCCGTTACCCCATCCTCCGCCCCCACCGATGGGCCCGGAACTGTGAGTATCGGCGCGTTACAAGGGGGCATCCGGTGGGACGGCCGTCACAGGTTGGTCTCGTCGATGACGTGCATGGCGGCCTCCTCGGCGCTCGCGCCGGCCCCGTCGATGCCGACGTCGGAGACGAACCGGTCGTCGGAGTCGCTGTCGGCCACCAGCCGGCCCGAGCGTTCGTCGCCGGGCGGCTCCTCGGCCGACGATTCGTCGGGGTCCCACTCCCCCGTCCACTCGGCACTGGCGGACTCGGGTTCCTCCCAGCCGAGCTGCCGGTCGATGGAGGCACCCTCTCGCTGCTCTGCGGCAGTGTTGCCGAAGCCCTGCGCGCTCGACCAGCGCTCGCGCGTGACGACGCCCTCATCGAGTACGTCGTCCACGCCGCGGTCGTCGAGGGTGTCCTCGGCCTGCAGCTGGGTCTCGTCGTCGACGCTGTACTCGCCGTTCTCCTCATGACCGTCCATGCCCCCATCATGCGCCCGGTACCGTCGAGGTGTCCCGACCGCGAACCCGCAGGAGAAGAACCCGTGCCACTGCTCGAGCTGACCACCGCATCCTTCGAGGAGACCGTGACCGGTCACGACATCGTGCTCGTGGACTTCTGGGCCGAATGGTGCGGCCCGTGCCGCCAGTTCGCGCCCGTCTACGAGAAGGCCGCCGTCGAGCACGACGACATCGTCTTCGGCAAGGTCGACACCGAGGCGGAGAAGGAGCTTGCGGCGATGGCCCAGATCACGTCGATCCCGACGCTGATGGCCTTTCGCGAGGGCATCCTCGTCTTCTCCCAGCCCGGCGCCCTGCCGCCGGCCCAGCTGCAGGGGGTCATCGAGGCCGTGCGCGGTCTCGACATGGCCGACGTGCACCGCCAGGTCGCCCAGCAGAACGACCATCCCGACGAGCTCGACCTCGACACGTTCGCTGCGGAGCACGCCGCGGGCGGGTTCGTGCTCGACGTGCGCGAGGCCGACGAGTACGCCGGGGGCCGCGTTCCCGGCGCCGTACACATCCCGATGGGCGAGCTGCCCACCCGCGTGGCCGAGCTGCCCGCCGGTCAGCGCGTGCTGGTGATCTGCCAGAGCGGCGGTCGCAGCCGGGCCATGGTCGACTTCCTCCAGGGCGAGGGTGTGGACGCGGTCAACGTCTCCGACGGCACTGCCGGCTGGGCGTCGCGCGGCTGGCCGTTGGACCGCTGAGGCGCGTCCTCGGAGCGTTCGACGTGCCACCTCGTCCTTCGAACAGGACTTGCTCGCACCAGTCCCAGGCTCCGCGGCCAAGACCCCGGCAAGCCCCGTCGGGTTGCCCGGAAGCTCGGGTTACTGCAATTTGGGGATGAAACTTCGGCCCATTCGCCCCACAGTCAACACACCACAGTACGGCGACTATTGGGGACGTCGGTCGTGGTCGCAATTTTGGGGGATTCATCATGGATCGCACATCAGCCCGTCAGTATCTGACAGCCGTCGGCGCCACCATCCTTATCTCGTCTGGCGCGATCGGCATCGGCTTCGGTCTCGGGCCTGCGCTTGCCGACGGGAACGGACCCGACGGCGGCAAGGTCGGGGTGTGTCACCGCACCGGCTCTGAGTCGAATCCGTACGTCTACATCAACGTGCCCGCGGACGAGGCCAATGGTCACATCACCGGTACTGACAAGCAGCACAATGAGAAGGTGACCTGGAACGAGGCAGGCACGTGGCGTGGTGTCCCACACAACGCCGGCGACCTGAGGCTCGACTACTTCGCGCCCGGTGGCAAGGCGGATTGCGACCAGCTCACGGTCACCACGCCGCCGCCCACCACCAGCAGCGCACCGCCCACCACCAGCAGCGCACCGCCCACCACCAGCAGCGCACCGCCCACCACCAGCAGCGCGCCGCCCACCACCAGCAGCGCACCGCCCACCACCAGCAGCGCACCGCCCACCACCAGCAGCGCGCCGCCCACCACCAGCAGCGCACCGCCCACCACCACCACCACACCCACCACCACCACACCCACCACCACCACACCCACCACCACCACACCGACCACCACCACACCGACCACCACCACACCGACCACCACCACACCGAGCGCCACGGTCAGCGGTAGCGCCACCACCGCCCCATCGTCCGGCGGCGGCGGAGGCGCAGGCGGCGGCGGAAACGGCGGCGGCGGCGGAAACGGCGGCGGCGGAAACGGCGGCAGCGGAAACGGCGGCGGCGGCGGAGTCGCGGGTGCCAGCGGCGGCGGCGCTGGAGTCGCGGGTGCCAGCGGCGCCCCCAGCACCCTGCCCAACACCGGTGCTGCCGAGCAGTTGGTCCTGACAGCCGGGACCGGGTTCGGGCTCCTCATGCTCGGAGTGATGCTCCTGCTGTCGATGGTTCGCGGTCGGCGTCCCCAGCCACGATGAGACGTGGGTGGAGCGGTCGTCTCCGTCCCACCCGATCATCTCGCCGAGCGATAGCCTGACTTCTGCGGCCAGCCCCCTCGGGGCTGGCCGCTAGAGCATCCGGCCGAGCAGACCGTCGCGGTCGACGAGGGTGTGCTCGAGCACTTGCCCGACGTGCTCCGCCAGAGCACGGAAGAACGTGACATGAAGCCACGGCAGGTCGTCGTGGCCGAGCAGCACCGCGATGCCGGTGAGGGGTATCAGCACCCGCTCGGTGACGTGCGCCAGGAGCAGACAGGCGGGGCCCTCGGCCATGTGCGCCTCACCGGCACGCGATTCACCATCCCGTCCCGGACCACGTCGAGTGGGCCGACGAGCCGAGGGCGCAGTGAAGTAGCCTCCAGGCGTGCTGATCTCGCCGAAGCTCCAGATGGTCTTCGTCCACGTGCCGAAGACCGGAGGCGTCTCGATCCAGCAGTTCCTCGACTCCCACGTCGAGGACCCGATCACCGGCAACGTGCGGCACGCGCGGCTCGGCTACATCCTGCGCAACTACCCCGAGACGCATGACTACTTCTCGTTCGGCTTCGTGCGCAACCCGTGGAAGCGGATGGTGTCCTGGTACTCCATGATGGAGGCCTGGAACCGCACCTGGGGCCCGGCCTCGGGCAAGCCCCAGGTCGAGCGCGGCGGCATGAAGGACGGCAACGAGCAGTGGCGCGCGGTCGCCGGCTACGCCGACTTCGAGGAGTTCGTGATGCGTGGCCCTGTCGACCTGCCGCGGGTCGGCCTCGCCCAGATCGACTACCTCACCGCGAAGCGCAGACGCGTCGACTTCATCGGCCGCACCGAGACCCTGGGCCGCGACCTGATGGTCGTCGCCGAGCGGCTCGGACTGCCGGCCGAGGAACCGCCGCACCGCAACAAGTCGAAGCACGGCACGCACGTCGACTACTACAACGACCGCACCCGGCAACGGGTCGCCGAGGTCTACGCCAAGGACATCGACGCGTTCGGCTACACGTTCGACGAGTAGGCGTCAGTCCAGCCGGCGCTGGTAGAGCGCACCCTGCGCCAGCAGCCGGTAGCCCAGCCGCTCGTTGACGCCGATCATGTGCTCGTTGGACGCGGCGTTCCACGTGTCCACGTGCGCGAGCTGCGGCTCGATCTCACGCAGCCAGCGCACCATGTCGGCCTTCAGCAGCTGCCCGAGACGGTGCCCGCGGTGGCTGGTGACCACGGACGTGTCGTGCTGCTCGCCGTACGTCGGCTGCTCGGGGTCGACGGCCACGACCGTGTGCCCGGCGATCTCGCCGGACTCCCGGTGCAGGGCAATGATCCGGTAGAAGCCGGGACCCCTTGCCAGCTGGGCGCCCTCGTACGCGCGGATGCGCTCCGGCGGGAACTCGTCGTCCTCGATGTCGAGGTCGTCGAGCGGCGCGTCGTTGATCGCCGCCGTTGCCTCGGCCAGCCGGTCGACCAGCTCGTCGGGGGTGCGCCCGTGGATGCGCATCAGCTCGTAGTCGCCGGCGTGCGGCAGGGCCTCTGCGTACAGCTCGTCGACCAGCCCGTCGGGCACGTCGAGAAGGTCGTGCCGGCGCCGTGCCGACACCATGGCCCGCCGGAAGCCGCGTGCGGCGGCGAATGCGTCGACGCCGTCGTCGTACCACGCCTCGACGGTGACGTTGGGGCGGTTCATCTCGCGGCACACGTCGAGCGCGGCGTCGAGCATCGCCGATCCGTGACCTCGGCGACGCAGGGCGGGATCGATGACGAGGTCGAGGAACGCGAGCTCGGGGTTGTCGTACTCCGTGGTGCTGACCACCAGGAAGCCGACCGGGCCGTCGCCGGTGGCGGCGAGGAAGTGTCGTCCGGGCTCGCCGTCCCAGCCGTGCCGGATCTCCATCTCCACGGAGTACGGCGTCGCGTCGGACTCGAAGGGCGAGTCGACCGCGCGCGCTGCGTTGGTCATGCGGACCAGCTCGGCGATGCCGCCGATGTCGTCGGGAGTGATCTCGTGCAGCTCCATACCGTCAGCGTGCCCCAACGAGTGGGCGGAGCGCACCCCGATTTTCAGACGCCGCCGGTGGAGCCGTAGCGGCCGCGGTGGAACGTCAGCCCGTGCACTCCCTCGCCGACGGCCAGGTCCTGCACGCGGCCGATCACCACGTAGTGGTCGCCCGCCTCGTGCACGGCGGTGATGGAGCAGTCGACGTACGCCGCGGCGCCGGTCAGCAGCGGCGAGCCGGTCGCCTCGCTGGGCCGCCACGACAGGCCGGCGAACTTGTCGGCACCCCGGCTGGCCATGACGTCGGAGATCTCGACCTGGTCGTCGGCCAGCACGTTGACGCAGAACGAGCCGGACCGCCAGATCAGCGGCCAGGCGCGCGACGTACGGGCCGGGCAGAAGAGCACGAGCGGCGGGTCGAGGGAGACCGATGTGAAGCTCTGGCAGGTGAGACCGACCGGTGTGTCACCGTCGACACCGGTCACGACGGCGACACCGGAGGCGAAGCGGCCCAGCACCTCGCGGAACTGGCGGGCGCGGGCCACGGCCTCCGGATCATCGGCGTGGACGCCGCTGTCCTCGCCCGGCCGGTACTCGAAGTCTCGGCCGAGCGGGTCGGTATCGTCGCCGTCGAAGGTGTAGTCGCCTAGCCAGCTGTGGATCAACGCCTCGTCAGGGCTCACGTGCCGCGGCCCACCGCTGTCTGCTGCGCGCTCCGGACCGGCCATGACCCCATTGTGGCGGTGCGACCGGTACGACGACGACGCAGGTCAGCAGCCGCGGCTGCAGTAGTTGACGTCCCAGTGGTTGCCCTCGCCTGGGTAGACGTTGCCGGACGCGGCCTAGTAGCCGTTGGCGTGGCTGTAGGTGCCGGCCGCGTGGCCGACCTCGGCGCCGGCCCGGCGGAGTCCGTCGAACGACGTGCACGTGGAGTTGTCGCGGTCGGAGCAGCCACCCGACGACGTCCACGGCACTGCGACTTCGTCGGCCACGTGCGCGGTCTGTCCGAGGACGACCCGCAGCGCAAGGCCGCGGGCAGCTACTACAAGGACTACATTCTGTGGCTGACGTTCGGGCGCAACAAGATCTGGTCCAACGTGGCGATGGTGCTGTGCACGCTGGCCTTCGCGGCGCTGGCGATCAACGAGGTCCGCAGGGCGATCACCAGCGCCTGAGCCGACGCGTCAGGCCTCGGGATCCTTGGCGATCGGGATCACGAAGTCGTCACCGTGCTCGGTGACACCGACGACGACCGCGTCGTGCACGGCCTGTCGCGCGTAGCGGGCACGGATGATCAGCGGGTCGTCGGAGAGGTCCTTGACCAGCGAGACGCACAGCCCGACCATCACGAACACGAACGGCACCGCGGCCACGATGGTGATGTTCTTCAGGCCGTCGAGCGCCGTGTCACCACCGATCAGCAGCATCACCGCGGCGACGCCACCCATCGTGACGCCCCAGAAGATGACCGGGAGCTTGCTCGGCTCGATCGCGCCACGCTGCGACAGGGAACCCATCACGATCGCGGCCGCGTCGGCGCCGGAGACGAAGAAGATCCCCACCAGCGCCATGACGAGCACGCTGGAGGCCGTGGCGAGGGGGTACTGCTCGAGCAGGCCGAACAGTTGGGCCTCGACACCGCCGGAGCCGTAGATGTCGATCCCGTCCATCTGCAGTTTGATCGCGCTGCCACCGAAGACCGCGAACCAGACCAGGCTCACCATGCTCGGCACGAGCAACACGCCGGTGACGAACTGGCGGATGGTCCGGCCGCGCGAGATGCGCGCGATGAACATGCCGACGAACGGCGTCCACGAGATCCACCAGGCCCAGTAGAAGACCGTGTAGTAGCTCAGCCAGGTCGCGACGTCGCCGCCCTGGGCGTTGGTGCGGCCGGCCATCTCGGGCAGGTCCTTGACGTACTCCGCCATCGCGGACGGGATCAGGTCGAGGATGAACATCGTCGGTCCGGCGATGAACACGAACAGCGCCAGGCAGATGGCGAGCACCATGTTGATGTTCGAGAGCCACTGGATGCCGCGCGAGACGCCGGAGACGGCGGAGACGACGAACGCCGCGGTCAGGACGGCGATGATGCCGACGAGCACGCCGTTGCCGACCTTGCCGATGCCGGTGACGATCTCGAGGCCGCTGGCGATCTGTACGGCGCCCAGGCCGAGCGATGCCGCCGAGCCGAAGAGGGTCGCGAAGATGGCCAGGATGTCGATGACCTTGCCGGCCGGGCCGCGGGCATGCCGGCCCAGCAGCGGCTCGAACGCCGCGCTGATCAGGTGGGCGCGGCCCTTGCGGTAGACGCCGTACGCGATGGCGAGGCCGACGACGGCGTAGATCGCCCACGGGTGCAGGGTCCAGTGGAACAGCGTCTGGGCCATCGCGCGCTCGGCGACCTCGCTCTGCGAGAGGCCGGAGCTGCCGGGCACGGCAAGCTCGCCGGTGTCGGCGAAGAAGGTGAGCGGCTCGTTGACGCCGTAGAACATCAGGCCGATGCCCATGCCGGCGGAGAACATCATCGCCACCCAGGACGACGTCTTGAACTCCGGCTCCTCGCCGTCACGACCGAGCGGGATGTGGCCGTACTTGCCGAGGGCGAGCCAGATCGCGAAGACCACGAAGCCGGACGCGGTCAGCACGAAGAACCAGCCGAGGTACTCCATCGTGCCCGAGAGGGCGGTCGACGAGGAGCTGGCCAGGGTCTCGGTGCTCAGGAAGCCCCAGATGAGGAACGCGACCGCGATGGCCGCGGTGACACCGAAGACGACCTTGTCAAGCGTCTGCCGCGACTCGGAGGCCGGCTCGATGTCGACGTCGAGGGCGGGGTGGTCTGCGTTGTCATCGGGTGGTCGGGGGACGATCTCATTTTCAACAGTCATATGGCTACGACCATTTCAGGCTTGCCGGGAAACGGCAAACCGTGCGGTAGCTTCCGTGGCCCCGGTCACACCGCGCAACGCACCAGTAGCGTGCAGCCGTGCCCGAGCCACTCCCCCGCCTTCCCGACGACCTGGCAGTGCTGGTCCGCGCCACCAAGGGCTTCATGCCGGAGGAGGAAGGCCTGCTCCTGCACCGGGTCGCGCTCGACCGGCTGCCGCACGGGCCGGCGCTCGAGGTCGGCACCTACTGCGGCAAGTCCGCGCTGCTGCTGGGCGCCGCGGCCCAGGCCGTCGGCGGCACCGTCTTCACCGTCGACCACCACCGCGGCAGCGAGGAGAACCAGCCGGGCTGGGAGCACCACGACCCCGAAGTCGTCGACCCGGAGCTCGGGCTGATGGACACACTGCCGTTCTTCCGCAGGGCGATCGCCAGCGCCGGGCTGGAGGAACAGGTCGTCGCCGTCGTCGGCGCGTCCACCACGGTCAGCAGGCACTGGCGTACCCCGCTGAGCATGCTCTTCATCGACGGCGGGCACGCCGAGGTGCACGCCCAGAACGACTACGCCGGCTGGGCTCCGTGGCTGATGCCGGGCGGTCTGCTGGTGATCCACGACGTGTTCCCCGACCCCGCCGACGGTGGGCGGCCGCCGTACGACGTGTTCGTGCGGGCGCTCGACAGCGGCTGCCTCACCGAGGTCGACGCGCTCGGCTCGATGCGCGTCCTGGAACGGACGTCAGGAGACGCGGGCGACCCGGTCGGCTGACTCGCAACCGCACTCGAGGGCGAGCTCGGCGAACGGCGCCGGCAGTGTCGCGCCGCGCATGATGTCGGACCCAGGCGTGCCGTGACCGAGTGCGTCGGCGGCCAGGATCACCGCGGCCGCGGTGTACGTCGTGTGCTCGACCGGCCAGTTGACGTCGTCAGGGAAGACGTAGCCGGTCCAGTAGCTTCCGTCGCCCTCGCGCAGGTGCTGCATGTCGGCGAGCAGCTGGCGGGCGCGGTCGTGGTCGCCGGCGACGTCGAGAGCCAGCACCAGCTCGCAGGTCTCGGCGCCGGTCACCCACGGGTCGGTCGAGACGCAGCGGATGCCCAGGCCGGGCTCAACGAAGTCGTCCCACCGGCTGTCGAGACGCGCTCGCGCGGCCGCGCCGGTGACCGCGCCGCCGAGCACCGGGTAGTACCAGTCCATCGAGAACTGCCGCTTGTCGAGGAACAGGTCCTCGTGGGCCGAGAGCGCGTGGCCGAGCCGTCCACCGGCCAGCTCCCACTCGGGCTGCGGCTCGTCGAGCAGGTCGGCGAGCGCCACACCGGCACGCAGGGCCTGGTAGATGCTGGACGAGCCGGCGACGAGCGCCTCCTCGTTGACCGCGCCCGGGCGGCCGTCTCGCCACTCCTGCGACCAGGCGATGCCGCCGAACGGCAGCTGCATCGAGACCACCCAGTCGAGGGCCCGACGCACGGTCGGCCAATAGCGGCGTACGAAGTCGAGGTCGCCGCGCACCAGCCAGCCATGCCAGACCCCGACCGCGAGGTACGCCGACATGTTGGTCTCGCCAGACGCATCCTCGACCTCGCCGGCGACGACCTTCATCGGGAAGGAGCCGTCGTGGCGCTGCATGGTCGGCACCCACGCGAACGCCCGGTCGGACGCCGCGCCCTGGCCGCCGACGAGCAACGCCATTGCCGCCTCGACGTGGTTCCAGACATCGGTGTGCTGGCCGCTCGTCCACGGCACCGCGCCGCTGGGCTCCTGCATCCGGGCGATCGATGCTGCGGTCGCGGCGACGTCGGCCGCGCCGAGGACGCCCTCGACGCTGGGCACGGTCACGGGCAGGTCAGTCTGCATCGAGAGCCGTGGTCACCGGCTTGGTGAAGTACAGGACCATGCTCTTGCCGATCACCGGGTCGAGCACCTTGCCGGCCAGCTTCAGCACCCTGGGCTGCTTCATGATCTCCCACACCAGCAGGCGGTGATACGCCTTCGCGAGCGGGTGGTCGTCGTTGGTGACACCGACGGCGCACTTGATCCACCAGTACGGCGAGTGGAGTCCATGCGCGTATCCCGCGCCGTCGTACTCCATGCCGGCCTTGCTGACCTTGTCGATCAGCTCCTTGTCGGTGTAGATCCGGATGTGCCCGCCGGGGACGTTGTGGTAGTCGTCGGACAGCTTCCAGTTGATGATCTCGGGCAGCCAGCGCGGCACGCTGACGGCGAGGGTGCCTCCGGGCCGCAGCACGCGCACCATCTCGTGGATCGCCGCGATGTCGGCCGGGATGTGCTCGAGCACCTCGGCGGCGACGATTCGGTCGAACTCGCCGTCGGCGAACGGCAGCTGCAGCGCGTCGCCCTCCTTGACGTCGGCCTCGGCACCCGCAGGCACTTCGCCGGCGTCCTTCATGGCCCCGAAGAGGTCGCGCACCCCGGCCAGCTCGTCGGCGTCCTGGTCGAACGCGATCACGTCTGCGCCGCGGCGGTACATCTCGAAGGCGTGCCGACCGGCGCCACAGCCCATGTCGAGGACCCTCTCGCCGGGCCGCAGGCCCAGCCGTTCGAAGTCAACGGTCAGCACTGTGCGTCCTCATCTGGTGGTAGCTGTCTGGTGGAAGTCGGTGATCACTTCGTCGTACGCCGCGGCGGTCGCGGCAGCGACGGCATGCCAGGTGAACAGCTCCTGCACCCGACGGCGACCGGCCAGGCCGAGTCGCTCGCGGCGCTCCGGGTCGTCGAGCAGCTGCTCGAGCGCGACGAGGAGCTCACCCACGTCGCCGGGGGTGACGAGCTCGGCGCACTCGCCCTCGGGGCCGACGACCTCGGGGATCGCGCCGGCCCGCGAGACCACGAGCGGCGTGGCACACGCCATCAGCTCGGCGGTCGGCAGCGAGAAGCCTTCGTAGAGCGAGGGCACGCACGCCACCTCGGCCGAGCCCATGATCTCCACCAGCTCCGCGTCGGAGACTCCGTGCACGAACCGCACGGAGTCGGCGATGCCGAGAGTGTCGATGAGCTGCTCGGTCCGGCCGCCCGGCTCGGGGCGCGTCACGAGCACCAGCTCGACGTCGCGCTCGGTGCGGAGCTTGGCGAAGGCCTCCAGCAGCGTGGAGATGCCCTTCATCGGGGCGTCAGCGCTGGCCATCGCCAGGATGCGGCCGGGCACGCGCGGCGTGGTCGGCGGCACGAAGACGTCGTCGACGCCGAGCAGGATCACCTGCATCCGTGCGGGGTCGACGCCGAAGTCACGGGCGATGTCGCGGCGCGACGACTCCGAGGGCGTGAGGATCCTGCGGGCAGCCCTGGCGACCTTCCCCTGCATGCGCAGGAACCCGTACCAGCGACGCAGCGACAGCTGCTTGCGCCGGGTGGGCGCGGCCGCGAGGTCGATGCGGCGGTCGAAGGTGATCGGGTGGTGCACCGTCGTGACGAGCGGGAGCCCCATCTTCTCGATGTCGAGCATGCCGTAGCCGAGGACCTGGTTGTCGTGCACGACGTCGAAGTCGTCGACGCGGGCCCTCAGCAGCCGGGCGACGCGCGTCGAGAAGGTCTTCGGCTCCGGGAAGCCGGCGGTGCACATCGTGAGGAACTCCTCCACGTCCACCCGGTCGCGGAACTCGCGCAGCTTCGGCACCCGGAAGGGATCCGGCTCTCGGTAGAGGTCGAGCGAAGGCACCTTGGTCAGCCTCACGCCGCCGTCGAGCTCGGGGTACGGCTGGCCGGAGAACACCTCGACCTCGTGCCCCAACGCCACCAGCTCACGGCTGAGATGCCGCACGTAGACACCCTGGCCGCCGCAGTGCGGCTTGCTCCGGTAGGACAGGAGTGCGACACGCAAGGAGGACTCTCTTTCACCGGGCACGGACTGCGCCGCCATGTTACCGGCCGGTTGGGCGGGGCGGTCACCTGCGCCGAGGTTCGGCACCGGTCTCGATACACCCGCTCGTCCCTCGCGGGCACTAAACCACCGATCAGGCCTCGCTGGAGTGCCCCGGGAAGACGTGCGCGGAGGGGTCGATGGCCACGGCGGCGTTGTTGACGGCGGTGGCCGCCTCTCCGAAGCCGACGGCGATGAGTCGGACCTTGCCGGGATACTCCGTGACGTCACCGGCCGCGAAGATCCTCGGCAGGCTGGCGCGCATCGACGAGTCGACGACGACGTGCCGCTTCTCGACCTCGAGGCCCCACTGCTGGAGCGCGCCGAGGTCGGCGATGAAGCCCAGCGCCGCGACCACCGCCTGGCACGGGCGCAGCACCGGCTCGGCGCCGTCGACGCTGATCTCCACCTCGCTCACACGGCCGTCGCCGACCAGCCGGGTGACCTGGGCGTTGGTGATGATCTCGACACTCGACGCACGCACCTCTGTGACAGTCCGCGCGTGCGCGCGGAACGCCTCACGACGGTGCACCAGCGTGACCGAGCGGGCCAACGGCTCGAGGTGCTGCGCCCAGTCGAACGCGCTGTCACCGCCACCCACGATGACGACGTCCTTGTCGGCGTACGGGGCAAAGCTGGGCACGAAGAACTCCATCCCGCGTCCCAGCCACCCCTCGCCGGCGGGCAGCGGTCGCGGACTGAACTTGCCGATGCCGGCGGTGATCAACAGAGCCCGGGCGGTGATCCGGGTGTCGTCGTCGAGCCCGACCACCACGCCCTCGTCGACCTGCTCGAGCGTGCTCGCCGAGCGGTCGAGGAAATACGTCGGCTTTGCCGTCGCGGCCTGCGACACCAGACCTTCGACGAGGTCGCGCCCCTTGATGGTCGGGAAGCCGGCGACATCGAGGATCTGCTTCTCCGGGTACATCGCAGTGATCTGGCCACCGAGCTCCGGCAGCGAGTCGACGACCGCCACGCGCAACCCGCGGAAGCCCGCGTAGTAGGCGGCGTACAGGCCGGTCGGACCCGCTCCGACGATCAGCAGGTCGGTGTCGTGCTCGGTGACAGTCACGGCCGCGATCCTTGCGTGCGAGTGGGCGAGTCTCAAGAGGCGCGCCGAAATGTCCCGTCAGACGGCCCGGTCGCCGGTCAGCTTCCAGGTGCCCCCGGCACGCGCCATCGTGACCACGACCCGCTTGAGCGACGCCTTCCCCGCACGGGCTGGTGTCGTGTCGACGAAGAGCAGCACGGTCGCATCGCTGGAGGTGACGCTGATGATGCCGGCGCCCACGACCTCGGTGGTGTCGTCGGCGAACTGCGCCTCGGCCGCCGTCAAGGCCGCCTCCTTGAGCGCCTCGCTCTCGACCCGCGCGCCGGCGACCGCGGGCGTGGTGCCGTCGACGACACCCGAGGGGCCGGCCGGGCCCACGCCGTACAACATCCGCACGAGCACCACAGTGGCGAGCACGACCAGGACGGCCAGCACCACGGTCAGCAGCCAGCCGCGGCGTACGGCACCGGTGGTGGCCATCACTCGACCGTCTCGACGTCAGCGGTCAGCCAGCGACCTTCGACCAGGACCATCTCGAGCCGGAACCGGTAGAAGCGCGACTGGCTGGTGCCGTTGGTGGAGACATTGCGGGACTTGCTGTTGGCGGCCACGAGCACGGTGGCCGACTCGGCGTCGAGGTCGGATATGCCGAGCGCGTTGACGGTGCCGGTCGAGATCGAGCGTTGCTTGACCGCGCGCTCGATCAGGGCGTCGCGCCGGGACTCGTAGTTGCGGGCGAACTTGCCGGCGGCGCCGGCCAGCACCCGGTCGACGAGTGCGTCCATGTTGCGGTGGTCGACGGTGAGCAGCGCCAGCGTCTCAGCCCGGGCGGCCAGCGCGACGTCGCGGTGCTGTCGGGTGAGGTCCCCGGGCGCCTCGTCCGCGCCGACCCAGGCCGCGCGCCGGAGGTCGTCGCCACCCGCGTCGGCACGCAGGGTGCCGACCACCAGCGCGGCGACCAGCGCCACGAGCACCGCAGTCAGCACGAGGTTGGAGGCGCGGAGGGTCACCACGCCGCGGACGCTACCGGAGTTCGGGCGGCGCGTGGGCCACAGCCGCGTCTCTTGCTCCATGGCCTGCTGCGCGCCGCCCCTGGACGGGATCAGGCGGCACCCGTCGGCCGTGCTCTTCATGGGCCAGCTGGCCGCCGTCCTGGTCTACCCCTTCCTCGACGACAACGCCGTCGGTCGCGCGATCCTCGTCGTGCTCGGGATGGGGCTGGTGATGATCGTGATCTGGGCGGTCCGGCTCACGCCCGTGCTGCGATGGGTCGAGGTCCTGCTGGGTGGTCCGGCGATGGTGCTCACCGGCGCTTGGGGCGTTGTCGTCCACCACCGACTGGATCGTGCTGACCTCGGCGCTGTGGCCCGCGCCGTTCTACTTCTACGTCTCCTACGCGATAATCCAGCACCTCTTCCACCACGACCGGGTCACCCCGACGAGCTGTACGCGACCGCCGCCGCATTCACCGTCGCCCGGCGTCCGGCCACGACCGGCAGGGCTCCTAGACTGCCCGGATGGCCACGACCGATCCCTGGGCAGCGTTCGAGCACGACCCCCGTCGCGCCGAGAACTCCGCCCTGCGCGCCTCCGACCTGGACCGGGACGTGGTCCACCGCGTGCTCGGTGAGGCGTACGCCGAGGGTCGGCTCGACCGTGACGAGTTCGACCAGCGCAGCGACTCGGTGACGAAGGCCCGCACCCTCGCCGAGCTGCCGGAGATCATGTCCGACCTGGTGCCCTCGCGGGCCGTCGTACCGGCTGCGGACCGGCACGAGGCCGCGGTCGCGGAGTACCGCTCCGAGCGACGCAACGCGCTGTGGGGTTTCCTCTCCGCATCCACCATCTGCTGGGTGATCTGGTTCGCGACGGGGATGTCGTTCCCGTGGCCGCTCTTCGTGATGCTCGGCACCGGGCTCAACCTCGGCCGGATCGCCTTCGAGCGCGAGTCGCGGATCGCCGAGGAGGAGCGCCGCATCGAGAAGCGCGAGCGCAAGGAGATCGGGCAGCCCGAGGAGTGACCTGTTCGTTGGTCGAGTGCCTGCGAGGAACGAGCGGGCGTATCGAGACCATCGCGAGCCGAACAAGGTAATCGCCGGGGTCTCGTAGCGGGTCTCGATACGCTCGCTCGCACTCGACCAACGACATCTATCCCCGCTCGTCCCAGCCCTCGGGCCGGAGCTTCTTGGGCAGCTTCCCGACCACCAGTCGGTAGGACTCCTCGACCGCCTCGATGATCTCGTCGTCGGGGATCGCGCCGTTCCAGGTCAGGTCGTTCCACCCCGACCGGCCGATGTAGGCCATCACCCCGGCGTCGTCGGGATAGCGCTGCAGCCACTCGTCGGCGATCTCGCGCGTGACCCCGGCCTTGACCCCGACACCGGTCGCGCCCAGGAACGCGAAGATCTTCCCGCGCTCCCCCGGGCCGACCTTGAAGACGGGGTACTCGTGGTCCCACGGGTTGTCGGGCCAGGCCCCAGGCATCTCGGCGCAGTGCGCGACCATCGTCTCGACGTCCACGCGATCTACCCTGCCGCACCTTGCGGACCGCTGTCGTCGGGCACGGCTTCGTGGTGCGATGCCCCGTGGGTACGACGGTCCTCCTTCATCTCGGCCTCGAAGAGGTGGCGGCGGCCGCCGACGAGGGCGTCTCGGGCCTGCTGCTCCAGCGCACGGAACCTCGACCAGTAGTCGTCGTCGTAGTCCTCGACGATCTGGAAGCTCCAGCGGCCGTGCAGCACGTTGCGGCCGACCAGCTCACGCTCGATCTGGTCGGCCAGGTCTGCGTGGCCGGCCTCGCGGAGCGCGTCGACGGCCTCACCCAGGGTCAGGTCGGCCGTGCCGCACCGTCGGTGGAACGCGTACAGGTAGCCGCGGGCCTCCTCGACCACTTCGAGGGCCTCGGAGAGCTTGCCCAGCGCTGAGACGGTCGAGTCGGAGACATCGTCGGGACGCCGGTGCTCCGACGTCGGCCGCTCGGTCTCCCCGCCGCTCACTCCTCCTCGTCGTCGTCGTCGAGCAGGCCCTCGTGACGGGCCGAGGCGACGATCCTGCGCACGTTGGCGAGGGTGCCGCAGTTGTCGTCGACCTGCGCGTTGCGGACGGTGGCGAAGGCGGCACCCAGCTCGTCGCGGACCTGCTGCGACACCTCGTCACGGGCCGGGTTGAGGATGGTGAGCTCCTCCTCGGTCAGGTGGTGGTTGACCGCCTTGGCGAGCTCCTCCACGGCGTCGTCGAAGGCCTGCGTGTCGGTGCCCTTGAGCTCGAGCACCGCCAGCAGCGCCTCGTTGCCCTCGGCGTGCTCCTCCGCGCCGTGCTCGGCCTCGTGCTCGGTGATGGCGTCCTTGCGGCGCAGCTTCGGGTAGACCTTCTGCTCCTCAGCGGTCGCGTGCGCGACGTGGAGGGTGGCGAACGCGTGGCGTACGGCGTCCCGGTCGGAGCTGCTGTCACGCAGGTCGCGCAGCAGCGACTCGAAGCGCCGGTGATCCTCGAGAATCAGCTCAACCACGTCGCCGGAGACCGGCCTGCCCAGATCGATGGGAGTACTCATCTCTCCACCCTAGGACCCGCCGGTCGGCAGCCCTACGCTCACAGGGGTGAAGAACGTGGCACAGGCTGGCGCTGCGCGAGTCGCCGATCGACCGCCAGCACTCCCGCGGCCACGGCACCGAACAGCAGCGCGATCCCGATGACGTTGAAGGTGGTGCGGCCGGCACCCAGGTCACTGGCGTCGATGAACGGGTACGGGTACCAGCCGGTGATCGCGCCGCGGATCAGCGTGAACACCGCCCAGGCGGCCGGCCAGATGAGCGCCTGCGCGACCCGCCGCCACAGACCCAGACCGTGCGGTCCGACGGCGAGCCAGGCGACCACCGCCACGAGCGGCACCGCCACGTGCAGCAGCTTGTCGGCCAGCCACGGGCCGCCGGACAGGTCGAGCAGGGGACGCAGCGCGACCCAGTGCACGACGCCGGTGACGATGATCCCGGTGAGCGTCGACAGCCGGACCGCCTGCCACATCGGCCGGGCGATGTGAGAGCCGCGCGCCACGGCTGCCGACACGAGGAACACCAGCACGTTGGCCTGGATGGTGAAGTAGGAGAAGAAGCGGGCCAGCCGCACGTCGAGGTCGGGACGGGTGTCCTGCTCGATCAGGATCCCGGCGTCCTGGACGACCAGCACGAACTGCAGCACGAGCGCGGCGAGGGTCAGTACGGCGAGTGCGGCGTGGGCACGTCTTGTCAGGTCCGAACGCGGCGGCATGAGCGCAGCCTAGAGCGGAAGTCGCGCGACAGCGCGGCACCTGAGTGTCACCTGCTGGCCCCGTCGTACCGAACTGGTCCTGATCGTGGCACGCGCGACTCGGCCGATCCGGAGCGCCAGTTCATCCCCTGGGGCCACCGCGGAGGTTCACGGTTGGCACTCATGCCTGGAAGGGGTGCGCGAGCGACCTCACGAGCCGCAGGCACCTGCTGGTCAGTCGAGACAGAACTCGTTGCCCTCGGGGTCGGCCATCACGATGAACCCGTGGCTCATCGGCGGCGCGGGCTCGTGGCGCCGGATCCGGGCAGCACCCAGCGCGACGAGTCGGTCGCACTCGGTTTCCAGGGCGGACATCCGCTCGTCGCCCTGGAGGCCGGGGGCGGCCCGGACGTCGAGGTGGACGCGGTTCTTCCCGGCCTTGGCCTCGGGCACCTGCTGGAAGAAGACTCGCGGCCCCGCCTCGGCCGGATGGTGGATCGCACTGGCCGAGTTGCGCTGGGCGGGCGGCACCCCGAGCGACTCCAGCGCCTCCTCCCACGTCTCGAACCCGGCCGGCGGGTCGTCGTTGACGTAACCCAGGGCGTGCGCCCAGAAGATCGACAGCGACTTGGGGTCCGCAGCGTCGAAGGTCACCTGCACCACTCGCGTGAGCGCTGTCGGCTGCCGGACCCAGGTCATCTCGTCGCTTCCACTCACTTGGTCGCCTCCATCATCTGCCGCAACTCCTTCTTCAGGTCGGATATCTCGTCACGCAACCGGGCTGCGACCTCGAACTGGAGCTCGCCGGCGGCGTTCTTCATCTGATCGGTGAGTGCCTGGATGAGCTCAGCGAGGTCGCTGGTCGGGATGCCGGCGGTGTCGGGCAGGTCGTTGTGCAGCCTCGACAAGGAGGGGGTGGGGCTCTTCTTGGGCTGGACCCCACCTGCACGTCCTTTCTGGCCGGCGTCGGCCCAGGTCTGGAGCAGCGCCTGGGTGTTCTCGTCCTCGCGGGCGAGCATCTCGGTGATGTCGGCGATCTTCTTGCGCAGCGGCTGCGGGTCGACGCCCTTCTCGAGGTTGTAGGCCACCTGCTTGGCGCGACGCCGGTTGGTCTCGTCGATCGCCTTCTCCATGGAGGGCGTGATCTTGTCGGCGTACATGTGCACCTGACCCGACACGTTGCGGGCCGCGCGACCGATCGTCTGGATCAGCGACTTGTCGGAGCGCAGGAAGCCTTCCTTGTCGGCGTCGAGGATCGACACCAGCGACACCTCGGGCAGGTCGAGGCCCTCTCGCAAGAGGTTGATGCCGACCAGGACGTCGTACTCGCCCATGCGCAGCTCGCGCAGCAGCTCGATGCGTCGCAGCGTGTCGACCTCGGAGTGCAGGTAGCGGGTGCGGATGCCGGCGTCTAGGAGGTAGTCGGTGAGGTCCTCGGACATCTTCTTGGTCAGCGTGGTGACCAGGACTCGCTCGTTCTTGTCGGCACGGGTGCGGATCTCGTGGATGAGGTCGTCGATCTGGCCCTTGGTCGGCTTGATCACCACCTCGGGGTCGATCAGGCCGGTCGGCCGGATGATCTGCTCGACCACGTCAGGCTCACCGCCGTCGGCACTGACCTTGTCGAGCTCGTAGTTGCCCGGGGTCGCGGAGAGGTAGATCGTCTGCCCGATGCGGTCGAGGAACTCCTCGAACTTCAGGGGCCGGTTGTCCATCGCGCTCGGCAGCCGGAAACCGTGGTCGACGAGGTTGCGCTTGCGCGACATGTCGCCTTCGTACATGCCGCCGATCTGCGGCACGGCCACGTGCGACTCGTCGACCACGAGCAGGAAGTCCTCGGGGAAGTAGTCGAGCAGGCAGTTGGGCGCCGAGCCGCGACGGCGACCGTCGATGTGCATGGAGTAGTTCTCGATGCCGGAGCACGAGCCGACCTGACGCATCATCTCGACGTCGTAGGTCGTGCGCATGCGCAGCCGCTGGGCCTCCAGCAGCTTGCCCTGCCGCTCGAAGGTCGCGAGCTGGTCGGCGAGCTCGAGCTCGATGCCGGTGATCGCGCGCTCCATGCGCTCGGGACCGGCGACGTAGTGGGTGGCCGGGAAGATGTGCAGCTCGGTGTCGTCGGTGATGACCTCACCGGTGATCGGGTGCAGTGTCATCAGCCGCTCGATCTCGTCGCCGAAGAACTCGATGCGGATCGCGAGCTCCTCGTAGACCGGGAAGATCTCCAGGGTGTCGCCGCGCACCCGGAACGTGCCGCGGGTGAACGCCATGTCGTTGCGGGTGTACTGGATCTCGACCAGCCGCCGCAGCATCGAGTCGCGGTCGTGCTCCTGGCCGACCTTGAGCCGGATCATCCGGTCGAGGTACTCCTGTGGGGTGCCGAGGCCGTAGATGCAGGACACGGTCGAGACCACGATGACGTCGCGCCGGGTGAGCAGCGAGTTGGTCGTCGAGTGCCGCAGCCGCTCGACCTCCTCGTTGATCGAGGAGTCCTTCTCGATGTAGGTGTCGGTCTGCGGGACGTAGGCCTCGGGCTGGTAGTAGTCGTAGTAGGAGACGAAGTATTCGATCGCGTTGTCGGGGAACAGCTGGCGCAGCTCGTTGGCGAACTGCGCGGCCAGCGTCTTGTTGGGCTGCATCACCAGCAGCGGACGCTGCACCTGCTCGGCCACCCACGCCACTGTCGCGGTCTTGCCGGTGCCGGTGGCACCCAGCAGGACGATGTCCTGCACGCCGCCGTTGACGCGCTCGGTGATCTCCGTGATCGCGGCTGGTTGGTCGCCCGACGGCTGGTAGTCGGAGACGACCTTGAACGGCGCCACACGGCGCTCGAGATCGGTGACTGGTCGCATGCCTGCGAGCCTAGACGGGGCCACCGACAACGGGCTCGGCTCGGCTGGGCACGACCAGTCCGCCCGCACACTCGATCGAGGTCGTTCGCGTCGTAGGGGTCAGTAGCCGTGCCGGGTGAGCACCACGCGCCCGTCGACGAGGACCGTGTAGTCGTGTGGGCGCAACCCTCCGACCCACCGGGGGCGGCGTGCGCGGATGGTCACAGGCGTGCCGCGCATCAACCCCGTCTGTTCGCGCTCAAGGTCGAACGCCGACCGGTTGGCCGCCCAGAAGCCGGTGAGCTGCGACTCCTCGCCCTCTACCTCGATCGAGTCGACCCCCGTCCACCAACTGCGCCGGTAGGTCACCGCCGAACCACCCACTTGAAATGTCAGTCGCACCCGCCCGCCTCCCTTACTCGTCCCGCGGCGGGAGAATATTCACAACCGCACCCGCTCCCCCAGTCTGACCCACCGGCAGGCTCGCTAGATTGGCCGACGTGAGCAGACCGCCGACCTCGACCGAGCGCCTGCTGACGATCCTGCGGCGGACGCTCCTCACGTTCCTCGGCGTCCAGCTCGCGCTCGCGATCGGGATGTCGCTTGTCGACTCCTACCGTCGCCGCGGCAAGAAGCCGAAGCCCTTCCCGACCACCGCGCCCACAACGGTCGCGATCGGCGACGGCGCGGTGACGACGTACACCTATGGCCAGGACCTGTACGACGACATGCTGGCCGCGATCGACGGCGCCAGGAAGCAGATCCTGTTCGAGACCTACATCTGGAAGGGCGACGAGATCGGCGAGGCGTTCAAGAAGGCGCTGGCGTCGGCGGCCGCCCGCGGGGTCGAGGTCTACTGCATCTACGACGCGTTCGCGAACCTCGTGGTGTCGCCGCGCTTCAAGCACTTCCCGTCGTCGATCAAGGTGCTGCGCTACCCCGTGTACGCCGCCGGGCTGAGGTTCTGGGAGCTCCGCCGCTACGGCCGCGCCCACCGCAAGATCCTCGTCGTCGACGAGGAGGTCGGGTTCGTGGGCGGCTACAACATCGGGTCGCCGTACGCCACCGAGTGGCGAGACACGCACGTGCGCATCACCGGGCAGGGCGTCTGGGATCTCAAGCGGGCCTTCGCGGACATGTGGAACCTCAACCGGCGCCGCCTCATCGGCCACTCCTCGCGCCCGCTGCTGCTCGAGACGGCGTCGCAGTGGGAACCCCGCATCCGCTTCGCGCGCAACGTGCCGCGGTTGTGGATGTTCCCGATCCGGTCGATGTACCTCGAGGCGATCAACCGCGCCACCGGCAACATCTGGATGACACACGCCTACTTCCTGCCCGACCAGGACTTCGTCGACGCGATCAAGGACGCCGCGCGCCGCAGGGTCGACGTGCGCCTGCTGCTGCCGCTCAAGTCCAACCACATCGTGGCCGACTGGATCTCGCGCGGCTACTTCTCACAGCTGCTGGAGGCCGGTGTGCGCATCTTCCGCTTCCGCGATGCCATGGTGCACGCAAAGACCTCGACCATCGACGGCAGCTGGTCGACGGTCGGCACCGCCAACATCGACCGACTGAGCCTCCAGGGCAACTACGAGATCAACGTCGAGATCATCGACCCCGGGATGGCCGCGACCCTGGAGAAGATCTTCCTGACCGACCAGGGCAACTGCCTCGAGCTCACCATCGGTGAGTGGGAGGCACGCGACCTGCACCGCAAGTTCACCGAGAGCGTGCTGGCGCCGCTGCGTCCCCTGCTCTGAGCTAACGGCGACCCGGGGTCCGACCAGGCAGGTGGGTCCGCGGCGCCATCCGCGGGCCCCGGCGAGGTCGGCCCAGTCGCGCCATACCGAGCAGCGCCGGAACCCGGCCCCGGTGCGGCCGCCAGGGCTCGAGGAACTCCTCGAGCTGCGCGTCGTCGAACGCCTCCCCCGTCAGCGCGTGCCCGACGTCCTTCGCCACGTGGTAGTCGCCGAAGCTGACGGCGTCGGCATCGCCACAGGCGTGCGTGCGCACCTCGGCGCTGGTCCACACGCCAACGCCGGGCAGCGATCGCAGCCGGGTGTCGACCTCCTCGGGGTCGAGGTCGACGAGCCGCTCGAGCGAGCCGGCGAGCCGGGCCGCGTGCACGATCGGCTTCGACCGGGCCGGGTCGATGTGCACCTTCAACCACTCCCAGCTCGGGATGCCGCGCAGCACCTCGGGAGTGGGCTGCACGCGCAGGCGCAACTCGGCCACGGGCCCGGGCGCGGGCTTGCCGAAGCGCTGCACCAACATGCGGAATCCCGAGTAGGCCTCCTGTCCGGTCACCTTCTGCTCGATGATCGACGGCACCAGCGCCTCCATCACCAGCCCACTGCGCCCCAGCCGCCAGTGCGGGTGTCGCCGCCACGCCTCGACAACCACCGGGTGTTGCGGTTCGAAGCCGGTCACGTCGTCGGCGGCGCCCAGCAGGTCCGGTACGGCGTCGAGCACCCACGCCGCGCCGGGGCCCCACGCCTCGGCGTACACGTCTGCGCAGGAGGGCCTCACCTCGATGCACAGCGTCGCCGGACCCTCCGGCGTGCCGATGCCGCGCCAGTGCCGACCCGCCGCGTCGATGCGGTACGTCGGGTCGCCGCTGCCGCGTCGCTGCTGCAGCAGGATCGCGCCCGCCGGGCACGGCCACTGCGGGCGCCAGGTGCGCTGCGCTGTGGCGGAGGGGGTCACGAAAGCACAGTATTCGCAGGCTCGTCACAGGGTCCTGACAGGTCAACGGCGCAGGTTGGCAGGACAGTTCACCGAAACGAGGAGCACTCATGGACAAGACCACGATCGCGCGCACCGCCCTGGCCGGCGGAGTGGCCGGGCTAGGCGGGCGGTGGGGGGCATCACGATCGCGCTGGCCGACGACGGCGGCACCGGTACGTCGACGTACACCGCGGATGTCGAAGGCCCTCCGGGCCTGCACGGGCCGTTCGGCGGACCCGATGGCGACGCGGCCGCGAAGCTCGCCGAGAAGCTGGGCGTGAGCGAGCAGAAGGTCACCGACGCGTTCGCGGCGATCCGCGAGGACTACGGGCCAAAGATCGCCGACCGCGCCAAGGGCGAGCGCCCTGCGCCTCCGACCGAGGCTGAGCGAGAGGCGCTGCAGACCAAGATGGCTGCGGCGCTGGCGAAGGAGCTCGGGGTCGACGCCTCAGCCGTGGAGGACGCCCTGACCGAGCTCCGCGCCGACGTCGAGGCCGACGTACGCACGTCGCTCTCCGACCGCCTCGACGATGCCGTCGACGCCGGTGACCTGACCGCGGCCGACAAGGCGTCGGTGCTCAAGGCGTTCGACTCCGGTGTGCTCGGGCTCGGCCCCGCCGGGTTCGGGCACGGCGGTCCCGGCCGCTGACCCGGAGGGGGCGTGACGGCGGTAGGTTGCCGCCATGGGTGAGGAGAAGAGCAAGCGCGAACTCGAAGAGGGCATCAAGAGCGACTTCCGCCAGGACATGTCCTACGGCGACTACCTGCGGCTCGACACGCTGCTCTCGGCGCAGGTGCCGCAGTCCGACCCGCCGCAGCACGACGAGCTGCTGTTCATCATCCAGCACCAGACGTCCGAGCTCTGGTTGAAGCTGATGGTGCACGAGCTGCGGTCGGCGCGAGCCCTGGTGCGGTCCGACGATCTCGCCCCCGCCCTCAAGCGCCTCGCCCGCGTCAAGCACATCCAGCACACGCTCACCGACCAGTGGTCCGTGCTGGCCACGATGACCCCGAGCGAGTACGCCGAGATCCGGCCGTTCCTGGCCACCTCGTCGGGCTTCCAGTCCGCGCAGTACCGCGAGGTCGAGTTCCTGCTCGGCAACAAGAACGCCGACATGGTGAAGGTCTTCGCCCACGACCCTGCCGCCCAGGCCGAGCTGCAGACTCTGCTGCACGAGCCCTCCCTGTACGACGAGTACCTCGGCTACCTCTCCCGCCGCGGGTACGCCGTCCCGCCGGAGCTGCTCGACCGCGACTGGTCGCAGCCCTACCGCGCCAACGCGGGCCTGGTCGACGTCTTCGCCGGTGTCTACGCCGCGCCCGCCGAGCACTGGGGTGTCTACGAGACGTGCGAGGAGCTGGTCGACCTCGAGGACAACTTCCAGCAGTGGCGCTTCCGCCACCTCCAGGTCGTGCAGCGCACGATCGGGCACAAGGTCGGCAGCGGCGGCTCGTCGGGCGTCGACTTCCTGCGGCGGGCCCTCGACCTGACCTTCTTCCCCGAGCTGTTCGAGGTGCGCACACGCGTCGGTGGGTGATTCAGCGGTGTGCCGAACGTTTCGCACGCGACACGCCGAGCCGACCGTGCAGATCGTTCGGCAGCTGACGCTCATGAGGCCTGAGGGTCGCCGTACAGCCTGTCGTTGAGCTCGGCCAGCGCCTCTCGCTCGCGGATCCGTTCGCGCAGTCTGTCCGGCGCCGGCCGGGCCACCCACCTCCGCATGCCGGGCGACAGGAACTTCCCGCCGGCCCGTCACGAGCAGTGACACCGCCTCCGCAGCACACATCATGTCGAGCGCGACGACGGCTCCCGGCTCGACGACAACCGCATCGCGTCGTCCGTCGCGCGCACTGCCGTGACCGTCGGGATGTCGAGCCGGGTGGCTCGCTCGTGGTCCGGCACGTCGTGGAGCCTGACCAGCATGCGACCGTCTCGATCCCGGACTCGTCCCTTACGGCCGACCGCCACCGGCACCGGGAGCTCCGTCCGACCGTCCCGCGCCAGCCCGTCGAAGAACGTGGCCCGGTGCAGGCGGCACGCGGCCCAACCTGTGACCGCACCCTGACCCGGCAGCCGCGCGGCCACCTCCAAGACCCGCTGCTCCACCACGGACGAGTCGTCGGTCGGGACGAACAGGCCGGGCGACGTACGACGCCAGTGGCGCCCGACCGACTGACTCCTGGTCCGCCCGGTGACGCCCAGCGGGTCGATCCGGACGTGCGTGACCAGCCCGCGTGGAGACGGGCAGATCGGATCCCTGCGATGTCGCGCCACCGAATCAGCGTGCAACGAATGTGACGATCGCGGCGGGCGTCATCCACAGGCCACTGTCGGCGGGTAGCGGTTGAATGGCGGCATGCTGCTCCACGACCTCGTCGAGACCTCACGCAACGTGGCCGCCACGCGCTCGCGCAAGGCCAAGGTGGAAGCGCTCGCTGGCACGCTGGTGCGCGTGGACCATAACCACCCCGACGAGGTCGAGACCGTGGCTGCCTACCTCGCCGGCAGCCTGCGTCAGCGCCGCACCGGCCTGGGCTGGCGCGGGCTCCAGTCGCTGCCCGAGCCGGCCGACGAGCCGACGCTGACGGTGGGCGAGGTGCATATCGCCTTCGACGCAATCTCCGGGCTGGCCGGGCCAGGCTCTCAAGGGGCGCGCTCGGCTGCCGTGGCGGAGCTCTTCGGGCGAGCCACCGCCCACGAGCAGACCTGGCTGCGCTCGCTAGTGACCGGTGAGGTGCGCCAGGGCGCTCTCGACGCACTGCTCCAGGACGCCGTGGCCGCAGCCGCCGGACTCCCCGTGGCCGTCGTACGCCGCGCGGCGATGATGGCGGGCGCCACCGTGCCGGTCGTGCGAGCCGCTCTGACCGGGGGCGCCGACGCACTCGACGAGTTCACGCTGACGGTCGGCCGGCCGGTGCTGCCGATGCTCGCCTCCAGCGCGCCCGACATCGCCGCAGCCATGGCGAAGGCCGCGCCTGACCGGCCGGTGGCCATCGACACCAAGCTCGACGGCATCCGCATCCAGGTGCACCGCGACGGCGACGAGGTCATCGCCGTCACCCGGTCGCTCGACGACATCACCGCCCGCCTGCCCGAGGTGGTCGCCGTCGCCCGCTCACTGCCGGCCGACCGGTTCATCCTCGACGGCGAGGTGCTGCGCCTCGACGAGCACGGTCGCCCGCACGCCTTCCAGGACACCGCGTCCCGCACCGCCAGCAGCGAGGGCGAGGCGCTCACCCCGTACTTCTTCGACCTGCTCCACCTCGACGGCCGCGACCTCATCGACGAGCCGGCGCAGACGCGGCTCGCGCTGCTCGACGGCCTCGTGCCCGGTGAACACCGGATCCGCCGGCTGGTCACCGACGAGCCCGAGGCCGCGGCAGTGTTCGTCGCCGGGGTGCTCACCGAGGGCCACGAGGGGGTCGTCGTCAAGGACCTCCAGGCGCCGTACGACGCGGGCCGGCGCGGCTCCTCGTGGGTCAAGGTGAAGCCGGTGCACACCCTCGACCTGGTAGTCCTCGCCGTCGAGTGGGGCTCCGGGCGACGCCGCGGCTGGCTCTCCAACATCCACCTGGGCGCCCGCGAACCCGAGTCGGGCGACCTCGTGATGGTGGGCAAGACGTTCAAGGGCATGACCGACGAGATGCTCACCTGGCAGACCGAGCGGTTCCTCGAGCTCGAGGCCGGGCGCTCTGACCACGCCGTCATGGTGCGCCCCGAGCAGGTCGTCGAGATCGCGCTCGACGGCGTACAACGCTCGTCCCGCTACCGGGGCGGCGTGGCGCTGAGGTTCGCCCGGGTGGTCCGCTACCGCGACGACAAGGGGCCCGACGAGGCCGACACGATCGACACCGTGCGGGCACTCGGGAACCTCGCTTCGGGTGGTGCCGACGCTTGACCTTCCCGGCAGACTGGCGAGATGCCTCGGATCACGATGACCATCGACGGCGAAGAGGTCGGCGGTGAGGTCGACAACCGCACGACCATCCTCGACGCGCTGCGCGAGCGCTTCGGCGTCACGTCGCCCAAGAAGGGCTGCGACCACGGCCAGTGCGGCGCCTGCACGGTGCTGCTCGACGGCCGCCGCCACCTGACCTGCCTGAGCCTGGCCGTCGCCCACGACGGAGCAGTGATCACCACCGCCTCGGGTCTGGCCGAAGGCGACGAGCTGCACCCGATGCAGCAGTCGTTCGTCGACCACGACGGACTGCAGTGCGGCTACTGCACGCCCGGACAGGTTTGCAGCGCGATCGGCATGCTGGCCGAGGTCGCCGAGGGTCATCCCAGCCACGTCAGCGCCGACCTCGACGGCGACGTCGACCTGACCGACGACGAGATCCGCGAACGCATGAGCGGCAACCTCTGCCGCTGCGGCGCCTACGTCAACATCGTCACCGCCATCCGCGAGGCGTCGCGGTGAGGCCCTTCGACTACGAGCGCCCGGGCACTCTCGACGAGGCCGTCAGCCTGGTCGCCTTCGACCCCGACGCGTCATACATCGCCGGAGGGAGCAACCTTGTCGACCACCTCAAGCTCGGCGTCGCGACGCCGACCCGGCTGGTCGACGTGCGGGGGCTGCCGCTCGCCGACATCGAGGAGACGGCCGACGGGCTGCGCATCGGCGCCAACGTCCGCAACAGCGACCTGGCCGCCCATCCCGCCGTCCGGTCGCAGTACGCCGTCCTCAGCCGCGCCCTGCTCTCCGGCGCCTCGGCCCAGATCCGGCACCAGGCCACGGCTGCGGGCAATCTGCTGCAGCGCACCCGCTGCGTCTACTTCGCCGACGCCACGACGCCCTGCAACAAGCGCGAGCCCGGCTCGGGCTGCTCGGCGATCGGTGGCTATGACCGCTACAACGCCGTGCTCGGCACGTCCGAGTCCTGTGTGGCCACGCACCCTTCCGACATGGCGGTCGCCCTCGCGGTGCTCGACGCCTCGGTCGAGGTGCTCGGCGCCGACGGCGTCCGCACTATCCCGCTGGCCGACCTGCACCGCCTCCCCGGCGACTCCCCCGAGCACGACACGTCGCTCGTCCACGGCGAGCTGATCACGGCGGTCACCGTGCCGGCCCTGCCCGACGGGGCCGTCTCCACCTACTACAAGGCCCGCGACCGCGCGTCGTACGCCTTCGCTCTCGTCTCGGTCGCAGCGGTCGTCGCCGGCGACGAGGTGCGCGTGGCCTGGGGCGGCGTCGCTCACCAGCCCTGGCGAGCGACCCGGCTCGAGGCGGCCCTGCACGGCGGGCCACTCGACGAGGACCCCATCCGCGCGGCCTGCGCCGATGAGCTCGCCGACGCTGTCACCAGTGAAGGAAACAGCTACAAGTTGGCGATGATCACGGGCGCCACCGCGATGGTGCTCACCGGCCTGGCAGGAGGTCCGCGATGACCGCGAAAGCACCGCAGAGCCCAGATCTCCGGATCAAGGAGATCGGCACCTCCCGGCCGCGCGCCGACGGCGCCCTCAAGGTGACCGGCCACGCGACGTACGCCGTCGAGTACGCCACGCAGGACGGCGTGCACGAGCCGCTGCACCTCTGGATCGTGGCGTCCACGATCGCCCGCGGCCGCGTCACCGCGGTGCACGCCGACGAGGTCCGCGCGACCGACGGCGTCGTCGCCGTGCTCGACCACACCAACGCGCCGAAGCTCGCCGACATCCGTGACGAGGAGTACGCCGTCCTCCAGGACGACGAGGTGCACTTCCGCGGTCAGATCGTGGCGCTGGTCCTGGCCACGACCTCCGAGGTGGCCCGCGAGGGCGCACGCTGCGTACGGGTCGACTACGCCGAGGAGAAGGCAGAGCTGACCTTCGACGAGCACTCGGAGGGCGACGTCCCCGAAAAGCTCAACGCGGGCCTGTCGCCCAGCAGCAACACCGGCCGCGCCGATCTCGCCCTCGACTCGGCCACCCACGTGGTCGACGCGACCTACGCGACCCCGCACCAGCACAACAACCCGATGGAGCCGCACGCCAGCACCGCCCGCTGGGAGGGTCTCGACGGCACCGCCGAGCTGCGCATCTTCGACTCCACGCAGGCCTCCCACAGCGTCCGTACGACGCTGGCCCCGCTCTTCGCGCTGTCGTCCGACCAGGTGCACGTCGTGGCGTCGTACGTCGGTGGCGGGTTCGGCTCCAAGGGACTCCCGCACGCCCACAACGTCGCCGTGGCGCTGGCCGCGAAGGCCCACCCCGGACGTTGGGTGCGGCTCGCCGTGACCCGCCAGCAGATGTTCACGATCACCGGCTACCGGACGGCCACCTACTCCCACCTGCGGCTCGGGGCCGACGCCGACGGGCAGCTCACCGCCATCGACCACGAGGCCCGCTCGCAGACCGCGCGGTGGAAGGAGTTCGCCGAGCAGACCGTCGCGCCGACACGGCACCTGTACGCCGCGCCCAACCGCCACACGTCCACGCGGCTGACCCGGCTCGACGTGGCGGTGCCGTCCTGGATGCGTGCCCCCGGCGAGATGCCCGGCGTGTTCGCCCACGAGGTCGCCATGGATGAGCTCGCCGACGCGTGCGGTCTCGACCCGCTCGAGCTGCGCCGCCGCAACGAGCCCACCACCGACCCCGAGAGCGGCAAGTCGTTCGGCGACCGGCGGCTCATCGACTGCTTCGACCGCGGCGCCGAGGAGTTCGGCTGGGACCAGCGCCGGCGCGCCGGCTCGCGCGTCGAGCAGGACTGGCACGTCGGCCTCGGCACCGCCACCGCGACGTACCCCGCCTACACGATGCCCGGCAACCGGGCCCGGATCCGGGCCGAGGACGCCGGCCGCTACTCCGTCGCTATCGGCGCGACCGACATCGGCACCGGTGCCTGGACCGTGCTGGCCCAGATCGCCGCCGACGCGCTCGACGTCGACCTCGACGCCATCGACCTGGCCATCGGCAGCACCGACCTGCCGATGGCGACCGTGGCCGGCGGCTCGGCCGGCACCAGCTCGTGGGGCTGGGCGATCGTCGGCGCCGCCGAAGAGTTCCGCGCCGAGCACGGCGGCTCACCCGACCCGGGTGCCGAGACAACCGCGGGCCTGCCCGACAGGCCGATGCACGGCGGCTACTCGTTGCACTCGTTCGGCGCGCAGTTCGCCGAAGTCAGGGTCAACCGGTGGACGGGCGAGCTGCGGGTGCCCCGGATGCTGGGTGTGTTCTCGGTCGGCCGCGTGGTCAACCCGACCCTGGCCCGCAGCCAGCTGATCGGCGGCATGACGATGGGCCTCTCCACGGCGCTGTTCGAGGAGTCCTGGCGCGACGCCCGCTACGGACACGTGGTCACCGGCGACCTGGCCAGCTACCACATCGCCGCGCACGCCGACGTGCAGGACATCGAGGCGGTCTGGCTCGATGAGGCCGACCTCCGGGTGAACCCGATGGGTGCCCGTGGCATCGGCGAGATCGGCATCGTCGGCGCGGGCGCGGCCGTGGCCAATGCGGTCCACAACGCCACCGGCATCCGTCAGCGGGAGCTCCCCGTGACCGCCGACCGGGCCCTCGGCTGGAGCTGACAGAAGCCGTCACAGGCGTGCCACACGTATGCAAACTCCGAGTTGCACAACATCTAGACTCAGGCCATGGCCACGACTGCTCCTCGGGAAGGCAGCACAGACGGACGTCGTACCGCGGCTGCCGCACGACGGCGTCAGCGCGAGAGCGAGATCCTCGACGCCACGCGGGCCCTCTTCGACGAGCGCGGCGTGCGCGACGCGCAGATCGAGGACATCGCCAAGGCCGTCGGCATCAACCGCGCCATCGTCTACCGCCACTTCACCGGCAAGGAGGAGCTCTTCGCGCTCACCCTCGTCGGCTACCTCGACGAGCTGCGGGCCGAGCTGCTGCGGGCGTCCGGGTCGCCGGGCACGCCCACCGACCGCCTCTCGGCGATGGTCTCGGCGTTCGTGGAGTACGGCGTCGCGCACCCCGCCTTCGTCGACTGCGCACAGTCGCTGATGCGGCGTACCGGCACCGAGCTGCTCCAGGAGATCAGCGAGAACGCGATGTTCCGCCTCGGTCGTGGCATCTCCGGCTGCCTGGCCGTCCTCTCGACCGGGCTCCAGGCCGGCGTAGAGAGCGGCGACTTCACGGTCGAGGACCCGGTCGTGCTGGCCAACATGCTCTACGCGAGCGGGCTGGGTGCGTTGCAGCTCGCACGCGTCGGCATCCTGGTGACGGAGGCGGCGCCGGGCGTGCCGACCATCGGCTCGATCTCGTCCGACCAGGTCAAGCAGTACCTCGTGGCGTCGGCGCTGGCGCTGGCCACCCGCGGGAACTGAGGAGAGTCCGCGCCCACGGGGCGGCGCCTCCGACCGGGCCGGCCGATGCGATAATGTCCTCCACGCATGAGATCGCAGCAAACGAGGTGTGTCCTCTGAGCTGGGGGCCGACTAGAGGGACGTGTGTGATGACCTCGCATGAAGGATCGGTGCCGACGGGGAGCGCCTCGTCCGGCAGCGCACCCGAGTCCAATGTCGACCGTGCGCGTCACCTGAGCCGGATGCTCGCCGACCGCATCGTCGCCATCGCACACCCCGAGACCGTCCTGGTCGTGGGCTGTGGCCGCGGCCTACTCGTGCAGGCCCTCGCCGACCAGGGCGTCGACGCCCGCGGCATCGACGACTCGGACGCCAAGATCTCCGCGGCCGACGACGACGTTCGTCCGCGCCTCGAGGTTGCCTCCCCCACCAAGCCGCTCGACAGCCGCTACGACGTGGTGACCTGCCTCGACGTACTCGCCGACCTCGATCCGGCCGACGCACGGTCCGCGCTCGACTCGATCAGCGCCGCCACCAACCGCATCGTGTTCGCCAGCACGCCCGGCGCCGGCGCCCCGCACGCCAGCATCCTCTCCCCCTCCGACTGGGCCGCATCGTTCGCCGAGCGCGGTTTCTACCGCCGCACCGACGTCACCCTCGACTTCTGGACGCCCTGGACCACCCTGTACGACGTCGCGGAGCTCCAGCCCCGCGACGTCGTCCACCGTTACGAAGCCACCGTGGCAGCCCTCGAGGCCGAGGTCCGCGAGAAGCGGGCCACACTGGCCGCGGCCGACGGCGACGCCAGCCGGCGCGGCGCCGACCTGCACGACCAGCTCCTCGGCGCCCAGCACAAGCTGCTGACCACACGTGACCACGTCATCGGCCTCGAGGCGGAGACAGCCCAGTTGCAGCTGCAGGTCGAGCGCCTCAACGCGCGCCTGATCGCCGCTCACGATCGCACGAAGAAGGTGCGAGGACGCCTTGAGGTGGCCCGCCGACGCCAGGCACGGGCCGAGCGCCAGCTGGCGGCGCTGAAGGGATCCCGCACCTGGCGGATCGGGTCCCTCTTCACCGGTTCCCGCCGCACCAAGCCGTGACGTCGACGATGACCGACGCCCCGCTCTTCTCGATCGTCACCCCCGTCTACAACCCACCGCTCGACGTCTTGACCGACACCATCGAGTCGGTGCTCGACCAGGACTGCGACGACTGGGAGCTCATCCTGGTCGACGACTGCTCCCCCGATCCCGGCGTCCGCAAGCTGCTGGCTGCCTATGCCGCGAAGGACGCCCGTATCCGGGTCATCGAGCGGGAGACCAACGGCCACATCGTGGCGGCGAGCAACGACGCGATCGACGCCGCACGCGGCACTTTCGTCGCCCTGCTCGACCACGACGATCTGCTCACGCCCGCGGCGCTGGCACGCAACGCACAGGTCATCGCAGGTCACGACGACGTCGACTACGTCTACTCGGACGAAGACAAGGTCGACGACGAGGGCGGATTCTACGACACGTTCCTCAAACCAGTGTGGTCGCCTGAGCGCCTGCGCGGCCAGATGTACACCTGCCATCTCTCGGTGATCCGTACCGACCTCGTACGCGAGGTGGGCGGCTTTCGGGAGGGTTACGACGGCTCCCAAGACCACGACCTGATCCTGCGCGTAACTGAGAAGGCTCGCCGCGTCGTACACATCCCGGAGATCCTGTACCACTGGCGGGTCGTCCCCGGCTCGGCCGCCGGGAGTGCCGACGCGAAGCCGTACGCCTGGATCGCCGGCAAGAAGGCAGTCCAGGACCACCTCGACCGGCTCGGCCTGGCCGCGACCGCCGACTTCGGCGAGCACCCCGGTCTGTACACGCTGCGCCGCGAGCTCGACCCCGACCTCGGGGTCAGCCTGGTCATCCCTACGATCGGCAAGGGCGGAATGATCTGGGGCTCCCAGATCGTGTTCGTGCTCGAAGCCGTGCGCACCGTGATGGAGAAGACCCGGCACCCCAACCTCGAGATCGTCGTCGTCTACGACCCGCCGACCCCGCAGTCGGTGCTGGACGAGCTGCGCGAGATCGGCGGCGACCGGCTGGTGCTGGTGCCGTTCACCGAGTCCTTCAACTACAGCCGCAAGATGAACCTCGGCTGCCTCGCCGCCACCGGCGAGCGGCTGGTCTTCCTGAACGACGACGTCTCGGTGCGCTCCGAGTACTGGCTCGAGGACCTTGTCGGTCCGCTTGACGAGCCCGACGTCGGCATGACCGGCGCGAAACTGTACTTCAGCAACACCACGATCCAGCACGCCGGTCACGCCTACAACCTCGGTCAGTACCTTCACCCGTTCATCGGTGAGCCCGCCGCCTCAGCAGCGACGTTCGGCGCGCTCAAGGTCAACCGCGAGGCCAGCGGTGTAACGGCTGCCTGCTCGGCCATGCGGCGCGACACCTTTCTCGAGGTGGGTGGCTTCGCCGAGTCGCTGCCGCTGAACTTCAACGACGTCGATCTCTGCTACAAGACCCGGAGTCTGGGCTACCGCATCGTGTGGGTGGCCACCTCCGAGCTCTTCCACTTCGAGTCGCGGACCCGGCAACGGGTCGTCGAGGCGTGGGAGAAGGACGCCACGGTCGCCAGGTGGGGCAAGCCGACGCACGACCCCTACCTTCCGCAGAGCCGGCCGGTCGTCAACGGCGCTCCCCCGGCGGCGACCGGGCGGGTCGGCCGGGCCGGAGTCGACGCTCGGGTGGGCGTGGTCGCGTCCGACGCGACACACGCGTCGAGGCTGACCGGCCCGCACGCCGGCCGCAAGCGCGCTTAGCTCAGCTCGGGCTCGGGCTCTTCCTCGACAAGCTTCGCCTTGTTGCGCATCAGGTTGCCAAGGATGCCGTTCACGAACGCGGGCGACTCGTCGGTAGACAGGTCGCGCACCAGCGCCATCGCCTCGCTCACGGCCACCGCGTCGGGCACGTCGTCGGCGTACAGGAGCTCGTAGAGACCCAGGCGCAGCACGTTGCGGTCGACTGCGGGCATCCGTTCGAGGGTCCAGCCCTCGGAGTAGTCGCGCAGCAGGTCGTCGATGCGCGCCTGGTGGGCGACCACGCCGCGCACGAGCAGCGCGGTGTAGTCGTTGGTCGGGCCCTCGCCGTCGGCGATGGCCGTGTCGAGCGACGCCACCGGGTCCTGCGAGCGCATCTCGGAGGCGAAGAGGATGTCGAGGGCCCGCTTACGGGCCTTGGAGCGGGCTGCCATCGATCAGGACTTGACGCGGCCGAGGTAGGAGGAGTCGCGAGTGTCGACCTTGACCTTCTCGCCACCGGTGATGAAGAGCGGCACCTGGATGATGTGACCGGTCTCGAGCGTTGCGGGCTTGGTGCCACCGGTCGAGCGGTCGCCCTGGAGGCCCGGCTCGGTCTCGGAGATGAGCAGCTCGACGGCCGCGGGGAGCTCGATGTAGAGGACGCGGCCCTCGTTGGTCGCCACGATGGCGTCCTGGTTCTCGAGCATGAAGTTCCTGGCGTCGCCGACGATGGCCGGAGGCACCTCGAGCTGCTCGAAGGACTGGGTGTCCATGAAGACGTACGACGTGCCGTCGTTGTAGAGGTACTGCATCGTGCGCTTGTCGACACTGGCCGTCTCGACCTTGGTGCCGGCGTTGAACGTCTTGTCGACCGTCTTGCCGGACTCGACGTTCTTGAGCTTGGTGCGCACGAAGGCGGGGCCCTTGCCCGGCTTGACGTGCTGGAACTCCACGACGGCCCACAGCTGGCCGTCCAGGTTGAGCACCAGGCCGTTCTTCAAGTCGTTGGTCGATGCCATGCGCGCGAGTCAGCCTTCTGGTCGAGGTCGGGGACTGCCGGCCCGGATCGGGGTCGATCGACGGCTGGCAGGAACTGGAGAGTCTATCGGTCGCGTCGGTGGGCCGAGAAATCTAGGTAGCCCCGTCGGCCAGCAGCTGGAGCGCTTCGCGGTACCCCTGGATGCCCAGGCCCGCGATCGTGGCGACCGCGTGTGGTTCGACCACCGAGGTGTGCCGGAACTCCTCCGGGCGTTGCTTCGGGTCGGAGATATGCACCTCGACCAGCGGCTCCTCGAGCTGTGCGCACGCGTCGAAGAGGGCCAACGAGTAGTGCGTCCACGCTCCGGCGTTGAGCACGACCGCGATGCCCTCGTCGGCCGCGGCGTTGAGCCAGTCGAGCAGCTCGCCCTCGTGGTTGGTCTGGCGGACGTCGACCTCGAGGTCCAGCTCGGCACCCCAGACCCGACAGGCCTCGGCGAGCTCGTCGTGGGTGGTGGTGCCGTAGATCTCGGGCTGACGACGGCCCAGGCGGCCCAGGTTGGGACCGTTCAGCACGAGCACCTTCATCGGTCCGCTCCCGTCATCGTGTCGTACGCCGCCCGCAGCACGTCCGTCGAAGGCCCGGGCAGGATGCGGGGCCGGGCCAGGTCGTCGAGCACCACGAGACGAAGCTGCGAGCCCCTCGACTTCTTGTCCACCAACATCGTGTCGTGCAGCTCGTCGAACGTCGCGCCGGACCAGGTGGTCGGCAGGCCGACGCGGGCGAAGGCCGTGTGATGCCGGTCGGCGACGGCCTCGGGCAGGATGCCCTCCCGGCGAGCCACCTCGGCGACGTAGACGCAGCCGATCGCGACTGCCTCACCGTGGCGGACGGCGTAGCCGGAAGCGCGTTCGATGGCGTGCGCCATCGTGTGGCCGTAGTTGAGCACCTCACGACCCGGGTGATCGTCGGCTCCCCCGGTCTCCCGGAGATCGTCGACGACCACGTCGATCTTGACCTTGATGGCGCGCTCGACAAGCTCGCGCAGCACCGGGCTGTCGACGGTCAGGGACTCCGGGTCGGTGGACTCGACGAGGTCGAGGATCACCGGGTCGGCGATGAAGCCGCATTTGATGACCTCGCCCAGCCCGGCGACGAGCTCGTCACGCGGCAGGGTGCGCAGGAGCGCCAGGTCGCACAGCACACCGGCGGGCTCGTGGAAGGCGCCGACGAGGTTCTTGCCGGCGTTCGTGTTGATGCCGGTCTTGCCACCGACCGCAGCGTCGACCATGCCGAGCAACGTCGTGGGCAGGTGGATGACGCGTACGCCGCGCAGCCAGGTGGCGGCCACGAAGCCACCGAGGTCGGTCGTCGCCCCGCCACCGAACGTGACGACGACATCCGACCGCGTGAAACCGGCGGCACCCAGCGCTTCCCAGAGGTCGGCCACGACCGCAGCGCTCTTGCCTGCCTCACCTGGGGGCAGGCCGAGCGCGAGCACGTCATAGGCATCGACAAGGGAGTCCACGAGCGGCTGGGCCAGCTGGCCCAGCGTGCCGTCGTACAGGACGGCGATGCGCTGCACCGACTCCCCCAGCATCGCGGGCAGCCGGTGGGCGAGGTGGTGGCCGATCACCACGTCGTACGGCGCGGCTCCGCGCACCGGTAGGACGGTGTCGTTCACGGCACCGGCTCCCCGAGCAGCTCGGCCACCTGGTGGGCAACCTCGTCGGCCGTGCGGCCGTCGGTGTCGACGGTGTGCGTGGCGACCGACTCGTAGACAGGGGTGCGTTCGTCGAGCAGCTGCTTGATGCGGCCACGCATGTTGCCGAGCAGCAGCGGGCGACCGCCGCCCAGGCCCACGCGGGAGACGGTGTCGCCCAGGCCGACGCGCAGGAACACCACGGTGTGGCCGTCGAGCAGGTCGCGGGTGGCCGGGTCGAGCACCGCACCGCCGCCCAGCGCGAGCACGCCGTCGTGGCGCTCGAGCGCCGCGGCGACCGCTCTGGCCTCGAGCTCGCGGAACTGGCCCTCTCCCGAGTCGACGAAGATGTCGGAGATGCTGCGGCCCTGCTCGCGCTCGATGTCGTCGTCGGTGTCGCGCACGGGCACGTCCCACGCGGCCGCGAGCAGGCCGGCGACGGTCGTCTTGCCGGCGCCCATCGGTCCGATGAGCACGACCCTGGGCCCGGTCACCGAAACCTCAGCGTGTCGAGGTAGCTCTGCACGTTGCGACGGGTCTCGCGCACCGAGTCGCCACCGAACTTCTCCACGACGGCCTCGGCGAGCACCAGCGCCACCATTGCCTCGGCGACGATGCCGGCAGCCGGCACGGCACACACGTCGCTGCGCTGGTGATGGGCGACCGAGGCCTCGCCGGTCGCGACGTCGACGGTGCGCAGCGCCCGCGGCACCGTCGCGATGGGCTTCATGGCGGCGCGCACGCGAAGCACCTCACCGGTGCTCATGCCACCCTCCGTGCCGCCCGAACGTCCCGACGTACGACGCAGGCCGTCGTCGGTCGGCACGATCTCGTCGTGAGCCAGGGAGCCCGGGGTGGCGGCCAGCGCGAATCCGTCGCCGACCTCGACGCCCTTGATCGCCTGGATGCCCATCAGCGCACCGGCCAGCCGCGCATCGAGACGACGGTCCCAGTGCACGTGCGACCCGAGGCCCGGCGGCAGTCCGTGTACGACGACCTCGACGACGCCGCCGAGCGTGTCGCCGTCCTTGTGGGCCTGGTCGATCTCCGCAACCATCGCGGCAGAGGTCTCGGGGTCGAGGCAGCGCACCGGGTCGGCGTCGAGTCGCTCGACGTCGCCGGGCATCGGGATCAGACCCTCGGGGGCGGTCACGGTGCCGAGGCGGACGACGTGGGAGACGATCTCTGCGTCGACCGCCTGCTGCAGGAAGTTCGATGCGACCCGGCCGAGCGCCACCCGGGCTGCCGTCTCGCGGGCGGAGGCGCGTTCGAGGATCGGGCGGGCCTCGTCGAAGTCGTACTTCTGCATCCCGACCAGGTCGGCATGGCCCGGCCGGGGCCGGGTCAGGGCGGCGTTGCGGGCCAGCGCGTCGAGCTCGACGGGGTCGACCGGGTCGGCCGACATGACCTTGTCCCACTTGGGCCACTCGGTGTTGCCGATGTTGATCGCGACCGGACCCCCCATCGTCTCGCCGTGCCGGACGCCACCGGTGATGGTCACCTCGTCCTGCTCGAACTTCATCCGGGCACCACGGCCGTAACCGAGACGACGACGAGCCAGGGAGTCGGCGATGTCGGCAGTCGTCACCCGCACATGGGCGGGCAGACCTTCGAGGATCGCGACCAGGGACGGACCGTGGGACTCGCCCGCAGTGAGCCAACGCAGCATGGATGCAGTGTTTCACGCACCCATGACCCGGCTGCGCCTCGTCCGCCGGTCAGCCACCCAGGTCGCGTACGAGGGTGACCAGCAGGCTGTGCGCCCGGCGCAACGGCATGGGCGAAACTGGTGCGCACACGGCCGTGCGGAGCCCGTCGATCGTGGCCACCGCGATGTCGAGACGGTCGCGCTCCAAAAGGCCCGCACGCCCTCGGACGGAAGCCTGCGCTCGATCACGTCGAGGCGCGCGCGTACCGTGATCGACGCCGACACCCGCCTCAGCCGGTCGCGGTTGGTCAGGTGGCTCGAGAGGGCTCACCAGCGGGCGCCGACACTTCTTGGCGCCCCAGCGTAGTTCTCCACAGGGATGACCCGATCTCGGACGAGCCCCGTCTGGAGTCAGCGGTTGTAGTACGCCGCAGCGGCAGGCCCGACGAGCAGGCCGACCAGCACCCCGACCAGCATGAACGGGCCGAACGGGTAGTCCTTCCGCTCGACTATGCGCAGCCGGCTGAGCAGCAGACCGCCCACCCCGCCGAGCAGGAATCCGGCATACACGCCGACGAACAGCTCGCCCCACCCGACGTGCCCGAGCGCGATGCCGAGGATTCCCGACAGGCGTACGTCGCCGTAGCCGAGTCCACGCGGGTGCACGAACCACAGCACGAAGAACAGGAAGCCTGCGATCACCCAGCCCAGGCCGGCCCGAGCCAGGTCACTCGTGTCGCCGGTGACGGCCCAGACGACGAGCACGCCAACGATGACGAGTGCGTACGTCGGCGCGATGATGCGGGTCGGCAGCAGCCGGGTCCGCCAGTCGACCAGCCCGAGCGCGACCCCGACCGGCACCAGCGGGAGAAGCACGAGCAGATGCCAGGTCGCCCCGACTGTCGCCGCCACGACTCCCCCGATGACTGCCGAGAACAGCGCCGCCTTCCAGGCGAGACCCGGCAGGGCCGCGACGTCGGCGTACAGCTCCTTCGGCTCGTCATCGTTCTCAGGCTCGGGAACTGCGCGGACCAGTGTGGGAACGCCGAGTCCAGCGACGCCGCAGACCGCCAAGGAGACGAGGAACAT